>NZ_FOGZ01000014.1 GCF_900111365.1 Propionibacterium cyclohexanicum
ATCCTCGGAAGGCCTCGGCCACTATCCGGGCACCGACGCGCCGCGCCCTCCCACCACGGCTGCTGCGTCGCCTACACCCTCATCTGGGAAGAGCCGGAAATCCCTGCCGAAGCATCATTCCCCTGGTCGCCCGCTCGTCCGCTCGCGAATGCACGAGCCGGCTGGCGCGGAATAGTGGCGTGGGGACTCAAGATCGGCGATGCACTGACGGTCAGCGCTGCGGTCATCCTCTCGTTCAGCTTCAGGGTCGACGATTCCTTTGCGCTGTCGGGTTTCGGATCCGTTCCCTACTGGTTCCTCGGCGTGCTCACCGTCCTTGGCTGGACCGTTGCGCTCGGCCTTGCCGGATCGCGCTCTGTGCGCCATCTCGGAGCGGGCCTGGAGGAATACCGCCGCGTCGTCACGGCAAGCCTAGGACTTTTCGGTATCTGGGCAATCGCCTCGTACGTCTTGCGGGCCTCGATCTCCCGCAGCCTTTTCGTCACTGCGCTTCCGCTGGGAGTTGTCCTGCTCCTGGTTTTCCGATGGCTGGTTCGTCAGGTCATCGTGAATCGCCGAGTGGCCGGCCAGGCACTGGTCCCCACACTGCTGGTGGGATCGGCCTCGCAGATCACCGATATTCTCCACTCGCTTAATCGTCACCGCGAGGCGGGATATGCGCCCCAAGGTGCCTGCGTGGTCGGGGATGGCAAAGCCTCGGCAGGCTGGGGTCGTGACATTGTTCTTCACGAGAAGTCCGAACTCGTCGCTGTCGCGTCGAGCGGTTGCTACGAGGCGATCATCGTCGGCGACGGGCTGAGCCGCTCGGAGCTTCGCAATCTCGCCTGGCATCTGGAGAGCAGCCCGATCGACCTGCTCTTCCTGCCGAGGCTCATCGATATCGCCGGGCCCCGGCTGCGGGTCAGCGATGTCGAGGGATTGGCCCTCATGCATGTCGACCTGCCGCGCTTCAGCGGCTGGCGGCTGTGGCTCAAGCGCGCCTTCGACATCGTCTTCTCGGGCCTCGCCCTGGTGGCGCTCTCGCCGGTCTTCGTCGTCGTGGCGATCCTCATCAAGATGGATGACGGTGGCCCGGTCTTCTTCCGCCAGCAGCGCATCGGCCTGCGGGGCCAGCCGATCATCGTGCACAAGTTCCGCACCATGGTCGTCGACGCAGAAGCCAAGATCGACAAGCTGATCGAGGCGCAGGGCGGGCATGCCCTGCTGTTCAAGATGGAGGACGATCCCCGGATCACGGGTATCGGGAAGATCCTGCGCAAGTACTCGATCGACGAGCTCCCGCAGTTCTGGTCCGTGCTGCGTGGCGGGATGAGCGTCGTAGGGCCCCGTCCCCAGGTGGCTCGAGAGGTGTCCGAGTACACCCGTGTGCACTACCGCAGGCTGCTCATCAAGCCCGGGATCACGGGGTTGTGGCAGATCAACGGACGCTCCGAGCTCTCGCTCAAGGAGAGCATTCGCCTCGACCTGAGGTATGTCGAGAACTGGTCGCTCATTGGCGACATCATGATCATCCTCAAGACCATCCGCGTTGTCCTGCGACCCTCGGGGGCCTATTGATGGATTGACGCCGCATTCCTGCTGGCATGATTCCTGCTGGCATGGTGACCCACTCGCGCACCTCGGCCTCGGGCCTGGGGCCGCGTCGCGCCCTGCAAGGGCGCTGATACGCTGCCGACAACTCACCATCCATCCAGGAGAGGCTCTCGATGGACCTGCATGACTGCATAGAGGTGCTGCGCAAGCGGTGGCGGTGGGCGGTGCTGGGTCTCGTCGTTGCTGTCGGGGTCTCGGTTCTTGCGACGGTCCTCATGCCGAGGAAGTACACCTCCCAGACGCAGCTCTTCTTTGCCACCACTGGTGCCCAGTCCAATGCGGACATCAACGAGGGTTCGTCATTCACCCAGCAGCAGATGAAGTCCTTCGCTCAGGTGGCCACCTCGCGCAGCGTCCTGCAACCGGTGATCGACAAGCTCGACCTGGGTGTCACCCCCGCCAAGCTGGCTCAGCGCATCACGGCGACAGTCGGTGCGAACACCGTTGTCATGGATCTCAGTGTCGAGGCTGCGTCGCCCCAGTCCGCCCAGCTCATCGCCGGGGAGCTGTCGAATCAGCTGGTCACCGTCGTCGAGGGCCTCTCGCCGGTCCGCGCCGACGGAACGGCCTTCATCAAGGTGAGCACCATCGCGGCACCGAACCTTCCGATCGCGCCGTCGAGCCCTCAACCGCTGCGGAACATCGCGCTCGGTGTGCTCATCGGCAGCGTGCTGGGCATTGCTCTGGCGTTTCTCGTGGAGAGCGTCGACACCCGGGTGCGAACGCGGGGTGATGTGGAGCGCTTCGGTGTGCCGCTCATCGGCTCGTTGCCCTCGGCCGGCGCCGACGACCGGGCCGGCCTCATCGGGAACGCGGACACCACCACGCCGTGGGCCGAGGCGGTCCGCCGGTTGCGGACCAATCTGCAGTTCGCCACCGCCACCGCTCGGGGCTGCGTCTTCCAGTTCACCTCGGCCATACCGGGTGAGGGCAAGACGACCACCTCCGTGGCCACCGCGGTGGCGCTCGCGGCCACCGGTGTGCGGGTGCTGCTGGTGGACGCCGATCTGCGCAACCCGTCGGTGGCTCGCACCATGGGCATCGAGTCGCACGTCGGGTTGACGACTGTCCTCGTGGGCAGCGCCCGTCTCGAGGAGGTTGTCCAGCCATGGCTGGACACCACTCTTGATGTGCTGCCGCTGGGACATCGCGCCCCCAATCCCAGCGAGTTGCTGGGCTCCGACCAGATGGCCGGATTGATCAAGGAAATGGCCGATGCCTACGACATCGTCATCATCGACACTCCGCCGGTGCTGCCCGTCACCGACACCGTGGTGCTCACCCGCTTCACGAGCGGGGTGCTCTTCGTGGCCTGCGCCAACAAATTGAGGCGCCCCGAGATGTCGACCGCTCTGGAATCACTGCGGCAGGTTGACGCAAAGGTGCTCGGTGTCGTGGTGAACAGGCTGGACGACCATCACGATGGTTATGGTTACGGCTACGGCTCCTCACATCGCCCGGCGGGACCGGAGTCGGCCTCGCGCGTTCAGGTGGAAGCGCACCGGAGAAGCGGAACCGTCCCCAGTCGGGCCACTGCGATGTCCGGGCAGTGAGTTCCCCGGTCCGAGCCCGCGGCTGGGATCAGCTGCGCACGGCGGCGTGGATGGTCTCGATCGCCTCGCGGATCTCGTGGAAGGCCTGGGCATAGTCCTTGGGCGTGCCGAGATAGGGGTCGTCCACATCGTCGCTGCCCTGACGGCTCGAGCGGCCGCGGAACCGGGATGCGCACTCGATCATTCGGGTCAGCCGCGACTCCTCGTCGGCGCGAGGAGCCCATGCGACCGTGTGGTCCGTGACGATGTCGGCACTGATCCGCGCGAACTCCTTGAGCGTGAACGTTCTGTGCAGCGCCCGAGGAACGAGCTCGAGGACCATGCCGCGTTGCCCGGCGGTCATGGTGAGGATCAGATCGGCGCCGGACAGCTCCGACACAGTGACAGTGTGTGCCCGGTGGAGCGCAGGGAACAGCTCTTGGCCGGCCAGCAGCTCGCGGATCTGCGGGTCGATGTCGGCGCCTTCGACGGCGCGGATCCCCGCACTCGAGATCTCGAGGGTGCCCGGGAAACTCGCGCCCAGGAGGGCGGCTGCGGCGGGGGACCGGCAGATATTGCCCGTGCAGATGGTGAGGACGCGCAACGACATGGCCCCCTCCCTCGATGTTGCGGTCAGGATAGTCGAAAGTACATATGTCCTGACATCGAGGTTGAGGTTGGCCGCCGGTGCGGCGGCCCTCTCAGCCGCTCGCCTTGCGCTGACGTGCCGTGGGCTGGCCCAGACGTTTGGCCACCAAGGGGAAGATCAGCACGCTGAGCGCGCCGGCTGCGACGAGGCACGAGCCCAGCGCCTGGCTCATGATCTGCTGGCCGATGGCGATTTCGGTGACGGCCACGATGATGGGCAGCCCGGCGGAGGCGTACAGGGCCAGCTGGAGGCGCTGCGAGGAGGTTGTGAGACCAGACCCGGTGTCGGTGAATCGCTCGGCCAGCCAGACGGGCAGTCCCCTGGTGAGCAGCACGATGCCCAGCGCTGCGAACATGATCCACAGATGCGCCCCCACCTCGGCCAGGTCGATCGCCATTCCGCTCGTGACGAAGAAGACCGGGATGAAGAAGCTGTTGGCGAGCACACCGATCCGCCTGTCGAGCGGTTCGGTGTCCTTCCCGACGATGAGCCGCAGGCACAGGCCGGCCATGAACGCTCCCAGCGCTACGTCGATGTCGAAGAGCGATGCCAGAGCCATCAACCCGGTGAGGAGCAGCATGATGAGGCGGAGCAGCCCCTGGGTGAGCTGATGCTGCCCGGTGTGGACGAACCACTCGCGGAAGCGTTCGATGTCGGGTTGCTCGCGCGCCACGGCAGCGGTGACCATGCGTTCGGCCACTCGTCGGGCATGGCGGCGGGTGAACCAGGCCAGGAAGACCGTCAACAGCCCGAAGCCGATGAGCAGCAGCCCGCCGATCCACGGTCCGTTGCCGGACAGCACCAGCGCCATGGCGGCAACCGGGCCGAGTTCCCCGACCGTGCCATGGGCGAGCACGGCGCGGCCCAGGGCGGAGTCGAGCAGGCCGTTCTCGCGCAGAATGGGCAGCAGCGTGCCCAGAGCCGTCGAACTCAGGGCGATGGCCAGGGCCACGGCGCTCAGCCACGGCTGGTCGCGCAGCACGATGAGCGCGAGCCCGATGGCCAGCGCCAGGCTCACGGACCAGGTGATGGTGGCCTTGCGGAACTGGCGTCCCTGCAACTCGCCCGGATCGATCTCGTAGCCCGCGGAAAGGAAGAGCAGGCCCAGGCCGAGTTGCTTGAGCATCTCGAGCCCGTGGGGGTCCCCGAGTCCCAGCATCGACGGGCCGATGAGCACTCCGAGGCCGAGCAGGCACACGACCTGGGGGATCAGCTTGCGTGTGAGGCGGGTGATGACAGGCGCGAGGACCGCCGCCAGCAGCACCCAGAACAGCGAGACATTGGCCTCGGAAGAGACCTGGAGAAGTGACGGCACTGTGCGAGTGTGGCACCGAAGGGGGTGGTGGGGTGGAATTCCGGCGCAATTCCACCCCCCTGTCGTGGCGTCTGGCCGGACAGCTACGATGACAAACAGAACGAGCATTCTACTTTTGGATGCACGACCCTCCAAACGGTGAGGTGGTCAACGCGATGACCGATGATGACTTGCGCTTGGGCCTGGACGTCGGCTCGACCACGGTGAAGGCCGTCGTCATGCGCGGCGAGGAGATCCTGCTCAGCGATTACCGGCGTCACAACGCCGATGTCCGCGGCGAGATGAAAAGACTCCTGCTCGACATCCGGGATCGCTTCCCCGATGGTGTCTTCCGCGTCGCGATGACCGGCTCGGGGGGCCTGGGAGTCGCTCAGCTCATGGGCATTGACTTCCACCAGGAAGTCATCGCTGCCACCGCTGCGATCGAGCGCCTCAATCCCGATGTCGACGTCGTCATCGAACTGGGCGGCGAGGACGCCAAGATCACCTACCTGCACCCCACGCCCGAACAGCGGATGAACGGCTCGTGCGCCGGGGGCACCGGCGCCTTCATCGATCAGATGGCCTCCCTCCTGCACACCGATGCGTCCGGGCTCGACGAACTGGCCTCTCGCTACGAGAACCTCTATCCCATTGCGAGCCGCTGTGGCGTGTTCGCGAAGACCGACGTGCAGCCCCTGCTCAACCAGGGTGCAGCCCATTGCGATATTGCCGCGAGCGTCTTCCAGGCCGTTGCCACCCAGACGGTCGCCGGACTGGCCTGTGGGCGCCCGATCCGCGGCCGGGTGATCTTCCTGGGCGGGCCCCTGCACTTCCTCCCGCAATTGCGCGAGGCCTTCCGCCGGGTGCTCGGCGACCGCGTGCAGGACTACGTCACCCCAGCGGACGCCCAGCTCTATGTCGCCATCGGCGCCGCCTTCCTGGCCGGTGGCCCTGCCCTCTCGCTGCCCCACCTGGCGGCCGAACTCGACAGCGCCAACAAGATCGCGGTGGCGTCCAAGACGATGCGGCCCTTGTTCATGGACGCCGGCGAGCGTGCCGAGTTCGATGCCCGCCACGCGGCGAGCCCGGTACCGCATGCTGACATCTGCGAGGCGAGCGGCGGGCTCTATCTCGGGATCGACGCCGGGTCGACCACCATCAAGTCGGTACTGCTCGACGAGCAGGGCCGTATCGTGCATTCCAGCTACGACTCCAACCAGGGCGACCCGGTGGCGGCGGCGGTCGGGATCGCCCGCAGCGTGCTCGGCGCCCTGCCCCCCGGTGCCACCATCGCGCGGACCTGCGTCACCGGCTACGGCGAGGAACTGGTGAAGACCGCGCTGCACGCCGACGAGGGCGAGATCGAGACGATGGCGCACTTCCGGGCCGCCCAGGTGCTGTGCCCCGAGGTCACGAGCGTCGTCGACATCGGCGGCCAGGACATGAAGTTCCTCAAGATCCGCAACGGCGTCGTCGACTCCATCGCGGTCAACGAGGCATGCTCGGCCGGCTGCGGATCCTTCCTGCAGACCTTCGCCGAGACGATGGGCACCGATGTGCGCCATTTTGCCCAGGTGGGCGCCGAGTCCACCGCACCGGTCGATCTGGGCAGCCGCTGCACGGTCTTCATGAATTCCTCGGTCAAGCAGGCCCAGAAGGAGGGCGCCGGCATCGGCGACATCTCGGCCGGACTGTCCTATTCCGTGGTGCGCAATGCCCTCTACAAGGTGATGAAGCTGCGCGACGCCGGTGAACTCGGCGACCACGTGGTCGTCCAGGGCGGTACCTTCCTCAACGATTCCGTGCTGCGCGCCTTCGAGCTGCTCACTGGTATCCAGGTGACCCGACCCAGCATCGCCGGCCACATGGGAGCCTACGGCGCGGCGCTCATCGCGAAGGCACATGCCCAGCCCGGGGCGGTTTCGGCGCTCATGCACCGGCGTCTCGACGAGTTCGCCGTCACGAGCGCCCAGCGCATCTGCAAGCTGTGCCAGAACCACTGCAAGCTCACCATCACCGCATTCGACGACGGGTCGCGCCAGGTCTCGGGCAATCGGTGCGAGAGGGGGGCCTCCTTGCAGGCCCGGCCCGCGAAGTCGGCCGTGCCGAATCTCTACGACTACAAGTACAAGCGCTACTTCGGCTACCGACGGCTCACCGACGACCGGGCGGTCCGCGGGCCGATCGGGATCCCGCGGGCGCTGGGCATGTACGAGGACTACCCGCTGTGGTTCACCGTGCTCACCTCGCTCGGCTTCAAGGTGATGCTGTCGGGACGCTCGAATCACGAGCTGTTCGAGTCGGGCATGGAGTCGATCGCCTCCGAGAACGTCTGCTACCCGGCCAAGCTTGCCCATGGGCACGTCGAATGGCTGCTCGACCACGGCATCACGACGATCTTCATGCCCTGCGTCAGCTATGAGCAGCGCCAGATCGCCGAGGCCGACAACTGCTTCAACTGCCCCATCGTGGCGTTCTACCCCCAGGTGCTTGCGAAGAACGTGGAGCGGCTGCGTGCCCCTGGGGTGCGCTTCCTCGATCCCTTCGTGAGCCTGGACGACCCGGACACGCTGGCTCGCCGGCTGGTGGAGATCTTCGCCGACTGGAATGTCAGCCTTGCCGAGGCGAAGAGCGCCGTGGCGGCCGGCTTCGAGGAACTCGACCAGGTGCATGCCGATGTGAAGGCCGAGGGCGACCGGGCCCTGCAGTACATGCGCGAGAACAAGATGCGCGGCATCGTGCTGGCCGGGCGCCCCTATCACATCGACCCCGAGGTGAACCACGGGATCCCCGAGACCATCAACCAGCTCGGCATGGTGGTGCTCAGCGAGGACGCCCTCACCTCGGAGCTGCGCCACACCGGCTTCCAGCGTCCGCTGCGGGTCCGTGACCAGTGGGCCTATCACACCCGGCTCTACGAGGCGGCCGGGCAGGTGCGTGCCATGCCCGATCTCAGTCTCGTCCAGCTCAACTCGTTCGGCTGCGGCCTCGACGCGGTGACCACCGACCAGGTGCAGGACATCCTGGAGCAGGGCGGTGATGTGTACACGGTGCTCAAGATCGACGAGATCTCCAATCTGGGGGCTGCGAAGATCCGGCTGCGCTCGCTCCAGGCGGCTGCCGCCGAGCGCCCTGCGTCGAGCGAGATCGACACCTGCGAGCCCATTGCGGTACCGGCCAGCGTCACGCCCCCCTTCACGAAGCAGATGCGCGCCACCCACACCATCTACGTGCCGCAGATGGCGCCCCTGCACTTCAAGGCGATCGCCCCGCTGTTCGGGCGATTCGGCTACCGGATGGAGGTGCTCGAGCATGCCGAGCGCGAGGACCTGGAGTGCGGGCTGAAGTATGTGAACAACGATGCCTGTTTCCCCGCGATCATGGTGATCGGGCAGTTGGTCAACAAGTTCGTGAGCGGAGGTGCCGATCCCGAGCACTCCGTGGTGGGCATCACCCAGACCGGGGGCATGTGCCGGGCCACCAACTATGTCGGCATGCTGCGCCGCGGGCTGGCCTCGGCCGGATTCTCGCAGGTGCCCGTGCTCGCGATGTCGGCGCAGGGCCTGGAGTCCAATCCAGGATTCACCCTCACGCCGGGGCTTGTGCACGGGGCGATCCAGGGGCTCGTGCTCATGGACATGCTCCAGGAGGTGCTGCTGCGGGTCCGTCCCTATGAACGCGAGCAGGGCTCGGCCACGGCCCTCTACCAGCGTTGGAATGCGCTGATCACCGAGTACCTGGCCAATCCCGCGCACTCGGCGATCGAGGGGCGCAGGCTCAGTTTCGGCTGGCTGTGCAGCCATCTGGTCGAGGAGTTCGATGCGCTGCCACTCCTCGACATCCCGCGCAAGCCCCGCGTGGGGGTGGTCGGTGAGATCCTGGTGAAATTCCAGCCCGATGCCAACAACAATGTCATCGACGTCATCGAGCGCGAGGGATGCGAGGCTGCGCTGCCCGGGTTGCTGGGCTTCTTCCTGCAGAGCCTCGCCACCGGGGACTGGCGCTGGGAGAACTTCGGGATCGGCAAGAACTCACGGCATGTCAAGAAGCTGGCGCTGTGGTACATCGAGCGTTTCCAGAAGACCGCCAACAAGGCGCTCGCCTCGTCCCACGGCAAGTTCGAGGTGCCCGAGGGCATCGAGACGATGGCGCAGAAGGCCCAGCAGGTGATTTCGCTGGGCACCCAGGCGGGAGAGGGCTGGCTGCTCGTGGCCGAGATGATCCACCTCATCGAGAACGGCTGCCCCAACGTCATCTGCGCGCAACCATTCGCCTGCCTGCCCAATCATGTCGTAGGACGCGGCATGTTCAAGGAACTGCGGGCGCAGTATCCCCAGGCAAACATCACCTCGATCGACTACGATCCCGGTGCCTCCGAGGTAAACCAGCTCAACCGCATCAAGCTGATGATCGCGACGGCTTTCAAGAACGCCGGCGGTGATGGGCTGGCCGAATGGAGCTGCGATTTCGACACCGATTCGCCCCTCGATCCCGAGGTCGGTGCTGCCGTTCCGCAGCCGGCGATGCACTAGCCGGTGGTGCCGGCCAGTACCAGCCGGTACCCGGCGGCACGGACGTGCTTGACTGGTGGGCGACGGCCTCGGCTCGGGGAAACAAGGGGAAGGACAACGAGATGGCCCACATCCGCGTGGTGACCGGTCACGACCGATACGCCGATCCCTGGCATCCCTTCGAGGAGACATCCGCCGCGGTGAGCGAGATCCTCGCCGCGCAGGGACATGGCGTCGACGTACAACTCGACGAGCCCGCGGCGCTCACCGGGCTGCGGCATGTGGATCTCGTGGTGGTGAATCTCGGGGGCAATCCCGAGGTGAACCTCGCACCGGACGCGCGGTGGAGCGCAGCCCAAGCCGAGTTCGGCGCCTGGATCCGCGAGGGGGGCCGGGTGCTGGGCCTGCACACCGCGAGCAACGCCTTCCCCGACTGGCCCGAGTGGCCCGCGCTGCTGGGAGGCCAGTGGATCCGCGGCAGCTCATGGCATCCCAAGCGCAGTGTCGCCACCTTCGAGCCCTGTCCCGAAACCGTCGGGCACCCGATCTGGGCCGGCTGCGTCCCGGTGAGCTGTTACGACGAGCGCTACAGCGGGCTCGAGGTGCACCCCACCAGCGTCCCCCTGGTGCGCCACGAGCTCTCGGAGCACTGGGAGGTGATGGGCTGGCTGAACGGCGACAATGTCATCTACGACGGGATGGGGCACAACGCCCGCTCCTACAGCTCGCCGAGCAGAGCGCGCTTCCTCGTCAACGAGGTGGACTGGCTGCTCGGCTGACCAGGCCCTTGCCCCGGCACTGCCGGCTCATCGAATCGTGTCGGTGGCGGTCGCTAGATTGGGTCGAGTGGAGAACCCCCCGCTCGAGAACCCCACACCATCCCAGGCTCCCCAGCCTGCCGCCGCGGTCCCGGGCACCGATCCTGTGTGGAAGCGGCGCATAGCGCTGTTCCTGACCGGCCAGAGCGTGTCGCTGTTCGGGTCGATGCTCGTGCAGTACGCCGTCATGTGGTATCTCACGCTCGAGACGAAGTCCGGCACCGTCATGATGGCCTACTCCGTGTTCGCCTTCGTGCCCCAGGCGCTGGTCTCGCTGTTCGGTGGCACCCTGGCCGACCGCGTCAACCGCAAGGTGCTCATCATCTGCTCCGACGCAACGATCGCGCTCACGACGCTGGTTCTGGCGCTCGTGATGAACGCCGGACATACCGACCTGTGGCTCATCTATGCCGCCGTCGCAGTGCGCTCGGTGGGAGCCGGCTTCCAGACACCGGCAGTCTCGGCGGTGATCCCGCAGCTCGTGCCCCAGGCGCATCTGCTGCGCATCAACGGCATCAATACGACGATCCAGTCCGCCATGGCGCTGCTGGCCCCCGCCGCCGCGGGGGCGGTCTTCGCGGCCGGCGGCATCGTGCCGACCTTCTTCGTCGACGTCGTCACCGCCGCCATCGGGATCGCGATCCTCGCATTCATCCCGGTCCCCACGCTGCGCAGCCCGACTGCGGGGGCGAGCTCCTATCTGGCCGATCTGACACAGGGAGTGCGCTACGCCTTCGGCAACCGGGTCGTGCGCTGGGTGATGACGGTGTACGCGATCATCTTCGTGCTCACCGGGGCACCGTCGTTCCTCACCCCGCTCATGGTCACCCGCAGCTTCGGTGACGAGGTGTGGATGCTCACTGTGCTGGAGATCACCTTCTCGGCAGGGATGATGCTGGCTGGCGGCGCGATCTCGGCCTGGTTCACCCGCCGCTCCCGAGAGCACATGATCCTCGTCGCCTGCATCTGCTTCGGACTGCTGTCCATCGCGCTGGGACTGTCCACGAATCTGTGGCCCTTCTACGTTTTCATGTTCTGCACCGGGGCGGCGGTGCCGTTCTTCTCGACCCCGGCCATGACCCTGCTCCAGGAGAAGATCGCCCCCGAGTACATGGGCCGGGTGTTCAGCTTCATCTCGATCGTCTTCGCGCTCGGGATGCCCGTGGGCATGCTGGTCTTCGGACCGCTCGCCGATCGATTCAGCGTCGAGTCCTTGCTCGTGGTGGCCGGCATCATCACGCTGGGGGTGGTTGCGGTCGCCTTCTCGATTCCCGATGGACGAAGCGCCCTGGCCGACGGGCGCGCCTACCGCGCCCTCAAACGCACCGAGGCCACCCACGCCACTGACGAGGATCGGGACGGCAGCTCCCCAGACGGCATGTGAGCCGGTTCAGCTCGCCACCGGACTGCTCGTCACGTGCAGCGTGCCCGAGGCATCGCAGGCCACCCGGATCGTCCGCTCCCACTTCGGACTGCTCTGGGGATGGTCGATACGGCGGTGCCATCCCCTGGTTTCGGGGCGCGCGATGGCGGCGGCGGCCATCGCTGCGCCGACCGCGCGCAGATTGGTGGCGGTGAGGCCGAGCTCGCCGAAGTCGTCGTCGCCGGGCAGCCGGGCCAAGAAGTCGGACGCCTTGCGCAAACGCTCGTGCTCGCGACTCAGCCCCAGCGCCCCCTCGGAGGCCGTGCGGATGCCCGGAAGGGTGCTGGCCGGCGAGCAGCCCTCGGACTCTCGGGCCACCGGGGCACCACATGACGGCAGGGGTGCGCCGCTCAGCTTCGAGCCCACCGAGATGCCGGAGACCAGAGCCCAGGCGATCTGGGCGTCGGCAGCGCCACCGGCCCCCAGCGCCCCGGTGCAGGACACCTCGCCGGCGGCGAACAGGCCGGGCACCTCGGTTTCCCCGTCGGCATCGGCGGCGATGCCCCCCACCAGTGACTGCGCTGCGGGCCGGATCGGCAGGGGCGCGGAGACCGGGTCAACCCCCTGCTCACGGCAGGCGCGGGCGGTGGCCAGGTAGGGGTACAGGCCCCAACTCTGAGCCCCGATACCGCGCGCATCGAGGAACAGCCCCGAGCCGCCGCGGGCACTGCGCGCATCGTGGATGGCCATCGCCAGGACCGGTTCGGCCACGGAATCCAGCGGGCCGAGCTCGTCCAGCACCGGACGGCCCTGGTCGTCCACGATCCGTGCCCCAGCACGTCGCAGGGCGGCGCCGAGTTCCACGAGCGGCTCCCCGGGCAGGTGGACGCGTGCCGAGGCGGCCAGGGCGGTGGGCGCGAAATGGGTGAACTCCAGGTCGCGCAGCGCCGCACCGGCGCGCAGCGCCATGGCCAGCCCGTCCCCGGTTGCCGAACGCGGCGCGGTGGTCGCGGACCACAGCTGGCCAGCGCCGCCGCTGGCCAGCACGACGACTGGCGCCAGGTAGTCACCGATCAGCCCGTCGCGTCCCAGCACCCGCAGTCCCGCGACGTGGCCGCCGCCATCGGTGAGCACGTCCACCGCTCTGCGGTCGGTGTCGATCCGCAGGTTGCTTGCTGGTGCTGCGGCCCCCGTGCGCACCACGGCTGACAAGGTGCGCTGAAGCTGGGTGCCGGCCGGCTGGCGGGGGTCGGCGTGGCGGGTGTCGAAGCTGTCTGCCCAGCTGTCGAGTTGCGCGAAGACCTCGGGAGCTCTGCTCAGCAGGGCCTGCGCGGCTGCCCGATCGGCCAGCCCCCCGGTCTGCGCCACCCAGGCATCGATGTCCTCGGCAGTGCGCCATCGGGTTCCCTGGGACAGCGACCAGGAGGTGGCCGAGGCTGCCAGGGTCTGGCGGCTCACCAGTACTGCTGGCAGCTGGGAGCCGAGCAGGCGGGCCGCGACGCTCAGGCCGGCAGCGCCGGCCCCGACGATCACGACTCCGGTGTGCCGGGTCCAGCTCGGTTCGGGCGTCCGGATTTGCCGTGCCAGTCGTGTCGTCGTCGCCATCGCAGCCCCCGAAATGCTTGTCCACAGTCCTGCTCAGCATGCTACGTGGTACGATGGTCCTGTGCGCAGGCACGTGCCCCGTCGGGTGCCCGCGCACGAGAGGACATGTCGTGGCTCAATGCGCCACCGCAGGCGGATGCCACGGCCAGTGGATCACCACCTGACGGCGGAGCGCGGTAGGGGGAACGGTGACACCTGAGGAACAGAAGAAGGCGCTCGGCATGAGCGTCGCCCAATGGCAGCAGGTCGAGGACGCCCAGCGCACCACGGCGACCAAGCTCAACTGGTTGCGGGCCGGTGTGCTGGGTGCCAACGACGGGATCGTCTCGGTTGCCGGTCTCGTCATGGGCGTCGCGGGTGCCACCACTGCGCGCTCGAGCATTCTGGTGGCCGGGGTTGCCGGGCTGGTGTCGGGCGCCCTGAGCATGGCGGCCGGGGAATATGTATCGGTGAGCACCCAGCGCGACTCCGAACGCGCCATGCTGCGCAAGGAGAGCACCGAGCTGGCCACCGACCCGGGCGGCGAGCTTGCCGAGCTGACCGGGCTCTATGAGCAGAAGGGCTTGTCGCACGAGCTGGCCCACCGGGTGGCGGTGGAACTCACGGCCCACGACGCGCTGGCGGCGCACGCCGAGGTCGAACTGGGCATCGACATGGACGAGATCGCCAACCCCTGGCAGGCCGCGGGGGCGAGCATGGTGAGTTTTTCGGTCGGCGCCCTGGTCCCGCTGATGTTCATTCTCTTCGTACCCGGCACGCTGCGGTATGTGGCCACTGTCGTCGCGGTCGGAATTGCTCTGGCGCTCACCGGAATCGTGAGTTCTCGGCTCGGACGCTCGCCCTCGGCGGCGGCAACGATCCGCAATGTGCTCGGGGGCTTCGTGGCGATGGCCGTCACCTACGGGATCGGGCGGCTGGTCGGGGTGGGGCTGGGGTGATCGGGCGATGAGCAGCTCACCGTCGGCGAGCAGGCACCCCTTCGCGGCTCAGTGGAATCACAACAGTCACTACTACCCGCGGATCGCCGAACTGCTCGATGGCCGTCATCTCGTGCTCGACGTCGGCTGCGGCGACGGAAGCCTGGCTCGTTTCCTGGCCACCGGGCAGGTGGACGCCACCGACCGGGAGATCGACGGCGCTCAGCCAGCCCAGAGCTCCCCGGAAGGCACGGCGCGCCACGAGGTTCTCGGCATCGACATCGACGCCCCGGCGCTCCCGAAGGACGGCCCCGGCACGCACTTCGTGCTGGCCGATGGTCAGCAGCTGCCCTACCCGGCCGGCAGCTTCGATGCCGTGGTCTGCGTTGCTGCACTGCATCATATGAATGCCCGTCTGGCGCTGGCGGAGATGCGCCGAGTGCTGCGCCCCGGGGGACGTATCGTGGTGCTCGGATTGGCGCGTCGCTCGTGGCGCCCCGATCATCTGGTCACCGAGCTGCGCGATGTGGTCCTCAACGCCTGGTGGCGGCAGAGAGCCCACTACGTCGAAGCCGACACCCTTACCGCGAAGCCCGAGTTGGGCTGGGCGGACACCCGTGCGCTGCTCGAGCGGGCGCTGCCCGGGGTCGATGTGCGCCGCGTGCCGCTGTGGCGCTGGCTGGCGGTCTGGGATGCGCCGCAGGCCGCCGGTTAGCCGCCCGTCCACCATTCGTGACGCCGGGGTGCCTGCTGAGCGGGCAGCACCGGGGCGCCGACTCGCGTGCACGACGATGCGCGCGCAACAATTGGGTGCGGCTCACAATGTCGCAGACCGTGGGAGGAAGACCATGCGTATTGTCCTGGGTAGTGACCATGCCGGGTTCGAACTGAAAGAGCACCTGGTTGAGTACGTGCGCAGCCTGGGGCATGAGGTCCTCGACGTGGGCACTCACTCTCCGCAGCGCACTGACTACCCGATCTACGGTGCGGCGGCGGCACGCAAGGTTGCCAGTGGCGACGCCGATCTGGCGATCTTGGTGTGCGGAACCGGCATCGGCATCGGGATTGCCGCCAACAAGGTGCGTGGCGTGCGCTGCGCCATCGTCTCCGATGTCTACTCCGCGAGCATGGCCCGCTCCCACAACGAGGCGAACGCCCTGGCGTTGGGCGGGCGTGTGATCGGGACCGGGCTTGCCGAGGCCATCGTGGATGCCTGGCTCGGTGCGACGTTTGCCGGTGGGCGTCACGCCCGGCGTGTCGCCCAGCTCAATGAGCTCGAGGCGCAGGAGGCGCCGGAACACGACGTGGCCTCCGGCGCCCGAGGCTGAGCGCGGCGGCCAGGACCCGGCCGCGCCTGAGTGGCTGGGCGGCCCAGCTCAGATCTGCCAGTCGTCGGGTGGCGTGAAGGAATCGCCGAAGGCCTCGTGGCCGCGCACCATGCCTGCTGCCAGGGTCCAGCCCGACTGCGGATCCACGAGCACGAACGCCCCGCCGTGGCGGGTCTCGAGGTAGCTCTCGGCCATCACCGGGCCGGCCAGCCGCACCGAGATCCGGCCGATGTCGTTGAGTGCCAGGGCTTGGGCAGGTGCCGGGCTCATCGTCGCGAGATCCAGCCTGCCCTTGATCTGGTCCACGACGGCTTTCACCGTCGTCGAGCCGTGCTTGAGCAGGACGCGCGAGCCCACCTGCAAAGGCTGCTCGGCCACCCAGCAGACCATCGCGTCGAGAGTCGTCACGGGTCGGGGAGCGTCCGCGGCAGACGAGATGAGGGAGCCACGGGGAGCATCGATGTCATCGGTGAGGCGCAGCGCCACCGACTGTCCCGCCACTGCACTGTCGAGTTGACGGCCGGCCAGGTCGATGCCGGCGATCCGGGAGCTCAGCCCTGAGGGCAGCACCACCACCTCGTCGCCGACATGGACCTGTCCCGCAGTGAGCTGACCGGCGTAGCCGCGGTACTCGATCTGGCGGGGGTCGAGTGCGCTCGACTGCGGGCGCAGCACCAGCTGGACTGGGAAGCGGAAGCCCTCGACGGGGTCCGTGCTGGGCAGCATGCCGTCGAGCAACTGCAGCAGGCTCGGGCCGTGGTACCAGGACATGGTGTCCGAGGTATGCACGATATTGTCGCCCGTGAGGGCCGCTGTGGGAATTGTCGTGATGTCCTCGATGCCCAGCCCGGCGCTCACCGCGCGGACCTCGGCGGCGACCTTCTCGTAGACGGTCCGGTCATAGCCGACCAGGTCGATCTTGTTGACGGCAACGACCACCTGCGGGACGCGCAGCAGCGCAGCCACCGCGAGATGACGGCGAGTCTGCTCCAGCACGCCGTGCCGGGCGTCGATGAGGAGCACGAGCACATCGGCTGTGGACGAACCCGTCACGGTATTGCGGGTGTACTGAACGTGCCCGGGGCAGTCGGCAAGGATGTAGCTGCGCTTGGCGGTGGCGAAATAGCGGTAGGCGACGTCGATGGTGATGCCCTGCTCCCGTTCGGCCCGCAGCCCGTCGGTGAGCAGGGCCAGGTCGACATGCTCCAGGCCGCGCGCCTCGCTCACCCGTGCGACATCGGCCAGCTGATCCGCCAGGATCGACTTCGAGTCGTGCAGGAGCCGTCCGACAAGGGTGGACTTGCCGTCGTCCACGGAGCCCGCGGTCGCCAGGCGCAGCAGCACCCGCGGCTGTGGGGCCGGGCTCGTTGCGGTGAGGTGATCGTGCTCGCTGGCGCCCGGCGCCGGCGCGGTCGTGGTGGTGCTCATCAGAAGTAGCCCTCCTTCTTGCGATCTTCCATGGCGGCCTCGGACAGCTTGTCGTCGGCCCGGGTGGCGCCGCGCTCGGTGATTCTCGTGGTGGCCACTTCGACGAGCACCTCGTCGATCGTCGACGCCTCGGATTCGACTGCTCCGGTGCACGACATGTCGCCGATGGTGCGATAGCGCACGCGCCGCACGCTGACCTGCTCACCGGCCCGGGGAGCGGTCACCGGCGAGACCGGCAGCAGCATCCCGTTGCGCTCGAAGACCTCGCGGTCATGGGCGAAGTACAGGCTTGGCAGTTCGATGTGCTCGGAGGCGATGTACTGCCAGACATCGAGTTCTGTCCAGTTCGACAGCGGGAAGATCCGGACGTGCTCCCCGGCGCGGTGGCGCGGGTTGTACAGGTTCCACAACTCGGGACGCTGATTGCGCGGATCCCATTGACCGAACTCGTCGCGCAGGCTCACCACCCGCTCCTTGGCGCGGGCCTTCTCCTCGTCGCGGCGTCCGCCGCCGAAGACCGCGTCGAACCGGTTCTCGGCGATCGCATCGAGCAGCGGCTGGGTCTGCAGGGGATTGCGCGTGCCGTCGGGTCGCTCCTGGAGACGGCCGTCGTCGATGTAGTCCTGCACCCTGGCGACCACCAGGCGCAGCCCGAGCTTCGCGACCACGGCGTCGCGGTAGGCGAGCACCTCGGGGAAATTGTGCCCGGTGTCCACGTGCAGCAGGGGGAAAGGCACCTTCCCCGGCCAGAAGGCCTTGGAGGCCAGGTGCAGCATGACGACGGAATCCTTGCCGCCGCTGAACAGCAGTACAGGGCGTTCCAGCTCGCCGACCGCCTCACGGATGATGTGGATGGCCTCGCCCTCGAGTGCGCCAAGATGGCTCAGGGGAGGCGCGCTCAGCGGTGCGTTCATAGGTGGATCCCGCATTCTGTCTTGGCCACGCCGGCCCAGCGTCCCGATCGGGGATCCTCGCCGGGTGCCACCGGGCGGGTGCAGGGTTCGCAGCCGATGGAGGGATAGCCTTCGGCGAGCAGCAGGTTGATCGGCACGTGGTGCCTCGAGGCGTAGTCGGTGAGGTCGTCGAAGCTCCAGGCGGCCAGTGGGTTGATCTTGACCATCTCGTGCGTCTGGTCCCACTCGACGAGCCCCGCGTGGGCACGCAATGCGTTGTCCTCGCGCCGGATGCCGGTCACCCAGGCCTCGTAGCCGGCCAGTTCCCGGTTGATCGGCTCGACCTTGCGCAAGGCGCAACACAGCGTGGGATCGCGGGAATAGAGCCTCTCGCCGTACTGGGCATCCTGCTGCGCGACGCTCTGCCGGGGCAGCACGTCGATGATGTGCGCGTCGATCACCGCTGCCAAGGCGTCACGGGTGCCGATCGTCTCGGCGAAGTGGTAGCCGGTGTCGAGGAAGAGAACATCGACGCCGGGCGCGAAACGCGAGACCAGATGGGGCAGCACGGTGTCGCCGGCCATCGAGCAGGCCACGACGAGGGCCTCGCCGAACACCTCGTGCGCCCAGGCCGCCAGCTGCTCAGGGGCGGCCTCGGCCAATTCGGTACCGGCCTGTTCGGCGATTGCCTTCAGCTCGGACGCCGAGCGCCTTCGCCCCGGCCCGTGGCTGCCCGTGGCCGGTGTGCTCAGCTCGATGTGCGATTCACTCATCTCAGGCTCTCTTCCGGTGCTCGCTGGACCCACTTGGCAAAACTCTCGTCGGGCTCCCGCTCGGCGACGAAGCGCCGGCTCACCCGCTCCACATAGTCGGGAAGCTCCGCGACGCCGATCTTGAGTCCGCGCAGTGTGCGCCCCAGGCCGGCCTGTCCGCGCTGGGCGGACTCGAGGCCGCCGCCCAGATGCACCTGGAAGATGAACTCCTGGGTGCCCTCGGCGTTCTGCTGCAGCTGGCCCTTGAGACCGATGTCGGCGAGCTGGATCCTCGCGCAGGAGTTCGGGCAGCCGTTGATGTTGAGACTGATGGGCGCAGGGAGCTGCACGTCGGCGAGCCGGCGGTCCAGCTCAAAGATCGTGCGGGCTGCCAGGCCTTTGGTCTCCACGAACGCGAACTTGCAGAACTCCAGGCCCGTGCAGGCCAGCGTCGAGCGGCGGAAGGGGCTCGGATTGGCCGTCAGGCCCAGCCTCTCCATGGTGGCGAGCAGCCTGGCGACCTTCGTCTCGCCCACGTCCAGCACGATGACCTTCTGCTGGGGCGTGAACGCCACCCGATCCGAGCCTGCCGCCTGCGCCGCGGTGGCGATGTCTGCGAGCAGCGCTCCTGACAGCCTGCCGACGGTGGGCGCGAAGCCGACATAGCGACGCCCGTCCTTCTGCTCGTGGACGCCGATGTGGTCTGAGGGGCCGGTGGGCTGGGCGGGTGCCGGCCCGTCGGGAAGCCGGTAGCCGAGGAACTCGTCCTCGAGCACCTGACGGAAGCGCTGCGGGCCCCAGTCGGCGAGCAGGAACTTCAGGCGGGCCTTCGACCGCAGTCGCCGGTAGCCGTACTCGCGGAACAATCGGATCACCGCATACCAGACATCCGGCGCCTGCTCCTCGGTGACGAAGGCTCCCAGCCGTTCACCGAGCCGTGGCGTCACGGACAGCGCCCCGGCAACCCACAGGTCGTAGCCGGGTCCGAGCTCAGGATGGCGCACGCCCACTAGGGAGATGTCGTTGATCTCGTGCAGCACATCGAGAGTGGGGCTGCCGGTGATCGCCGTCTTGAACTTGCGCGGCAGATTGGAGATCTCCTCGCGCCCGATGTAGCGCTGCTTGATCTGCCTGATCACCGGACGCGGATCGATGATCTCGTCGGCGGCCACCCCGGCGACCGGGGAGCACAGGAAGCCGCGCGGGGTGTCACCGCAGGCGTGCACGGTGCTCAGCCCGACGGCCTCCAGGCGTCGCCAGATCTCGGGAACCGATTCGATCTCGATCCAGTGGAACTGCAGATTCTGCCGGTCGGTGATGTCGGCCGTGCCACGCGCGAACTTGGTGGAGATATCCCCGAGCACCCGCAGCTGCCGCACGGTGAGGCCAAGCCCGTCGATCCGCACCCTCATCATGAAGTGCGAGTCGTTGAGGTCCTCGGGCGAGACGGAGCCGGTGCGCCCGCCCGGCACGCCCTGGCGGCGCTGGGTATAGATGCCCCACCAGCGCAGCCGGCCATTGAGGTCGTCGGGCGGAATCGAGCGGAACCCGCGCGCGGCATAGTCATTGATGACGCGTTGCCTGACGTGGAGGCCGTTCTCCTCGGCCTTGACCACTTCATTCGAGTTGAGCGGCGCATGGCCGTCGACGGCCCATTGGCCCTCGGAACGCCTGTGGCTTGTGCTTGTCATCGGTGAGCTCTCGATAGTGGCTCATGCGCTCCGGACACGCGGCGCGTGACGGCGCACGAGCCCGGCGGGACAGTGATGTGATCTGGGTGCGGGCGCGCGATCAGTGAGCGCGACAACACAGGGCGACAGCGAGCAGACCCACGGTGGGGCTGGGGCGCTGGCCGAACGACATGTCGACACCATAGCAAAGCCAGGACCGCCCGCTCGCAGCAGGAGGCAAGCCGTGACACGGGGAGCGTGCCCGGGCGTGCCGGCGGGCTTTGTGGGCGGCCAGCCACCGGTGTGCAGGAGCGCATCGGTCAGTCCTGCAGTGCCTTGTTCGCGGCGTCCTGTGCCTGGCTCAGGGCGGTCGCCACAGGTGTGCGGCCGAGGAACATCGCGTCGAAGTAGGGCTTCCATGCACTGGCCGCTGCACCGTAGTGCGAGCCGGTGGGTGCGCCGATGGACTTCTGGGCACCTTGTCTGGCGAACTGGCTGGGGTCGACCTTCTTCGCCGCCCAGAACTGTTTGAAGGCGTCCTGGGCCCCGCTCACTGCGGGCAGTGCGGCGCCGGCCTTGCCGACGAAGCTCGCGCCCTCGACCGAGCCGAGCCATTGAAGCACCTTGAGGGTGGCGGCGCTGTTCTTCGATTTCGCGTTGCCGACGACGACGGTGTTGTTGACCACCGAGATCCGTCCGGCCGGGCCGGCCGGAATCGGCACCAGACCCCACTCGAACTTCGCCCCATCGAAGACGTCCTTGAGGTTGTACACGCCTGACTGGAAAAGGGCGATCTTTCCTTGCAGGAACTGGTCGCGGGTGAAGTCGCCATTGGCATTGGTGTTCCCGGCGGCAGGGGATACCTGATATTTGTTGATCAGGTCAACGATGTACTGGAAGGCTTCGACGCCCTGGGGCGAATTAAAGTTGAAAGTATCATCGGCGGCCTGGAACGATCCTCCGTTCGAGCCGAGGAAGTTGTAGTAGATACCCTGCAGGTCCTGGGCTGCCGAATATCCCCAGATCTGCGGCTTCGTGCCGTCGAATCCGGGCTCGTTACCGCGCTTGCCATTGGCGTCGAGGGTGAGTTTCTGCACGATGGGAAGGAAGGTGTCACCGCTTCCGCCACCGGGAACCCAGCTGAGATCCCGGATCTGGGCGACGCTCACCCCAGCCGCATCGAGCAGTGATTTGTTGTAATAGATCGCGATTCCGCCGTCGGTGAGCTGGGGGACGCCCCACAGGTTGCCGTTGCTCGTGTACTGGTCGATCGCGGGCTGGATCCAGCCCGATTTCTGGGAGCTGAAATCATCGCCGATGGGGATGATCGACTTGTTCGTGATGTAAGTCTGAATATAAGCGCCGTTCATCAGCCAGATGTCGTCGGCGTTTCCGCCTCCCACATCGGCCTGCAATTTGGTGAAGTAATTGGCCCAGGGTACCAGGGTCGTGGTGACCTTGATACCGGGATTCTTCGCGGTGAACGCCGCAAAACCGGTTTCATAGGCCGCCTGGACCTGCTGGTCCCACAGCCGCACGGTGACCGTCGCGGCACCCCCCGTCGAGCCGGAATTCGACTGGGCTGCCGGCGAGCAGCCGGCCAGCGCCAGTGCTCCGATGCCTGCCGCGGCACCGAGCAGGGTGCGGCGGCCGACGCGGACGGAGCCGAGCGGCGAGGGTGAAATCGATGGCATGTCTTCTCCTGAATTGTGGTGGATATGAGTACTTCGAAGGTCAGCGGAAGCTGGTCAGCGAGATTGAATTGACGATGTGGCGCTGGAACACCGCGAACAGCACGAGCAGCGGAGCCATCGACAACGTCGTGGCAGCCATGACGAGCGTCCAATTCCCGTTGTACTGACTTTGCAATCCGGCAGTGGCGACGGTGAGGGTCTGCCAGGTGGGGCCGGTCGTGATGATCAGTGGCCACAGGAAGGCATTCCAGTTGGAGACCACGGTGATGATTGTCAAGGTGGCGATGATTGGGCGGGCCAGCGGTACGACGATTCGCCACAGAATCTGCCAGGTCGACACGCCGTCGATCCGCGCGGCATCGACAAGCTCCTGGGGAATTCCGCGGAAATACTCACGGAGCAGGAAAACGGCATAGGGCGAGCCGAACACGAAGGGCAGCACCAGTGACCAGAAGGTGTTGCGCATTCCGGCCTGCACGAACATCGTGTACAGCGGAATGACGGTAACCACCTGGGGCACCATCATCGTGGAGAGATAGACCCAGAACAGCAGTTCGCGGCCGGGAAATCGCAACCGGGCAAAGGCAAAGGCCGCCATGATCGAGAAACTCAGCTGACCGACCAGGATCACCGCGACCATCTGGATCGTCACGACCAGGGGCGCGATGAAACCCTGTGCACCCAGCAGGGTGCGGAAATTGTCGAGCGTGACGGGGTGGGGCAGCGACAGTGCCGGCTCGGAGGCGAACTGGGCCGGTGTTTTGAAGGCGGTGAGGAAGCTCAGGACGAAGGGCGCGAGTGTCAGCGCCGCTGCGCCGAGCAGGATGACATAGACCGCCGTATCGGCGAGCACCCGGCTCGGTGTGCGTCGATGCCCGTGCCTGGGGGCCGGGTCGACGACCGCCGTCCCCGGCGTCCACCTGGGAGCGGATTTCTCAGGAGAGGTCATAGGTGATCCTTCCTGCGATGAACCGGTGCTGCACCAGGGTGACCGCGACGATGATGACGAACAGGACGAGTGCCATCACCGAGGCGTGCCCCAGGTTGAAGCCACCCTGGAAGGCCTCCTGGTAGATCCGCAGCGCCATGACGTTCGTGCGCGAGCCGGGGCCGCCGCTGGGGGTCAGCGCATAGATCTGGTCGAAGGCCTGAAAGGCGGAGATCGCTCCCGTCAGGGCGACGAAATAGAGCGTCGGGCCGAGCAGCGGAATCCTGATCCGCCACAACGACTGCCAGGACGAGGCGCCATCGATCTGCGCGGCTTCCAGAACGCTCACCGGGATGCCTGCCAGCCCGGCCATGAAGAACAAGGTGGTGTATCCGACCTGGGACCAGATGGTGACGAGCGCTACGATGGGCAGAGCCAGCACCGGCGAATTCAGCCAATCGGTCTGCGCTCCGGTGAGGGCGTTGAGTGCACCGCCGCTGGGCGCGAAGATCCACTGCCAGACCACGCCGAGCGCAAGCGGTGCGCACATCCACGGGATCACGTACAGGACCCGGAAGACCCCGGAGCCTGGCAGGCCGCGGGTCAGCAGCAGGGCCATCGCCAGACCGAGCGCGACCTGCACGGGGACGACCAGCACGACGAAGACGAGGGTGATCCACAAGGAGTGCCCGAAGGTGGGGTCGGACAGCACCGCAAACCAGTTGCGCAGCCCGACGAAGCGCATGGGACCGATGAGATCCCAGCTGTTGACGCTCAGCCAGATGACGACCGCTATGGGTACGACGAGGAAGACGGCGATTCCCAGCAGACTCGGCGCCACCAGCGCCAGCCCTTCGACCATCTCCTGGCGCCGGGCACGACCGAGGTGGTGGCCGGGCAAGCCCGAGCGGGAGGATTCGGAGGACGGTGGGTGGCCGCTGTGGGCCACCGTGCCGACTGGAGTGACGGGTGTCATTGTCAGACTTCCGGGTCTTGGGGCCACAAGCCAGAGCCGGACAACACCGCCGCCAGGCACTGGGGCCCCGCGCATCAGATGGAGAAAAGCTGCTGATCGCAGGATCAAGCCAGCGGACAACACACACCGATGGACGCGAGGCACCACCACGGGGCGGGCACGGTCGATCGGGTGAACACGGCGTCAGGCTAGCAGAGCCAGATCACCCGATCCGTCCATGTCACCCCCGGTACATCCGGAGCGCAGGACATCCGTTGCCCGTTGGGCGCAGGGCATCGCTCGCCGGTGCACGGGACATCCGCTATCTGGAGGGCGCTGCCGCACGGTGTCGTGATCTGGTTTATGGTGTGCGTCATGACGACGACGCGAGACCAGGCCAGCGCCTTGCTCCGTGTGTGTTGTTGTTGTCTGTGCCCGGTGGGTTGCTGACCTTTCGGTCACCCTCTGCTCCTCACCTCCGGTTGCTGCCCGTGCGGGCCCCGGAACGACCAGACAACTCTGATGTGTTTCCCATGAGTTGCGATTCTTTTCGGGAGTCCTCCGTGCGGCCGTTGACACGGCAGCGCACATCCATCTCGCCCTTATCCCACTTCGCACGAAGGACATCGATCCATGATCACCCGGCGTTCACTGCTGACCACCACTGCCGCCCTGCTGCCCGCGGTGGGCCTGGCTGCCTGCTCCAATGTTCCCAAGGACGCCTCGGGCGCCGCCGCGTCGGCGAGCACCATCAAGCTTGTCGGCTACTCGACGCCATCCGCGGCCAATGCGGCGGTCTCTGCCGCGTGGACAAAGACCTCGGACGGGAACGGGGTGAGCTTCCAGACCTCCTACGGCGCCTCCGGCGACCAGAGCCGCAATGTCGCCAACGGCCAGGCGGCGGACTATGTGCACCTGTCCGTCGGCTCCGATGTCAGCCGCCTGGTCGACAAAGGCCTTGTCGCCAAGGACTGGGACGGCGGCACCTACAAGGGGATCGTCACGACCACGGTGGTGGCGATCGCCGTGCGCCCGGGCAACCCGCTGGGCATCACCGGGTGGGCGGATCTCACCAAGCCGGGAGTCAAGGTCGTCACCCCCAATCCGAGTTCCTCGGGCTCGGCGCGCTGGAACATCCTCGCCGTCTGGGCGCACATCGCGTCCCTGGGCGGAAGTGATGCCGATGCGAAGGCCTTCCTCTTTCAGGTGCTCAAGAACACTGTCGCCCTGCCGGGCAGCGGGCGCGATGCCACGACGGCTTTCACCGGTGGGACTGGCAATGTGCTGTTGTCCTACGAGACGGAGGCGATCTACGCGCGCCAGCAGCAGAATGGGGTCTTCGACTATCTCGTCCCCAAGGACACCCTGCTCATCGAGAATCCCGGTGCGGTCACGGTGAATGCCACGGCCAAGGCCAAGCCGTGGCTGGACTATGTGCTGTCCGCGCCGGCCCAGCAGATCTATGCGCAGTACGGCTTCCGCCCGCTCATCGGTACACCCCCAAGCGGCATCAAGGGCGTGAACGACGCCTCCGATCCCTTCCCGGCGCCTGATCATCTGTTCACCATCGGCAAGGATTTTGGCGGATGGTCGGCGGTGAACACGAAGTTCTTCGGGGACAACGGGATTGTCACGCAGCTTCTCTCGCAGGCGGGCAAGTCATGACGGCCGTCGCCGAGCTGGATCCTCCCGTCGAAGCGGCGAAGCGCAAAACGGGCAAGCCCTATGTGGAATCCCGGCGCCGTCTCGGGACGGGTTCGAGAGTGGGGCTCGGCGTGGCGGTGCTGTGGTTCAGCCTGCTGGTGCTCATTCCGCTGGCGGTCGTGGTGGGGACGGCAGCCGCCGGGGGCGCCGGGCAGTTCCTCGCGGCGCTGACGAATGCGCAGACCCTCAACGCCATCGGGCTCACCGTCGTCGTCTCGCTGGCTGTGACAGCCATCAACGTCGTCAGCGGCACGATCATCGCCTGGGTCCTCGTCCGGGACCGGTTCTGGGGACGCTCCCTGCTCAATGTGGTCATCGACATCCCCTTCGCGCTGCCGACCATCGTCGCCGGGCTGGTGCTGCTGTCGCTGTACGGCAACAATTCCCCGCTCGGCATCAACATCGCGAACACCCGTTGGGCGGTGGCGCTCGCCATCGCCTTCGTCACGCTGCCCTTCGTTGTCCGGGCCGTCCAGCCGGTGCTCGAAGAGCTGGACGTCGATGTGGAAGAGGCCGCTGCCTGTCTGGGTGCCGGTCCGTTCGCGACCTTCGGCCGGATCGTCCTGCCATCCCTGGCACCCGCGATCACCTCGGGGGCGGCGCTGTCGTTTGCCCGGGGGATCAGCGAATACGGCTCCATGGTGCTGCTCAGCGGCAATCTGCCTAACCGGACCGAGGTGGTCAGCGTGCGGGTGCTGACCCATATCGAGAATGGCGATCTGGCCTCGGCCGCGGCGCTGGCGACCGGCATGCTGGTGATCGCAGCCGCCGTGATCGTGGCGCTGGACGTCCTGCGCAGAACGGTGGCCCGCCGTGATTCGTGAGCCCAAGCCCGTCCGGTGGGTCCTCCGGCTGTTCGTCATCTGCTATGTCGGTCTGCTGGTGCTGTGGCCGGTCTTCCTCGTCGCGCAGCGGACGCTGTCGCCCGGTTGGCAGGCGGTTGTGAGCTCGCTGTCCAGCCCCGAAGTGCTGCTCGGTCTGCGCCTCACCGGGATCGCCACCTTCTGGTCCGTACTGTTCAACCTGGTCTTCGGAGTCGGCATCTCGCTGTTGCTCGTCCGATACGAGTTCCGCGGCAAGCGGCTGCTGTCGGTCCTGCTCGATCTGCCGCTGTCGGTGTCACCGGTTGTCGTCGGGCTGGCGCTCATGCTGGTCTACGCCAAGGGCACACCGGTCGGGCGTTTCCTCTATGGCATCGGCTACCAGATCATCTTCGCCACGCCTGGCATCGTGCTGGCCACCACCTTCGTGGCGCTGCCGCTGGTGATCCGCGAGGTCGTCCCGGTGCTCACCGAGATCGGCGACGACCAGGAGGTTGCCGCCCGCAGCCTGGGCGCCAGCGGCTGGCAGACCTTCTGGCGCGTCACGCTGCCCGGGATCAAATGGGCGGTCGTCTACGGGGTCGTGCTCACCCTGGCTCGTTCGCTGGGCGAGTTCGGAGCGGTCAAGGTGGTCTCCGGCAATATCTCCCTGCAGACCCAGACGGCCACCCTCGTCGTGCAGGACACCTACCAGGATTTCCAGCAGCAGACCGCCTACACCGTCTCACTGCTGCTCACGCTCGCGGCGGTGCTCTGCATCACCGTCGTCGCGCTTCTTCGTCCCAAGGAGAAACTGTCATGAGTATCGAGATCGTGGGAGTCAACAAGTCATTCGGCGACTTCGCAGCGCTCACCGATGTCCATCTCGACATTCCCAGCGACAACATCACCGCCCTGCTCGGTCCCTCCGGCGGAGGGAAGACCACCTTGCTGCGCATCATCGCCGGGCTCGAGGCCGCCGACAGCGGGACGGTCGCCATCGAGGGGGTGGACGCCACCGGCATCCCGGCGCAGAAGCGCAACATCGGGTTCGTCTTTCAGCACTACGCCGCTTTCAAGCACCTGACGGTCGCGAAGAATGTGGGCTTCGGATTGTCGATCAGGCACTGGCGCAAGCGCGATGTGGACAAGAAGGTCGACGAACTGTTGCGGCTGGTCCATCTCGAGCAATTCGCCGACCGGCTGCCCTCCCAGCTGTCAGGAGGACAGCGCCAGCGGATGGCTCTGGCCAGGGCGCTGGCGATCGAGCCGAAGCTGCTCTTGCTCGACGAGCCCTTCGGGGCGCTGGACGCCAAGGTGCGCAAGGAACTGCGCGACTGGCTGCGCCGGCTGCACGAGGAGGTGAAGGTGACGACGGTCTTCGTGACCCACGACCAGGAGGAGGCCCTCGAGGTCGCCGACAATGTGGTGGTCATGAACGCCGGCAGGATCGAGCAGTCGGGTCCGCCGGTGGAGCTCTACGACGAGCCGGCAAGTCGTTTCGTCATGAGCTTCCTCGGTGAGGTCACCACCCTGGACCACCATCTCATCCGTCCCCACGACATCGCCGTGCACACCGAACCGGTGCCGGGGGGAGTTGCCGGAGTGATCGTGCACTGGCAGCGGATCGGCTTCGAGGTCCGAATCGGTGTGCGCCCACAGTCCGACAGCCAGGATGCGCCCGAGATCGCCGTGCGGCTCACCCGCACCCTCGCCCACGCTCTCGGGCTTGGCGAGGGGGTGCGGGTGTGGCTCGAGCCGGAGAAGGGCGCCACGGTGATCCCGGCGCTGGAAGCGGTGCGTCCGGCGGCGTGAATGGTTCGCGTCGCCGGATCCCGGGACTTCGCGACTTAGGGTCTCCTCAGCTTGTCCGATAGCCTCGGGGACGAAGCACCAGTCACCGTGACGCGAATCGAGGATCCACTGATGAGCAGTCAGCCCAGCACCCACGCGACAGCCCAGAACAGCCAGGCCGCACCGGACGCAGGAACCATCCACTACGCGATGTACAGCGTCTTCAAGGCGACGTCTGCGCTGCCTGCCGACCGGGCCGAGCGGGCCGACGCCGTCGGTGGACTCGAGACGCGCCTGGCCGGGATCGACGACCTCACGACGCGCGGCTGGTATGACCTGTCCGGACTTCGCGCCGACGCGGACGTCCTGGTCTGGTGGACGGCGCACAGCTCCGAGACTCTCCAGGAGGCCTACCGGGCGGTCCGCAGGAGCACGATCGGCAGGCACCTGGGGGCGGTCTGGTCGGCGCTGGGCGTGCACCGCCAGGCCGAGTTCAACGCCTCCCACATGCCCTCCTTCGCGGCGGGCCTGCCACCGCTGCGCTATCTGTGCGTCTACCCCTTCGACCGAAGCTACGACTGGTACCTGCTAGGCGAGGGAGAACGGCGCACCCTGCTGGGCGAACACGGACGCGCAGCTCAAGCTTTCAAGGACGTGCAGGCGAACACCCTTGCGGCCTTCGGCCTGGGCGACAACGAATGGCTGCTGGCCCTGGAATCCGACGAGCTGGTCCGCATCGTCGACCTCATCCGCCATCTTCGCGCCACCGGCGCCCGCCGCCATGTGCGCAACGAGATCCCCTTCTTCACCGGTCCGCGTCGTCCGGCCGTCGAGTTGTTCGCAGACCTGGCCTGATCCCGATCGGCCTCGGGGACCGGCGTCGTTCAGCTGTTCTCGATCTCGTCCAGGTCCTGATAGCTCGCGGCGATGAGTCCCACGCGGCGCTGTCCCTGGGCGCCGACGATGGCGCTCGCCTCGTTGGCGATCATCGCCACCAGGGCCATGGCCGAGGCATAGGAGCTGAACGGGCCCGAGGAGTCGAGCGAACAGGGCAGGAAGTGCGTGACGTCCTGCTCGTAGTGGCGCGCGGAGTTGTCGGCGATGAGCACCACATCGGCGCGCAGCGCCACGCAGTAGCGCAACAGCCGCCCGAACCCCGAGGTGCGCCGCCGCAGGCCGACCAGCACCACCGTGTCCCCGGGCCCCACTCCCACCAGGTCCTCGCCGAAGGTCTGCCCGGGCAGCGGCAGCAGATAGCTGCCGCGCCGCAGCTGGACGAGCTGCTGGCGAAGGTGCAGTGCCACCGGATAGGAGTTCCGCTCCCCGATGATGACCAGCGAGGCAGCCCCCATCATGCTGCGGACGCTCGCCTGCAGCCGCCCGTCCGCCAGCCGGGCGAGCTGGGTGAGATTGCGGGTCTCCTGGGCGAGCGAGGCGTCGATCCCGTTGTTGACGCCCAGCGGGATGCCCCGGTCCCGGCGGGCCTCGCTGCGCATCTGGGCGAACGACTCATATCCCAGGCGCCGGTACAGCCTGCTCAGCGTGGGCCGCGAGACGCCGCTGAGCTCCGACAGCTCGGCGGAGGAGTAGGACGCCAGATCGTCCAGGTGCTCCAGGATCGTCTCGGCGGCCCGGCGCTCCTGACTCGTCAGCTCCGCGTACACCCCGGCGATCCGGGCTTCGATCGGATCGACCGTGCTCAGCGCGCGATCCGGTGGCGGTGCGGACCCGCTTGCGATGTCGGTCTCCAGCTCCCTGCGCCCCATCCGGCTCCCCCTTTTCGGTGCGTGCGGCTGTCCTGTGCGAATGGGCGGTGACCAGTCTTGCCGGACGGCGCCCAGGACGGTTCAGGCGCCCTGCCGCCTGCGGTAATGCTCGGCCACCTGCCAGATGGCTGCTTCATAGGCGTCGAGGGCCACAGCGACATCCTCGGTGAGCACCGATTCGTCGGGGGCATGGCTGATGCCGTCATGGCAGCGCACGAAGAGCATGGCGACCTCGCACAGATCAGCGACTGCCATGGCGTCGTGTCCAGCGCGCGACCACATGCGCATCGGCGGTTCGGTGGCTGCGGTGGCCTGGGTGATGCCGGCGCCGATGGCGTCCATGAGTGCCGGTGCGCAGCCCACTCCGTGGGCCTGGTGGATCTGATTGATGTCCAGGGTCAGTCCACGGCGCCGGCAGATCGCCTCGAACTCCTCGTGGATGAGATCCCAGGCCCTGTCGCGGGCCTCATCTGTCTCGGCCCGCAGGTCGAGGCTGAACACCGCTTCGCCAGGCACGATATTGACCGCGCCAGGTTCGACGCGTAACTGCCCGACGGTGGCGATGACGTCCTGCTGCTGACCGATCCGCTCGACGGCCGCGACGGCTTCGGCCGCGCCGACCAGGGCATCCCTGCGCCGCGGATAGGGGGTGCCACCGGCATGGCGGGCTTCGCCGGTGATGGTGATCTCGAAGCGCCGGGCTCCCGCGATGGAGGTGACCACGCCGAGCGGCAGGCCGGCCGCCTCCAGGGCCGGGCCCTGCTCGATATGGGCTTCCAGATAGCCGATGACCTCGGCGGGCTTCTTCGCGGCCTCGCCGATCCGCTCGGGGCACAGCCCGAAATCGCTGAAAGCCTGCCGCAGGCTCACGCCCTGGGCGTCGTGCAACTGCCACAGGTCGTCATTCCACGTGCCGGCCAGGGCCCGCGAGCACAGCAGGGTGGCGCCGAAGCGCACACCCTCCTCCTCGTGGAAGGCATAGGTCTCCAGCGCAAACGGCAGCCGGGCGCCGCTCGCCCCGATACGCCGGGCCACCTCGATCTCCAGCAGGACACCGAGAATGCCGTCGTACCGGCCGGCGTCGGGGACGGTGTCCAGGTGCGAGCCGAGGATGAGCGCCGGCAGGCCAGGCCTGTCGCCCTCAAGGCGCCCCACACGCGAACCCGAGGCGTCGCGCCAGGTCGCCAGCCCAGCCTCGGCCATCCACTGGGCAGCCAGCGCGTCGACCTGGGCGTGCTCGGGACTGAGATAGACCCGCTCGATACCTCCGTCCATCGAGGAATGGCTCGCCAGCTCGTCGCAGCGCGCCATGATGAGGCGTGCCTGGTCGTCGCGCCGCACAGCGGACATCTCGCTCATCGTGCCGGTCGTGCTGTGCGCGCTCATCGGGCATTGTCCCGGTAGTGATCGAGGGCAGCATCGACGCCACCGCCGGCGGGTACCCGGACGCCGAAGCGCCGCAGCTCGGCCTCGAGGCCTGCCAGAGTGGCCAGCACCGCGTCGCGCCGGGCGTTGTAGCCCATCACGCCCACTCGCCATACGACCCCCGCCAGCGGGCCGAAGGAGGTGCCGATCTCGATCCCGAAGTCCTCGAGCAGCGCAGCGCGCAGCTCGTCGCCGGGCAGCCCCTCGGGGATCTTCACGCCGATGACATTGTTCATCCGGTGCGCCTGGTCGCCGAACAGTTCCAGGCCCAGGCCCTTCAGCCCGGCGGCCATCGCTGCCCCGTGCAGCGCGTGGCGGGCGACAGCCTGCGCCACGCCCTCCTCGGCGACGAGCCGGGCGCACTCCCGGGCGCCATAGAGCATGGTGGCGGATTCGGTGTGATGGTTGAGACGCGTGGGCCCCCAGTAGTCCATGAGCATGCCGAGATCGAAGTAGTTGGAGGCAATGCGCACGCCCTGGCCGGCGGTGCCGTCCGAGAGGCCTGCCTCGACGTGCGCGCGGGCCTCGATCACCTCGCGGGCCCGCTCGGAGATCGTGATCGGTGCTGAACCGGAGGGTCCGCCGAGGCATTTTTGCAGGCCGCAGCTCACCACGTCCAGATCCCACTCGTCGGTGAGCAGGGTGTTGCCGACGATGGACGCGGTGGCATCCACATAGCTCAGGACGCCATGCTTGCGGCAGATCGCGCCGATACCTGCCAGGGGCTGATTCATCGTGGTGGCGGTGTCCCCCTGAACGGTCGCGAAGACCGCTGGCTGGTGGGCGCGGATCGCCTCCTCGATCTCGGCGTCGGTGAAGACCGTTCCCCACGGCCGTTCGATGGTGACGACTTCGGCGCCTACCCGCTCGGCGATCTCCTTGAGCAGGAGGCCGAAGCGGCCCATCACTGCGATGAGAACCTTCTGGCCGGGTTCGACGATCGAGACGAGGGCCGCCTCGATGGCGGCCCGGGAGGTGCCGTCGACGACGAAGGTGGCCCAGTTCTTCGTCCCGAAGACGGTCCGGTAGAGATCCATCGTCTCGTTCATGGTGGCGGTCATCCAGGGATCGAACTGGCCGACCAGGGCCGAGGACATTGCGCGGGTGACGCGCGGGTCGGCGTTGATCGGGCCGGGTCCCATGAGCAGCCGGGTGGGTGGATTGAGTTGGTCCATCGTGGTTTCGAACTCCTAGTTGTGTCGGGGCGAGTCCTGGTGTGCGGAGAACCTGCCGTGCGCGGCTGGCAGGGCTATCACCCTCGCGCCGTGGTGGAGCGGCCGGCGCACGCCGATTCACGTCCCGGGAACCGTGCCCCTGAACACAGAACGCCATGTATGAAACGATCGTTCCACTCACACCAGTCTGCGACCTGCTCAGACACCACGCAACTGGGCGGGCACAGTGTCACACACCTGAAACGTGTCACATACCTGAAACGTTCGTTCCGGGGGTGGGGCCTGCGAGCCGCTTCGGATTGGATGAGGGACGAGAGCTGCGAGCGGGTGGGTGAGCCGGCTGAGGATTCAGGAGCGGAAGAGCTCGTGCCCGATCGGCTTCGTGCCGTCCAGGTGGTTTCCGCGCAGCCATACGTCGGTGATCGAGCCGATGGACTGGTAGCCGTGCCAGGCCGAGATCGGATTGCGGTGACGCAGCGCGGCAGCATCGACGGTGAGCGGTGTGCGTGGTGACCAGATCGCCAGATCGGCGTCGTGCCCGACCACCAGACCACCCTTGTTCGGGACGGACATGAGTTCGGCAGGACCCTGCGACATCCACCGGGCCACCCGTTCCAGCCCGATTCCGCGGCGGGTGGCGGCGTCCAGCATGGCGGTGTAGCCCACCTGGACGCCGGCGATCCCGCCCCAGGCCAGTTGCAGATCGCCGTCGCCGGCGAACTTGCGGGCCCGAGTCGAGGGAGAGTGGTCCGTCACGACGATGTCGATGAGCCCGTCGAGCAGACCCTGCCACAGCGCCTCCTGGTTCCCGGCGTCACGGATCGGCGGACAGCACTTGAACTCCGGTGCGCCGTCAGGAATCGTCTCGGCCGACAAGCACAGATAGTGCGGGCAGGTCTCCACGCTGAGCGGAAGGCCCTCCGCGCGGGCCGCAGCCACCAGCTCCAGGCCTCTTGCGCTGGACAGGTGCAGCAGGTGGGTACGGCAGCCGGTCTCACGCATCGTGGCAATGACCAGTTCGATCGCCCGCAACTCCGCCTCGGCTGGCCGGCTGTTCAGGAAATCGGCGTAGGCCCGGGAATGGCGGGCGGGAGCCGCCTCGATGGTCTTCTCGTCCTCGGCATGGACGATGAGCAGGCCGTGGAAGGAGGCGATCTCGGTCATTGCGCGATGCAGCTGGCCGGCATCGAGGGGCTCGAACTCATCGACGCCGCTGGGCAGTGTGAAGCACTTGAAGCCGAAGACGCCCTCGTCCCACAGCTGTTCGAGATGCCCGAGGTTCTGCGGGACGGCCCCGCCCCAGTAGCCGAGGTCGACCGACAGCTTGCCGGCTGCGGCCGAGCGCTTCGTGGCCAGGGCCTCGGGCGAGGTGGTGGAGGGGATCGAGTTGAGCGGCATGTCCAGGACGGTCGTCACCCCACCTGCTGCCGCAGCGGCGGTTCCCGAGGCAAAGCCCTCCCATTCGGTGCGTCCGGGCTCATTGAGATGAACGTGCGTGTCGACGCCGCCGGGCAGCAGCACATCTCCCGGATCGACCCGGATGTCTGCGTCCGGTGTCTCGGCGCTGGTGACAGTGGCGATGGTGCCGTTCGTCACGGTGACGGTGAGCGGGCCAACGCCTGTGGGGCTGACGGCATGAGCGGCGGAGATGGTGAAAGAGGATGGTTCTGGCATGCGTGCCTCCGACGAATCGGTGACGTCAGGGTTGACGCCGGAGTGGAAAGTAGCACGGTTTTGTGGAATCTGCGTTTCAGCTCCGAGGGACGACTACGTACTCGTATTCAGCCGTGAGACTCACAGCAGATCGAAACAAGGATGAAACAATGCTGCCCACCGTGTGACACGAGATTGAAACATCTGTTTGGCATTCTAGTTTTCGTGGAACGAACGTTTCATTCAGCTCAACTTGGAGGTCCCCCGTGGCGATGCAGACCACACTCCAGCCCGAAGACCGCTCCGTCTCGTCGGCCACGACGGCCCAGTCGGACGTGCATGTCGGGCCCGACTATCACCTCAGCCTGTACAACGACGACCTGGCCCCCTTGGTCAAGAAGCGCTGGACCTGGTACAACGTCTTCGCCTTCTGGATGTCGGATGTTCACTCGGTCGGCGGATACGTCACTGCTGGCAGCCTGTTCGCCTTCGGCCTGGCCAGCTGGCAGGTCTTCGTCTGCCTGATCGTCGGCATCGTCATCGTCATGGCGCTCGCCAATCTGGTGGCCAAGCCCAGCCAGCAGGCCGGCACCCCGTTCCCGGTCATCTCCCGGGCACCCTTCGGCGTGCGGGGCGCCAACATCCCCGCAGTGCTCCGAGGGCTCATCGCAGTGGCCTGGTACGGGGTGCAGACCTACCTGGCGTCCAATGCTCTCGTCATCGTCGCCGTGAAGCTGTGGCCGGGCCTGGCCCCCTATGCCGACAAGAGCCAGCACGGATTCGTCGGGCTGTCCACGGTGGGATGGGTCGCCTATCTGGTGCTGTGGGTGGCGCAGGCATTCGTCTTCTGGCACGGCATGAACAGCATTCGCAAATTCATCGGCTGGGCGGGTCCGGCGGTCTACGTCGTGATGATCGCGTTGACGATCTACCTGGTGAGCAAGGCCGGTGCCAGCAACATCAACCTCACGCTCGGCTCGGTCAAGTATTCCGGCGGCAAGGCGCTGTGGGAGATGGTGATTGCCACTTCGATCGTCGTGAGCTATTTCTCGGGCCCGCTGCTCAACTTCGGGGACATCTCGCGCTACGGACGGACGATGAAGGACGTCAAGAGGGGCAACTTCTGGGGCCTGCCGGTGAACTTCACCTTCTTCTCGGTCCTCACCGTGATCTGCGCTGCGGCAACCCTGCCGGTGTACGGCCAGCTCATCACCGATCCGGTGGAGACGGTGGGACGTATCGACAACACCTTTGCCGTGGTGCTGGGCGCCCTCACCTTCGCGATCGCGACCGTCGGCATCAACATCGTGGCCAACTTCATCAGCCCGGCCTTCGACTTCTCGCACGTCGCACCGCAGAAGATCTCCTGGCGGGCAGGCGGCATGGTGGCTGCCGTGGGCTCGGTGCTCATCACGCCGTGGAATCTGTACTCCAGCCCCGAGGTGATCCACTACACGCTCGACGTGCTGGCCAGCTTCACCGGCCCGCTGTTCGGCATCCTGGTCTGCGACTACTACCTCATCCGTCACCAGCACGTGGTGGTCGACGATCTCTACACGGTCAAGCCGAGCGGGCGCTACTTCTATCGCAAGGGCGTCAACCCCAAGGCCGTCGCCGCGACGGTGGCCGGGGGCCTGGTGGCGCTGGCGATCGTCATGATCCCGGCCGCCCCCTTCAAGGAGATCGCCAACTTCTCGTGGTTCATCGGCGCCGGGCTCGGTGCACTGGTGTACTTCGCGGTCTCGAAGGGTGACCGCGAGAAGTATCGCGCGGATCTGCCTGCCCTGGTCTGAGCGCGCAGGCGTCCGGCACCCGAGCTCGGGGTGCCGGGCACCTGCGCTGTGCCGCCAAAGTTGTGCTGCCATCTCGGTGTGTCGCCGTCCCCGATCGCTGAGCCCTGCGGGCACCCAGGCGCTGCCCCCAGTACGGGCAGCTGGGCCTCGGATATGGCGTTACCGGATGAGGTGGTGTCGGATGAGCGGGTTCCCGGGCCGTCACCAGTGAGCGACTGGCGATTGTGCGGAGCCCAGTCATTCCTCGATCTCAAGGACACTCGATTTCACGAGCACTCGATCTAAAGGACATCTGCATGCGCATCAGGGTCATCAACCCCAATACTTCCGAATCGATGACACAGACGATCAAGACCTCGGCGCAGGCTGCCGCTGCCCCCGATGTCGTCATCGAGGCCGTCACCCCCACGATGGGGCCGGCCAGCATCGAGGGCCACTACGACGAGGCGCTGGCGGTGCCGGGTGTGCTCACCGAGGTGGCACGCGGCGTCGAGGAGGGCGCGGACGGTTTCGTGCTGGCCTGCTTCGGCGATCCGGGGATGGACGCCGCACGTGAGCTGGCGCAGGGACGGCCGGTGATCGGTATCGCCCAAGCGGGGATGCACGTTGCGGCGCTTGCGGCTCGGGGCTTTGCCGTGGTCACGACGCTCTCGCGCACCGCGGGGCGGGCCTGGGATCTGGCGCGCGGCTATGGTTTCGGCGATCGTTGTGTGGAGGTGCTGGCCTGCGAGGTGCCGGTTCTCGCGGTCGATTCCGCCGCGGCCATGGTGGCCGATCTGGCCAAGGAGGCGCTGACCCATGAGGGCGTGGAGGCGATCGTGCTCGGCTGCGCGGGGATGGCCGAGATGGCGGCTCGGGTCACCGCCGAGGTGCACGCCCCGGTGATCGACGGGGTCGGCGCGGCTGTGGGCCTGGTGGAGACGATGGTGCGCATCGGGGTGGGCGGGTGCGCGCGGGGGGAGTATGCGCATCCGCTTCCCAAGCGCTACACCGGCCTGCTGGAGGGGTTCAGCATCCCCCAGGGTTGAGTCTTGCCGCATGGCTGGCGCCGGCGGCGAACTCATTCTGACCGAAGTCTGCCCCCACGAGTACTTGGCGCCGGGAATGGGCCACCGTGGGTCACAAAAAGCACGCCCGCCTTCCCGCAACCGGGCTCGCGCCGGTCCGGTGCCGCGACGGCGGGACCGGGATCAGGTCCGGCATCGGCCCACGCCACGAGCGTCACATCTCCAGCGCAGTGTGCAGCCTCGAAAGCGTCCAGACCCGCTGGCTGTGGCAGGCCCGCAACGTGAGCCACAGGCACAGTGCACCGAAACCGGCCAGGACCAGCACATCCACCCAGACCATGCCGCTCGGTCCGCCAGCGATGAGCCTTCGGAGGCCGGCCACCGCATAGGTCATGGGTAAGATGGTGTGCAGCCCCTCGAAGAACGGTCCGGCGGTCTGGATCGGGTAGGTGGCCCCGGCCGCGCTCAGCTGCAGGACGAGCAGGATGAGGGCGAACAGCCTTCCGGGGGCGTGGAACATGGCGACGAGTGCCTGGTGGATCGAGGCAAAGACAACTCCGACCAATGCAGTGAACAGTACGGCTCCCCATGGATGTGCCGCATGGAGCCCCAGGACGAAGTGCATGAACGTCCACAGGACCAGCGCGCCGATCGTTCCGGCAAACACGCCGGGGAACCATCCCGCCACTGCCGACCGCCACGACGGGGCGGTGGACACCATGCCTCGCGGGGAAATCGGGCGGATCAGCATGTAGCAGACCATGCCGCCGACCCACAGCCCGATGCACAGGAAGTACGGCGCGAGTCCGGCCCCGTAACCAGCCACCGCGTTGTCCCGTGTCGCGGTGGCGTTCACCTGGTCGGCAGTGGCGGTGGCTCGGGTCATGCTCTGGGAGGCATCGGCGGCCGGCACGGAATTCGCACCGCCGGTGAGTTTCGAGGCCAATTCCTTGATGCCGTTGTCCACCGTGCCCAGCCCGCTCGCCAGGCTTCCGGCGCCGGTGGAGAGCTTCTCGGCCCCCTCTGCCAGCGAATCGACACCGGTGCTCAGCGCGGACGCGGCGCTGGCGAGCTGGCCCGAACCGGATGCCACCCGGCCAGCCCCCGAGCGCAGCGAGTCGGAGGAGGCCGACAGTGTGGACAGCCCCCTTGTCAGCGTGCCCGAACCGTCGCGCAGGCTCTGCGAGGACGCCGACAGATCGTTCAGCACGCCGAGCACGGTGGGGGAGCTGCCCTGCTTCGATGCGGAATCCGTGGTGCCACCGATGCTGGCGGCCAGCTGGGACGCCCCCTTGGCCAGGGCTGGAGCCCCGGTGGTGGGGTCGGCAAGTTTCTGCGCACCGGCTGCTGCCTGCTGGCTGCCGGCAAGCAGCTTCTTGCCACCGGCATCGAGCTGGGCAACGCTGCCGGACAGCTGTGCCGTCGAGCTCGACAGGGCGGAGGTGCCCGCTGCCAGCGCTGTCGCCGAGGAGGCGAGCGGGCCGTTCTCCTGGGTACTGAGCCTGCTCAACTGCTGGCACAGGGCATCGGCTGCGGTGTGCTCGGCGGCACATTCGGCGGCGAGCTCATCGACGCCCTGGGTGTACTTCGTCACTGCGCCGGCCAGGTCACCCGAACCCGTGACGAGCTGGTTCAGCTGATCACGCGCATGCTGGGAGTTGAGCGAGACGTCGAGGGCCGACAGTCCCTGCGACAGGGCCGCTGCGCCGGGGACCAGTTGTTCGGAGTGGGCGTCGGCAGCCGCCTGCGCCGAGCCCAGACCCTGCGAGAGCTCAGTGACGCCTGCCGACAGCGACTGGCTGCCCTGGCTCAGCGAACCAGCGGCTCCCTGCAACTGCGCGCCCTTCGCTGCCAGCTGGTCGACACCGCGGGTGTAACTGGTGATCCCCGCGGTGAGTTGTCCCGCGCCCACCGCCGCCTGGTCGGCCCCCTTCGTATAGCTGTCGACTCCCGAGTTGAGGCTGGCGGCACCACTGGACAGCGTGCTCGCGCCCTGTGACAGGTCTGCAGCGCCCGAGCGGGCGGTGGTAGCGCCCGAGGAGAGCGCTGCGGCACCCGAGGTGAGCTGGTCCGCCCCGGACAGGGCCTGACCGGCACCCGCGCCAAGGCTGTTCGCGCCCGATGCCGCCTGCCCCAACTGGGTGTGCAGATCGCCGAAGTTCAGGAAGACCTGGTTGAGAAAGCGCGTGCTCAGCGAGCGAGACAGACTTGACTGGATGCTGGCGGCCAGCTGGGTCGCCACACTTCCGGTGATGAAATTCGTCGCGTCATTGGTGCGCACGGTGAGCTGGGCCTGGTGGGGATCGCTGGTTCCCACTGTTGCCAGGGTCGACGAGAAATCGCTGGGGATCACCAACTCTGCCGCGTACTTCCCGCTTGTCAGTCCGGCGTCGGCGGCACTGCGGCTGGTCGAGGTCCAGTTGAAGCTCTTGGCAGCGGCCGTGGTGAGCTCCCGGGTGAGATCGGCCCCGGCATCGATGGTGGAACTCTGGCCGTTCTGGATGCTGGTGGCGGACACGTCCTCGTTGACGATCGCTGCCGGCACCCGGTGCAGATTGCCCACCGGGTCCCAGTTCGCCGAGAGATAGGCGAGCGCGTAGATCGTCGGCAGCACGAGAACGATGAGGATGGCCAGCCGTGTGAGCCTGGAGTGCCGGAAGCGGGCGAGTTCGAACGAGGTGAGGAAGTAGCGCATGGTGGTGTCCGATCAGCGAGTGGTGGACGAGGTGGAGGAGCTGGTTCGTGCCGCGAGCCGGCGTCCGGGCAGGTCGTAGATGAGCAGTTCGCGTCCGGCGATGTCAGCGAGGTCCTCGATCACGTCGGGGTCGAGCCCATCGTGTTCGCAGCTCGCGACGATGGTCAGTGGCTGCCCCGGGTGTGTGGCGCGAAGTGCCGTCAGCAGACCCCAGGCTCGCGCCCGGTCGTCCACGGCGCGCAGCTGGTCGACATCGTCGACGAGCAACAACTCGGGACCGTCCATCAGGGCGAGCAGTGTGCTCAATGTGAAGCGCTCCAGGGGCGTCAGATCAGCGATGCGCTCACTGCCTTGCAGCCGTGGCAGCAGGTCGGCGTCGCCCGGAATCGGTGTTCCGATGACGATCGCGTGGGCGCGGCGGGCGAGGGGCTCAGCTGCATCGAGCTGCGAGTTCATGGCGTCGATCGCCGCAGCGACGCGCGCGCTCCCAATCGAGAAGCCGAACCGGTGCAGCAACAACTGTTCAGCGACGTGTTGTTGGACACTCAGGGCCTGGTCCAGCTCGTTGAGCTGCGGGAACGGCCCAAGGGCCACCTGCCGGCGGATCTGTTTCATCTGGGTGCGCAGGTCAAAGCCGGCGACTCTCCCCGTTCCGGTGCTCGGCTTCATCCGCCCGCCGATCGTGAGGAGCACGCAGGTGCGTCCGCTCCCGACCGGGCCGTCGATGACCAGCAGACTGCCTGGGTTCGCCGTGAAGGAGATTGGCCCGTAGACCGTCTTCTTCTTCTGGAGCATCGCGAGATCGTCGATGACGAGCTCCTTGCCAGCCCGCTTCTTCGGGGCTTCGCCCGGGCTTGTTCGCGCCTGGGCGGCTGGCTTGTCAGGGTTTGGGCGCAGAGTATTCAAGGATGTGGAGACAGGCATGGGTTTCTCCTCGCGAGGAGCCGTACCGGAAGCGATACACGGCATTCCGACGACATGGCAGTGAGATGCACACTGTATTCGATACACATCGTATTGGATACATAGTGTATTCGATACGCAGTGTATGCACTTGCCATCCGCGGGCACAACAGGCAGCGTGCCCCGGCGAAGACGTCAGTCGGTCGTGGACGCTGGACGACCCGGGGTGGTGGGCTCCGCGGGGCCCGTTGCCCCGATGAGCAGCGCCGCGACCGTCGCCGCACAGGTTCGCATGGCGATGTCGCGGTCGACGTCGTTGAGATAGATCTGTTCCAGCCACCCGTTGATGATCGCGACGATGCTGGTCGCCAGGGAGCCGAGATCGACAGTTGCCCGCAATCCCAGCTCGTGGATTTCCTCATCCAGGATGCTGACGGTCTGCTCGTGCAGCCGGGCGTGAAACGCGATGTAGGGGCGCCTGGCCTCGGGGAGTCTCAGGGAGCGGGCAGCGATCTCGCGCACCAGCAGAAACCACTCGCGATCGGTCGGAATGATGAGAAGGTGATCGGCGACTCCACTCATGAGCTGCTTCTGGGTGGACGCCTCGGGGTCGCGCTTGACCATTGGCCCGCCGGCCGTGAGCAAGTCGTCGGCGCGCTTCTCGAAAAGGGCCACGAGGAGATCGTCCATGGAGCCGAAGTTCGAGTAGAACGCGCCACGGGTGAAGCCCGCGAGCTCACACACCGACTCCACCGAGACCGAGGTCAGCGAGTGCTCGCTGATCAGCGTGAAGGCAGCAGCGATGAGCCGCTCACGGGTTGCTGCCCGCCGCCTGCCCTGTTCCGTCATACCCGGCCCCCTGTGCGCACCGCCGCAAGATTCTATCGCCACAGTGCGCACAGCTTGGACATTCAGCCGGCTCTTCCGGCCCCGAGGGGGCCGAGCCAGGGCGTGAAGCCATCGTCGCACCGCTCCCAGTACTGGCCGCGCTCGGCGATCTCGTCATCGGTGAGCAGGCAGGCCCGAAAGGCCTCCTCGAGTTCGTCGCGCCCCTCGTCGATGCCGACGACGACGATTCTGGTCAACGGGCGGGTGTTGCCCCACGAGCCGGCCTGCCCGATCGACAGCTGGCCCCCGGCGCCGTCCCACTGGCAGGTCTGGGTGGGTCGGCTGGGCAGCCAGAAGCAGCCGCGTGCGCGCCGTGCCCCGGCGCCGAGAACCCTGATCGCCGCGTGGAGGCGATCAGGGTGGAAGGGTCGCGCAGAGGCCAGGTCGAGGACCCAGGGCTGAGCGTGGTGGTGGCGGGGCAACGGGCCGCGGCGCACCACCGCATTCCACTGCTCACAGCTCCGGTGGTCGTGGACCCCAGCCAGCAGGCCCGCCAGATCGAGTTCGCCGACCGATCCTGCCAACGCAATACCCGGGCGTCCGAGAGTCCGGATCAGCGCCCGCTCGCGACTCCCGGCATCGGGGCAGACCACGGCATCGGCGCACTCCACCATCGCCGAGGCGGTCTCTGCGACACCGCGCAGGTCGTCCTCGCGCACCGGCAGCTCGCGCTCGTCAAGGTAGTCAGGCCCCACCAGATCGTCGCAGGCAGTGCTGCCCTCCAGCGCCACGACCGATGCGGCCAGCCGCACATGGGGTGCCCTGCCCGGATTCGCATGGAGCGCCCGGCAGACCTGCATGGCCTCGACCGTCGCCGGCAACTGGGCGATCACCGCCTCGTACGTGTGTTGAGTGCTCAACCGCTCGAGCGTCGCGATGAGATCGGCTCGCACCGTGCAGTCCAGACAGGCATCGGTCATGTCCAGCTCGACTCGCTCGAGCACCTCGTGTTCGTCGCAGACTGTTCTGGTGAGCGTTTCTCGCCGGGGATCGAAATGATGGCGCACGACCGCCAGGCCAGGCACATACCACTGCATGACAGTGGTGGTGGTGGCCATTGATGTCTCGGTCAGCCCGCTGACCAGGACGACTTTCGTTGCCCGGCCACCCGATTCGTCATCCCTCATCCCTGGCGCGCCTTGAGCCGGGGGTTCTTCTTGTTGATCACATACACCCGGCCGCGCCGGTGGACGATCTGGGAGCCCGGCTGGTTCTTCAGCGAGCGCAGTGAGTTGCGGACCTTCATCGGTGGTCTCCTTCGTTTTCTTGATTGCTGGCACGTACATCTGTGAGTTGCATGTCTGCCTGCGTGGCCGGCGTGCTCTTGGCCGCTGTGTCCGTCTTCTGGAAGCGGCCGGTGCCGTACCGGCGGTTGAAACGCTCGATGCGCCCCTCGGTGTCGACGATCTTGTCCCGGCCCGTCCAGAAGGGGTGGCTGGCCGATGAGATCTGCACGTCGATCAGTGGGTAGACGCCGCCGTCGAAGTCGATCGTCTTCTCCGAGGTGAGTGTGGATCCGGTGCGGAAGATCAGGCCGGCCGCGCGGTCGCGGAAGACAACCTGGTGGTAGTCGGGATGGATGAGTGCTTGCATGACACCTGCTATCTTATGTGAGAATGAGTCTCATTATACATAGGAGGAATGATGGCACGCACCTGTCAGGTCACCGGGGCACGCCCCGGGTTCGGGAACAACGTCTCGCACTCACACCGGCGGACCCGCCGGCGCTTCGACGTGAATGTGCAGGACAAGAGCTATTGGGTGCCGAGTCTCGGCCGTCGGGTGAGTCTGCGGCTGACACCCCGCGCGATGCGCACCATTGACCATCGGGGAATCGACGCCGTCATCCAGGAGATGGTGCGGGCCGGAGCGAAGATCTGATGGCCTCGTCGGGCAAGGACCTTCGTCCCCTGGTCAAACTGCGGTCCAGCGCCGGAACCGGCTATACCTATGTGACGCGCAAGAACCGCCGCAACAACCCTGAGCGCCTCGTATTGCGAAAGTACGATCCCGTAGTCCGCCGCCATGTGGAGTTCAGGGAATCGCGCTGAGCTGGTCAGCGGTCAGCATTTTTCTGCGTTCACAGCGCAGCTGCGAGCGCTTCGGCCAACTCGCCCGGTGACCCAAAGCCCGGTGACCCAAAGCCCGGTGACATGGTGTCCTAAGACGTGGTGACACTAGACATGGTGACGCTGGGTCAGGGCTTCATCGCGGCGTACGGGTGAACACCAGTCCCGAGTCATCGGTGAGCTGGGCGAAGAAACCGGCTCCCAGATCGGATGTCACATCGGTGAAGCTGCTGTTCTGCAGTCCGGAGATCTGGGCCGGCTTGGCATGGGTGAACCGCAGGCTGCTGAAGTTGATCCGGGTCGGCGGAGCCGACGCGAGCCCGGTGATCGCTATTCCGGGGCCGCTCGTCGTGTCGATCGTGCATCCGGACACGGAAATGTCGTGGAAGAGCGGTCCATCAGTGGCATTTGCTGTGCTGGCGGCCTGCGATTGTGGATAGCGGCCGGTGACGACGAATGGCTCCCCCTGTTCCTCGGTGATGTCCGACAGAGCGCTGTTGCGGAAGATGATGTCATGGACACCCCCGCCATTTCCCGCCGATGACTTCACGCGTAATCCGCTCGCGGAGCCATTGACGACATTGTCTTCGGCCAGCACCTGCGAAATGCCGGCGGCAGTGCCGCTCCCGAGCGCCAACGCGGCGTGCCCGTGGCGGAAATAGTTGTCGAAGACCCACACATCCGACACAGGTTGTTCCTTCTCGCCCTCGGTGCCATACCCGGCATTGAGGTCGACGGAGTCGTCGCCGGTGTCGAAGATGCTGTCCAGCACGTCCAGACCCTGGCTGTTCGCGAAGTCGATACCGTCGCCATTGTTGGTGTCGTAGGAGTCAACGGTGAGCCCGTCAAGGGTGACAGTGTGAGAATCGTTGACGGTGAGAACGTGCATGGACGGATTGACCAGGCTCAGCCCGCCGCCCACATACAGGCCCGTGGTGTGGCGAACCGAGATCAGGCTCGAGCGCCATTGATAGGCCTTGCTTGCACTGGCATTCAGCGCACTGCGCGCATAGGCATCCTGGGCTGCGGCGAGCAGCCCGGTGGAGACCACGGTGGAGTCATTGCCCTTGGCGAACTGCTGTTGTGCCACGGTCTTCCAGCCCTGGCCGTTGATGGTGCCGCCGCCGATGATCCGGATGTCCCTGACCTCCTCTGCATCGGATCCCGCGCTGATCAGGGGTTTCGGCTGGGCGGAGTCAGGGCTGCGATAGTCCGTGGCCACGGTGCTGCCGAGCAGGGTGCCTTCCACGTCGAGGGTGAGCTGGCTCTTCAGTTGAAGAGGACCGCTGAGAAAAGTCTTGCCAGCAGGCAGCAGGACGGTGCCACCGGCTGGGCTCGCGTCGATGGCCCGTTGGATCGCTGCGGTGTCATCGTGCGTGCCGTCACCTGTGGCCCCCATTGACAGCACATCGGTGATGGAGGACGCAGCAGCTGTCGTGATGGTCAGTTCCTTGCCAAAGGGGTGGCTCTGCCCGTGCTCGTCCAGTGCCTCAACCGAGAAGCTGTGGGTGGTGAGGGGAGCCAGCCCGGTAACGGTGACATAGCGCGTCGCTGTGGTGTAGGCCGCGCTGTTGTCCGGATCTGCCCGGAAAGCAGCCAGAGCCGATTGCGCTGCTGTGTGGTCCTGCCCGCTTTCCCCGATGTCGTGACCGTCGCGCTGGAGGCGGTAACCGGCGATTGGCCAGGACACCTGTGGAGCGGTCCACGCCAGTGTGAGACCGGTGGGCCCGGTGGTGCCGGGTACTGCGAGCAGGGTGCCCGAGGCCTGCCAGGGCGCTGGGCTCGTGTCGGCTGGGCTCGCGCTGGCGTGCTGTGTGCCGCCGGTGCCGTCCAGTGTGTGCCTCGTGACGAGGATCGAGACAGCACCCACACACAGGGCTGTGACAAGGACGAGCGCCACGATCCAGCATCGTCTGTGCGGCAATTCGCTCACGCTCCCCGTTGGCCACCCGGTGCCGGTCGTGCTCCAGCCGACGCACCGGAAACTGTCGCCACTGTAGCCAGGGATTCAGGGCGGACCTGGTGAGCCAGCTGTCAGGCCACCAGGGTGCGGTCAGCGGTGGACGAGGCGAAGAAAGGAAGTCGCGGGAAAGTCCGCCGACTCGAAGTCTCTTCGCCTGCACCAGCAGTCGCATCGTCACCAGCAGGGGTCGCCGGTCGCCTATGTGGCGGCAAAGACACGAATAGCGGGCGACCGGCGGCGTGGGAAGCCTATCGGTGTGAGGCTGGCCCCCACGCCATTCTCCTGTCGGTGAGATGAATTCCACATGTCATTGCGGGGAATATCGGGGGAAGCACCGGCTCGATGCTGTCAGGACAACAGGACTCAGGTTGACGAGCAAGGGCTACGGAAGCGTAACCTACGGGAGAGTCAACGTGGGTGCTGTCGGGCGGCTGCGCAGGAGTTCGTCCCTGGCCGGTCGCTGGCCCAAGGGTCGATGGTGAGAAGCTGGTGACGTAGGCATGCGCTTGAAGGTGGACCGGAGTACAGGAAAGTTGACCGGGGCACTTGATGTGCCAGTCTCGAAGTATCACGTGCACAGGGCACTCATGTTGGCAGCGCTCGCCCCGGGGGTGAGCCGGATCACGGGACGTTCACGAACCCGGCAGGTGGGCTGGACCATCGACGCATTGCGCCATCTGGGCGTGCAGGTCGACGTCGGTGGAGACGAGTACATCGTGCACGGTGTGGGCGGGCACTTCGTGGCCAGCGGCTCCGTCGCCGGCGGGCCAGACGCGGGTGTCATCGACATCGGCTCGTCGGGCACCACCTTGTACTTCCTCGCAGGCCTGGTCAGCTTGGCCGCCACCCCGGTGACCGTCACCGGCATGAAGTACGTTCAGCGCCGTCCGATCCGTGCGCTGCTCCAGGCGCTGCTGGACATGGGCGTCGACCTGAGATCGGTACGCGATGACTGGTGCATCCCGGTGACCGTCCAGCCTGGCGCACCGACCGGTGGCGAGGTCTCCATCAAGGGCACCCTCTCCCAGTGGGTCAGCGGCCTGCTCATTCTTGCTCCCTTCGCGACGAGGGACACCACGGTGCACATCGTCGACGGCCCGCTCAACGAGCGCACCTATGTCGACCTCACAGTGCGCATGATGCGGCACTGGGGATTCGTCGTGGAACCCGACGAGGAGTACCAGAACTTCTTCATCCCCGCTGGTCAGACCGGCCATGCCGCCGAGTACACGGTGCCCGCCGATATCGGCGCCGCGGCCTTCGGGGTGGCCGTCGCGGCGCTGCACCCCAGCGACGTGCTCTTCCGCGGACAGCGCGCCGTCGTCGCCGCACAGGCCGATCACCCCGAGGCCGAGTTCCTCGATATCGCCGCTCAGATGGGCGTGGCCATGAACCGCGACGAGCAGACCGGCTTCCTGAGAGTGCGCAGCGACGGCGCAGCCCTCAAGCCCATCGACGTCAACTGCCGCAATGTCCCCGACCTGCTGCCCGTGTTGTCCACGATGGCCACCTTCGCGGACGGCGAGAGCCGGCTGAGCGAGGTGGGCCACATCCGGCTCAAGGAATGCGACCGGGTGGCCGCGATGCTCCAGATCAACCGCCTGGGAGGTCAGCTGGTGCAGCACGAGGACGAGCTGCTCATCAACGGCCCGGCGAGCCTGCACGGTGCGGAGCTGTCCTCCTTCAATGACCACCGGGTGCTCATGTCGCTGGCCGTCGCAGCCACCCGTGCGGAGGGCTCGTCGACCCTCACCTATCCGCGCGCCTACCGGATCTCCTATCCGGAGTTCCTGGAGCAGATGAACGGGATAGGTCTGTCGATGTCGGTGATCCCCAACTCGGCGACCGATGCCGCTGACATGGACAGTGCGGTCGGCTCGGAGGATCGTGCGAAGGCAGCCACGCCCCGTGAGCTGCCCGCCGGGCAGTCCGAGCACCTCACCAGCGCCGCCCCCCAACCCCACCTGGTGCTCAGCAGGGCCGTTCGCGAGCTGGCAGGCTCGCGTCCCCATGATGCGGGCGTCATCGAGGTGGGTGGCGAGCAGCCGGTCGTCACGAGCTGGTCGCAGCTGCAATCCCAGGCCGACAAGGTGTCCGCTCTGCTGCTCGAGCTGGGCGTGCAGCGCGGCGAGGCAGTCGCCCTGCAGTTGCCCAACTGGGTGGAGTTCGTTGCGGTGACACTCGGCATCATGCAGATCGGTGCGCTGGTCACGCCGATCATGCCGGTCTTCGGGCCCCACGAGATCGCGAAAATCCTCACCCGTTCCGCCGCCCGGGTGATCTTCATCCCCGATGCCTTCCGCCATCAGGACAATCCCCAAGACCTCATCGATGCCGCCAAGGAACCAGGCGCAAAGCTGAAGATCGAGCAGGTCATCGTGGTCCGCGCCACGGCCCGCGACGAGCGTCCGGTGACCATCACCACCCCGCCCGTGCCGGCAGAGGCGATGACGGACACCCGTACCCGGCACTGGACCTGGCGCTACTACCGGGAGGCGATCGGCAGCCAGCATCCGCATGTGGAGGACATCCTCGCGCGCACCCCCTCCCCCGACGACCCCTGTCAGCTGCTGTTCACCTCGGGCACCACAGGGGAGCCCAAGGGCGTGCTGCACGCCCACCGCGCCTTGTCCACCGCGGTGTCGATGGAGATCGAGCACCTGGGGATGAATGCCGGCGATCGCATCTACGTGCCCACCCCGATGGCCCACCAGACCGGCTTCCTCTACGGACTGCTGCTTGCCTGGCAGCTGCGCGTCGCGGCGGTCGTCCAGCCCATCTGGGACGCGCGGATCGCCCTCGACCAGGCATTCGGCCAGGCCGGTGCCTCCTTCGTCCAGGCAGCCACCCCCTTCCTGGCCGACACAGTGGCCCAGGTGAAGGCAGGCGCGCCGGCACCCGAATCGCTGCGGATCTTCGTCGCCACCGGCGCCGCGGTGCCTCGCGCGCTCGCCCATGAGGCCACCGATGTGCTGCACGCCGCGGTGCTCGGCGCCTTCGGGACCACAGAATCGTGTCTCGGTGCGCTGTCCACTCCGCAGGATGCTCCCCAGGAGGCCTGGGGCTCCGACGGGCGCGCACTTCCCGGTATCGAGCTGCGGATCCGCGACGACCATGGCACCGTGCTGCCCCCCGGGCAGGAGGGCAACTTCGAGATCCACTCGCCGACCCTGTTCATCGGCTATCTCGAGCGTCCCGAGCTCACCGCTGAAGTCTTCACCGAGGACGGCTGGTTCCGCACCGGAGACCTGGCCACCCTCGATGAGCACGGCTTCTTGCACATCACGGGCCGCGTCAAGGACGTCATCAACCGCGGGGGCGAGAAGATCCCCGTCGTCGAGATCGAGAACCTGCTCTTCCAGCATCCGTTGATCGCCGACGCGGCTGTTGTCGCCATGCCCGACCCGCGCCTGGGAGAGCGGGCCTGCGCGTTCGTCGTGCCGGCCGGTGACGAGAGGCTCGGCTTCGAGCAGATGCAGCACTATCTGGGGGAGCGCGGCCTGTCGAAGTACTACTGGCCCGAGCGGCTGGAATACACCGACGCGCTGCCGCGCAACATCGTGGGAAAGATCCAGAAGAACGTGCTCAGGGAGCGTGCCAAGCACCTGAGCGTCCAAGGGAAGAAGTGAACGGGATGGACGACGCGACATTCGCGAAGCTGAAGGACGAGGTGGCCGCCTGGGTCGCCGGGCCGGGCGAGGAATGGTCCGAGCAGATCGAGAAGGAGGGCGCTGTCGCGCCTGCGCTCGTGGACGAACTGCGCCAGCGCGGCTATCTCTCGCTGGCAGCACCGGAGAGACTCGGCGGGCGGGGGGTGGGTTTCTCCCGCTTCCTGCTTCTCATGGAGCTGTTCAGCCGCCTGCACGCCTCCATCCGGATGCTGGTGCACGTGAACAACGGCATCTGGCGTGCCATCGACAAGTACGCCACCGCCCAGCAGCGCGAGGAGATCGTCATCCCCACCGTGCAGGGACGCAAGCGGATCGCCTTCACTCTCACCGAGGCCGACTCGGGCACCGGGGCGGACATCCGCACCACTGTGCGTCGCGAAGGCGACCACTATCTGCTCAACGGCGAGAAGCATCTCATCACCTTCGGGGTGAGCTGCGACTACTGGCTGCTCGCCGCCCGTCTGGAGGGCACCACGGGCCATGACGGCACCGTCGCGCTGCTCGTGCCGAACACGGGGCTGCCCGGTGCCGAGGTGATCGACGATTCCCGCACCATGGGCATCGCCGGAACCGACCACGCCATCTTGCACTTCCACGACACTCCGGTCCCGGTCAGCGCCCTGGTCGGCGAGGAGGGACAGGGTCTGGAGGTCGCGCTCGGCGGTTTCCTGCTGCCGAGCCGGATCTCGGTGGCAATGAGCTGCGTGGGCCTGGCCGAGCGTGCCCAGCAGCTGGCCGTCGATTTCGCCAAGGAAAGGGTCACCTTCGGCAAGCCGCTCGCCAAGCGCCAGGCGATCCAGTTCATGCTGGCCCGCAACTACGCCTCCATCAAGGCCGCCCGCGAGCTCGTCCTGGTGGCCGGGAAGGGCTTCGAGGAGGGCCGCCCGGATGCCGGGGCGCTGTCCAGCGCATCCAAGATCGTTGCTGTCGACATGCTCTCGCAGGTCACCGACAACGCGCTGCAGGTCTTCGGCGGGCGCGGATATCTCAAGCGCTCCACCATCGAGCGGGTCTACCGCGACGCCCGCGCCCAGCGCTTCGAGGAGGGCAGCAACGAGGTGCAGTCGCTCATCGTCGCCCGTGCCGTGCTGGATGGCACCGCGCAGTACGAATGACGCCGGGCCCAGGTGCCCTCGAGACCGCCACAGGTGAACTGGTAGGCATGGACAGACATGAGCAATCCAGATCGGACAGGAGAGCAAAGCCAATGAATGCACCCAGGGTGGCCGTCATCACGGGCAGCTCGCGCGGAATCGGCAAGGTGCTTGCCCTGCGGCTGGCACGGCGCGGTGTCGAGGTGGTCGTGAACTACAAGGCCAACGCCGAACTCGCGGAGCAGACCCTCGAGGAGGTCAGGGCGGCTGGTTCCGATGGCCTCACCGTGCAGGCCGATATCGAGACCGTCGAGGGTGTCGAGGCGCTGTTCGACAGCGTCACCGAGCACTACCCGCGGATCGATGCCTTCGTCTCGAATGCGGCGGCGAGTGCCTTCAAGGCGATTGACGCCATCAAGCCGCACCACATCGAGCGCAGCTTCGACATGAACGTGCGTCCCTTCATCCTGGGGACGCAGCGAGCCGTGCGCCTCATGCCCGACGGGGGCCGGATCGTCGTTGTGACCAGCTACGGCTCCAGCCGCGCCTTCCCCACCTATGCGCTGCTCGGTGCCGCGAAGGCAGCCGACGAGGCCCTGGTGCGCTACATGGCCACCGAATACGGGCCGAGGGGCGTCACGGTGAATGCCGTGAACGGCGGCCTCATCGACACCGACTCGCTCGACTTCTTCTACCACCGCGTACCGGGCATGGCACCGATGGAGAGCGTGATCGAGAAGATCCCGCTGAGGCGTCCTGGCAAGGCCGAGGACATGGCGGCGGCAGTCGACTTCCTGCTCTCGCAGGATGCCGGCTATATCTCTGGTCAGGTGATCCATGTGGACGGCGGACTGACCGTCGTCGCACCGCCCTACTGGTCGGACACGAGCTCGCCGCTGCGTGACGCGGTGGAGCGGCCGTCCTACGACACGCAGAGATGAGGGGCGTCGCGCCCGCTCTCGGGCTGCGTTCGGCGCGCGAGGGCGCGGAGCCCATCGACCCGGATCCGGTGGCGGTGCCCTGGCAGTTCGGCTCGTTGCGGGTGCCCAGCAGGCTGCTCATGGGCAGCATGCACACCGGCTTCGAACGCGAAGGGGCTCGGTTGGGGGCCTTCTACCGTGAGCGGGTCGAGGGCGGCGCAGGTCTCATCATCACCGGTGGCTATGCCGTGGAATCGCGGGGCCGTTCCGTCGCGGACGACATCGATTTCAGCTCCCCCGAGGTCGACGAGCCGCTGGCCGAGTCGGTGCGCTGCGTTCACGAGGCCGGTGGTCTCATCGCGGTCCAGCTGTTCCATGCCGGGCGCTACTCGCGCGGCCCGGGGGGCCCCACGGATCCGCCGATCGCTCCCACGGCGCTGCCCTGGCGCTCGGCCCGCGGGGTGATGCCCCGCGAGATGAACGCGGAGGACATCGCGGCGGTCATCGAGGCATTCGCAGCTGCTGCCCGGCATGCCGAACGCCTCGGCTACGACGCGGTCGAGATCTCCGCGTCCGAGGGCTATCTCATCAATGAATTCTGCTCGCCGCTCACCAACAGGCGCGATGACGAGTGGGGTGGCGATCCCGCTCGCCGTCTTCGATTTGCCTGCGAGGTCCTCGCAGCCGTCCGCGCTGCAACGCGTCTTCCCTTGTCAGTACGCATTTCCGGGGACGATCTGATGCCCGGCTCCACCACCCCCGAGCAGGTCGATGAGCTGGCTCGGCTGCTGGTGGAGGAGGGCGCCGACGCGATCAGTGTCGGGGTGGGCTGGCACGAGTCGACCACCCCTACCGTGCAGTACTCGGTGCCGCACGGTGCCTGGCTCGGGGTGGACGACCGGGTGGCCACGGCAGTGCCCGGCACTGCGGTGATCGGCAGCAACCGGGTGCTCAACTATCGAGAGGCCCAGCTGGCGCTCGACAGCTCCTCGCTCACTGCCATCGCCATCGCGCGCCCCTTCCTCGCCGACCCGCACGTGGCGCGCGGACCGCAGTTCACCGCGATCGCCTGTATCGGCTGTGACGAGGCATGCATCGACCGTTCGCTGTTCGGCAAGCCGATCTCCTGCCTGGTCAATCCGCGAGCCGGTTTCGAGACGCAGCTGCCTGCCGGTCGGGTCGCGGTACCCAAACGCCTTGCCGTCGTGGGCTCGGGTCCGGCCGGGCTGTGCGCCGCTTTCGACGCGGCGAGTCGAGGGCACCAGGTGACCCTCTTCGAGAGGTCCGATGAGTTCGGGGGCCAACTGAGGCTGGCCTCCTTGGTGCATGCCAAACAGGACTACGGCGACGGGATCAGCAGCTGGGTGGCCCGGCTACGCCACATGGGCGCTACCTTGCTCACCGGCATCGAGCCTGGTACCGAGCAGCTGGCGGACTTCGACGCAGTGCTCGTCGCGACCGGCGTGCAGGCTCGTGAACCCGAACTCGACGTCGATGGATCCGTGCGAGTGCTCGACTATGCCTCCGCCCTGGAGCTGGCACCGGCCGACCCACGAGGCCAGGGCGCCGACCTCGGCCGGGTGCTCATCATCGGCGGTGGCGGAGTCGCCGTCGACGTCGGTGCGACGCTGCTGGCCAGGTCGAGCTCGATGACGCTGATCCGCCGCGGCACGAAGCACTTCGCCGCAGGCACCAGTCCGACGACACGCTGGATCCCCTTGGGGGATCTCCATGCGGCCAACGCGCAGCTTCTCCAGGAGGCGACGCTCATCAGGGTGCGCGATCACCTCGCCTACCTCGAGGTGGCCGGGCAGGCACGCAGGATCGAGGTCGACACGGTCGTGGTGGCCGCCGGCTCGACCCCGCTGGTCGGGGTCGACCTGGATGCGCTGGCCCGTGCCGGTGTGCCATTCCGGGTGGTCGGAGGTGCCCGCAATGCCGACAGGCTCGATGCGGTGCGCTCGACGAGCGAGGGTGTGCGCGCGGTGCGCGAGTTGCTGGATGGCGTCGAAGGATAACCGGAACGGGAGCTCTCCCCGCCTTCCGGCGTGGCCCGTGCGGCTCAGCCGCGCTCGGGGTGGAGCCCGCGGGGGGCATCCACCAGGATGCAGGTGACCCGGGATGTGCTCACCAGGTGAGCGTCCTCGCCACTGACCGTCACATTGTAGGTGGCGATCGTGCGTCCCAGATGGATGGCCTCGGCGAGTGCCGTGACACGCCCGGCAGTGGCCCCGCAGTGGTGGGTGGTGTTCACTTCCAGGCCGAGCGCGATCTTTCCCAGGCTGCGGGCATGCAGGGAAGCAGCGCGCGAGGCGGTCTCCTCGCACAACAGGATGGTGGCGCCGCCGGCCAGCCGCCCGAATGGCTGGGTATTGGGCGCCACCGACATGCTCGCCTCGGCGCGCTGGGGGCTCACCTCGCCTATCTCGATGCCCATGAAGCGCATGAGTGGTGTGGGGTCGGTCATGGCGTCCAGCGGTTCAAGCGTGCTCACCAGTCGTCTCCGTTCGTCAATGGTTCAACGACTGTCAACGGTAGTGGCGAGGCGAAGGTCTGCTCCATGACGGTGTCATTCGCAATGGGTGGACGGGACCGGCGGCTGTGGCGTCCCCGGCGTTCAGGGCCCATGACCAGCGGGCGAGGTGACGGCTACAGGCCCTCGGGTGCCCAGATCTCGCCGGGATGCCACGACCAGCGGGCAAGGTGACGGCTACGCAACGTGTCTGACATCTCGGACAATTTCGCCTGGCAGGGGGTCTGTTGGTGCCGTACGAGGCGGTCAACTTGAAGCATGAGTTCAGTTGTCCTCCGAAGGCCTGGTGAATCTGTTCGATCTGCCAGCGGGGTGTTCGCGCGATGAACGCTTCGGTGCGCGGGGACGAACAGCTCGGGGACGAACAGCTCGGGGACGAACAGCGCGGGGACGAACAGCTCGGGGACAAGATCACGAGGTGTTTCGCGGAAATCGATGACATCGGGCATGACCCCTCTGACCCGGATTCCGGATACAACCGCTTCGCCTGGACCGATGAGGATGCTGCTCTCCGCTCCTGGTTCCGCGTGCGCTGTGAGGCGCTCGGCCTCGTGATGGAGCAGGACAGTGCGGGGAATCTCTGGGGTTGGTGGCTGCCGAAGGACGTTGCTTCACCCTCGAGGATTCCACCGCGCAGTGCGGTGACCTCGGGTTCGCATCTCGACTCGGTACCGCACGGGGGTGCCTACGACGGCCCGCTGGGTGTGATCAGTGCACTGCTCGCCATCGCCGAGCTGCGCCGCAGAGGCTTTCGTCCCACCCGGAGTATCGGTGTCGTCTGCTTCTCCGACGAGGAGGGGGCCCGTTTCGGCAAGGCGTGTCTTGGTTCGCGCACGCTGACCGGGGCGCATTCCGCAGATCAGGTTCTGGGTCTGCGCGACTCCGCAGGGGTGACTGTGGCCGAGGCGCTGGGCGCCCAAGGAGTTGTGCCCGAAGGCTATGGGCCGGACCGCGAGCTCCTCGAACGCCTTGCCGCACACGTTGAGCTGCACGTCGAACAGGGCTATGCGCTGGCGCCTGCCCGGGCTCCGCTGGGTGTCGCGACCGGCATCTGGCCGCACGGCAGGTGGCACGTGACGTTCGCGGGGGAGGCGAATCATGCGGGCACGACGCCCCTTGCGATGCGTCGCGATGCATCAATTGGCCTTGCCCATTTCGTCCTGGATGCACGACGGGCAGCCGAAGAACACCGCGCGGTTGCCACGGTTGGCCGGATCCTCCTCACTCCGAATGGCGTCAACGTGATCCCATCCCACGCCGATGCGTGGCTCGACGTGCGCGCCGCTCACGATGACGGCGTCGATGCGGTGCTGACCCAATTGGGCAGCTATGAACCGCAGCCGGAGTCCAGGACCCCAGCGACAGTATTCGACGGTGGGACGGCTGATCGCCTCGTTGCTGCCTGCCGGAAAGTGGGCGTGGCCCCGGTTCGGCTGCCCACCGCGGCCGGGCATGACGCCGGAATCCTCGCGAATGCGGGTGTTCCTACCGGGATGCTCTTCGTCCGAAGCGTCAACGGCGCATCCCATACCCCGCACGAGCAGGCGGAAATCGGCGATTGCATCCTCGGGGTGCTGGCGCTTTCCGGTTATCTCGAGGATTGCGCGCGATGACCATGTCGTACTGGTTGGAGAATGCCTGGTTGAGTTCGGGCCCGGCATCGAGGGTCCGGGTCGTCACCGAGGGCGAGAGGATTTCCAGTTTGTCCGTGGGAGCCCAGCCCCAGGCAGCTGACAAGGTCATTCGGGGCCTGGTGATGCCCGGCTTCGCCAATACCCACAGCCACATCTTCCATCGTGCGCTGCGTGGCGTGGGCGGCACAGGTTCGTCCTTCTGGGCCTGGCGGGAGATGATGTACCGGGTGGCCAATCGCTTGACCCCGGAACTCTATTATGAATTCGCGCTCGCCGGCTATCAGGAAATGCTGCGTGGCGGCTACACCTCGGTTGGGGAATTCCACTACCTGCATCACCAGCCGGACGGTTCACCATACGCCGATCCGAATGCCATGGGAAAAGCAGTCGTGGCTGCCGCCGAAGCGGCGGGAATACGCTTGACCCTGCTCGACACTGCATATTTTTCATCCGGTTTCGGCGCCCCGCCGATTTCCGGGCAGCGCAGATTCTGCGATTCCTCGGCCCAGGGCTGGGCCGAACGCGTCTCCTTGTTGACGGACACCTCGATGATGCGTGTCGGTTCGGCGATCCACTCGGTGCGTGCGGTCTCCCCGGAGCAGGCGGAGATCGTGACGAGCTGGGCCGTGGAGAATCGTGCACCATTGCACGTCCACCTCTCGGAGCAGGTGGCTGAAAACGAGAAGTGTGCCGATGTCTGGGGTGTCACCCCGACCCAGCTGCTTGCGAGGAGTGGCGTGTGGTCGCCGCTGAGCACGGCCGTGCACGCCACCCATCTCACTGAGTCCGACATTGCGATCCTTGCCGAAGCGGGGGCAAGGGTTGCGTTGTGCCCCAGCACGGAGGCTGATCTGGCCGATGGATTACCCCCGCTGCGCTCATTTGTCCGAGCTGGTGTGCCACTCGCGGTTGGTTCCGACCAGAACGTCAGTTCCGATGCGCTCGGTGAGATACAGGCGGTGGACGCCTTGGTGCGCCTGCTCAGCCAGCGGCGCGAGGGTCTGGGCGCTGCGGGTCTCATCTCAGACCTGTCCCAGGTGGGCCAGGAGAGCCTGGGCTGGCCGGATGCTGGGCAGATCGCAGTCGGCAGGCTTGCCGACTGGGTTGTCATCGCCCTGGATTCGCCCCGGCTCGCCGGATGTGCGCTCTCGGAGATTCCTCGTGCGGCAACGGCGGCTGACATTGTCGAAGTGATTGTGGCGGCTCGCACGGTGGCCCGACCCGATACTGATTCGGGGCGCGAGCTGGCAGTTCGGTTGTGCCAGCTCTGCTCGAAGGTCCGGGCGGAGAAACCATGAGCGCAACCTTGATCTGTGGAATCAGCCAACTGGTCACCAATGATCTCACAATGGGCACGGGACGCCTCGGTGTGATCCCGGATGCCCATGTGGTGGTGAGCGACGGAGTCATCCAGGAGATCGGTCGTGGCGCCCGATTACCCGCAGCGGATTATCGGATTGACTTGCGGGGGCGGTGCCTGATTCCGGGGTTCGTGGATTCCCATACACATGTTGTATTCGCCGGGGAACGCAGTTCTGAATTTGCGGCGCGAATGTGTGGCCAGCCGTACACCGGTGGTGGTATCCAGAAGACCGTTGCCGCCACCCGTTCGGCCAGCACTGAAGAGTTGAGGCGTCATACGGCTCTTCTGGTCGAGGAGGCCAGGTGTCAGGGAACGACGACGGTCGAGATCAAGAGCGGTTATGGGCTCGATATCGAGAATGAACTCAGGATGCTGCAGATTGCGCACGAATTCACCCCGGAGGTGACGTTCCTGGGCGCACATGTCGTGCCATCGGAATATGCCGGACGCGCGGATGACTATGTTGATCTGGTGTGTGGCGAGATGATGGATCATTGCGCGCCGCTGGCGAAATGGGTCGACGTCTTCTGTGAGCCGCGGGCCGACGGTGCGTTTGATGCCGATCAGACCCGCTGTGTTCTTGCGGCGGGCTCGAAGCACGGCCTCATCGGCCGTGTCCATGCTGCGCAGCTGGGTCCGGGCCCGGGCGCTCGAGTGGCCGTGGAGTGTGGGGCCGCCAGCATTGATCATGCCACCTATCTCACCGATGATGACATTGATGTGCTGCAGGCTGCGGGCGAGAAGTCTCCTGTCGTCACCTTTCTGCCAATTGTCGAATACGCCACCAGACATCCCTTCCCCGATGCGCGCAGGGTGCTGGATGCCGGGCTGACAGTGGCGCTGGCCAGCGATTGCAATCCTGGTACCTGCTTCTCCAACTCGATGAGCCTGGCGATTTCGCTGGCGGTGCACCAGATGGGCATGTCCCCCGAGGAGGCGCTGTGGGCCGCCACCGCTGGTGGAGCCGCGGCGCTGCATCGCAGTGATCTGGGCAGGATCGTTCGCGGTGGGCCTGCGGACCTTGCGGTGGTCGATGCGCCGAACCATCTCTATCTGTCCTATCGCACCGGAGTGCCGCTGGTGAGAGCACTCAGCCCGGCCGAATTGGCCGGCACGCACATCGTCACGGAACGAGAGGGAATGCAATGACGACCAGTCCATTGAAGCGCAATGGGGCCTTCGGGCCGATCACCGAGCTACCGGCTCGGCCAGGATTTGTGTCTGGTGTCAGGCGTGCTCCCTCACGTGGGTTCAGGCTCAGCCGGCACCAGACGGAGCTCGCACTACGAAATGCGCTACGCTATATCGATCCGTCGCTGCACGAGCAGATCCTTCCAGAGTTTCTCGATGAATTGCACAACTACGGTCGCATCTATGGCTACCGATTCCGTCCGTCCGGGCGAATCTGGGGAAGGCCTATTTCTCAATACCCCGGTCAGTGCCTGGAGGGGCGGGCATTCCAGGTCATGATCGACAACAATTTGGACTTCGAAGTCGGACTGTATCCCTACGAGCTCGTCACCTACGGCGAGACTGGGGCGGTCTGCCAGAACTGGATGCAGTATCGGCTGATCAGTGAGTATCTGCAGGAGATGACCGATCACCAGACTCTGGTGGTGGAATCGGGTCATCCGCTGGGGTTGTTCGCCTCGCAACCGGACCAGCCGAGGGTGACGATCACCAATGGACTGTTGATCGGTGAATACGATAATCTTCAGGATTGGGAAATCGCCGCGCAGATGGGGGTCACCAATTATGGGCAGATGACCGCTGGTGGCTGGATGTACATCGGGCCACAGGGGATTGTGCACGGCACGTACAACACCCTGCTCAATGCTGGGCGTCTGGAGCTCGGTATTGCCGAGGACAGCGACCTCCGCGGCAAGCTGTTCGTTTCCAGCGGCCTGGGAGGCATGTCCGGTGCTCAACCCAAGGCCATGAAGCTGGCTGGTGGTGTCGCCTTGATCGCCGAGGTGGATCCCTCGAGGATCAAGACCCGGCTCGACCAGGGGTGGGTTGACGAGGCGTACAACGATCTGACGGATGCTGTCTCGGCTGCTGACGCTGCGCGGGCAGCCGGCCAGGCGAAGTCGATTGCCTATGAGGGGAATATTGTCGATCTGCTGGGCCATCTCGTCGAACACCATGTGGCGGTCGACCTGTTCTCTGATCAGACCTCCTGTCATGCCGCATACGCGGGTGGTTACTGTCCCGAGGGCATCACTTTCGAGCAGCGTGGCGTGCTCCTGCGCGATGATCCGCAGCAGTATCGGGAACTGGTGGACAAGACTCTGCGTCATCACATTGAACTGGTGGAAACGTTGGTGGCGAGCGGGGCCTACTTCTTTGACTATGGCAATGCATTCCTGAAAGCTGTCTTCGATGCCGGGGTGACCCGGATCTCCCGCAATGGCGTCGACGACAAGGAGGGCTTCATCCTGCCGTCCTATGTCGAGGACATCATGGGACCCCATCTCTTCGACTACGGTTACGGACCGTTTCGCTGGGTATGTCTCAGCGGCCTTCCCGAGGATCTGGCGGCAACGGACCGGGCGGCAATGGAGTGCATCGACCCGGGGCGGCGGTATCAGGACCGCGACAACTACAACTGGATCAAGCATGCGCGGGAGGCTCAGCTCGTGGTCGGCACACAGGCCCGGATCCTTTATCAGGATGCCGCCGGCCGGGTTGCCATCGCGAAGCGGTTCAACGAGCTGGTGCGCAAAGGAACGATTGGTCCGGTGATGATCGGGCGGGACCACCATGACGTTTCTGGCACCGATTCGCCATTCAGGGAGACCTCGAATGTTCGAGACGGATCAAATGTGGCGGCAGATATGGCGGTGCAATGCTATGTGGGCAATGCAGCTCGCGGTATGAGCCTCGTCGCCTTGCACAACGGCGGTGGTGTAGGTGTCGGCAAGGCAATCAATGGTGGTTTCGGACTGGTGCTGGATGGTTCGGAAAGGGTCGACACAATCATCGAGAATGCCATGAGCTGGGATGTGATGGGTGGAGTGGCGAGACGTGCCTGGGCGCGCAATCAGCACTCTATCGAGGTAGGTGACGAATTCAACGAAACGCAGTCCGGGACGGCTCATATCACAATTCCTGCCCTTGTGGAGGACCAGTTGATCGACGCGGCCCTGCGCAGCTAGGGTGATGGGATAGGCTGTTCCGATCGTTGGGCACGAGTGAGAGGGATGGATGTAGTGGCACCTCGGCCTCCCCGGAATACGGCCAATCTTCTCAGAATCCTCACCTATATGGCCTCGCAGGCGGCGCCGGTTTCTGCGCAGTCAATCGCCATTGAGCTGACTATTCCGCGGTCGACGGTCTATGAACTCCTCGGTGTGCTGTGCGAGTACGGGTACGCGGTCGCGTTGCGTCCTGCCCGGCGATACGCGCTTGGCGCCCGCGCATTCGAGCTCAGCTCTGCCTATTCCCGGCAGGAGCCACTTGCGCGGCTCAGCAAGGTGATGCTGCGTCGCTTTGTCGACCGGGTCGGTGAGGCCCCTCACCTGGCGATCTTGCAGGGTTCGGACGTGATCTATGTCGCCGAAGAGCGCGCTCCGCGCCGTGCTCCTCTGGTGACCGAGGAGGGTGTCCGGCTGCCCGCGTACCAGACTGCAAGTGGTCGGGCAATCATGGCCTGGCTGCCGAAGGAGCAGGTACGCGCCATGATTCCCCGGAATCAGGAGTTGCCTTCTCGGGTCGCGGGTCGGTCTCCGGCGAGCTTTGCCGCACTGGTCCGTGACCTTCAGGAGATTCGCAAGTGCGGGTACGCCATAGAAGTTGAGGAGGTCACCGAAGGGTTGGCCTCCGTGGTGGTCCCCGTTTTTGATCTCAACGACTGGCCGCAGGCCGCCTTCGGTGTCACTTTCGAGATTGATCGGCATCCTGACGTGAAGCAGATGGTCGCAGATGTCCTTCCCGACATCCAGCGCTTCGCCGCCGAGCTGGAACGTCGGCTCGGTGCGCAAACATCCGGAGGGTCTCGCCTGGGCCGGCCCGGGGCGTCCCATCGCATCTGAAGTTCTTGGTGCCGCTGCATTGTGGTTGGCATTCGAGCTCACCATCGTCCGGTGCCGCTCTGCACACAATGCCCGGAGCTCGCCGGAACCTCTCGTTACGGTCAGGTGAAGCAGTGTTTCGTGTCCGGGGTGTCGGACACGAACCTTCATCGCGGACGTCAGCACGACATCTGTGAGTTCCACACTGTTAGGGGTTTCCAGGGATTCCCAGGCTGGAAGGAGGACAAATGCGGTTTACGGATGAGACGAAATACGGGATTGGCGCAGGAGCGGAGGGTGGTCGGACGACTGATGACGCAGCGGTCGTTGACAGCCAAGGCGCTTGCATCGGCGACGATGACATCGAGGTCCTCACGATCGAGGATCTTTTCGACATTTCGACCGAACACCAGCCGGCGCTCCTGACCGACGGCGACCGCGCGCGGATGGATGAGGCTGCTGTGGCCGCCGCGAAATTCGCCGATGGGCATCCGGTTTACGGCCGGACGACGGGTGTTGGGGCAAATCGTACTGTCGCCATCAATGCGGAGGCACGCCGAGCTCAGGACCTTCGTTTGCTGCGCAGCCACGCTACCGGGGCCGGGCCTCTTGTCAGCGACAGTGATGTTCGGATGATGCTTCTTGTACGTATCAGCCAACTTCGCCACGGAGGATCGGGGCTCGCCGCCCGCGTTGCGGACGCATTGGTTGACATGCTGGCCGACAATAGTTTACCCGCCATTCACTCGTTTGGATCGATTGGTACCGGAGATCTCAGCGCCCTGGCCGAGACTGCGCTGACCCTGGCGGGCGAACTCCCTACTCGTTCGGGACTGACCGAGCGACGATGGCAGCCGATGGGCGGAGAGGCCTTGCCGTTCATCTCAAGCAATGCATTGACTGTCGCCCGCGCCGCACGCGCTGTCATTGTGGCGGAGAACTGGGTGCATCATTACGCGTTCGCAACGGCACTGTCGGCAACGGCTTGTCGCAGCAGTTTAGAACCCTTTGCTGCAGAAGTCCATCGCGCCCGGCCGCAACACGGCCAGCAGGAGGTGGCGGCCATGGTCCGTCATGCGCTCGAGGGAATCACAGTGCCTCCCACCAGGATCCAGGACTCCTATGGTTTCCGCGCCATGCCTCAGGTCTTGGCTCCCATGGTAGCGGAAGTCGAGCGGCTGCGAGCGGTCGTCGAAATCGAAATCAATTCCGCGCCTGAAAACCCTCTTGTAGTCCCCTCGTGCAGCTCTGTTCTGCACAATGGAAACTTCCACATGCAGGCGCTTGCCTTGGCGGCAGACAGCACAGCGCTTGCCCTCAATGGAGCGGCGCAATTATCACTCGCCCGGTTGAGCAACCTCTGTGATCCAGCGGTAACCGGGTTGACCGCCTTTCTCTCAGACGGTCAGACGGGCAGTAGCGGCGCGATGGTCGTCGAATACGTGGCGGCGGCCGCCATGTCACGTCTGCGGAGTCTGGCGGCGCCGGCCTCATTGGGGACAACCGTGATTTCCTTGGGGACAGAGGACCACGCAAGTTTTGCACCGAGCGCCGTCGATCAACTGCTCGGGGCACTTGATGCTGCGGAATCAATACTTGCCTGTGAATTGCTGTCGGCCCGGCGAGCGATCCAGCTCACAGGAATTGTGCTGCCGCCCGGTGCGCCATTGTCCAGTTATCTGGGGCAGATTCCTGGTTCCCGGGATCTCGCCGACCGGCCGTTGAGCGGGGATATTGCTCTCATCGAGAAATTTGTCCATTCCCATCTTCCCACCAATATGATCGGCTGAACAAACATGTCACAAATCAGTTCCCTCCAGCACTCGTCCCTCGATGAAGTTCCATTCGGTAGATTCCATTTACGGATCACCGCGATGACCTTTGGGGCAAACTTCTCCGACGGCTACGCGCTGGGTATCATCGGTGCTCTGCTGCCAATACTCACCACGAAATGGGTCCTCAGCGGTTTCGAGCAGGGGATGCTCGCCAGCTCTGCTCTCATTGGCCTGTTCTTCGGGAGCATGGTGCTTGGCCGAGTAGGTGACATCATCGGGCGTCAGCGCGTCTATGTGCTCAACTTCATTCTCATTGCTGTGGCCTCTTTGCTACAACTGTGGGCGCCCGGGTTGTGGGTCCTTTTTGTTCTTCGGGTGCTCATCGGCTTTGGGCTCGGCGCTGATTATGCTGTTGGTCCGACACTGCAGTCCGAATTCGCACCACGCAAGCAGCGAGGTTTCATGCTTGCCTCGCTGACTGTGCTATGGACAGTGGGCTATGTTGTGGCGAATGTCCTGGGTGTGCTTCTTGTTGGCACCGGTGATGCCTGGCGATGGTTGCTGGCGAGTGGTGCAATTCCCGCGATCGTTGTGCTGCTTGTGAGGATCGGTGCTCCGGAATCACCGGGGTGGCTCATTAGCCGCGGTCGTGTCGAGGAGGCACGGGCAATTGTGCGCAAGCATCTCGGCGTCGAACTCACAGATGCCGAGCTGGTCACGTCTGTCGGGGAGAACGCCTCGAATGACTACCGGCGTCTGTTCGTCAAGGGGCAGGCCAAGCGCACCTGGTTCGGTGTTGTCTTCTACAGCGCACTCGTGCTGCCCTATTTTGCCATTTACACTTTTGTACCGACAATTTTTGAGAACTTGAAAATTCAGGACGCCAACCTGCAATACATTATTCTCAATTTCTTCCTGCTCGTCGGCGGAATCGCAGGTCTATGGCTCGTCCAACGCTATTCGCGGCGCGCGGCGACTTTCTGGTCCTTCGTCGTGCTGGCGGTTTCGCTGCTAGTGCTCGGCTTGACGTCCGGCATGCCGGCTTTCGTCCTCATGATCCCCTTTGCTGTCTATACATTCGTGATGTCCGCAGCATCGAACTTGACACAGGTTTATCCGCCCGAGCTGTTTCCCACCCCGATCAGATCCTCAGGTGTCGGTCTCCTGAACGGTCTGAGCCGTATCGCATCGGCAGCGGGCACCTTCCTCCTCCCACTCATGCTTACCGGTTGGGGGATCGCGGCATCGATGTATGTCCTCGCCGCAGTACTCGCCGTAGGTGCTGTTTTCACTTGGTGGTGGGCCCCGGAGACCTCGAAAAACCACCTTGTCTAGACGCGATTTCTAGGCGAATCCCCGCCGGCGGTTTGGCATGGAGCCACGTTGGGTGCAGAACATCCCAGCATGCTCCCGAGCACTGCGCGAGGATCTGCGGCGGGGATGATCGCTCGCACCATGGCGACCCCGGCGATGGCGGTGCGAGTCAGCTCCGGCAGGTCTGGTGGTGTCATGTCACCGATGGCAACGGTAGGAAGGCTTCTGGCGCGGACGAGCTCGGGATGGCCGGTGGTCCCACGTGGTGCTCGTCGGGAATCCTTGGTCGGGGTGGGATGGATGGGTCCGGCGCCCAGGTGATCGATGACCACGGCATCCCGCTGGGCGTCGCGCCCCAGTCCGGCAGATCCGGTGGTGAAGCCGATGATGGCGTCGGGGCCGAGCATCTCCCGCGCATCGCGAACCGGCAGATCGGTCGCTCCCAAGGGCACTCCGTCCGCTGGTGCGCCTGGACGCACGCTGTCCATGGCCACTGCCTCCGCGGTGGTTCCCCACGGTCCGATGTCACGACGCATCGCGGCGAAGGCGACGTCCGCCCGGTCGTCCACGATGACCCGGCCCGTGGGGTTTGCCCGGGAGACTGCCCCACCACACGGGCGCTGAGCACGGCACGGCCCGGGCTCGGCAGGGCTGCGGTGAGGGACCCAGCGGTTTTCGTGTTAGGGGTCGCGCGTGCCACTGAGGACATCCCCGGTCAGTACAGCTAGATCAGGTTCCACGGATTTGTTCTCAGCGCCAGGTGGGCGCACCCCGTGTCCCTGCCGGGCATTGTGCCAGAAACTCTCCCCGCCGGTCGGATCATCGGCCGTTGTGCGGGCGATGCCGGACCCGTGGTGAGACGAAACTGACCGAAGATGCTGAAAACAGCCGTTCGACATGCTGTTTGGGGCAACTTGCGTCAGAAAGAGCTCGCCCGGGGTGTGCTGGTTGTTGGAGGTGGCTCGTCCGGGGTGTGCTGGTTGTTGGAGGTGGCTCGTCCGGGGTGTGCTGGTTGTTGGAGGTGGCTCGTCCGGGAGTACCACAGGCACTGACGTGCTGAACACTGTTCAGTGCTGTCCTAGACTGCTTTCGTCGAGCGGGGAGGGCATGTGGGTGAGTTCGCGGAAGGTGCGACACAGCTGCGCCGCGGTATCCAAGTCCTGGATGCGGCCCCCAGCGCCGTGGGGCAGTTCTGGGCCGCCCATCATGCGCGCAAGCTCGTCGGCCTGCGCACCTCGGGAACCACCACCGGACGCCCAAGAATCATCGTGCGTACCACCGATTCGTGGGTGGACAGCTTCAGCGCGGTGGCCCGCCGGTGCGGGCTGGAGGCCCAGGACCGGATCTGGATTCCCGGCCCGATGGCATCGACGATGAATTTGTTCGCCGCCTGCCTCGCCGAGCACATCGGGGGGAGCTGGACGAGCAGCGAACTGGGTTCGGCGACCGTTGCGCAGCTCACCCCGGCCGGGCTCATCCAGCTCCTGGAGCGTGGGCGGAGCCAGCGCCTTCGGCTGCGTACCGTGATCGTCGCCGGGGATGCGCTGCCCTCGGTGCTGGCCGAACGCGCCCAGCGCCAGGGCCTGCTGGTGAGCCATTACTACGGGGCTGCTGAACTGTCCATGGTGGCCATGGGCACGAGCACGGACGATCTCAGGTCCTTCGACCACGTCGAGATCTCCTTGCGCAGCGGGCAGATCTGGGTGCGTTCACCCTGGTTGTGCATCGGCTCGCAGGACGATGGCGTGTTCCACGAGCTGGACCGTGGGGCCGACGGATTCGCCACGGTCGGTGACCGGGGCCGGCTCGAGGGAGCGAGACTGCTGATCGACGGGCGCGCGGGCGCCGTAACGACGGCGGGGCAGACAGTGCCGATTGCCCCGGTGTTGGGGGTCCTGCGAAGGATGGCCCACGGTGAGGTGTATCTCATGGGCTGCCCCGACGCCCGGGTCGGGCAGGTGCTCACCGCTGTCGTCACCGAGCGAAGTGACCTCGACCTGCTGCGCGCCTGGGCCCGTCGCGAGCTGAGCGGGGCCCAGCGTCCCCGGCGGTGGGAATGGGTGGCCAGACCTCCGCTCACCGCGGCCGGCAAGGTCGATCTGCGAGCCCTCACGGCAGCGCTCGCCACGGCCCACCGCGGGGCGGTGTCATGATCCCGGGCAGCCTCACCGAGACCGACGACCGCAGCCCGGTCATCATCGGTGCCCTGCGTACTCCCATCGGCAACCGGCATGGCATCTTCCGCGAGCTCGACACAACGGCGCTGGCTGCACCGGTGATCGGAGCCTTGGCGGCGCAGCTGCCTGCGGGTCTGGAGCCCTCAGAGCTGGTGCTCGGCAATGTTCGCGGTCCTGGTGGCAACCCGGCCCGGGTGGCGGCCTTGGCCGCGGGACTCGACCCGCGCGTCGCGGCACTCACCGTCGATCGGCAGTGCGGTTCGGGCATGGCAGCGCTCGAATACGCCTGGCACCGATGCCGCAGCATGCCCGGCGTCGTCCTCGCCGGGGGAGTCCAGGCAGTCTCCACCCAGCCGCTCACCGCGTGGCCGCCCACCGCCGATTCGCCGGCGCGCAGCTATGAGCGGGCTCCCTTCGCGCCACCTCCGTGGAATGACCCCGAGATGGGCCTCGCGGCCGATCTGCTCGCCGAGGAGCACGGAATCGGCCGTGAACGTCAGGACGCCTATGCCCTCCGTTCCCATCAGCGGGCCGTCACCGCTCGGCAGGCCGGCGTCTTCGCCGCGGAAACGGTCGATATCGCCGGGCACCACCTCGACGAGCGGCCCCGCTGGGGATTCACCGCGGCCCGGCTGGCCCGCTTCCCGCCCCAGTTCCGCACGGGCGGCACCGTCACCGCGGCCAGCTCATGCGGGGTCAGCGACGGAGCCGCGGCGCTCGTCATGGTGGACGCTGCCACCCACGCCCGGATCGGCGTGCCGGGGCTGCGGGTCCTAGGCTGCGTCACCGCGGGATGTGATCCCGACCGTCCTGGCTGGGGGATCGTCCCCGCCGTCCAGGGCGTGCTGGAACACACCGGCGTCGGGCTCGACGAGATCTCGGTGGTGGAGCTCAACGAGGCCTTCGCGGGCCAGGTGCTGGCCTGCGCCGACGGCCTGGGGCTCGACGAGCGCCGCATCTGCCCGGACGGCGGCGCCATCGGACTGGGCCACCCATGGGCTGCCTCTGGTGCGATATTGCTGGTTCGGCTCTTCAGTGCCTTGGTGCGTTCCGGGCGAGGCGGGTATGGGCTGGCAGCCATCGCGATCGGGGGCGGCCAGGGCTCGGCCATGCTGGTTCAGGCCTGCTCGCTCACCTCGTCGGTCGCTCCCGCCGGCCGATCCGGGGAGGAGCTGGCTTAGGCAGCGTCTAGGCTTCATGACGAATGGAGTTCCCGGCCTCCGGCGCGATGGGTGTTCGATGGGCGAAGCGCGAGTGACGATCGCCGATCTCGCGCGCCGCCTGGGTCTTTCCCAGTCGGCGGTCTCCTATGCGCTCAACGGAGCGCCCGGAGTCAGCGAGACGACCCGCGAGCGAGTCCGGGCGATGGCGCGCGAGATGGGCTGGCGGCCCTCGTCGGCGGCCCGCTCGCTGCGCTCGCGCCGGTCGAGGGCGATCGGCGTGGTGCTCACCCGCCATGCCGAGCAGCTCGCGACCGAGCCGTTCTACTATCGGCTGATCGCCGGGCTCGAGACCGTGCTCAGCCCCCGTGACTACTCCCTGCTGCTGAGCCTCACCGAATCCGGGCCGGCGGCCCACGAGCTCTACCGGCAATGGTCCCAGGAGCAGAAGGTCGACGGTGTCGTGCTGTTCGATTTGGTCACCGAGGATTCCCGTATTGCCCTGCTGGAGGAACTGGGGATTCCTATGGTGCTCATGGGCGAGGTTCCCAATCACTCCGCCGTTCTCCACGTGGCAGGTCACGAGGACACGGACTCGCTGGTGGTGATGCAGCACGTGGCCTCGCTGGGGCACGAGAACATCGGATTCCTCGGCGGCCCCGTGGCGCTGGTTCACGAGCAGGCACGACGCCGTGGCATGCGTCGTGCTGCGCGCCTGACCGGGGCGAGGCTCGTGCAGTGCCAGGCCGAGTACACCATCGAGGGGGGTCGCCGTGCTGCGGCCGACCTCCTGGCCCGCCACCCGCAGCTCACGGCGCTCATCTGCTCCTCCGACCTCATCTGTCTGGGAGCATTGCAGGCCTGTCGTGCAGCTGGTTTGCAGGTGCCGCAGGACATATCCCTGGTGAGCTGGGACGATTCCATCCCGATGGCAGTTGTCACGCCCGCCATCACCGCCCTCGACCGCGATCCTGCCGGGATGGGGAAGATCGCGGCGCGCCTTCTGGTGGGCCATCTGGAAGACGGGCCGCTCGGCGGTGCCCCTACTGAGGTCACGAGTTCCCTCGTCATCCGGGAATCAACGGGTCCGCTGAGAGCACCTGGGCGCACCTGATGCCGATCATGGGGCGTGGGTCGGGCGACGCGGATGGACGAGGTCCGCTCGGGGCCACCTCCTTAGGGCCACCGCGTCGGGATCATCCTTTGGGGCCATCCCTTGGAGCCACCTCCTTGGAGCCACCGCGTCGGGGCCGACAGCACTCCGCCCCGCCGGGCCGTCGGGACAGAGGTTTCGGCGTTCGCCTCGTGCCTGGCGTTCATCTCTTCTTGCTTGGAAGCCTCCTCTTGCGCCGGCGGACGATAGGTCCCACTATTGATAGTGAGTCGTGTCTCTTCTCAGCACGACGCTACTGAATCGTTTCAGTTGCAGCGAAGGAACTGAATCGATTCATCTGATCCGACCAAGGAGGGTCGAATAATGAGGAAGCTCAGGACAATCGTGGCGGCAGCCACAGCATGTGTGCTCGGTCTGGCGGCAGCGGGATGCGGCTCGGGGTCGTCGAGCAGCTCAACGGCATCGGGTTCGACGATCACCTATTGGGCCAGCAACCAGGGCACAAGCCTCGACAACGACAAGGAGGTGCTCACACCGCTGCTCGACGAGTTCACAAAGCAGACTGGCGTCAAGGTCAATCTGGAGGTCATCGGCTGGAACGATCTGCAGACCCGGATCCAGACGGCCATCACCTCGGGTCAAGGACCCGATGTGCTCAACATCGGCAACACCTGGGGCGTTTCGCTCCAGGCAACCGGGGGGCTCATGGAGTTCGGCGACTCGGAGATGAAAGCCATCGGCGGCTCGGATCGCTTCGTGCAGGCAGCGCTGGAAACCGGCGGTGCACCGGGCACCACTCCGACGTCGGTTCCGCTCTATGGATTGGCCTACGGTCTGTACTACAACAAGGCAATGTTCCAGCAGGCCGGGCTCACCCCTCCAGCCAGCTGGGAAGAGATGGTCGACGATGCCAAGAAGCTGACCAACCCGGCCACCGGCGTCTATGGCATGACGCTCGCCGCAGGTTCCTATACCGAGAACGCCCACTTCGCATTCATCAACGCGGCCCAGAATGGCGCTGAGCTGTTCGATTCGTCGGGCAAGCCCACGTTCACCCAGGACGGGGTCGTCAACGGCGTGAGCCGCTATCTCGATCTCATGCAGACCGACAAGGTCGTCAATCCTTCTGACGCCCAGTTCACCGATGGGAGCAAGTCGATTGCCGCCTTCGCGAACAAGAAGGCTGCCATGATCATCAACCAGAACAATGCGAATGCGACGCTGATCTCCAATGGCATGTCCGAGGACGAATGGGGGGTAGTCCCGCTGCCCGCGCCACAGAACGCCGCCTCCCAGGTGGCAAGTCATGTGGCCGGTATCAACATCGCCATCATGAAGTCCACGAAGAACAAGGATGCCGCCCTGCAGTTCGTCAAGTTCATGACGAGTCAGAGCACCCAGGAAGCGCTGGGCAAGCCATTCTCGTCGCTCCCCGTGCTCAAGGACGCCAAGGCGACGTTCACCACGAATGCCGAGGAGCTGAAGACCTTCACCGATATCTATAACAACCGGTCGAAGCCGCTGCCGCTGGTTCCCAACGAGGACCAGTTCGAGTCCACGGTGGGCAAGGCGATGAACAATATGTTCGCTTCCATCGCGACGGGCTCGAACCTGACTCCGGACCAGGTCAGGAACCAGCTGAACACCGCTCAGACCAGCATCACCAGCTGAACCCTCGATGAGGGGACGCCTGGCGTCCCCTCATCGCCCACGGTATTCCTCTCCAGGGAAGGTCCCTGATGTCCTCCCAGTCGATCAAGGGGGGCAACGCCACCAGTGCTGCTCGGCATCGTCGCTCGCGCAGACGCGGTTGGTGGTGGTTCCCCTATCTCATCGTGTTGCCTGCGGTGATCCTCGAGATCGCCATCCACATCATTCCCATGCTCACCGGCATCTGGATGAGCTTCGTCAAGCTCACGAAGTTCTACATCCGCCGGTGGAATGAGGCGCCCTTCGCTGGCCTGTCGAACTACCGCCTCGTGCTGAACGTCGATACGGCACAGGGCCAGGCCTTTGCGCACTCCTTCCTCATCACCTGCGCCTATACCGTGCTCGTGGTGTCCTTCTCGTGGATCCTCGGCATGGCGGCTGCCGTTGCCTTGCAGAAGACATTCAGGGGCCGGGGGATATGGCGCACCCTCTTCCTGGTGCCCTATGCGTTGCCGATGTATGCCGGCGTGATCACCTGGAATTTCATGTTCCAACGCGACACCGGGGCGATCAATCATCTGCTCGTTGACCAGTTGCACCTGTACAGTGACCGGCCTTTCTGGCTGCTCGGCTCGCGGGCCTTCGTCTCGGTGGTGGTCGTGGCCATCTGGAAGATGTGGCCTTTCGCCTTTCTCATGCTCATGGCGGGTCTGCAATCGATCCCCAGCGATGTCTACGAGGCGTCCGCGATCGATGGTGCATCGCCGTGGCGGCAGTGGCGCAGCATCACCTTGCCAATGCTCTCCCCGGTGAATGTGGTTCTCTTTCTCGTGATGTTCCTGTGGGTCTTCAACGATTTCAACACGCCATTCGTGCTGTTCGGGCGGGCGACACCACCGGCCGGCGATCTCATCTCCTTCCACATCTACAACGCCTCGTTCCTCAACTGGGATTTCGGCCTCGGCGCGGCAATGAGCGTGCTGCTCCTGGCCTTCCTGCTGGTCGTCACCCTCGTCTATCTGGTCATACTCCGGAACAGGAGGGATCTCTATGCGTGAGACCACCGGGGAGCGCGCCTTCCGGATCATTGTTCTCGTCGTGCTCAGCGTGTTCATCCTGGTGCCGCTGTGGGTGATGGTTACCTCCTCGCTCAAGCCCCTCCAAGATGTCCAGGGAACCTTCTCGTGGATTCCGAAGAGGATCACTGTCGAGCCCTTCGTGAGCATGTGGACGACAGTTCCCCTCGCGCACTATTTCGTGAACAGCATCATCGTGTGCACCGTCGCCACGGCGCTGAGCGTGACTGTCGCGCTCTTCGCCGCCTTTGCTGTGTCGCGCTACCGCTTCCACGGCCGCAGCGTGTTCACCACCACGGTGCTGAGCACTCAGATGTTCCCGGGGGTCCTGTTCCTGCTGCCGCTGTTCATCATCTTCGTCAATATCCATGACGCCACCGGCGTCGCGCTGGTGGGTACCCGGCTCGGATTGATCATCACCTACCTGACCTTCTCGCTGCCCTTCTCGATCTGGATGCTCGCCGGGTATTTCGACGGCATCCCCCGCGACCTGGACGAGGCCGCCATGGTGGATGGCTGCCGGCCCTTCGGAATCCTCTTTCGGATCCTCGTGCCCTCCGCCCGGCCGGGCATCATCGCGGTGGCGATCTACTCGTTCATGACGGCCTGGGGCGAGGTGCTCTTCGCATCGGTGATGACCACCGATGCGAACCGGACGCTTGCCGTCGGGCTGCAGCTGTACTCCACCCAGGTGAACGTGTACTGGAACCAGATCATGGCCGCCTCGCTCGTGGTGAGCGTGCCGATCGTGCTGGTCTTCCTGGCGCTCCAGCGCAATTTCGTGTCCGGGTTGACTGCCGGGGCAATCAAATGAGAAGAACACTCTCTGCAAAGGGGCAGCAATGAAGCGCCTGAACCCTCGCCTGACCGAGCAGTGGCTGGGCGCGAATTTCTGGTCACGGTCCGGTGGCCCGCTCATGTGGCGTCACTACGATCCGCAGGTGGTGCGCGAGGAGCTCTCGACCCTGCACCGCCACGGGCTCAACATGACCAGGAGCTTCTTCTATTGGCCGGATTTCCAGCCCCAGCCCGATGTCATCGACGAGACCAAGTGCGAGTTCTTCGCAGATTTCCTCGACGCCCATGCCGAACTCGATATGTCCACCATTCCCACATTCCTGGTCGGCCACATGTCGGGGGAGAACTGGGATCCGGTGTGGCGCAACGGCCGCAGCATCTATCGAGACGTGTGGATGGTCGGACGCGAAGCCTTCTATATCGAGAACCTCACCTCCCGCTTCTGCACCCATCCGGCGATCGCCGGATGGCTCATCTCCAACGAGATCCCGATCTACGGCGGGGAGGACGACACCGCCGTCGTGGCCGAATGGGCCCGGCTCATGGTGCACGCGGTACGCGCTGGCGGGGGACACCAGCCCGTGTCGATCGGCGACGGCGCCTGGGGCGAGGAGGTCACCGGTCACGATTCCGGATTCTCGGTGCGGGCCCTGGGGGCCCTCACCGATTTCGTCGGCCCGCATGTGTACGCGATGGAGACCGACCTAGTGCGCCAGCACCTCAAGGCGGCCTTCATCTGCCAACTCGCCGCCATCGGAGGCAGGCCCATCGTCATGGAGGAATTCGGACTGTCCTCCGATTTCGTCTCCACGGAGAACTCGGCGCACTACTATCGCCAGCTGCTGTACAACACCCTGCTCGCCGGGGCGTCCGGCTGGATCGCCTGGAACAATACGGATTACGATCACATCCTCGACCAGCGGCCCTACAGCCATCATCCTTTCGAAGTGCATTTCGGGATCACCGACGCCGACGGCAAACCCAAGCCTCCCCTGCTGGAATTGCAGGAGTTCGCGCGTCAGCTCGAGGCAATCGATGCGGCTCATTGCCACCCCGGTGATGTCCAGGCGGCGCTGGTGGTCAGCTCCTATCTGGCGGAAGGATATTCCTTCGCGCACGAGATCGACCGCGCGATGGTCGAGGCCAATTGCGAGCAAGGCCATGTGGCATTGCGCGAAGCCGGAATTCCCGGTGCGGTCATCCGGGAGCATGAGGACGGCGGCCTGGCACCTGGCTACGCTCTGTATCTCATCCCTTCCGTGAAGGCCCTTGCCTCACCCACCTGGCACCAGCTTGCCGAACTCGCCGAGGGGGGTGCCACGGTCTATGTCTCCTACTGTGCCGGTGAGTCCTCCTCGCAGCGCGGCCCCTGGTGGAATGCCACCGAACCGCTCTTCGGGGTGCGCAACGCGCTGCGCTACGGGCTCAACGACTATGTCGAGGACGATCTCGTCGAGCTCACCTTCGTACGCGATTTCGGCGCCATCGGCAGCGGTGAGACGCTGCACTTCCCCGCTGCTGGGAATGAGAACTCCCGGGCCCGGCTGCCGGTCGCCGTGACTGCCGGCGAGGTGGTGGCGGTGGATGCCCAGGGTGAGCCGGCCATCATCGCCCGCGAACATGGCCTGGGCAGGACGGTGCTGTGCACCTATCCCCTCGAGCACTTCGCCGCCCGGCGCAGGGACGCCAACCCGGACGACAGCTGGCGGCTCTATCTGGCCCTGGCCCAGATCGCCGGGATCGAACCTGCCGTACGCGTCAATGATCCGCGAGTGCTCGTGGACTACCTGGTGCACGACGACGCAAGCCAGTACTGGTTCCTCGTCAGCGAATCCGCGGAGCCCCTCGAGTGCGCGGTGCGGTGTCCCGATCGGGCCACCACGCTGTCGGGCCAGGCCGTCGACCATGTCGAGCTGGCGCCCTATGGCGTACAGGTCATCCGGGTGCCCGCCTGACCATGTGCCCTTCCACTCCCAGCATCTTCCACTCCCCGCGTCACTTCCCAGCATCACTTTCACAGGACACAGGATGAGCCATGACACGACAGTTCCCAGAAGGATTCTGGTTCGGCAGCGCAACGGCGGCGTACCAGATCGAAGGTGCGGTTGCCGAGGACGGTCGCGGACCGTCGATCTGGGATGTGTTCTCCCACACTCCCGGCAAGACAGCGGGCGGCGACAACGGCGATATCGCCTGCGATCACTACCACCGCTGGCACGAGGACGTCGAATTGATGAAGGACCTGGGCCTGGATGCCTATCGTTTCTCCATCTCGTGGCCCCGTGTCCAGCCAACGGGCCGTGGCGCCCCGAACTCCCGCGGTCTGGACTTCTACAAGCGGCTCGTCGACGCCCTGCGTGAGGCAGGCATCAGGCCCGTGGCAACCCTCTATCACTGGGACCTGCCCCAGGCGCTCCAGGAGGATGGTGGCTGGACCCGGCGGGCCACCGCCGAGGCGTTCGGAGAGTACGCGCGGCTCGTGGCCGAGTCGCTCGGCGACAATGTGGCGATGTGGACCACTCTCAATGAGCCGTGGTGCTCGGCATTCCTGGGCCATGCCTCCGGCGTCCACGCCCCGGGCATCACCGACCCGCAGTCGGCGCTGCGTGCCGCGCATCACCTCAACCTCGCCCATGGACTCGCGGCCCAGAGCATTCACCAGGCGCTCGGTGTGGACACCCCGGTCTCGGTGACGCTCAATCTGCATGTTGCGCGCCCCCGCGATCCCGGGTCTCCTGACGACCGAGCGGCCGTCAAGCAGATCGAGACACTCGGAAACGACGTGTGGCTTGCCCCGATGCTCGAGGGGCAGATGTCTGGAGAGCTCATCGCGATGACCCGCGCAGTCACCGATTGGTCGTTCGTGCGCGAGGGCGACCTGGCAGTGATCCATCAGCCGCTGGCCAGCCTGGGCATCAACTACTACTCCACGATGACGGTGTGCCGCTCCCGCGAGGGCGACGCGGTGAGCTCGGGCGGGCACGGCGAGGCCGCGCACAGCCCCTGGGTGGGCTGCGGTGACGTGAGCTTCGTGGCACCCACCGGCCCACTGACCGCAATGGGCTGGAACATCGACCCGGCGGGATTGCGCGATGTGCTGGTGTCCACGGCGAAGCGCTTTCCCGGGTTGGAGTTGTTCGTCACCGAGAACGGGATGGCGGCCCCCGACCGGCCCGACGCCAGCGGCGTCGTCCACGACGACGACCGGATCGCCTATCTCGAGGCGCACCTGGGCGCCGTACTCGATGCCGTGGACGAGGGGGCCCCGGTGGGCGGCTACTTCGTGTGGTCGCTCATGGACAACTTCGAATGGTCCTGGGGATACGACCGCCGGTTCGGGATCATCCGAGTCGACTACGACAGCTACCGGCGTATCCCGAAGGATTCGTTCCGCTACTACCAGCGACTCATCGCCCGCCGAAGCCTTAGCTGAGGCAGGCCTCCGGCTCCCGTCCGGTGACCAGCATCTGAACACTGACTGACCGTTGGGTGGGCGGTGTCTGGCCGGCCGGGACCGTGCGGTTGAATGTCGGGGAGGTGATCTGATGACTAGTGAGGATGTCGTTGTGAGCAAGGTGAAACCACAACCCGCGCCCGTCTTGACGTTGCGTCCTGCCGAGGAGTGTCGATTCGATGCCGTCGGCATGGGCGAAGTGATGCTGAGGCTCGATCCCGGCCCCAAGCGGGTGCGAGCCACCCGGGCCTTCGACGTCTGGGAGGGCGGCGGCGAGTACAACGTGGTGAGAGGCCTGTCCCGGGTGTTCGGACTGCGCACCTCCATGGTGACGGCGCTGGCCGAGAACGAGGTGGGGCGTCTCATCGAGGGGCTGATCCTGGCCGGCGGCGTCGACGTCTCGCTCATCCGCTGGATGCCCTACGACGGCATCGGCGAGAGGGTGCGCAATGGGCTCAACTTCACCGAACGCGGATTCGGCGTGCGGGGCGCGCTGGGTGTGTCTGACCGCGGGCACAGTGCCGCCAGCCAGCTCAGCGCCGACGAGGTGGATTTCGACGAGCTCTTCGGTAAGCAGGGCGTGCGGTGGCTGCACACCGGGGGCATCTTCGCCGGGCTCTCCGAGACCACGACGCAGACCACCATCAAGGCGATCCAGACGGCCCACAAGTACGGCACGATCGTCTCCTACGACGTGAACTATCGCCCGAGCATCTGGAAGAGCAATGGCGGCCAGCAGCGCGCCATCGAGGTCAACCGGGAGATCGCGCCCATGGTGGACGTGATGATCGGCAGCGAGGAGGACTTCAGCTCCGGCCTCGGCTTCGAGATCAGCGGGATGGACGAGGGCCTCACCGACAAGACCGTCGCAAGCTTCGAGTCCATGATCAACCGTGTCGCAGCGGCCTATCCGAATCTCAAGGTGATCGCCACGACGATCAGCACCGTGGCGAGTGCGACGACGAACAATTGGGGTGCTCTTGCCTGGTCCCCCGAAACAGGCTTGCTGAGGTCCACCTTCCGCCCCGGCCTCGAGGTCTTCGACCGGGTCGGCGGCGGGGATGCCTTCGGCGCCGGATTCGTCTTCGGACTCATCGATGGCCAGCCCCTCGGCGTGGCCGTCGACTACGGCGCTGCCAATGGTGCTCTCGAGATGACCACGCCCGGCGATTCGTCCTACGCGAGCAAGCCTGAGGTGCTCGCGTTGGCCTCGGGTGGCACCGCACGTCTCGTGCGCTGACCAGGGTGCTCGTGCGCTGACCAGTACGTCGGCATGCCGGGACCTGCCCTGCCAGGTGGATCCCGGCATGCCGAGAGGCCTCGGGCGGCGTCATTGCCGTACTTGCTCACGAATTCTGCGAATCTGCGACAGACTCGACAGTCAAGGATTCTCTGGAAGGAGTGATGATGGCGAAGGACAAGGCCGCGAAGAAGAACGCGAAGGCCGCCAAGGCGAAGGACAAGAACGCGAAGGCCGCCAAGAAGAAGGCGAAGGCCGCGACGGCGGACGCCAAGAAGCTGAGCGCCAAGAAGTCGAGTACCAAGAAGTCGGGGGCCCCGCGCACGGCTTCCACGAAGGGCACGGCAGCCGGGAAGGTCAGCGCGACCGAGCGTCCGGCTCCCCAGGACAATCCGTCCATCAAGGACCCGCAGATGTATGAGGCTCTGCGTGACGAGGGTGCCTCGAAGCAGAAGGCCGCACGAATCTCGAATGCGGCGGCGGCCACGTCGAGGACGACGGTAGGACGCAGGGGCGGGCGGGCCGAAGACTATACCGAGCGCACCAAGTCCGAGCTTCTCGTGCGTGCCAGAGAACTCGACATCAGGGGCAGGTCGACAATGAGCAAGGGTGAACTCATCGACGCGCTGCGCAATCACTGAGACGCGCTGGGCGATCACCGAGCTGCGCAATCACCAGACCGCGCAAGGTGGGCGTTCGCATGCTGATATGGCGCTGCGCGCCCAGACATATGGCACTGCGCGCCCGCATGCTGATATGGCGCTGCGCGCCCGGCGGGCGAAGCACTGGATGCCCTCATCGGTAACGCTCGGTCGGTGAGGTCCGGACCAGTCGCGCTGGCAGCAGGGCCCACAGCACGGTGAAGCAGATGAGGCAGCATGCCCCGGCGATCGCGCCCGCGGTGACGTCGATGACGAAGCCGACGATGAGCACGATGACGAGCACAACGGTCAGCGCCAGCGTGACCAGCCCGGTCTTGGCCAGGACATTCCCGAAGCGCACCAGGTCGTCCTTGGCGTGGCGGCGGAAGGTCAGCCGGTGGGCCATGACGGGTGCCATGATCAAGGCGGTGGACAGCGTGGCCATCATCGCCGCGGACAGGAAGACCCAGGTGAGGGGCGGGCGCAGCTCGTCGAAGCGGGACTGGAAGGGCAGCGTGAGCAGGAAGGCCGACAGGATCTGGATTCCGGTCTGGCTCACTCGCAGCTCCTGCAAGAGCTCGGACCAGTTGCGGTCCAGGCGCTCGGCCGGGGTCTCGCTGCGTTCCGGTCTCACGAGCTCGCGGTCTGCCGGGACGGGCTCACCGGTTCCGCTGTCCTCCCGCTTGGCCTGGTGGGAATGAGAGCCATTGCTCATGCCGGCCTCCCTCGTCGTTCGCGGCGCTATCGGGTGCCCCGCCTGGTTCGCCATGCTCGTCGTCCAAGTCTGCCTGGATCAGCCGGCGGATGGGGGAGCGGGGAATAGCCCTGCACTATTGAATGTTGAATTACCCATGGAACGCTTCGGAACCCTGTCCTTCGGGCACTACGGTCCGATGGGTGGTGGGCATCGCCTCACGGCGGCCGATTCCATCCATCAGGCCATCGACCTGGCCCAGGGGATGGACGAGCTGGGTGTCAATGGCGTGTACTTCCGGGTCCACCATTTCGCCCGCCAGCAGGGCTCGCCCATGACCCTGCTGGCGGCCATCGCGGCCACCACGCGGCAGATCGAGGTCGGCACCGGGGTTATCGACATGCGCTACGAGAACCCGCTGCATCTCGCGGAGGATGCCGCCGCTCTCGATCTGCTGAGCAACAACCGCATCGCACTGGGGGTGAGCCGGGGATCGCCGGAGACAGTGGTCCGTGGCTATGAGGCCTTCGGGTATACAGGGTCGACCGACCCGCGCGGCGCCGACATCGCGCGGGCCCACTTCGAGCTCTTCCTCCGGGCGATCGACGGCGAAGGGCTGGCCGAGCGGGACCCCGATAGCCCCTTCGGCGCCGGTGGTGGCCGGCAGCGAATCGAACCGTACTCGCCAGGTCTGCGCTCCCGGGTGTGGTGGGGGGCCGGCACGATCGGGACGGCCCGCTGGGCAGGTCAGGTGGGCGTGAACCTCATGTCGTCGACGCTGCTCACCGAGGATCGCGGCATCCCCTTCGATGAATTGCAGGCCCAGCAGATCGAGGCCTTCCGCGAATCGTGGCGCCAGGCCGGGCATCCGGGCACTCCCCGGGTGTCGGTGTCCCGCACCATCTTCCCCATTCTGGACGAGGCCGACGAGGCGAGGTATGCGGCTTCCCACGAGCGGGAAGGCGTCGGCTACATCGACGGGGTCCGCTCCCGCTTCGGCAAGAGCTATGTGGCCACGCCGGAGGTGCTCGTCGAAGAGCTCTCGCACGATGCTGCGGTGATGAGCGCCGACACGCTCATGCTCACGATCCCCAGCCAGCTGGGAGTGGACTTCAATCTGCGCCTGGTCGAGGGCTTCGCGAAGTATGTGGCGCCGGCGCTGGGCTGGAAGCCGAACTGGGAAGGCCAGGTTCAGCCGGAGGGGATCCGAGACGTCGATTCCTGACGGGTGTGAGTGGGTGTTCCTGTGCAGTGGCGTCTCAGCTCGGTCCGAGATCATCAGCCACGGCCTCCTGCGCACACGGCAAAGACCCACACTCGTCCTGGGCGTGGGTCTTTGCCGTCGCCCTGTCTGCTCGCCCTCGTCAATTCGTCGTCGTCCATTCGCCTGGCGCGATGCCCGCGGCCCGTGGCGGCTCACCGGTGCCGGCTGGGCACCCAAGATGGCCACGAGAAGTCTTCGGGCTCATCCCAATCGAGGGTGTAGTTGGGGTCTGAATCCGCCTGTCTCGAGCAGGCTTCTGGCGATGTAGTTGGTGAGGTTGCGGAAGCCCAG
>NZ_FOGZ01000013.1 GCF_900111365.1 Propionibacterium cyclohexanicum
CCCTGGGCTTCCGCAACCTCACCAACTACATCGCCAGAAGCCTGCTCGAGACAGGCGGATTCAGACCCCAACTACACCCTCGATTGGGATGAGCCGATTTCCTTTGAATGCAGTTGTTGCCATGCCTCTTGGTCTACGGCCTGCAGCGCCCCAATGACAGCATTTCGGCCAGCGGCTTAGCCCGGAATATCCACAGGCATTCACCCCGCACGACGACACCCCGTAACCTCATGGCATGAGTTATCCTCCGGCACCCTCGCGCAACCCAGCTGGCCTGCGCAACCCAGCTGGCTTGGCGAAGGGCGCAGCCATTGCCTGCCTCGCGTACTTCGGCCTCATCCTGCTGGCGGTCGAGGCCCTCATCCTCTTCGGTGGCGCCATCATCACCAATCTGCTGCGCCAGAGCGAGGAGTACATGAACTCCCCCGAGCTCTCGAGTACATCGGTGATCGCGGCGCTGGCCATCGTCGTGCTCGTCGTCTTCGCCTTCCCGATCGGCATCTCTGCGTGGATGCTCGCCGGAGCACTGAAGAAGAGCCCGGTCAATGTGCTGGTCCCGCTCATCATCTTCAGCGTCTTCACCGTCTTGTCGCTGCTCGGATCACTGGCCCGTAGCGCTGAGGGATCGGGGATCGGCGCTGGCCTGGCGGTCAACATCCCGTGGTACGTGATCCTCGTCGTTGGCTGGCTCGGATGGTCGCGGCTGAACAAGGCCCGTCGGGCCTTCATTGCCGCTGCTGGCAGGCAGGGCGGCTACCAGGGCTATCCCGGCTTTTCCGGCTCCCAGGGCTATCCCGGCCCAGATTCCGGGCTCACGGCGCAGGGCTATTCGCAGACCCCCGGGAGCCGATACCCCGCGCCGAGCTACCCGAGCTCGGATGCCGCGCAGCCTTCCCCGAACCCGTCCTATGCCCCAGAACCGCGCTACCAGGCTCCCGCCAATGACGCGGCGGCTCCCGGGCAGCCGGGCCAGCCCGAGCAGACCGAACCCACCCGGCGGCTCCCGCCGCCGCAGGCATGGCAGGCCCCGGAATCGTCGTGGCAGGCCCCGGAGTCGTCCTGGCAGGCCCCGGGCGCCGATGAGCCGACCATCGACCAGGGATCCCCATGGGCCCGTCCCGACGACCAGGACACGCCGGGCCCGGCCCACCGGGGCAACTAACCGGCCACTGCGGCAGGTGGCAGGATCACTCAGCTGCTGGTCCAGGCGCGCCACAGCCGTGCATACTCACCGTCGAGCGCCATGAGTTCGGAGTGCGAACCCAGTTCCACGATCTTCCCGTCGTTGACCACCGCGATACGGTCGGCGTCGTGGGCGGTGTGCAGCCGGTGCGCAATGGCGACCACGGTGCGGTCCTCCAGAAGCACCGAGAGCGAGCCCTCCACATCGCGGGCGGTATGCGGATCGATGAGGCTGGTGGCCTCGTCGAGAACCAGGGTGTGTGGATCGGCGATGACCAGCCTGGCCAGTGCGATCTGCTGAGCCTGAGCTGGGGTCAGCGACTGGCGCCCCGGTCCGACAACCGTCTGCAGACCCTGCGGGAAGGCGCTGACCCAGCCATCGGCATCCACCGTGCGCAGAGCCTGCCAGACCTGTTCGTCGGTGGCGGAGTCCTCGCGGGCCAGCACGATGTTGTCGCGGATCGTTCCCACGAAGACGTGATGCTCCTGGGTGACCAGGGCCACCTGGGTGCGCAGCACGGGCAGTGGAAGGTGCATGACGTCAACGCCTCCCACCTCCACGACACCCCCGCGAGGACGGTTGATGCCGGCCAGCAGCCGTCCCAGCGTCGACTTGCCCGAGCCGGAGGGCCCGACGACCGCCAAGCGCTCGCCCGGCACCAGATCCAGGCTCACACCGTGCAGGACATCGCGTCCCTCGCGATAGGCGAAGGTGAGCTCCCGTGCACGCATGTGCGCGTCCGCCGGCTTCTCGTCGGTGCTCCTGCGATCGGGCTCAACCGAGGCGATACCAAGCAGCCGCGTGGTGCCGGCGATCCCCACCTGCAACTCGTTGAGAGTGGCGATGAACCTGTTGAGCGGCGACACCATCTGCTGCAGATAGAGCGTGGCGGCGGTGATCTGGCCCAGGCTCACCCAACCACCCGACAGACCCACGGCGCCGAGCACGATGACCAGCACCAGGGGCAGCTGGTAGGACAGATCGGTCGGCACGAACATGAGATTTCGCAGACTCATCGTGTAGCGCTCGCGCTGCCCGGCCACGGCCAGGTCGTCGTCGGTCAGCGCGACGCGCTGGCCCTGCAGACCCAGCGCCTCCACCGTGCGAGCGCCCTCCACGGTCTCGGTCAGCGAGGTGTTCACCGCAGCGTAGGAATTGCCCTCGGCGATGTAGCCCTTGGGGGCGTCGCGCAGATAGCGGCGCAGCGTCCACCCCATGAGGGCGAAGGTGCCCACGAGCGGCAAGGTCAGCACCCAGGAATTCAGCACCATGCCGACCACGCTGAGCGAAACGGTGACCGCGGCGATGACGAAATTGGGCAGCGCCCACCGCACCGAGGAGGCCATCATCGAGACATCGCGGGTGACCCGGGTCACGAGATCGCCGGTGGATGCCGACTCGACCCGCCCCAGGGGCAATCGGAGGATCGTTCGGATGACGAACTCGCGCGCCTCGGCGAGCATCGACTGCCCGAAGACCGCCGAGGTGGCTCGCGCCCCGAGGTTGAGCACGGCCTGCATCACTACGACGCCCAACACGCCCAGCGCCGCACTGTCGACGACCCGGCCCACGCCCGGGCCACCGCCCTGCACCTCGTCGACCAGCCGACCCAGCAGGCGCGGAACGAACAGACCAGCGACGGCCGCCCCGATATTGGCAACGAGCAGAGTCGCAGCCAGCACGCGCCGCTGTGAGACGAGATGGCCGATGAACCTCAAGACCGCGCCATCGGAGGCCACCGGCAGTCCTCTGTCCGGGTTCCGGCTGCTCTCGTAGATCTGCTCGGCCGTCCGGCGGCGCACCCGGTGGCGGGCGCGCATCTCGGCCGCGCGGCGCCTGGGATCGCCACGGTGCGTGGCGATCAGTTCGGCGGGGACCCCGGAGACCGCCTTCCTGGTTGGCGACCAGGACGCGGCCGCCCGCATCCGGACCTCCTCCTCGGCGGCACTCAGTTCACTCACGATCCCTCCCCTCTCACGACGACAGCCCGGTACCCCGGCTCCCGCTCCATCAGCTCCCGGTGCGTGCCAGCGGCGCCGACCCGGCCGTCGTGCAGCCACACCACCCGGTCGGCGAACCTCAGCCACAGCGGCGAGACGGTTGTGAGGACCGTCGTGCGCCCCTTGCGGTACTCGCTGAGGCGCTCGGCGATGCGGGCCTCAGTATGGGCATCGACGGCACTGGTGGGTTCCACGAGCACGAGCACCGCCGGGTCGGCTAGCAGCGCCCGGGCCAGGACGAGCCTTTGGCGCTGGCCTCCTGAGACTCCCGAGCCCCGCTCGTCGATCCGGCTGGCCCAGCCCTGCGGCAGGGCGTCGAGGATGTCATATCCGCTCACCGCCCACAGGGCACGCTCCACCTGCTCACGGGTGGCCAGGGCGTGCGGGTCGAGGACACCTTGCAGGGGCCCGCTGAAGACCTGTGCCGCCGCATCGCTCACGAGGACCTCGCGACGCAGCACGTGCAGCGGGATTCGCGACAGGTCAATGCCGCCGAGGCTCACCCCCCAGCGTTCCTCGGCGACCTGCTCGTCGCGACGCGAGATCGCCGCCCGTTCGGCGGCGCGACGCTCCCGCGCTCGGGCGATCTGTTGGCGACCGTCCAGGTCGTTGTCCTCCTCGAGCCCATGCACCGGCGCCGTGTCGGCCGGCAGATAGCGCCCGAGCCGGTCGGCGAGTGCAGCCGACTCGTCGGGGTGCTCGCACACGATGACCGTGAGTTCCCCGGCGCGCGCTTCGAACCCGCTGCGCTCGTCGACGATGTCAGCGCGCGCGGCGTCGACCTCCATCGGATCGGCCGGTTCCCGCCAGGGTGGCGTCTGGCGCAGCAGCCCGATCGTCTTGCGGGCGGCCACGAGCGCCTGGACGGACTTGAGGGCCAGCTCGAAGACGGTCTGCATGGGCTGCACGAGGAAGGTGGCGTAGCCGAAGAAGCTGATGAGCGCACCCGGGCTCAGCCGGCCGTCGATCATCTGATGGGCACCGAGCCAGGTAAGCAATACGAGCAGACCGCCCGACATGAGCACGCTCACCGAGTCGATCGCGGCGAACCAGACACCCGCCTGCACACCCGCGGCGCGCACCCGCTGGGACTGCCTGGCGTAGTTCTCGCCGAAGGTGCGCTCACCGCCGATGCCGCGCAGCACCCGAAGCCCCGCCACGATGTCGGTGGCCTGCCCGGTGAGGATCGAGCTGCGTTCGCGCTCCACTCGCTGGGCACGCTGCTGGGGTGCCAGCAACGGCGAGGCCAGCGCCACCATCGCCGGGGCGGCGACCAGCACGACCACACCGAGTTGGGGCGAGACGCTCAGCACCATGAGGGCGACGACGACGAACGAGACGAGCGCGGCGATCGCCCGGCCGACACACTCCGCGAACATACCGAAGGTGTCGGTGTCCGAGGTGGCGATGGCGAGCATCTCACCGGTGGGGATGCGCCGCGTGATGACGTGCCCCATCTGGGCCACCTTGCGAGCCACCAGACCGGTGGTCCGGTACATCACCGACAGCCACTGCGCCACGCCGGATGTCTGAGCGGCCCGGTTGCACAGCACCCCGACGACGATGAGCCCCGTGAGCCCGGCGGCCCAGCCGAGAGCGGCGCCGAGATCGTGGGCGAGGATGCCCTCGTCCACGGCCTTGCCGAGGAACCACGGGCTCAATGCGCCAGGCAACAGCCCGAGCAGTCCCAGGCCGGCGCTCAGCGATACCAGGCCGCGCTCCGCCCACAGCGACCAACACAAGAAGCGCAGCCCGCTCGAGGTGACCGGCTCATCACGAGCGGGTCCGGTGTCGGCGTCACGGGGGCGCTCCGCATGGGTATAGGCGCGCACGGGGGGTGGGAAAGTCTGCATGGCCCGACAACTCTACGGCCTACCCCCACCCTCGCGCCGTGCACCCGCAGGCGAGCCTCCTCGCACCGCTGGTCGGCACCGGGCGGGTGCCGCATGAAGTTCACTCTTGGCCATGACGTCATCTGCATGTCACCCGCAGCTGGCAAGCTGGGCTCATGACATGGCTTCCGCAGATGGTCGCGCTCGACATCGATGGAACCCTGGTGGACCACTCCGGCGTCCTGCCGGCCCGGGTGGGCGACGCCGTCGCGCAGGCCGTTGGCGCAGGTGCCGTGGTGGTGCTCGCCACCGGACGGGCCTTCCTCGACGCCAAGCCGGTCATCGACCACCTGGCGCTGCCGCCGGGGCCCCACCTGGCCTCCAATGGCGCCGTCGTCGTCGAGCACCCACCCACCACGATCACCCATGTGACCACCTTCGATCCCACCGATGTGATCCACCGCGTGCACGAGCTGGCACCCGCCGCCTGCATCGCTGTCGAGGACGTCGGGCGCGGTTTCCGCCTGAACAAGCTGTTTCCCCGCGACGAGCTGCACGGCCGGATGCGCATCGAGTCCATCGAGCGGCTCTGCGCCAAGCCTGCCACCCGGGTGATCGTGCGCGACCCCGACAGCCAGGAGCAGGACTTCTTGCGGCTGGCGGACCAGCTGGGCATGCACGGCGTGAGCTACTCCGTGGGATGGTCCGCCTGGCTGGACATCGCCCCCGAGGGGGTCAACAAGGCCACCGGACTGGCTCGCGTCAGTGCCGCTGCGGGGATCGACCCCGCCGACGTGCTCGCCATCGGCGATGGCCGCAATGACCTGGAGATGTTGCGCTGGGCCGGCCGGGGCGTGGCGATGGGCGACGCGAGCTGGGAGGTGCGCGAGGCCGCCGACGACGTCACCGCGAACTTCGACGACGATGGCACCGCCCTCGAGCTGGAGCGCTGGTTCTCCTTCGGCAGCCGCGGCGTCAGCCGGCTGCGCAGCGCCTGAGCTGCTCCGCCCAGGGGGGCATTCCCCCCGGATTCGCCCCGGATTCTGCTATTTGCTGCCTCGCTACCTAGCATGGCTGTGAGGGCCTCTCGCGGGGACGCCGTCACGTCTCCCGCCAACCCACAGAAGGAGAGCAGAGATGCCAGCAGAAAAGAGCACCCCTGCGCAGATCATCGAGAGCATCGGCGGTCCCGAGAACATCGCCCAGATGACTCACTGCGCAACACGCCTGCGATTCGAACTCAACGACAATTCGACAATCGATCAGGCAAAGGTCGAAGCCATCCCGGGTGTCATGGGGGCAGTCCCGCAGGCCGGGAACCGCTATCAGGTCGTCATCGGCGGCGGTGTCGAGAGTGTCTACAACGACATCTTGGCGCTGCCCGAGATGAAGGGCGTCGGCAGCGAGAAGTCGGCCGAGGAGATCAAGGCGGCAGCCCGCTCAGGGGGTCCGCGCGGTAGATTCCACTGGCTGGACAGCTTCTTCGAGTTCTTGTCCGATTCCTTCCGCCCCATCCTGGGCGCACTGCTCGGCGCGTCGCTGTTCATCACCTTCATGGCGCTCATGGCGTCGTTGGGGATCATCGGCAACTGGGCCGACTCGCGTGTCACCCTGCCCCCCACCTGGGCGTTCCTGAATTTGACGTGGAAGGGCGTGTTCTACTTCCTGCCGCTCATGGTCGCCTACAACGCAACGAAGAAGCTGCGCGCCGATCCCTGGGTGGGCTTCTCCGTGATGGCCGTACTCATGCTCCCAGGCTTCCTGGCCATGAAGGAGGGCGCCGAGACGCTCTCCATTGCCGGCAGCCAGGTCGAGGTCGTCCGGCTGTTCGGCGGGCTGCCCCTGACGATCTTCGACTACAACTCGCAGGTCTTCCCGCCGCTGCTCATGGCCGCAGTGCTCGCGCCGCTGTACCGCGGGCTGAAGAAGATCATTCCCGAGAACGTGCAGCTGATCTTCGTGCCCTTCCTCACCATGCTCGTGATGATTCCCGTGACAGCCTTCATCATTGGGCCCATCGGTGTCTACGCCGGCGCCGGGCTGAGCGGAATCCTCAAGTCGGTCAATGACTTCTCGCCGTTCATCTTCGCCATCCTCATCCCGCTGCTGTACCCGTTCATGGTGCCGTTGGGCCTGCACTGGCCCATCAACGCCGTCATGCTGCTGAACATCCAGACACTGGGCTACGACTTCATCCAGGGCCCGATGGGTGCCTGGAACTTCGCCTGCTTCGGTGCCACGGCCGGCGTGCTGCTGCTGTCGGTGAGATACAAGGAGATCGACATGCGCCAGACCGCCATCGGCGCACTGGCCGCCGGATTGTTCGGCGGCATCTCCGAGCCGAGCCTGTACGGGATTCATCTGCGATTCAAGCGGATCTATCCGTCCATGCTGGTCGGCTGCGCTGTCGGTGGCCTGGTGCAGGGCATCGGCGGAGGCGTCACCACGAAGGCCTTCGTGTTCACCTCGCTGCTCACGATTCCGGCATTCAGCAACATCCCGCTGTACGCGCTGTCCGTCGGAATCGCCTTCATCGTCGCCATGGCTCTGGTCGTCACCCGTGACTTCCGTACTCGCGATGACCGCACCGAGAACACCCGCATCCGCGAGGAGAACGAAGCAGATCTGGCCGCCGAGTCGCTGCAGAAGGAGCAGGCCGCGGGCGGCACGGACACCGCCGCGCAACCCGCGCCGGTCAAGGCAGCACTGCAGCCGGGAGCCGTCACCGAGATCGCCGCGCCACTGGACGGCAGAGTCGTCGCACTGGAGGAGGTGCCCGATCCGGTCTTCAGCAAAGGCACTGTCGGCGCCGGGGTGGGGATCGACCCGAGCGGTGACACCGTCACGTCCCCGGGAGACGGCAAGATCATCGTCGCCCAGTCCACCGGTCATGCCGTGGGAGTCAGGCTGGACAACGGAATCGAGATCCTCATCCATGTCGGCATCGACACCGTCAACCTGGCGGGCAAGGGCTTCGAGGTGCACATCAAGCGCGGAGACCAGGTGAAGGCAGGCGATCCGCTGGTCAGTTTCGATCGCGCCATCATCGAAGAGGCCGGCTATTCGCTCATCACACCCGTGCTCATCACCAACCAGCGCAAGTTTGCTGACGTGAAGCCGCTGGCCAGCGGGGTCGTGTCGGCGGGGCAGCCACTCCTGGCGGTCACTGCCAAGCCGGCACCCGAACCGGCGCCGGCTGTCTGACGCACCGTCCACCTGACGCGCCGGCCACGCCGGTCATTGACATGACCGGCGTGGCCGGCGCGGCCTGGTCAGTAGCTCACCCCGATGGTGGAGGTCTGCGCCATATATGCGGCCTGCTGGGCGAATGCTCGCCGGAGCCCCTCGCCTGGCCAGCGGCCCTCGGCGATCTCGTGGCCGCGGCGCAGCTGGTCACGGGTGAGGCCCGGGAAGGCCTGCGACAGAGCATGCCCGGCGTCGAGCAGGGCGATGAGCACCCCGGTGTCCTCGTCCGGTTCGGCGCCGTTGAACACACTCATGAGGCGACCGCGCAGCTCCACCTCGGGTACCCCATCGGCCTGCGGGTAGCGGGTCCGCGGGATGATGCCGAGCAGCCGGTCACGACGGGTCGTCAGCACGCCCGAGCCAACCAGGCGCTCCACGACGTGCTCACGCAGCGACCGAGCGGTGTGCGGCTGCTTTCCGAACGGACTGGCCAGGGCCGCAATTGCCTGGTCGCAGGTCTTGCCCAGACAGCGGTGGACGATCTCCTCGTGCAGCTCATCTCGCGCTGCCCTGTGCCCGGCGCACAGGAAGGGCAGGCCCTCCCGACTGCTGTCGAACGCGAGCACGTCATCGCGCACGAGACAGGCCAGTTCCGCGGCGGCCACCGTGAAATCGACCGTCGTGAGATCCTGACGAAATCCCCCCTTGTCGTCGTCGAGCACGAGCAATACGTACTCGGCGGCGAGATCCACTGAATTCGACATGTCAACCCCTTTGTCCATGTCCGTGATGTCACTTCAAGTATGGCTCGCCTCAGCCAACGACATCGGGCATTCGACAGGGGGTTGACGAGGGACGTTCGTCACTTGTCGAGGCGGCGCAGCACTCAGCGGGTGGTGCGCGGATGGAATACCTCGACGCCGCCGATGTAGGGCCGCAACACCTCGGGCACCACGACGGAGCCGTCCGCCTGCTGATAGTTCTCCAGGATCATGACGATCATCCGCGTCATGGCGCACAGGGTGCCGTTGAGAGTGGCCAGCGGACGCACCTGCTTGCCCTCGCGCACCCGGATATTGAGCCGGCGGGCCTGGAACTGCGTGCAGTTCGAGGTGGAGGTGATCTCTCGATATCTGCCCTGCGAGGGAACCCAGCCGTAGCAGTCGTACTTGCGCGCCGCGGACAGCCCCAGATCGCCCGATGCCACATCGAGCACCTCGAAGGGAATACCGAGAGCCGAGATGAACTCCTTCTCGTGGGCCAGCAGCCTCTGGTGCTCGGCAACGGCGTCCTCCGGGCGGCAGTAGACGAACATCTCGAACTTGTCGAACCAGTGCACCCGGAAGATCCCGCGGGTGTCCTTGCCGTAGCTGCCCGCCTCCCGGCGATAGGCGGGGCTGAACCCGGTGTAGCGCAGCGGAAGCTCGCTCGCCTCGAGGATCTCGTCGCTGTGATAGGCCGCCAGCGGCACCTCAGCCGTCCCGACGAGGTACTGGTCATCGCGCTCGAGGTAGTACACGTCGTCGGCCGCCTGGCCGAGGAAGCCCGTGCCCTCCATCGCCGAGGGGTTGACCAACGCCGGGGGGATCATCGGCTCCAGACCCCACTCCAGCGCCTTGTGAAGGGCGAACTGGGTGAGCGCGAACTCCAGCAGGGCACCAGGGCCCTTGAGGAAGTAGAAGCGGCTTCCCGAGACCTTTGCGCCGCGCTCCATGTCGATGGCGCCCAGCGCCTCTCCGAGTTCGAGGTGGTCCTTGACGGCGATCCCCTCCGCCGCGAAATCCCGGGGCGTACCCACCGTTTCGATCACATAGAGATCGTCCTCGCCGCCGGCCGGGACGTCCTCGAAGACGATATTGCCGAGCTTCTTGACGACCGCCGTATAGGCCTCGTCGGCCTCGTCGGCCCGGGCCTGCAGTTCCTTGACCTCGGCGGCGAGCTGCTTGGTGCGTGCCAACAGTTCGGTCCGCTCGTCCCCGGATGCCTTCGAGATCCGGGCGCCGAGCGACTTCTGCTCGGCGCGGGCCGTCTCGAAGGCACTGATGGCCGATCGGCGCGCCTCGTCGGCAGCCAGTGCCTCGTCGACAACCTCAACGGACTCACCGCGAGCCTGCTGGGAGCGCCTGACACGGTCGGGATCGGTACGCAACAGCTTGGGGTCGATCATGGGCCCTAGGTTACCGTTGGGCGCGCCGCGGATTCGCGCCCCTTGTCCCGGCCTGCTGCGACAATGGCCACCATGACCACCAGACCCTTCAGCCGCTTCAATCTGTGGCTTCTCGTCTGGTTCACCTGCGCATATCTCGTGTGGACGGTGCTGACTCTGCGGGCCGGGCTGTTCGCCGCGATAGATGCCTCGAGCGACACGGCGCGCCTGCAGCCCGACTCCCCGGCCGCCCAGATCGCCGCCGCCTTCACCCTCGTGAGCCATCCCCTGGTGCTGTGCGTGGGGCTCATGGCGCTGGGCATCTGGGCCTGGCGCGGCAAGCTGCGTCATCTGGCGACTGCCTCGATAGCCTCGGGCCTGCTCAGCTGGGGGGCGGCGGTGCTCGTGGCGAACAGTGTGCAACGCCCCCGGCCGCCCTCGCCGCTGTCGACGGCCCTGACCTATTCCGGCTATGCCTATCCGGACGCCCATATGGCGGTAGTCACGGCTGCTGCCGCGGTGGTCATCACGACCATCACCACGACGCGTCGCCCCCCGATCGCCATGCTGGTGGCTCGGCTCAGTGCGCTGGCGTTCATCGTGGCGAGCGGGCTGGCCCAGTGGTCGATGAACGAGGCGCGGATCAGCGATCTGGTGGGCGGGATGCTGCTGGGCGGGACGGTCGTCACAGCTGTCCTGTTCGTGGCCAGGGTGCGTATGCTTCCTGTGATGACGATCAGGCGCCAGGCCAGCACGAACCGGCCCCACGGCGGATTGTGCGCCGTCATCTACAATCCCCACCGGATGGCCGACGAGATGGTCTTCCGCCGCCAGATCGCCAACGAACTGGCAGGTGAGCACTGGGAGGCGCCGCTGTGGCTCCCCACCACTCCTGACGACGCCGGGCAGGGCATGGTGGCCACCGCGCTGTCGCGCGGGGCGGATCTGGTGATCGGCGCCGGTGGCGACGGCACCATCCGCGTCATCGCACAGAGCCTGGCCGGAAGCGGGGTGCCCTTCGGCATCGTGCCGTCGGGCACCGGCAATCTGTTGGCCAAGAATCTCGGCATCCCCCTCGACCGGGAGGATGCCATCCGGGTGGCGGTGAAGGGCAGGCCACGAGCCATCGATTTGGTGAAACTCGTCGTGGACGGGCGATCCGAGGCTGCGATGCGCTTCGGCGTGATGGCCGGGATCGGTTTCGACGCCCGTCTCATGAGCCGCACCAACGAATCGCTGAAACGCCTCGTGGGAAGCGCCGCCTATGTGGTCTCCGCAGTACCGGAACTGCTCGTCTCGCCCCACCGGGTGGAGATCACCGTTGACGGTGTCCGCCAGGTGAGGCGCAAGGCCGTGCTCACCGTCATGGGCAATGTCGCCTCGATCGGCGGGGGCCTGGAACTGATGCCCGACGCCGATCCCACCGACGGGCGGATGGAAATGGTGATCGGCTCGCCCACCGGGCTGTTCGCCTGGGCGCGGACCGCACTGCAGGTGATCACGCGCGGCCGGGCAGGCAACTCGCTCGAGCAGTACACCGGCCAGCAGATGAGCGTCCGGGTGGACGAGCCGATGCCCTATGAACTGGACGGCGACACGGTGGGCGAGGGATGTCTCTTCGAGGCCGAGGTCGACCCGGGAGCCCTGGTCGTCATGGCGCCTCTCAGTTCCGCAAGCCACTCCTGAGCGTTCCGGTAGTCGGCATTCTTGCCGCCGGCACGCACGGTCGGCGGCTTGGCGTCGGCCCGCGGATAGCTGCCCAGGAAGATGACGTGCTTGCAGATCCGCTTGAGACCGAGCAGGGTCTCGGCCATCCGCGCATCCTCCAGATGCCCCTCGGCGTCGATACTGAAGCTGTAGCTGCCCAATGTGGTGCGCGTCGGGCGCGATTCGATGCGGCACAGGTTCACGCCGCGCACGGCGAATTGCTGGAGGATCGCCAGCAGCGCCCCCGGCTCGTCGTGACGCAGGTAGACGACCATGCTCGTCTTGTCGGCACCGGTCTGGGCAGGCAGCTCACCTGGGCGGGAGACCAGGACGAAACGGGTCACCGCCTCGGCGTTGTCGGCGATGTCATGGGCCAGCACCTCGAGCCCGTAGTGCCTGCTCGCCACCGGGGCGCACACCGCGGCGTCGAAACCCGAGCTGGGATCGGAGACGGTCTTGGCCGCAGCGGCTGTGGACCCGCGCTCGACCACCTGGGCGCGGGGAATGGTGGTGGCGAGCCAGTGGCGCACCTGGGCTGCGGCATGGGGATGCGTGATGACGCGACGCACCTGGCCCAGCTCGGTGCCGGGACGGGCCGCGAGATCGAAGCTCACGGGAATGAGCACCTCGCGGACGATCCGAAGGGGCGCCAGTTCGAGATCGCCGAGAGCATCGAGGGACGCGGAGACCCCGCCCTCCACCGAGTTCTCCAGGGGAACCATGGACGCTTCCACCGCGCCCTCGCGCACCGCATCGAGTGCCGCCCCGATCGAGGCAAAGGAGCGGGCCGGTTCCCTGCTGAGGGTGAGCAGGGCCTGGTGCGTGAACGTCCCCTCGGGACCGAAATAGCCGAACATGGATCGAGCCTATTGGTTCGGGTCGGCCCGGGGCATCGCGTCCCTGCCCGCACCGTGTGCGACCGCAAGCGCGGGGACATCGCCGTGCGCGACCGCAAGCGCGGGGACATCGCGGAGTCCGACCCCGAACACGGCGTCCATGCTGGCACAATCGTGGCATGTCCCTGCCAGCCGGCCACGATCCCTCCGAGGGCATCCCCAGCCGTCCTCCCAGCAGTCCCCCGGGCGCCCACCCCTCGCACGGCTCGGCCGGGGCTGCCGGCGATGGCGAGAGACATCCGGCGTTCGGCCACCCAGCCGCTGGCCACCCCCTCGACGAGCGGCGGGATGCGCAGGCTGCCCTCGACTCCTATCTCGAGATGGGGCCGCAATGGCAGAAGGAGGTGGTCGACTCGTTCATGACCAGGGTGGACGCCGTGACGGCGCAGCGCTGGCAGGAGAGCGAGTATGTGCGTCAGCAACGCATCATTGGCGAGCGGGCCGCCGAGAAGGCCAGGACCCGTGAGCTGGTTCTCACCCTGGTCTTCGCCATACCGCTCACCGGAATAGCCTCCACCGCAGGGTTGCTCGGAATGATCGTCTGCTGGGCCGGCATCGCGGCAGTGCTGTTCGCCATTCACTCGCCCTCCCGCGAGCAGCACCGCCCACGCGAGCTGGGGCACTGAGCGGCCTCGGCTCAGGTGAGCAGTCGGCTCATCCTGCGATCGGCGAGCACCCTGTCGCCCGTCTGACAGTGCGGGCAGTACTGCAATGAGGAGTCGGCGAAACTGACCTCGGCAATCGGCGTCGCACAGACCGGGCACGGTTCGCCGGTGCGGCCATGGATACGCAGGGTCGCCCGCTTGCCGGCCTTGAGCTTGTCCGGGCTCTGGTCCCGCGCGCTGGCGAGTGCCTCGAGCAGGACTTCGCGGATCGCCCGGTACAGGTCCTCGCACCTGCGGCCATCGAGACTGGCGGCCGGCGTGAACGGGCCCAGCCGCGCGGCGTGCAGAATCTCGTCGCTGTAGGCATTGCCGATGCCGGCGATCACCCCCTGATTGCGCAGCACACCCTTGAGCTGTGCCCGGCCCGCAGAGCTCAGGAGTCCGGCAAGCACAGCGAGGGTGAACTGGGGACTGAGCGGATCGATGCCCAGCGCGGCCACGCCGGGGACCTGCTGGGGGGACTCGACGATGTATGCCGCGAGCCGATGCTGGGTGCCGGCCTCGATGAGGTCGAAGCCCGCGCCGCTGTCCACCCCGATGCGCACCGCGAGGTGGCCCGCTCGGCCCCGGGGTCGGCGCGTGGGGCGCTGCTCATGCCAGACCAGCCAGCCTGCCCGTGCCAGATGGAAAACCAGGTGCAGGGGAGGCACGGCGACGTCGACGAACTTCCCGTGCCGCACGACCGCACCGATCGGGTGCCCGATCAGGTCCGCGGGGTCGTGCTCGAAGGTCTTGAGGGCGCTGATGGACACCACCTCGGCGTGGGTGAGCGTGGTGCCCGCCAGCTGTTTCCCCAGGAAGCGCGCAAGTGCCTCAACCTGTGGCAGCTCAGGCATCGTGAGCCTCGGGCGGCCAGTGCCCATATCCACGCCGTCGGGTGTCGACTTCGCGAGGCCAGTCCAGGTCGGGGGCGTCCAGGGCATCGCCGAGCATCTCCAGATAGCGCTCGCGGGAGATCTCGGTGGCCCCCATGCTGGCCAGATGGGGGGTGAGCCACTGCACGTCGAGCAGCGGGCTGCGGGTTCCGTCGCCGACAAGCTCGGACATCAGGCGCACGAGCGCCACCTTCGAGGCGTCGCGGCCATGGCGTGGGTCGTGGAACATGGACTCCCCGGCGAACAGGCCGCCGAGCGCAACGCCGTACAGCCCGCCGACCAGGCGCCCGGCGGCGTCCCAGGTCTCGACGCTGTGTGCCTGCCCCTGCTCGAACAAGGTGGTGTACACCGCGGTGATCTGCTCGTCGATCCAGCCACCGGGACGCCGCGGATCGGCACAGGCCGCGATGACCCGTTCGAAGGCGGTGTCGATGGTGGTCGCGTAGCGCTTGGCCGTCTTGCGAAGGCTGCGCCGCACAGCCAGCTCGCCGGCTCGGATGATGCCGCGGCGCAGCGGTGACCACCAGCACATGCCCTGGTAGCCGGACTCGTGCAAGGGCATGGGGAACAGCCCCGAGGTATAGCCCGCCAGCGTGATGTCGACATCGAGAGTGCTGCTGAAGCCGATCAGGTCCTGGTCCGGCCACCCTTCGACGGGACCGAAGGCGTGATCGATCATGACTCCAGTCTGGCACCGCGCGCAGAGAGCTCACAGATGAGGTCTGCGAGGTGGGGGCCCGGAAACCCCCGGACCTGAGGGGCCGCGGACATCAGGAAGCCCAGGACATCAGGAAGCCCCGCAGCGTGCGCTGCGGGGCTTCGGTGAGAAGTGGGGAACCGGGCCGGAAGGCCCGGCTGCGATCAGATGTTGATGACCTGGCCGGCGTAGATGAGGTTCGCGTCGGCGATGGTGGAGGAGTTCAGGGCGAACAGCTCCTGCCAGGTCGTGCCATTGGCGGACGCGATGGAGCCGAGCGTGTCGCCGGGACGGACGGTGTAGGTGCCGGTGGCGGCGCGGGTGGCGGTGTAGGTGCTCGTGGTCGCCTGGCTGTCGTCCGAGCTGGAAGCAGCGTACTTCGGGGTATAGCTCTGCTTCGGAGCGGCGGACTGCGTCTGGACAGCGCCCTGAGTGTTCGTGCCCGAGTAATTCTGGGACGAACCGCCCTGCGCGCCGCAGACGGGCCATGCGCCGATACCCTGGCCAGCCAGGACTCGCTCGGCGACCGCGATCTGCTGTTCGCGAGACGCATTCTGCGCTGAGCCAGTGCCGCCGTAGGCAGCCCAAGTGCTGGGCGTGAACTGCAGGCCACCGGCGAAGCCGTTGCCCGTGTTGATGGACCAGTTGCCACCGGACTCGCATTGTGCGATGGCGTCCCAGTTCACTGAGTCGGCCGACGCATTCGACGCGAGGGTCGCGCTGACGCCGCCGGCCAGGGCAGCGGCCGCCGCGACGGAAGCGATTCGAGTAAGTGTCTTTGCCATGGGCACTATCCTGAACCAAAACCTGAGAAATTCCAAGCTTGAGCCGGGAACTTCTCAGTTGAGCTGCACGGGGGACCACGTCACCCCTTGTCACAGCCGATTCTGTGAAATCTTGACAGTTCTCACCCATGTCTCACCAAACGGACACCCTGCTCGACGGCCCTACGGCGGCCCAGCTCAGCGTTCCTCGATCGGGCGCCAGCTGCGCCCCACCTCCCCGGTGTAGATCTGGCGAGGCCGGTAGATGCGGGTCTTCGGGTTGTTGTGGATCTCGCGCCAGTTGGCGATCCAGCCGGGCATCCGCCCGATGGCGAACATCACCGTGAACATGTTCAGCGGGATGCCCAGGGCACGCAGGATGATCCCCGAGTAGAAGTCCACGTTCGGGTACAGCCGTCGCTCGATGAAGTAGTCATCCGCCAGCGCCACCTCGGCAAGCTCCTGGGCCAGCTCGAGCAGCGGGTCGACGACGTCGAGAGCTGCCAGCAGGTCTTCGGCGGCCTGCTTCAGGATGCGCGCGCGCGGATCGACGCTGCGGTAGACCCGGTGGCCGAAGCCCATCAACCGCACGGAGCTGCTCCGATCCTTGACCGTGCGCACGAAGTCCTCGGGACTGATCTTCTCGCGGCGCATGTGCTGGAGCATCTGGATCACGCCGGTGTTGGCACCGCCATGGCGTGAGCCCCACAGCGCCACCACCCCGGCCGAGCAGGCGGCGTAGAGATTCGCCTCGCCCGAGGCCACCATCCGCACCGTCGAGGTGGAGCAGTTCTGCTCGTGGTCGGCGTGCAGCAGCCAGAACAGGTCGAGCGCCTTGACCATCTCCGGCTTGAGCTCGTACTCGTGATAGGGCACCGAGAACATCATGTGCAAGAAGTTCTCGGCGTAGAGGAGATCGCTGCGCGGATAGATGAGCGGCTGGCCGATCGAGGTCTTGTAGGAGCCCGCGGCGATGGTGCGCACCTTGCTCATGAGGTTGGCCGCGTACTTCTCGAAGGTCGCATCGTCACCCGGATCGATCTTGGGACGGTCGTGGGCCGATAGGGCATTGATCATTGCCGAGAGAATCGCCATCGGGTGGGCACGCTCGGGGAAGGCCGCATAGTGCCGGCGCATAGTGGTGTGCAGTGCCGCGTTGTCGGTGAGCAGCTCGCTGAAAACATCGCGCTCGGATTCGCTGGGCAGATGCCCGTAGATGATGAGGAAGGCGGTCTCGATGAAGTCCGAGTGCTCAGCCAGCTCCTCGATCGGGATCCCGCGGTGACACAGGATTCCCTTCTCGCCGTCGATGTAGGTGATTGCCGAACGACAGGAACCGGTGTTGCAATAGCCCTCGTCGAGGGTGATGAGATCTGCGTCACGGCGCAGGGAACTGATGTCGATCGCCCGGTCGCCATTGGCTCCCTCCACGATCGGCAATTCGTAGATCTTTCCGTCCACCTGCAAGCTCGCGGTTTGGCCCATCACAAATCTCCTCACTACAGCGCAGCCGTGCATTTGCCGGGCGCGGGACGCACGAAACGGGCCCGCGGGGGTATTCGCCCCTCATTGTCGTGCCTCCGCCCGGCAGGCAGGGCCATTTTTCACATGGCGGCGCGCCCCTCAGGGGGCACTCCGGGTGGCCGGCATGGGAGGTCGAGCGGGTGGGCGGCTACCTTTGAAGCACCGACAGGAGGTTCTATGTCCTTCTTCAAGAAATCCACCATCGGTTCCATTGGGAGTGCCGTCGTGTCCATAGCCCCTGCCATCGCACCGGGACCCGCAGCCGCCGCGCTGCGCAGGCTCGCCGATCTGGCGATTGACGGTGTGAGCTTCCTGCCCGGTGCCCGCCACGCAGCCGGCAGGACGCTCGAGAACAAGACCGGGGACGTCGAGGCGGCCATCTGGTCCCTGGTGCGCAGCCATACCGCCCTCGCTGGGGCACAGGGCTTCGTCACCAATCTGGGAGGGCTCGTCACGACGGTCATCGCGGTGCCCGCCAATCTCGCCGGCGTTGCCGTGCTACAGACCCGTCTCGTCGCATCCATCGCCCATCTGCGCGGCTACGACCTGGACGATCTGCGGGTGCGCGAGGCGATCTGGATGACCCTGCTCGGCCGGCGTGCAGTGGAGGATCTGGTGGGCAGCGGGAAGCTGCCCAGTACCCCCCAGGGAGTGGCCACCGCACCGGTCTCGGACGCCCATCTCGAACAGCAGATCGCCGAGCAGGTGCTGGCCAGCCTGCTGGCCCGCACCAGTGGGAAGCAGACGGTGGCCATCGTCGGCAAGCGGATCCCGGTGATCGGTGGCGGCGTGGGCCTGGCCACCGACTCGTGGACCACCTTCGCCGTCGCCGACTATGCCCGTCACCAGTTCGTGGCGCGCCGGCCCAGCCAGGCGGCCGGCCAGCCCCACGGCGAATGATCCCCAGCTCGCCCGCACACCGACGAGACGCCGCCCGCCCTCAGCGCGCGGCGGCGTCCACATAGTGGCGCCTCACCCGCGGGGGGATCACACTGGTCACCTCGTAGTTGATGGTGCCGGCCAGACCAGCCAGCTCATCGCACCCGATGAACTCGTCACCGTCGCGTCCCATGACCGTAACCCGATCGCCGCGGTGCACTCCGTGCTCGGCTGACTCACCCAGGTCGAGCATGGTCTGGTCCATGCACACCCGCCCGGCCACCGGGAAGCTCCGGCCGTTGATGAGCATCCGTCCGCGGTTGGAGTTGAGCCGGTTGAAGCCGTCGGCATAGCCCACCGGGACGGTCGCGATCCAGCGGTCGGTGGGCGCGCTCCAGGTACGTCCATAGCCCACTGTGTCACCGGCACCGATCCGCTTGACCATGCTGACTCGCGAGCTCATGGTCATCGCCGGGCGCAGCGCGATGGTGCGCGGGGTGGCGGGATCGGGGTACAGGCCGTAGAGGACGATGCCGGGGCGCACCATGGTGAGCCCACCGAGGTCATGGCTCATGGCCGCAGCCGAGCTGGCGCCGTGCACGAGGGGCACTGGGGCAAGGCCCCGGGCAGCACGGTCTTCCTGGACCGCTGCGACAGTGCTCCTGAACAATGCCAGCTGCTGCTCGGTGAACTCGCGGCCGGCAGGGGTGTCGGAGACCGGAAGATGGGTGAACAGGCCTTCGAGCTCGAGCCCGGCCTCCTCGATCCGGCGGGCGAGCTCCACCGTCTGAAAGGGCTCGCAGCCGATCCGGCGCATGCCGGTGTCGATGGCCAGATGAACCCGAGTGCGTTGCCTGGCGCCGGGGCGGCCTGCGGCGGCGGCGAGTTCGGCCAGCGACTGCGCGTCGACCACCGGCAGCCTCAGGTGCGCATCGAGTGCGGCTGGGAGTTCCTCGGGGAAGGCATGCGAGAGCTTGAGGATCGGCAGCCCGATGCCTGCCTCGCGCAAGGCGATGGCCTCGGGAACGGTGGCGACGCCCAGCCAGTCCACCAGGCCCTCACGGTCGAACAGCCGGGCAATCTCGACGGCACCATGGCCATAGCCATCCGCCTTCACGGCCGCCAGCACCAGGCGATGCCCCACCCTCGTGCGGATCGCCCGGGCGTTGTGCCGGATGGCGTCGAGATCGATCGTGAGATGGGTGGCGTACAACATGGCCTCATCATTCCACCGCGATTTCACCATGCGAGCCCGCGCCATGCCGCCGCCCGGAAGGTCGTCGTCAGGCTCAGCGGCTCACCCACTGCGCCCGCGAGGATCTGTGCGCGATCACCAGATAGCGGTACTGGACGAACAGCCCGAGCAGCGCCAATCCGATCGCCAGCACCCACCAGAAGCCGGTCAGCCCCACCTGGGGATCGCGCACCGAAAGCTCCGCCAGCACCAGGTTCTTGGTGAGCAGACGCACTCCGAACACCGCCAGCTCGGCCCCGGCGAGCGAGGTGGCGAGGACGATGACCATTCCGGGCAGATCGACGACGATGGCGAGCATCACCAGCACCACGGCGACGAGCAAGCCGGTGCCGTGCACCAGCCAGCCGGTGGTGACGCCCAGGCCGGCGAGCAGCAGGGTGGTCATGGCATAGCCGAGCGCGGCGAGCCCCACGGTGACACCCACCCGGTAGAAGGTGAAGGCCAGCGCCCCGAGCACGAGCCCTGCGAGGACGGCCCCGATCCAGCCGCGGATGTCAGCCAGGTAACTCGTGCCGGTCTGGGAGGCCACGAGCGTCGCTCCGAGCACGAAGCCCACGAAGGCACCGAACAGGCTGATCGTCAGTCTCATCGTCGGATAGCCCCGCAGGACCAGGAGGGCGCCGATGACCAGCGCGAGTATCGCGACGACGACATCCTTGGTCATGTCCGCTCCTGCGATGAGTTCATCCTCGGCTCAGGTCCGCCGGGGTGGGCCGGCGAACGGCCACGGTGACCGAGCCACGACCATTATCGCGTCCGCACTCGGTGCGGCCGGCCCGCGGTCACAGTGAGCCGACCGGACGCCGGACGATTCCCGCCGCATCGGCTGCCTCGCCATAGGCATGTGCGAGGCTCGCGACCGTCTCGTGGGCATTGAGCCCGCTTGGATTGGGCAGCACGAACAGTCGGCTGGCACCCGAGCCGTCATACCAGGACAGTGACTCGGGCTGCTCGCCCACTGCAGCATGGGGCCGGCCGAAGCCCTGCCGGTAGGCGGTCACGCCGAGGACCGCAACGACCTTCGGGTGGTGCCCGGATACGAGCCGGGCGAGCGATTCCGCCCCGGCTCGCAGCTGTGCCCGGCTCAGCTCGTCGGCGCGGACGCTGGCCTGGGGCACGAGATTGGTGATGCCCACGCCCGTCCGGTCGAACTCGGCCTGGGCCTGCGGCGTCCATCCGGACGAGACATCGATGGCCCGCGAGATGATGCCCGCCGCCGCCAGGGCCGGATAGAAGCGATTGCCCGGCCGGGCGAAGTGCGCGCCGACTGCCGCGGAGAGCAGGCTGGGATTGATGCCCACCAGCAGCAGCCGCAGCGGATCCGGCAGCACATCGGGCACCATCGCGCCGCGGAAGCTCTCGAGTTCGGCTCGCGTGAAGCGCATCGGCTCAGTGCCGGGCGCCCAGGGTGGCGACCATGACGGCCTTGATGGTGTGCATCCTGTTCTCGGCCTCGTCGAAGATCACCTGGGCGTTGGCCTCGAAGACCTCGTCGGTGATCTCCAGGGCCGTCATTCCGGTGGACTGGTGGATCTCGCGTCCGATGGCGGTGCCCAGGTCATGGAAGGCCGGCAGGCAGTGCAGCACCTTCACCTGCGGATTCCCGGTACGGGCAAGCAGCCTGGCGTTGACCTGGTAGTCCCGCAGCGCCTCGATACGCTCTGCCCAGACCTGCTTGGACTCGCCCATCGACACCCAGACATCGGTGGAGACGAAGTCGGCGCCCTCGACCGCGTCGAGGGAGTCGGTGACGGTGATCTTCGCGCCGGTCTCCGCCGCGATCTGCTGGGCCGTCTGGCGCACCGGCTCGGAGCACTGCAGAGAGGATGGAGCGACGATGCGCACATCCATGCCCGACAGGGCCGATGCCACCAGCGTGGAGTTTCCTTCGTTGAAACGGGCATCGCCGACATAGGCGATCGACAACTCCGACAGTGGGCGCTCGGAGTGCTCGCGCATGGTCAGCTGGTCCGCGAGCATCTGGGTGGGGTGCCACTCGTCGGTCAGCCCGTTCCAGACCGGCACGTGGGCGTAGGCGGCCAGTTCCTCGACGCGGTCCTGGCCGAAGCCGCGATATTCGATGCCGTCGAACATCCGTCCCAATACCCGGGCGGTGTCCTTCACCGACTCCTTGTGACCGAGCTGGGAGCCGGCGGGGTCGAGATAGGTCACGTGCGCGCCCTGGTCGTGGGCGCCCACCTCGAAGGCGCAGCGGGTGCGCGTAGAGGTCTTCTCGAAGATCAGCGCGATATTGCGTCCCAGAAGGCTGGGACGCTCGGTGCCGGCCCGCTTGGCGGCCTTCAGCTCGCTCGCCAGGTCGAGCAGCCCCGCCCACTCCTGCGGCGTGAAATCGGCTTCCTTGAGGAAGCTGCGGCCACCCAGATCAATCGTCATGAAATCCTCCATTGCAGGCAAGAACGCCAGCCTATCGGCAGCGCACCGCAACAACTGGCAGGCTTGGACCATGCTGTGGCGAATAGTGGTCAATGCCCTGGCGGTTGCCGCCGCGAGCTGGCTGTTGCCGGGGATCACCCTGCGCGCCTCCGATCCGGTGGTCCAGCAGGGGTTCACTCTTGTCGTCGTGGCCCTGGTGCTCGGTGCGCTCAACGCGTTCGTCAAGCCGATCCTGACCTTCTTCGGCTCCTGCCTCATCATCATGACCCTGGGCATTTTCCTCTGGGTGATCAATGCCGTCCTGCTCATGGCCACCAGTTCGATCTGCTCGGCGCTCGGCGTGGGCTGGCAGGTCAGGGACTGGAACAGCGCGTTCGGCGGCGCGCTCATCATCTCTGTGGTCGCCATGGTGCTTGGACGCAACTACGGACGATCCCGGTGAGCGGTCGCATCGGCCCCCGGGTGCTGTTCGTCTGCCTGGGAAATATCTGCCGCTCGACGATGGCCCAGCAGGTGGTGGGCACCGAGCTGGAGCGGGCAGGGGTGGCCGCAAGGGTTGATTCGGCGGGGCTCAGCAGGGAGGAAGCGGGCAATCCCCTCGATCCCCGGGCCGCACGCTGCCTGCGCTCCCACGGCTATCCGGTCGGCAGCCACCGGGCCCGGCAGGTGGGCCGCGACGATCTGGATGCCGAACTGATCATCGCGATGGAGGCCGGCCAGCTCGACGAGCTGATCGCCCTGGGCGCCGATCCGGCACGCTGCCATCTGCTCACCGATTTCATCGAGGGCCGCCAGGGCACCGACACGCCCGACCCCTGGTACGGCGGCGCGGCCGAATTCGAGAGCACCTTCGCCACGATCCGTGCCGCCAGTGCACGAATCGTCACTGCTGTGCGCGAAGTTGCCCATAGGTAGGCTGGACCCATGGCTCTCTATCTCGTGGGAGGCGGCCCCTCACAGGCGACGGGGCCGGTCATCGACCGATTCGTGGAGGCTGCGCGCCAGCGTGGCCCGAGGGTTGCGATCGCCATCCTCGGGGCGCAGTCGGAGGCGGGGCGCTATCTCGACATGTATGCCGACCCGATCCTCGCCCGCTGGCCGCAGGCACTCATCGAACCGATCTGGCTCGTGGACGAGGACGAGGGTGCAGTCGACTGGCCGGCGAAGCCCGAGGAACTGGGCGGATTGATCATCGCCGGGGGCTGGACCCCCGGCTATCTGGACGCGCTCACCCCCTATCGCGAGACGATCTCGCGGCTCGTGCGTGGCGGCCTGGCCTATCTCGGGTTCAGCGCGGGTGCGCAGGTGGTCGCCAAGCGCGCCATCGCCAGCGGCTGGCAGTGGCGCGGGCGGGCCGTGGGGCCGGAGGTGGCCGGCGAGGGAAGCACCGAGCTGACCGTGCGCGAGGGCCTGGGCCTGGTCGGCCCCTCGATCGACGTGCACACCAACACCCAGCACCTTCTCGAACGGGCCATCGCCACCGTGCTGGCCGGACATGCCACGTCTGCCGTCGCGATCGACGAGGACACCGCACTCGTCGTCGACACCTCCAGCGGCGATACCGAGGTCGTGGGGGCCGGTGCCGTGCACTGGCTCAATCGCGACGGCAACGAGGTCCGGGTCCGTGTTTCGGTCAGCGGCGGCACGCCGGCGTCCCCCCTCGGCGCCGCTGGGTGACAAGCTATGACTATGCAGATCCTGGTGGTTGACGACGACCAAGCCGTACGCGACTCCCTCGTGCGCTCCCTGCACTACAGCGGCTACGAGGTGGAGACGGCCGACGACGGGCTGGCAGCACTCGCAAAGCTGTCCACGACGCGCCCTGACGCCGTCGTGATGGACGTCATGATGCCACGGCTCGATGGCCTGGAGACCACGAAGATGCTGCGCTCCAACGGCAACGACGTGCCAATCCTCATCCTCACTGCCCGCGACGCGGTCGGCGACCGCGTGGACGGGCTGGACGCCGGGGCCGATGACTATCTGGTCAAGCCATTCAGCCTCGAGGAGCTGCTGGCCCGACTGCGGGCCCTGACCCGCCGTCAGCATCCCGAGCCGGAACAGAGCAATGAACGGCTGGTCTTCGCAGATCTCAGCCTCGACCCGCAGACCCGCGAGGTGATCCGAGGCGAGCGCCACATCAGCCTGACCCGAACCGAATTCGCGCTGCTGCAGACCTTCATGGCGCATCCTCGCCGGGTGCTCGAACGGGGCTGGCTGCTCAATGAAGTCTGGGGATTCGACTTCCCCACCACCGCGAACTCACTCGAGGTCTACATCGGCTATCTGCGCCGCAAGACCGAGCAGAACAACGAACCACGTCTCATTCACACCGTGCGCGGCGTCGGCTATGTGCTGCGCGAATCCGCACCGTGATCGATGTGTGGCGCCGCCTCCTTGCTCTGCGGCCGGCCCACAGCCTTCAGGAGCGCTTGGCCAGCCTCGCCGCTGCCGTCATCGCTCTGGCCGTGCTCGTGGTGGGCGTCACCGCCTACTACGCCACCCGGGCCTCGCTGTACAACGAGGTCGACGACGAGCTGGTGGATGTCGCCGGGTACATGGTTGGTCCCATCGCATCCGACATCTCGGGCATGGGCGGCCTCAACAGTTCGGCGCTGCGGGCTGCGAATGTGAACATCGTGCTGGTCAAAGCCGACCACAGCATTGTGCGCATGCAGGACGCGCCGGTGTCCATCCAGCCCGGGGCCGCCGAGATCGCGGTCGCCCGGCTGGGTTTCGGCAAGTCCACCCGCACCGTCACGCTCGGCCCCGGCAACGAGCCATACCGCCTTGTGGCCGTGCCCTTGGAGAGCGAGGACAATGGTTCCTACGCGCTGGTGCTGGCACGCCCGCTCGGGCCGCTCATGGAGACGCTCGGTCAGCTGCGGGCCATCATGATCGCGCTGGGCGTCACCTTCATCGTCATCGGTGCAGCCGCCGGCCACCGGCTTGGCAGTGCCGTGATGCGCCCGCTGCGGCAGCTCTCCGACGCTGTGGCCCATGTCACCGAGACCGACGACCTGGCGCCGATCGGTTCCACCCGCCCCGACGAGCTGGGTGACCTCTCCCGAAGCTTCGACACGATGATGCACTCACTGGCCTCCAGCAGGCACCGTCAGCAACGCCTCATCGCCGATGCCGGCCACGAGCTGCGCACTCCCCTCACGTCGATGCGCACCAATGTGGAACTGCTCGTGGCCGACGAGAAGACCGGGATGCTCCCCTCGGGCGCCCGGGCGGAGATCCTGGGGGATGTTGCCGACCAGCTGGGCGAGTTCAGCTCACTGGTCGGCGATCTGGTGCAGCTGAGCCGCGACGACGTCGTGACCCCCAGTCTCGAGCCCCTGGACTTCGCCAACGTCGTGAACCAGGCCGTGACGCGGGCCAAGAGACGAGGGAACGGACTCGAGTTCGACGTGGTCACCCAGCCGTACTATGTGGTCGGTGAGCCGGACACCCTGGAGCGGGCGGTGACGAATCTGCTGGACAACGCCGTGAAGTTCAGCCCTGAGCACGGCACTGTGCACGTGCGGCTCGTGGCCGGCACCCTGACCGTCTCCGACGAGGGACCGGGCATCGCCGAAGAAGACCTGCCGCACATCTTCGACCGCTTCTTCCGCTCGAACAAGGCCCGCAACACTCCTGGAACCGGGCTGGGACTGTCGATCGTCGCGCACACCATCCAGGCCCACGGGGGGCAGGTCAGTGCCGGGAACGTGCCGGGCGCAGGGGCGCTGTTCACGGTGACGCTGCCGCCGGCCCCGCCTGGAGCTCTCGACGAGGGCGGGTACAGCTAGCCTGCTGTTCCCGGATCACCTGCGGACACACCAGGCTTCAGCCATGCTCATCCTCGTCACCATCCTGTTCGGCCCAGTCATCGCTGCCCTGGCACAGCCCATCCTCGGGCACCACGGCACGCGCGCCGAGTAGGTGGTGGCGATCTTCAACGCCTGGCTGCCCAGAACCGCCCCGTGTCGATGATCTCCTGCCGCAAGGCCCCGGCCCGGCCGAGGTCGACCTTGGGCACGCGGCTCCCGACAAGATCGCAGCCGGCGTCCTGGACGATCCGGCGAGCAGTCGCGGCATCGTTCGCGGCTCCCAGCAGGTCCTGGAACTCCTTGAACGCCTCGACGGTCGCTGTGGCGCTCTGCGCCTGCGCGGGGTACAGGTCCGCGCTCACCTCACAGGCGTAGCGCAGCTTCTTGGCCCGAATGCGCACCCGGTGCAGGTCGTGCGGGTTCAGCTTCGTCATCTCCGAGGATGACACCAGCCACCGGTCGCACCACCGGTCGAGGCGGCGGCTCGCGAACGATGTGGCCGCCGCATCCGAGCGCCCCCTGCCCGGGTGATAGCGCGCCGAGGTCCGCACTAGGTCCAGGGGGCGGCGCCAAGCCCTGGTGGCCAGCTGCTCACCGATCTCCTCGGACAGTGCATCGCGGCGGCGCTCGAGCACCTCCCGCAGCGTGTCCGCCTCGTCGTCGCGCACCGGTGCAAGGCCGTCGCGCAGGTGCTCGAGAAAGACGTCGATGTCGCGCAGCTGCCCCAGATCGAGCGCCTGCTCACGGATCTCGGCCCGGGCCAGCGCCACCTTCTCGCCGAGCAGGGGATCGAAGAAGGAGAGCACTGCGCGCAGCCTGCGCAGCGAGACCCTCAAGTCGTGTACCGGTTCGACGCCTGGCCGGTCCAGACATTCGGCACTGCGCTGGTTGACGGTGTCAAGGAGCTCCGCGACGGTGCGCGCCGCGAACTGCCCGGCGCTGCGTGGCGCACAGCGGTCTGGTTTCGCGTCGGCCATGTGTCCAGTGAAGCGCACCGGTGGCCCGTCCGTCAGCAGCCGCCACGCGCTATGAGGGTCGATTGCGCAGCGCCCCGGCGACTGCTGCCGACAGCACACTCACAATGGCCAGCAGGGCCAGCGCCGGGAGACCCTCACCTCGGCCACCGCGGCGCTTGCCACGGCGGGCACGCGTCTGCTCGGGCACGAATCTGAACGCCATCGCAGCACCTTTCTCGCCATCCGTCGTCGACCTCGCACAGGCTAGCGCGCTGAACCGCGCAGTGCCTGGACGGGCTGTCATAGTTCGAGGATCCCTCGATCGCGGTGCCAACCCACTGCCCGACGGTCTGGTGGCCCGCGCGGCCCGCCAGATCACGGCTGCCTCGCGATGCCATCGCTGTGTGGCGGGAAGGATCCGGCGATGGGCGCCAGGGCGGGCGGCCCCCTGGGCGCGAGTACCGGCGACGAGCCGGTCGCTGCTGGCGCGCCCGAGGGGTCGTCAAGGGTGCTTCGAGCCAAGCAATGCCCCCATCCAGTACAGTCTGGCTCATGGACGACGGCAGGTCAGGGGCGCCAGCAGGCGCATCGTCACAACCTGACAACCCCACGTCCGAACTCTCGACCTTCTCATTCCGGATCATTGCCCTTGCCGGCGAGGCCCACAGCCTGGCAGTGCAGTCGATCCGGGCGTCACAGCACAGTGATTTCGCCGAGGCGGGCACCCTGCTGGAACGCGCCGAAGCACGTCTCACAGACTGTCATGAGGTACAGACCGAGGCGCTCACCGCCCATGCACGCGGTGAGCAGCTTCCCGTTGACATCCTGCTGATCCATGCCCAAGATCATCTGTCGATGGCGAGCACGATGATCGAGGACGCCCAGGTTTTCCTCGACATCTACCGCCGTTTGGCGACCAGCCCAGCCAATCCCATCCCTCTGGAGGAATGACCATGCTCAAGATCAAACTGTTTTGCGCCGCCGGAATCTCGACCGCGATGGTGGTGCGCAGCCTGCGGGAGGCAGCCGAGAAGCGCGGCGCCGATGTGCAGATCGAGTCCGGCCCGGTGAGCGCCCTCGACCACGAAGACAAGGGCGACATCGATGTGGCCCTCCTCGGCCCGCAGATCGCCTATGAGCTCGACCACGCTCGGGAGGTTCTCGAACCCAAGGGCATCAAGGTGGCTGCCATCCCGATGACTGACTACGGTTTGGTGCGTGGCGATGCCATCCTCGAACTGGCACTCGGCCTCACCCAGTCCGCATGAGCTGTTCCTGATCGGTGTCGTGCGCCGGGTCGGCTCACACGAGAGTTCACCCGGTGCACACGGCCCGTTTGCCCCTACCTTCCTTTCTCGTGATCTTCACCGTGCACTGTGTGCGATGTACCCGATCAGATGGGATGACGAGGATGATCATCGAACAGCGACGCTATGAACTGCAGCCTGGCGAGGCTGCCGGTTTCGAGCGGGCCTGGTCAGCCGCCCGCGAAACCCTCAACAACTCGGGGCACTGCGAGCAGTACGGCGTGCTGCGCAACCTCGACTCCGCCAATTCCTACGATGTGCAGATCCAGTGGGATTCACTGTCCGGGCTGGTCGCCGGATTCGCCTGCGGCCCCCACTATGCGCGCTTCCAGGAACTGGTGGGGCCCTATGACAACCGCATCGTCTCCCAGGTGCGTTCCGCACCCGTCATCGCCAACAGGCGCCGCGGCTGGGACGAGGAACTGATCGGCGCCTGAGATCCGGCAGCTGGCTCAGCGCCGGGCGAACTCTACGGCCGCGTCGGGGACTCCGTTGAGGCGCAAGCCCAGGCAGCCCATTGTGTCGGCAACGGTCTGCACAGGACCCGAGAAGAGGTAGGCGTTCTCGGCAAGCTGGCAGCACAACCGCCCGAGTTGCCGGGCCTCAATGGCGAATGTCACCTCGGTTCGAGCCAACAGCAGCTCGCAGACCTCGGAGTAAATGCCCTCGAGCACGGCGTGCTCCTCGACAAACTCCGGATAGTTGCCGCTCCAGACTTCGGGCAGGGCATAGAGTGCGCCCACCTGCCGCCCCGCACTCCTCAAAATGCGCGTGTCCTCGGCGATCAACCGATACAGAACGACGGCCGCGTCCTGCCCACCGCGGAGGGCGACGCGCCAGGACTTGGCCATCTCAAGGCTTGGGCGAACTGTTTCGGCGAGCAACGTTCGCAAGATATCGTCCTTGCCGGAAAAGTAGTAGTAGAGCGTTGCCTGGCGCATACCGGCTATCTCGGCGATGGCCCTCGTCGAGGTGCCGCCGAATCCCTGGCGGACGAACAGACTGGCGGCAGCTCGGAGGATGTCCTCTTTTGGGTCCGCTGTTGCGTCCTCGCGAGGGACGGCGCGGGGACGTCCTACCGGATTACTGGAGTGTTGTGGCATCTAGGCCAGGTTATCTGCCTCACCCCGCCAGCTCATACTGTGGCATCGCCTCCCACCCAGGTACGCCAGCCCCCAGACCCGCTGATGTCCACGCCAAGGGCCGTAGCGGGTGCCGTACAGAGAAAGCCGATGGCCGAATCGCCGCCGGCCAGCTGGATCGCACCGAGCGTCATTGGCGCCGGCAAACCTGTGAGGAAGCCGCCCAAGGCGCCAATGGGCAACTGCCACAGCTCCCCTTCGACACTGACCCCTTGTCCAGGATCCGCCGCAACAAGACCTGGACGAGCAGGTTCACCGGCGAGAAGACGCAGGCGATAAGCCGGGGCGGTGTGGATCGGCCCCAAGAAATCGGCTCCAGCCGCAACGAGCTCGTGATTGAGCGGCTGCCCGAGGCGATGGAGGCCAAAGACCACGAGACGGACCGGCTGGCGGTCGCGGAACCGAGCGAGCTCGGCCAGCTTCCGGTCCTCGAGAGCTCGCCCCGTGAGCATGACACCGAAGGGAAGCCCCGCCACGGTTCCGGCCGGGAAAGCCAAGGCACACATGCCCATGAGGTTCGCGAAGTTGGTAAAGCGTCCGAGTCGGGCGTTCTGGGCCACAGGCTCGTTCTCCACCTGCTCAATCGTAGGATGTCCGACGGTGGTGGGCGTAAGCAGGGCGTCGAATGGCTCGAGCAGGGCAAGCGCTTGCCGGGTAAGGTCAGCCAGTCGCGACTGATCGTCGAACAGTTGTGACGCGCGGTGTTGCTTCCCTGCGAGAATGATGCCCGAGACCGTCGAGTCGAGACCTCGGCCGATGTCCTGCTGGTGCTCCTCGATGAAGGTGCCCACAGCCGAATACCGCTCGGCCACGAAGGAGCTCCCGTAGAGCATCTCGGCAGCCTCGAGCATTGGGCTGATGTCCACTCGTTCGATCTGTGCGCCGCTGGCGCGATACCCGGCGACAACCCCTTCGAAGGCCTCTTCCCATCCCGCCGCGAGTTCTCCAAGAGCGCGTCTGGTCGGCACGGCCAGTCGGGGACGAGCCGCCAACGCCGACTCCGGTCGACCATCTGCGGCAGAGTCGTCCGCCGCGTCGAGACCTTGGGCCACTTCGACGGCACGCCGCGCCGCACTCAGCTCGCGAGCGAAGACCGTCACGCAATCGATGCTGCGACAGGCTGGCACCACGCCGTCCACTGGGATGAGTCCTGGCGTCGGCTTGATGCCGACGATGCCATTGAGAGCTGCGGGAACCCGACCGGAACCAGCGGTGTCGGTGCCTAGGGCCAGATCGGCGATTCCGAGCGCGACCGCAACTGCCGAGCCCGAACTCGATCCCCCCGAGATCCGATCGGTGTCCCAGGCATTGCGGACCGGACCATAGGGGGAGCGCGTACCCACCAGACCTGTGGCGAACTGATCGAGGTTGGTCTTGCCGAGGATGATCGCGCCCTGAGCGCGCAGCCTGGCCACCACCATTGCATCCTCCTGGGGCAGGTACGCAAAGCCCGGGCAACCGGCTGTCGTGGGCATCCCCTTCACATCGATGTTGTCCTTGACGGCAACCACGCTCCCGGCGAGGGGCAGGCAAACCCCCGCGCTACACAGCTCGTCCACCCGATCGGCCTGGGCAAGCAATTCATCGCGCTCCGCCAAGTGAATCCAGATTTCGGGACGATCGACCTCACGCATCCGGGAGAACGAGGCCTCCACTCGCGCCCTGGCGCTGCCACTCATGCGGCCTCCTGGATAGTCATGAGGACCTGGCCAGCCGAGACTTGTGTACCGGGTTCAACGAGCACCCGATCCACCCTCCCCGCGCAGGGCGCTGGCAGTGCGCTCTCCATCTTCATGGCCTCCAGCGAGAGAAGGTCATCTCCGCCGTCCACAAGCTGGCCCGGGCGCACGTCGATCTTCCACACATTGGCCATGAACGGCGCCCGCACCGCGGTCTGTCCCTCGGGTACGGTCTCGTCAATGACAGCTGCAACAGGCTCGAGGTCGACCCGCCTGTCGAACTCGCCGTCGGCCCGCCACCTGTCTTCCTCAGCGCGGAAGGCTCTCTGCTGGGTGGCTCGGAAGGCATCGATCGAGCCGGCGTTCTCGGCGAGAAAGGCCTGGTACTGCTTCATGGAGAAGGTCCCCTCCTCGACCTGGAAGGTGGCTCGGCCGGCTTCTGTTTGGGCTCGCAGATCAAGCAGTTCCGTCGCCGACACCGGGTACCACCGAATGCGATCAAAGAAACGCAATGCCCAAGGATGTTCCTCGAACATCCCGCTGTGGCGATATCTGTTCCACACCTGCGTCGTGCGACCAATGAACTGGTACCCCCCGGGTCCCTCCATCCCGTAGATGCACAGATAGGCGCCACCGATGCCCACCGCGTTCTCTGGTGTCCAGGTCCTCGCGGGGTTGTATTTCGTAGTCACGAGCCGGTGACGTGGATCCAGCGGTGTGGCCACCGGCGCTCCCAGGTACACATCGCCCAGGCCGAGCACGAGATATGTGGCATCGAAGACGATTCGATGGACGTCATCGACGCTGTCGAGGCCATTGATCCGCCGGATGAATTCGATGTTCCAGGGGCACCAGGGTGCATCGTCACGAACACCGCTCATATAGCGACTGATTGCTGTCCGAGTCGCCGGGTCATCCCACGACAAGGGAAGATGCACGGTTCTGGAGGAGACGCTGAGTTCGTCGCTGGCCGGTATTGTGCCCTCGAGAATTCGGAGCTCTCGGGCCATGTCAGAGGCATGAAATCGCGACGAGTCGGTGTGGATCTGAAGTGAGCGGATGCCTGGTGTCACGTCGATCACGCCTGGCAGGTCTGCCTCGGCTACCCGCTCCATGAGCGCATGAACACGCATCCGCAGTGCAATGTCGAGGACCTGGGGACCATATTCCACGAGCACGTTGTCATCGCCATCGCGCCGGTAGGTGACCTCAGGTCGGCCCCCTTCGGCGGGAATCCGGCCGAGTACTCCATCATCGTCGTCTCGGTCACCGGCTGGCACCGTACGGTCAGCAGGATCGAGCCTGGCAGCACGGTGCTCTGCAACACGCACGAAGCGGACAGTGTCGTCGGGACGAAGCTGCCCCAGCTTCCACAGATCACTGCTCGCGACCACTGCCGGGCAGACGAATCCGCCCAGACTCGGACCATCCGGACCAAGGATGATGGGCGTGTCGCCCGTGAAATCGAGTGCCCCCACCGCATAGGGCGTGTCATGGATATTGGAAGGATGCAGCCCGGCGTCCCCCCCGTCGGGACGCCCCCAACTGGGCCTTGGGCCGATCAGGCGAATCCCAGTTCGGTCGGAGTTGAAGTGCACCGTGTAATCCGACGCATACAACGTATCGATGTCGCTGCGTGTGAAGAACTCCGGCGCAGCGTGCGGGCCCTCAGTGACCGCGAGTTCCCAGTGGTGGCCGATGGCGGGGCGCGCCGCAGGTTCGATCGGCCCGGGAATAGTCCCCATGAGCGAACCCTCTGCGAAGGCCGGATGTGGTTCGGCTGAGTCGGGCGACCCCGGGCGCAGCACATCACAGGCGCGCAGGACTCGTCCGGCATGACCACCGAAACGACCCAGGACGAATGTCGATGCACTGCCGAGATAGCGGGGCACGTCAATGCCACCCCGGACAGCCAGATAGCTGCGAAGACCGGCATCCGTCGGCGAGCCGATGGACAGCGTTGTTCCCGCGGGAATCTGAAGGGGACGCCACATGGCGAGCTGTTGTTCTCCGGCACTGACCGGCACCTCGGCGCCTGTGACACACACGACAGCAGCCTCACGGAAATACAGCGTCGGACCTTCCACTGTGCACTCCAGAGCCGGGGCGCCCTCCGGATTCCCGACCGCACGGTTCGCCAGCCGGAATGAGACCTCGTCCATCGGGCCGCTCGGCGGAACACCCACCTGCCACAGCCCCAAGCGTCCGGGCCAGTCCTGGACTGTAGTGAAGGTACCCGCTGAAATCACCTCAATGCGAGGCTGTGGATCATGGGTGCTCGTCAGCGATGACGTCGAGTGAGTGACCTCCCGGAACTGCGCCGAGGCTATCAGCGCCCTCACCATCGCCAGATTGGTTACCACACCATCCACGCGCGATGCGGCAGCCGCTTCGCCGAACAGATCAATGGCGTCTTCACGCGTCGGGCCCCAGGCAATGAGCTTGGCGATCATCGGATCGTAGTGAGGGCTGACCTCACTGCCGGTCTCAACTCCGCTCTCCACCCTCACACCGGTAATGGTCGGTGACCCCTGTCCTGGGAACTGTACGTAGGTGAGCCGACCGGGGCTGGGGGCCCCATTCCGATCTGGGTCCTCCGCATAGATTCGGGCCTCCACGGCATGACCCTGGGGCTCGTGTTCCACTCCAAAGACGTTCTCCTCCAAGTCTGTCAACGACTCAGTCGAGCCAATGGCGAGCCTCAGCATGGCCCCCACCACATCGACTCCGTAGACTTCCTCAGTGACAGGATGCTCGACCTGCAGACGGGTATTCACCTCGAGGAAGAAGGCACGCTGAGCTACCGGGTCATAGACAAACTCAACGGTTCCCGCAGACCGGTAGTCCACGGAAACGGCCAAGGATCGGGCCGCTCGGTGGATCTCACGCCGCACGTCATCGGGGATCCCCGGCGCCGGGCACTCTTCGATCACCTTCTGATGGCGGCGCTGGTAGGAGCAGTCGCGGTCACCAAGCACCGCCACCCGACCCCGTCCATCGCCGAAGATCTGCACCTCAATGTGCCGGGCCGCCTCGACGTACTTTTCCAGGTACACGCCCCCTGTCCCAAAGCTGTGCGCTGCCTGTTCGAGCACGGCATGGTATGTCTCGGCGACCTGGGAGAGGTCGCGGCAGATACGCATTCCGATTCCACCGCCACCATTGGTCGCTTTCACGATGACCGGGAGCCCTGTTCGAGTGGCCTCGCGGACCGCATCCTCGGCCGAGTGCAACAGGCCGGAACCCGGTAACAAGGCGACCCCGGCCGCTCGCGCGAGCTGGCGTGCGGAGTGCTTGTCCCCGAAGCCACGGATCTGGGCGGGGCCGGGCCCCACGAAAACCAGACCGGCCCGCTCGACCTGCTCGGCGAACTCTGCGTTCTCGGAGAGGAAGCCATAGCCGGGGTGGACAAGAGTGGCACCGGTCTGGGCAGCCGCAGCCAGAATGGCCTCGTGATTGAGATAGGACTGCGCCGCTGAAGCTGGACCGATCCGCACCGCCTCATCGGCCTCACGGACGAATTGGGCGCCGCAATCCGCATCCGAGTAGACCGCAACGGTGTCGACACCGAGTGCACGTGCGGCGCGGATAATGCGACGGCTGATCTCGCCGCGGTTGGCAATGAGAACCTTCTGCATCATCTATTCCTCAACGCCTGGGACCTGGACGCGTAACGATCATACGCAAGGGAGTGCAGTTGAAGTCATTGCACGGATTGTTCATCTGAGGGCAATTGGAGATCAGTACCAGAGCCCGCAGATCGGCGCGCAATGCGACCCTTTTACCTGGTGCCGAGATCCCGTCGACGATCCCCAGCACGCCGTCTTGATCAACTGGCACGTTCATAAACCAGTTGAGATTGGATACGAGATCACGGGCATCCATCCCGTACTTTCGCGCCTCATTGAGGAAGTTCTCCCGGCAGCCGTGCTGGTACATCGTGTGATGTCCGTAGCGAAGTGTGTTCGACTCCTTGCCGCATGCACCGCCGAGAGTGTCTTGACGGTCGATCTCATTGCCGATGACAGTCATCATCGCGCGCCCTCGGTTCGAACGCAGCACGGTGCCCGTATCGACGTAGGCATTGTGCTGCCAGGTCAGCGTGTCGGGAACGCTGTAGCGTTCGGCGGTGTCATCGCCGTTGAAAACCAAACAGTCTGCTGACTGGTTACCTCCAACATCGACGATGGTGAGAACGTCTCCTGGCTCGACGACACCAGACCATGGATCACGCGGTGCGACGATTTCGTCGAGCAGAATCTGTCCAGGGACCAGCGGTGCACCAAAGTCGAGAGGCGAGTCCGGCATGTAGACCGGGCGTTCTGGAACTGTTGTCGTGATACTCATGCGATCCCCTGTGCAGCGAGATAGTCGAGGGTATTGAGATAGGCCCGATGGGCTTCAGGTGCAGCCGTGAACTGGGAATCAGCCGGGCCGGTCGGGTGGCCGCGCCATGCGTCGACGCGCAGCGGCCCGACAATGTAATCGCTGCGAGGGTCGAGAGGATGCGGAACATTGGCGACGAGGACGATCAATGGCATCTCGGCCACGATCTCCACGTGGCACCCAGGCCCGGCGCCGCCGGTGAACTGCAGGTCACCATCGCTGGCGACGCGGACACCCTTGAAGAAAGAGATGCTCGGCGGCAGGTCGCGGACGCCCAGCCCGTGCTTGGCAGCCCCAAGCTCGAAGAGCGCTGCCCCCGCCGGCGCGGCACCGTGCGAAGCGCTGGCCGCATACTTGCTCTCGTTCCACGCTCTGGTCGAGGTACCGCACAGCGCATCGTGATGCCCTGAGCTGTCATTGCACACTGTCGCCAGCACTCTGCCCTCACCCGACAGGAGAGGGTGGCCGTCGACGAGGTATGCCTGCCACGGGATTTTCACGGTGTCAGCCACATTGAGACGTTCTATGGGCTCTATCGCATTGTAGATCAAGACATGGGCACACGCGTCGCCTTTGGCGTCGGTGAACCTAATGCGCGTGCCCCTCGCCACCCGCTTATGTGTATAGCCTCCGGGCGCGACGGTCTCCGCCCACACCATGAGATCCGGCTCGACCCCTTCAGGTATCTCCGGCGCCTTATGGGCGGGTAGATAGGGCATATACTCCGAGCTTTCTGATTCCCGAGCACGCGCATCCTGGCGCGCGTCCAGGAGTGTCCCTGTCTTGTGCTGATCGGCTATTGCGACCATGACTGTGCTTCTTCCTCTTCGGATGGCGAGCGGCCGGTCAGCCCAGCCGCGCTTCGGTTAAACTCCGGGCCCGAAGGCCTAGATATCCCTTCGACCTATTCCTCTGATGAATCGCCATTCCCACGAGCAAGGTGAGGGCGACGAACAGAACTGCGCTCCACCGCAGCCACCAGGTGTTCCCAGTCAGGTCGTAGATGGCAGTACGCGGCCACATCAGGTTGATGATCATGAAGATCTGGTAGCCGACAGCCGCCGCATTGACCCCCAAGCCCCATCGCCCCAAGGTGAAGACAGGAACGCCAGTTTCGTCGAGCTGGTCAGGGAACCCGATGTGCCTGCGGCGCAGCCGACAGATGAGCAGGGGACCGGTCACGCCGAGATAGGCCATGTACAACATCGCGATACACAGACTGGACAGTGCCGTGAAGATAGCGCTCTGGTTGAAGTTCACCAAGAGCACCAGTGCCGCTCCCACGCCCACCGAGATCGCCGCGGGTATTGGCGTACCTGTGCGCGGAGAGACTCTGGCGAAGAACTGGTGAAAGGGCAGCATGCCTTCACGAGACATCGAGAAGACCATCCGCGAGCAGGATGTTTGGCAAGCCAATGTGCAGGCGAAAACAGCCACCGCAACCGCACAGAGCAGAATGCGCCCGCCCAGTCCACCAAAGGAACTGGTGAGGACCCACGCCAGCCCGTACTTGGACAGGTTCCCGTCGGTAAGGCTCGGTGCAGCCATGAGTGCCGCCATGATGAGTAGGGCCCCGCCGATGCCGGACAAGCACAGTGCCCGCAGGATTGTGCGCGGGGTGGTCCGCCGGGGTGCAGTCGTTTCCTCCGAAAGCTCTCCGGCGGAGTCAAAGCCGACCATGACATAGGCCGCCATGAGTGAGGAGGCAAGGAAGGCCGAGATGTAGCTGGCGGAATCGCCGGTATATCCCTGGCGGGTCATGATGACACCGACGCCACGCTCACGGTGAGTGAACAGGGCGACAACAATGGCGACGACGCCGATGAGCTCGATCGTCACACCAAGACTGGTGAGCGAAGCCATCAGCCGCACTCCGATGACGTTGACGAGTGTCGTTATGACGAGCAGACCGATGCCGAGCAGGACGGCGTTCTTGGCTCCGGTGTCAGAGGTGACAGAAGGGTCTGCAGCCTCTCCGCCGACGATCTGGAAGCCTGACCAGATCGAGGGAAGGACTGCCTGCAGAGCGATCGCCGCAACGGCCACCGTGATGACTTGCCCTATCACCATCACCCATCCCGTGAACCAACCGGCAACTGGACCTGCGAGCCTGCTGGACCACTGAAAGATCGCGCCGCTGATGGGGAATCTGGCTGACATGACCGCGAAATTGAGCGCCACCAGGAGCTGGCCACCGAAGACGATCGGCCAGGTCCAGAAGAAGGCGGCGCCGCCGAACGAGAAGCCCAGCGCGAAGAGCTGGAAGACGGTCGTGAGTATGGAGACGAAGGAGAAGCCGGCCGCGAATGATGCGAAGGAGCCCACCTTGCGGTGCAGCTCTTGGTCATAACCCAGGTCCATGAGTTCCCGAGCCTCGTGCCCCCCGGACGACTCCTGGGGGATCTGCTCTGTTGTAGCAGTCATTCCGATTGCCTTTCACCTTGTCCTCGCGCCGACACCGACAGTTGAGAGTCAACCCGCGATGCCTTTCAATCGAATGACAGAAATGTTCCAGTCATGTGAAACCAGATCCGGCAAGCGCAGCACATCTTCCACGAGAGGATGACTCTGGCTGCCGGGAGCACCTCGCTACCCTGGATGGGTGACGTCCTTGCACCGAGTGCCCGGAAACCGGCCGGACATGTCCTGGGCGATCGACGGCGGCAGCCAGGAACGCGTGGTCCGCGCACGGCTGCTGGCCCAGTTGACGCCCTTGGGAGTCGTGGGCAGCTATACCAACGCCGCCGGCGAGATCATCGATGTGCCCACGGCCACCCTGGCGCTGGCTGCCAAGAACTTCGATCCGAGCGCTGCGGCGGCCGAGCCGCTGGTGTGCACTCCCGGGCACTTCCACCCCCGGATCTTCGGCACACTGCAGTGCGAGGACGGCCATGAAGTCCTCGTGAACGGCACGGTGGATCAGCCTGGCTACCACGTCCTGCACGATGAAGAAGGCGTGCGCCACCTCGTCATCTGCACACCGCCCAATCTGCGCACCCCCAAACGCGGCTGGGGCTGGCAGGTGCAGCTCTATGCCGCCCGCACCAGCCAGTCCTGGGGGATCGGCGACTTCCGCGATCTCGCGACACTGTGCCGACTGGCCAGCGACCAGGGTGCCGACTGCGTGCAGGTGTCCCCCGTCCATGCGGTGGCGCCAGTGAGCAATCCCCAGGACTCGCCCTATTCTCCGGCCAGCCGGCATTTCCTCAACCTCTTGCACGTCGCCCCCGGGGAGGCGCCCGGCGCCGAACGCGTCGACCTGTGCGAGCTGTCTGCTCGGGGCCGACAGCTCAATGACCAGCGGCTCATCCATCGCGGCCAGGTGTGGCAGCTCAAGAAGCAGGCCCTCGAGAAGATCTGGTGGGCCAACCGGCACGAATCCAATGCTGAGCTGCGCAGCTACTGCGCTCGCCGGGGCAACTCCCTTCGGACCTTCGCGGTCTGGTGCTCGATCGCCGAGGCGATGGACACCGCCGACTGGCGCAGCTGGCCGGCCGAGTTGCACCGTCCCGACAGCCCGGCGGTGCAGCGCTTCACCCGCGAGCACATCGACAGGGTGCTCTTCTACACCTGGTGCCAGTGGGTCGCGGAGCAGCAATACGCCCGGGCCTGTTCATCCGGAGTAGAGGTCATCGCCGATCTCGCGGTGGGCTTCGACTTCGACTCGGAGGAGGCATGGGCCTACCAGGACAGCTTGTCCTTCGATTTCGAGATCGGCTGCCCGCCCGACATCCACAATCCGGAAGGCCAGCATTGGGGCCTGCCGCCCTTCCAGCCCCAGCGCCTGGCCAGCAGCGATTTCGCACCGTTCATCGCGATGGTCCGCCAGGCATTGCGGCATGCCACCGCGCTGCGGGTGGATCACGCGATGCAGATGTGGCGGCTGTTCTGGGTTCCGGTGCACGGTGAGCCCGCCCAGGGCACCTATGTCAACTATCCGGTGGACGCTCTGCTGGCGATCCTGCGCCTGGAGGCCAGCCGCGCCAATGCCTGGATAGTCGGGGAGGACATGGGGACGGTGCCCAGCGGAGTCCGGCGCAGCATGCGCGACATCGGGATGCTCGCGAACCGCTCGGCCTCGCGGGTGAGCCCGGCCGAGTTCCCCGTGCTGTGCGTGGGCACCTCCGCCACCCACGACCAGGCAACGCTGGCCGGCCTGCTCACCGGTTTCGACAGCGAACAGTTGCGCCGGGTCGGCAAGGAGGCCGACTGGGGTGAGGTGGAGCATTCCCGCCGGGTGCTCGACGACTTGTCGGGCATCGATCCACACAAGCCACCCCACGAACTGACGAGCGACGAGTTGGGCCGCGCCGTGCTGAGACGCCATCAACGCCTCGCCGACTCCCCGAGTCTCGTCGTGCTCGCCTCGCTCGACGATGCCGCCCTGGTACGGGCCCGCCCGAACATCCCGGGCACGGTCGGTGACTATCCCAACTGGTGCATCGCGCTACCCGAACCGGTGGACGAGATCATGGCCGGCTCGCTGGCAGGCGAGTTCGCCGCGACGCTCAACGCGCGCCGCTGACCGCGCCCCAAGCCTGGGGCAGGGCCAGGGGCCATGGCCGATCCGGATTCAGCCGGCCAAGGGCTCTGCTGGGCTGAGAATCACCCGCACCCTGGCGAGCACGCCACGGATGATCCGTGAAACCTGCATCTGGGAGACACCCAGCCGCTCACCGATCTCCCGCTGGCTGCACTCCTCCTGGAAACGCCACTCCAGCACCTGACGTTCCCGTGGCGACAGCTGGGCCAGGGCCAGGCGCAGGTCGTGGTGTTCCACGAGCCGTTCGGCAAGGTCCTCGTCGCACGACAGAGTGCTTGCCATGCTCGGCCCCTCGTCGTCGGCCGAATTCGCATCGAGCGACACCGGCCGGAAACTCGCCGACGCGGTGAGGCACTCCGCGACGCGGGACTGGTCGACGCTCAGCCGCTCCGCGAGCTCGCGGGCACTCACCTGCGAGCCCGAATGCTGCTCGACCTGCTCGCGCGTGCTCACCACGCGCGCCCGCAGTTCCTGGATCTGGCGCGGAGGACGGACCACCCAGCAGTGGTCGCGGAAGTGGCGTTTGAGCTCACCGGTGATCGTCGGGACGGCGAAGGCGCCGAAGGGAATGCCCTCGGACGGCCGGAACCGCCGGATGGCCAGCAGCAGCGCAGTGCGGGCCACCTGGATGAGGTCCTCCCGCTCGACGCCGCGGCCGAAATAGCGCGAGGCCAGCGCATCGGCCAGGGGCAGATTGACGGTGACGAGTTCAGCGATGACGGGCTCGCGGCTACTCTCGTCACTTTCCCTCAGCCGAGCGAAAAGTCGCGCGGTGAGTTCTTCTCGATGGGACACAGCAGTGGACGGTGCAACACCACGTGACATTGTCGCTCCTGTGCGAAAAAGCCAAGGTTCGGCACGTGGTTTGAACCGCCTTGACTCTGCCAGACTGCCATTGAAAGGCCTCCACCACAAGGGGTGCGTTAACACTGCCCGCGCAGCTGCGGACAAAGCGCTCCGCACTTCTTGCGCAGTTGCGCCTGGTACGCCGCTTATGCGGAGAGCCTGGGGGGGGCGGGTGTTTCGCTCCTGGCGAGCAGGGCTATTGGTCTCCATATTGATGCACCCATGACATCGGTGCAGCCGAACCGCATCCAGACCCGCATCCGCACACCGAGCTCCAGAAACTCCGACGGCAGAAGTCCACGGGCCCAGTCGAGGCCGGACTCGACAGGGCCCGTGACAGGAAGGAAGAAATGCGCGCACTCACCTGGCAGGGCACGGCCGAGGTCAGGGTCATCGAGACTCCAGACCCGGTCATCGAACGCCCCGACGACATCATCGTGAAGGTCACCTCCACCGCGATCTGTGGCTCCGACCTCCACCTCTATGCCCCGCTGACCCCCTTCATGACCCCCGGGGACGTGCTGGGCCACGAGTTCATGGGCACCGTCGAACAGATCGGTCCCGAGGTCAGCGCCGTTGCTCCCGGCGACAGGGTGGTCGTGCCCTTCACCATCTCCTGCGGACACTGCTTCATGTGCACGCACGGCCTGCAGTCCCAGTGCGAGACGACACAGGTCCGCGAATTCGGCACCGGCGCCGCGCTCTTCGGCTACACGAAGCTCTACGGTCGAGTGCCCGGGGGCCAAGCGGAATATGTGCGAGTGCCGTACGCCAACTACGGGCCGATCAAGGTCCCTCAGGACGGGCCGGACGAGCGATGGCTTTACCTCTCCGACATCCTGCCCACCGCCTGGCAAGGCGTGAAGTACGCGGAGCTCGAGGCCGGCGAGACGCTGGCCGTCGTCGGGCTCGGCCCGGTGGGCCAACTCGTCGCCCGCAGTGCCCGACTTCTGGGGGCCGGCCGCGTCCTCGGCATCGACCGTGTCCCTGCACGTCTCGAAAAGGCCCGCCGAGCAGGCGTGGAGACCCTCGACGCCTCACAGCTGGACGACGTGCCAGGGGCGGTCCGCGAGCTGACCTCCGGGCGCGGCGCGGACCGCGTGGTGGAGGCGGTGGGCATGGAGGCGCACGGCTCGCCCCTGGCGCAGGCTCTGACCACGGCGGCGACCGCCCTGCCGCGCCGACTCGGCGAAACCCTGAGCAGCGCCGCCAGCATCGACCGGCTGGCGGCGCTGCGCACCGCACTGGAGTGCGTCCGCCGCGGCGGGACCGTCTCGGTGATCGGTGTCTACGGCGGAGCGACCGACCCGTTCAACATGAGGCAGCTGTTCGACAGGCAGATCTCCATCAGGATGGGTCAGGCCAATGTGCGTCGCTGGTCCGACGAGCTGCTGGGGCGGCTGAGCCACGAGGACGCCTTCGGCGTGGAGCAGCTGGCCACCCACCACCTGAGCCTCGATGAGGCCCCGCACGGCTATGAGCTGTTCCGAACCAAGCAGGACGGCTGTCTCAAGGTCGTGCTGAAACCCTGAACGGTGGTTGCGCCCGCCGCTGGGTAGTGCTTCACCATGAATCAGCACGAGGACAGGCAGCAGGGCTTCCCGGCCCAGCAACAGCAACCACCGGGGCTGACCGACCAGATGCGTCCCCGCCCAGATCATGGAGAAGAGTCCTACCGAGGCAGCGGCAAGCTCACCGGGCGCCGGGCGCTGATCACCGGGGGCGATTCCGGAATCGGCCGGGCAGTGGCCATCGCCTTCGCCAGGGAGGGCGCCGACGTGGCAATCGGCTGCCTGCCGGCCGAGCAGGAGGATGCCGAACAGACCGCGAGCTGGGTGCGCCGCGCCGGGCGCGAGGCGGTGATCCTGCCTGGCGATCTCGTCGACGCCGAGACCTGCACGCGCCTGGTCGAGGACACGGTGAGCGCGCTGGGCGGGCTGGACATTGTCGTGAACAACGCCGGCTTTCATCTCACAAGAGACGGCGCCGGCACCCTTGAGGGGCTGGACCCCGAGGTGGTGGACCGGGTACTGCGCACCAACATCTGGGCAACCCTATGGGTCATCCGGGCTGCGCTGCCCCATCTCGAGCGGGGCTCGGTCATCATCAACACGAGTTCGATCCAGGCATACCAGCCGGCGGGCGTGCTGCTCGACTATGCCGCGACGAAGGCTGCCATCAACTCGATCACCGTCAATCTCGCCGAGCACCTCGGGCCACGGGGCATCCGGGTGAACGCCGTGGCACCGGGGCCGATCTGGACGCCGCTGCAACCGGCCACCCGCGGCCCCGAGGAGATCGCCGAGTTCGGTTCCGGCACCCCGCTGGGCCGGGCTGGTCAGCCCGCCGAGGTGGCACCCGCCTTCGTCTTCCTGGCCTCGCAGTCCACGGCCAGCTACGTCTCGGGCTCCATTGTTGGGGTGACCGGGGGGAAAGGCACGCTGTGAACCGTCTGTCACGCTCGGCCGAGGACCGGACTGCTCAGCTTGCGGTGTTGCCCACGTAGCGCACCGGCGCCTCGAGGAAAGCGGTGCGGCACTCGGGGCTGCACAGCCGGTAGGACTGGGCGTCGTGCTCCGCGGTGATGTCGGCGCCCTCGGGGATCTCGCGCCCGCACACCGGGCATCGGCCCTCGACAGTGTCGACGAGCGCGTTGTCCACCGTCTCGCTCATGGTGCCTGCCTTTCGATCACCGAGCCGCTCCCCTGCCCGGTGGGCGGGCTGCGGACTCGCATCGGTTGGCTACTGGTTACCCCGGCACGCCTGTGTCAATCGGAGTGCCGGGGGCGGCGGTGCGCGACGCGGCTCGGACGGTGGCTCAGATGCTCTCCGGGTCGATCCCCTGCTCGACGACCCGGCGCGCCACCTCGCGAAGCTTGATGTTGCGGTTCTGGCTGGCCTGACGGAGCCGCTCGAATGCGGCGGCCGTTCCGATCCGGTAGCGCTCGACGAGGATACCGACGGCCTGGCCCACCAGCCGGTGGCTCTCGATTGCCTGTCCGAGATTCGCCTCGCGGTGAGCGGACATCTGCTCGGCGAGGACTCGGTCGACTGCCAGCGCGAAGGCCTGGGCAAGCAGGTCGGCGACGATCATCTCGTCGGGGCGGATGCGGCGAGGGCGCGGGAACTGCACCCAGACACGGCAGACCGACTTGGCGCTGTTGGGGACCAGCAGGATGCCGGGACGGGCATGGGTGGCATCGGCATTGCGCACCCCGACCAGTCCCTCGCGAATCGACTCGGGCAGGTCGGCCAGATCGACGACCGTGCCGTCCCGCAGGGCCACCGGCTGCTCCTCGCCGATGTTCAGCTGGACGGTACTGCCACCATCGAAGAGCACCCCGAAGCCGTGTTCGGCAACGCCGAGGACGGTGTCGATGTCCGCTGCTGCCACCAGATCGGTGCTGATCTGAGCCGCCCACGCCCTGCGTTGACGGGCGTCCCGCTCCCGGGTGACATCGCGCATCAGGGCCAGCACCCTCGCCTCGCCGGTCTGTGGGTGGGCGGCGTGGAAGACATCGATCTCGACCCAGACCTTCTTGCGCTCCGTCGTGAAGAACAGGAGCTCACCACCGGTCTTCGTGCCGCTCAGGGCCTCGGCGAGGAAGCTCTCATTGCGGGCACGTGCCGTCGCGTCCTCGGCCTCGGTGGGCCACCACGGGTAGGGCGGCTGCCACGGACCATCGGCGAGGTCATATCCCACCATGTCCGTGAAGGACTGGTTGGCTTCCACCACGGTGCCGCCGCGCGTGAGGACGAGCAGCCCCTCTCGCATCACCCGGGACATGACCCAGAACCAGGCAACATTGACGCCGGTGTCCTCCTGGAGATTCGGATGCGCATCGACGAGCGAGGTCTGGTCCCCGATGCGAGGCTCCGGTAGGTCATCGTCAGTCGCTTGCCGCATGGTCATGGCATGTCCGCCCGTCCGTCCGTGGCCCATGCCCGGGGAGGTGACTGATCGGGCGGGTCGATGGCCACATCGTATAGCCGGGTCGCGGCGGGTATCCATGGGCCCGGCCCCCACTCGAGGACCTCGCTTCCCCTGCGCCAGGGCCCTCACAGGACCCCGATGCCGAGCTCGGCCACAGCAGCGAGCACCTGTGAGGGCCGCACCGCCACGAGCGCCGGATCGGGCTCGGGCGAGTCGACCTCGCCGCGCCGCTGCGATTCGTCGGTGAGCACCCGATGCGGCCCCGGTGGCGGCCCCCACCGGGAGGCCGGGGCAGGTCCGAACAGCACCACCGACGGCCGCCGGTAGGCGCTGGCCAGGTGTGCGACCCCGGTGTCCGCGCTCACGACGAGGAGGCTGCCCGCCACCAGGCCGGCCAACGCCGAGAGGTCGAGACGCCCGGCGAGCACCTCACCGGGCGGCAGGCCGGCGAGCCGGGCCACTTCGAGAGCCCGCGGACGCTCAGCGGCGTCACCGGTGATCACCACCCGGTGTCCCGCCCGCGCAAGCGCCCCAGCAACCTGCCCGAAGTGCCCCACCGGCCACAGCCGGCTGGCACTGCCGGCCCCGGGGTGCACTACGACCGCCCCGGGCACGACCAGGGATGCTGGGACATCCAGATCGACCTCCAGCGGATTCGCCTCGATGCCGTACCAGCCCAGCAGGCTCGTCCATCGTTCCCGTTCGTGCATCTGCTCCACCCATGCGGGCCCGTCCCAGGACGATCCGGCCGCCCGGCAGAGGTACCCGATTCGCCTTCGCGGCGCAAGCGCATCGAGCCGCTCATGGCTTTGGGGGCCCGCACCGTGCAGATTCACCGCGACATCGACAATGCCCGGCTCCAGCGGCACGGGCACCTCGAGCCCGACCATGTCGAGCAGCTCGACACCCCCGATGAGCTCCACGATCGGGGCCAGCCAGGCCGGCGCCGCCAGCCGGAGCCGGTGTTCGGGGAAGGCACGGCCCAGCGCATGCAACGCCGGTACGGCGACGAGCAGGTCACCCAGCTTGAGAGCTCGCAGGACGAGCATCTGCGGTTGTCCAGCCATCCGGATCCTGTCCCTCCTCGACTGCGGCAGTTTCGCCCAGACCGCCCCGGGTACTCCCAGCATGTGCCCAACACGCCCCTTGACCCCCTACCCCGCGCCGTGCTGTTCGATCGCGACGGCACGCTGGTGGTCGACACGCCCTACAACGGCGACCCCGCTCGGGTCCGACCGATGGCCGGTTCCGCAGTGGCGCTGAGCAGGATCCGCACGAGCGGCATCCCGGTCGGTCTCATCTCCAACCAGTCGGGGGTCGGGCGTGGGCTCATCACCACCGGGCAGCTCCAGGCCGTCACCGAGCGGGTGAATGCCCTGCTGGGGCCCTTCGCGGTGATCCTCAACTGCCCCCACCGGCCCGAGGACGGCTGCCTGTGCCGCAAGCCCGCCCCCGGCATGGTCATCGAGGCATGCCAGCAGCTGGGAGTGAGCCCACAGGAGACACTCGTCGTAGGCGACATCGGCTCCGACATGGCGGCGGCGCAGGCCGCCGGTGCCCAGGGCGTGCTCGTCCCCAACCGAGTCACCCGCTATGAGGAGGTGCTCGCTGCACCCCGGGTCGCCCGCTCCCTGCTCGAGGTGGCCGAGCTCGTGTGCAATCCTCGGGTAGCTCACCGCGACGCACGCGAGGAGCCGACGCGAGACCGGCCTGCTGCCGCGCGCACAGCAAAGGTACGGCCGTGAACAGGGTCCTCGTCGCACGTCTCGACTCGCTCGGCGATGTCCTGCTCGCCGGTCCCGCGGTGCGGGCGGTGGCGGCTCGTCACCGGGTGACCATGCTGTGCTCACAGCAAGGCGCCCCCGCTGCGGGCCTGCTGCCCGGCGTCGCGCAGGTGCTCACCTGGCAGTGCCCGTGGATCGTGAACCCCTCCCCCGCGGTCAGGGCAGAGGATCTGGAGGACCTCGTGACCCGGATCGGGTCCCACCGCTTCGACGAGGCAGTCATCCTCACCTCCTTCCACCAGTCGCCCCTGCCGCTGGCGCTCGCGCTGCGCCTTGCCGGTGTCCCCCGGGTCACCGGTGCCTCGGTCGACTACGCGGGAAGCCTGCTCGACATCCGGCTGCGACCCGGCGAGGACTTCCCCGAGGACGAGCCCGAGCCCGTTCGGGCCCTCACCATCGCTGCGGCGGCAGGCCATCGGCTACCTCCCGACGACGAGGGGCACTTGGCGGTGCGACCGACGGCCGAGCCCGCGCGGTGGGTCGGCGAGGGGCACTATGTCGTCGTCCACCCCGGCGCCAGCGCCGCGGCCCGTACCTGGCCTGCGCAGAACCATGGCGAGCTGGTGAGCCTGCTGGCCGCCGAAGGCCGCAAGGTGGTGGTCACCGGCGGCCCGGGGGAGACCTCACTCACTGCATCGGTGGCCGGGAGGGCGGGTCTGGACCTGGGCGGCCGGCTCGACCTCCCGCAACTCGCCGCCGTGCTTGCCGGCGCCGACGCGGTGGTGGTCGGCAATACCGGTCCGGCGCACCTGGCTGCAGCGGTGGGGACCCCTGTGGTGAGCCTCTTCTCCCCGGTCGTGCCTGCGGTTCGCTGGGCACCCTATGGCGTGCCCGTCGAGCTGCTCGGCGACCAGGACGCGCCCTGCCGCGGTTCGCGCGCCCGCGAATGCCCCATTCCGGGCCACCCCTGCCTCAGCGAGGTCACCGCACACCAGGCGCTCGCGGCAGTGCACCGGCTCATCGGACCGGGCCCTCGGTCACCGATGACAGATCCAGATTCCCTGGCAGGTGCACGATGAGGATCCTGGTCTGGCATGTGCACGGTGGCTGGATGAACTCCTTCGTCCGGGGCCGCCACGAGTACCTCCTGCCCACGCTACCCGAAGGCGGCCCGTGGGGCTTGGGACGCGGCGGGCGTGACTGGCCGGCCAGCGCCCGCGAGTGCGCCCCGGGCCAGCTGCGCGAGGAGGATCTCGATGCGGTCGTGCTGCAGCGCCCCGAGGAGATCGCCCAGTGCCAGCGCCTCACCGGCCGCACGCCGGGCCGTGACCTGCCGGCGATCTACCTGGAGCACAACACGCCGAAGGGCCAGGTGCCGAGCAGCGTCCACCCCCTCGCCGACCAGGCCACCATCCCGATCGCGCACGTCACGCACTTCAACGAGCTGTTCTGGGACAACGGCCGCGCCCCGACGAGGGTCATCGAGCACGGCATCGTCGACCCCGGCGAGCAGTACACCGGTGAGCGCGCCTGCCAGTCGGTGGTGGTCAACGAGCCGGTCCGGCGCGGGAGGGTGACCGGCACCGACCTGCTGGCCCATTTCGCCCAACAGGCGCCGCTGGAGGTCTACGGGATGGGCACGGGCGCACTGAACGGCCTGGCTGGCCTGGGACCTGAGCGGGCCCACATCTGCGGAGACCTGCCCACGGCCGAACTGCATGCCCAGCTGGCCCGCACCCGGCTATACCTGCACCCGGTGCGCTGGACCTCGCTCGGGCTGTCCCTGCTGGAGGCCATGCATCTCGCGATGCCCGTAGTGGTGCTGGCGACCACCGAAGCGGTACGGGCCGTCCCCGCGGAGGCCGGCGCGATCTCCACCGATGTCGCCGAGCTCGCCCGCGCCGTGCGGATCCTCATCGCTGACCCTGAGGAGGCTCGACGACGAGGGCGCGTCGCTCGGGCAGCAGCCCTGTCCCGCTACGGGCTGGCCCGTTTCCTCGACGACTGGGACGAGCTGCTCAGCTCGGTGGTGTCGCAGCACCACAGCCACCGGACACGCCGCCAGCCGCAGGTGCATCAGCCCTCATCACGCGAAGACGGCGCCCGCAGCACGGCGCCTCGCAGCACGGAAGGGAGTTCACGATGAGAATCGCCATGGTCTCGGAGCATGCCAGCCCGCTTGCCGTGATCGGAGGAGTGGACGCCGGCGGCCAGAATGTCCATGTCGCCGAGCTGTCCGCCGCCCTGGGGCGGCGAGGTCATCACGTGGTGGTCTACACCCGCCGTGACGATCCGACCCTGCCGGACCGGGTGGTTTTCGCGCCCGGCGTCGAGGTCGTGCACGTGGCTGCCGGCCCGGCGCTTCCGCTGCCGAAGGATCTCCTGTACCCCCACATGGATGCGCTCGCCCGTGGTCTGGCGTCCCAGTGGCGCGCAGAGCCTCCCGATGTCGTGCACGGGCATTTCTGGATGTCGGGTGTCGCGGCCCTGCAGGCGGTACGGCTGGCCCAGACGCCGGATCGCCGTCCGCCCGTGGTGCAGACCTTCCACGCCCTGGGGACGGTGAAGCGTCGCCACCAGGGCCCGGCAGACACCAGCCCGCCGGAGCGCGCCATGCTCGAACCGCGGCTGGCCCGCGAGGTGGACCGGATCATTGCCACCTGTCCCGACGAGGTCCGCGAGTTGCGGGCCATGGGAGCCAGGCCCCGGCGCATCTCGGTGGCGCCCTGCGGGGTGGACCTCGGCCACTTCCGGGCCGAGGGCCCGTCCGAGCCCACTGGCGGCAGACGCCGGATCGCCGTGGTCGGACGTCTGGTGGCGCGCAAGGGTATCGACCTGGTGATCGCTGCCCTGCACGAGCTGGCCGCCGAGGGGATCGGCGATGTCGACCTCCACATCATCGGCGGGAGCAGCGTCGCTGCGGGGCTGGAGGCCGATCCGGAGGCCGGGCGACTGGCGCGGGAAGCCGTGGAGCTCGGGGTCGCCGATCAGGTGATCTTCCGAGGTCAGCTGCCCCGCGAGGAGATGCCGCAGGTCTTGCGCAGCTGCGCGGCGGTGGTCTGCGCCCCCTGGTACGAGCCCTTCGGGATCGTGCCCCTCGAGGCGATGGCCTGCGGCATACCGGTCGTCGTGAGCGCTGTCGGTGGCCTGCAGGATTCAGTCGTCGATGGTGTGACCGGCCTGCACGTTCGCCCGCGGGACCACCGCGCGCTCGCTGCGGCAATCCGCCGCATCCTCGATGATCCTTCCCTGGCCACACGGATGGGGCGTGCCGGGCGGCACCGGGTGGAAAAGCACTACTCCTGGAACACCGTGGCCGAGCTGACCGAGCAGGCCTACCTGAGCTGTGTGGCCCAGCTTGGCGCCAGGCGCGCGAACGCTCCGCTGACGGCCCTCCTGGCGGTGGAGCCATGACCATCCGTCCCATGGCGCCCCGGCGTCGCACCGGAAGTTTCGCGCCACCGCCTCCCGCTCCCGCCAAGCCGGCCGAACTCGAGCTGGGCTGCCTGGTGGATGCCCATCTCGACGCGCACGTGCTCGCCGCGTCCTCGCTTCGTGCATCCTCGGGGCTGCTGGCGCGCTGGGGTGAGGTGCTGGCCGATCGGCTCCTCGCCGGGCACCGGCTGCTTGCCGCAGGCAATGGCGGCTCGGCGGCCGAGGCCCAGCATCTCACCGCCGAGCTGGTCGGGCGTTTCGACGGCGAGCGGAGGGCCTTCTCGGCGATCTCGCTGCACGCCGAGAGCTCGGCGCTCACGGCGATCTCCAACGACTACGGATATGACGATGTCTTCGCGCGCCAGGTGCAGGCGCACGGCCGCCCCGGCGACATCCTCATGCTCTTCAGCACGAGCGGTCGCAGCGTCAACCTGCTGCGCGCCGCGCAGGCCGGGCGCCAGGCGCGGCTCACCAGCTGGGCTCTGACCGGAAGCTCACCCAATCCCCTGGCGCACCTGGCCGATGAGACCCTTGCTGTCGATGGGCCCGCGGCGAGCGCGCAGGAATGCCATCTCATTGCGCTGCACGCGCTGTGCCGGGCCTTCGACGCCCGGGTGGCCTGGCATGCGGCAGGGCAGGGGCCCGGACAAACCCGTCCGGTGCGGCGAGGAGATCGGGCATGAGGATCGTCGTCGTAGGCGATGTCCTGCTGGATCGCGATATCGGCGGTCCCTCCACCCGGCAGTGCCCGGATGCCCCCGCGCCGGTCATCGACGTGGCGCACTGCCTCGTGCGGGCAGGCGGGGCCGGGCTGACCGCACGGCTGCTGGCCCTTGATGGGCACTCCACCACACTGGTCACGGCGCTGTCCGACGACGAGGCCTCCCGGGAGCTGCGCAGCTGCCTGTCCGGGCTGACACTCGTCGCCGGCGGATCGAACGCGCCGACCCCTGTGAAGACCCGGGTGCTGCACTCGGGCCGCGTCCTCGCCCGGCTCGACGAGGGCTGCCAGCCCACGTCGCCCCCGGTGGTCACCGCCGAGATGATCGACGCCCTGGCCGCTGCCGACGCGATCCTCGTCAGCGACTACGGGCGCGGGCTGAGCGCCGATCCCGGACTGCGGGCAGCGCTGGCGCACCAGGCCCGCCGGGTGCCGCTCGTGTGGGACCCCCACCCGCGCGGCGCCGAGCCTGTCGCGGGAGCAGCGGCGGTGACACCGAACCTGCGCGAGGCCCTCGGGGCTGCGGGTACTGATCTGGGGCCCGACGCGAACATCGGCGCGGTGGCCGCCGCGTTGAGACAGCGCTGGCGCTGCCAGGCTCTCGTCGTGACGCTCGGGGACGCCGGCGCATGGCTCGACTCCGGGCCGGACGACGGCCGGGCCCTGGCGGCGGTCCCGCTGGACGGGGTGGACACCTGCGGCGCCGGGGACCGGTTCGCCTCCCGGCTCGCTGCAGGCCTGGCCGAGGCCGGCCGCGGGCACAGACCCGCAGCCCAGCCGGGCATCGTCGATGCGGTGAGCGAGGCCATCGCCGCGACCGGGAGCTTCCTCCGGGCCGGCGGGGTGGCCGCCCTGCCGGCCCCGCCAACACCCCGCTGGACGCCACCGGGCGCATCATCCCTGCGCGCTCCGGCGCCGCAGCGGGCCGGCCGCGCACGCGAACTGGTGAGCCGGCTTCACGCGACCGGCGGCACCGTGGTGGCCACCGGCGGCTGCTTCGACCTGCTTCACGCAGGACATCTGCGGACCCTGCGCGCCGCCCGCGCGCAAGGCGATGCGCTGATCGTCTGCCTCAACTCCGATCGGTCGGTGCGGGCCCTCAAGGGCCCCCAGCGCCCGCTGATGGGTCAGGAGGAGCGCGCGGAGCTGCTCGAAGCGCTGGACTGCGTCGACGCCGTCGTCGTCTTCGACGAGGACACCCCCGTTCAGGTGCTCACCGAGCTGCGGCCGGACGTCTGGGTCAAGGGCGGGGACTACGTCGTCGAGCTGCTTCCCGAATACGAGCTCGTCACCGGCTGGGGCGGTCGCTGCGCGACAGTGCCCTTCCACCCCGGCCACTCGACGTCCTCGCTCGTCACGGCGCTGGAGCGGATCGGACCGGACGCCGCGGTGCCCGGCTGAGCCGAGGCACGGGGATTTCATCCCATGAGAGGCACCAAGACCTCATCCCATCACTCGAGGAGACACACATGACCACAGTGCACGCCGAAGAATTCACCGATACCGCGCCCTCCGCCACCCGCAGCCCCGGTCGCGTCCTTGTCACCGGCGGGGCATCGGGGCTGGGGGCCGCCGTGGTGGCCGCCGTCGCCGGGGCGGGCGGGACTCCCGTGGCCCTCGATCTGGCGCCGGGCCCCGGCACATCCGCCACCTGGAATCAGGTTGACGTCACCGACCGGGTGGCCGTCGAGGATGCCGTGACGCAGGCCGCCGAGCGGCTCGGCGGACTCGACGCTGTCGTCACAGCGGCGGGCATCGACCGGTGCGGCCGGCTGCTGGACGTGCCCGCCCAGCAGTGGGAGCACGTCGTCCAGGTGAATCTCTTCGGCACCGTGAACACGGTGCGGGCCGCGCTGCCCCACCTGCTGGCCACCCACGGCCGGGTCGTCACGGTCGCCTCGACGCTGGCGCTTCGCGGGGTCTCCGACGCAACCGCCTACTGCGCCTCGAAGTTCGCCGTGCTCGGTTTCAGCCAGGCACTCACCGCCGAAACCGCCGGGCAGGTGGGTGTCACCACGCTCATCCCAGGCGGCATGGACACGCACTTCTTCGACGGGCGCACCGAACAGTACCGCCCCACCGACAACTCGCAGCTCAATGACCCGGCCAGGGTGGCGCAGGCCGTGCTCTTCGCGCTGTCCCAGCCACGCGGCTGCGAGATCCGCCAGCTGTTCATCGCCCACGAGAACGAGCCCTCCTGGCCCTGAGCCAGGGCGCCGGCGAAGACCAGGAGGGCGGCAGTCACTTCCGGCGGGCCGGGGCCCGATCCTCGGGTCCGGCCTGCTCCTCGTCCGCCTCGCCCGCCGCGCGCCTGGCCTTCTCCACCGGCTCCTCGTCCGGGCCCGCCGCTCCTGAGACCACGCTCCTGGCCCTGTTCACGGCGTCCTTGGCGGTGTCCTTGGCCTTCTCGACGATCCCCATGATCAGTTTCCCTTCCGCGATCGATCCCCCGGCCGGGCCGGCCGCCAGGATGTCCTTCTCGGGCCTGTGCACGTGCTCACGCATCGGCTCGCCGCCCCAGCTCAGCGCGATCGGTACGCGGCAGTCCGCGCCCCGGGCGCTCGAACAGCGTCCTGGCGTCCACCCGACGCTCATCAACCGTCGTGCGCGACTCCAGGTGGACGGCGCCGGAGGGCACGATGCCCGCGCCACCCCTGATCGCCATGACACGCCACTGGGCCAGGACGTCCTCGCCGCTGTGGTCCGGCGGCAGGTCCTGCCAGAATCCGAAACCGCCGGCCTCGACGAGCACCGCCCGGTCGTACAGGACGCATCCGCCCACCCAGGCCACCCGGTAGGTCGCCGCCGCGCCGGGCGGGAGCCCGAGCCGTACGGCAAGGTGGGCGAGATTGGCGGCGTTGTGCAGCGGCCAGCGTCGCTCCACCTGGCTGCCCAGCCCGGCCTCCTCGGGCTCGACCGGGCCCTCCCACAATTCGAATTCCTCCTCCTGCACCGGGCGGGCATCGCCCAGATAGGACAGCCCCTGGACGGCCTCCCCGACGAAGCCCGCGCCGCTGTCCCGAAGGACCCGGCACATCACCTCGAGCTGGCCCGGCTCGAGCCAGACGTCGTCGTCGAGGAAGAGCACCTGGCGCGCCTCGGGCGCACCTCGCAGGGAGAGCTCGAGCAGGTGGGCGCGCTGCTGGGCCATGCCGCGTCGAGGCATGTTGCGGTCCAGCACGACCGGATGGCCCTGGGCACGCAGCACCCGCAGCATCGCTGCCGCGGCCGGATGCTGCCAGTCGGGGCTCTGCGCGCTCTGGTCGCTGATCACCACGCGGAATCCTGGCCGATCCTGGCCGGCCAGGCCAGCCAGGGTCACGGCCAGCTCGGCGGGACGCTCGCAGGTGGGCACCAGCACGTCAAGCTGACCGCCGCTCAGACCCCTCGCACCGGTGGCCGCCCACTCCCCGGCCGTGCGCCGCTGGATCGGGCGGGGTCCGGGGCGACGCATTCGCTCGATCATGGCGCTGGTGGAGTGCCCAGCGGTATATCCCACCATCCGCACCTGGCCGCCGGCATCGTGCACGGCGCTGACCTCGGGTCCGAGCATCGACTCGGCGTAGTCGCCGCCCTTCACATAGACATCGGGGCGGATCGCCTCGATGAGTGCCACCGGGGTGTCCTCCTCGAAGCCTGCCACCAGATCGACCGAGGCCAGGGCCGTCAGCATCGCCGCCCGGTCCTCGAATCCGTTCACGGGCCGGCCCGGGCCCTTGAGCCGGCGCACCGAGTCGTCGGAGTTCAGCCCTACGACCAGCAGATCACCCAGGCCCCGGGCCTGCTCGAGATAGCCGACATGGCCGCGGTGCAGGATGTCGAAGCAGCCGTTGGTGAAGACGATGCGCCGGCCAGCTGCCCGCTCCCGGGCGATCCGCGCGGCGATCCGGCGCCGATCCCACAGCACCGCGCTGGCCCGCATCGACTCCGCGTCACAGGTTGCGGTCCCGGGCCGACTCGTCACCACATCGGCTGCCGCCTGGGCGAAGTCGACGGCTGCCCGCACTGGGGCCTCGACAGCGAGGGCGAGGACCAGAGCGGCGTCGAAGCTGTCGCCGGCGCCCACCGCGTCGGTATCCGGTGCGGGCCGGGCGTGGGTACGGTGCAGCTCCTGGTCGCGGGTCATGGCCACTGCTCCGTCGCGGTCCAAGGTGAGCACCACCATGGCTGCGCCGCAGGCGTCGACCAGCTCCTCGCGCCGGGCCCGGGCCAGATCGGCCCGGTCCTGTGCACCGGCCGGCTCATCGGCCAGCAGCCTGCAGCACTCCTGCCAGTTGGGCGTCACGAGATCTGGCGAGAGCTCGCGCCAGGCCGCCAGCTCGTGGGCGTCCACGGCGAGCAGACGGGGACGCGGGCCGCGGCCAAGGGCGCCGCGAATGGCCGACGCGGCCCCGAGCCCGTAGTCGCAGACGAGCACGCTGAGCTGCGGGTCGCCGAGTATGCCAGACACCCGTTCGGCCAGCTCGTCGCCGAGCGAGTCGGCGGGCGGTCCGCCGGTCCCCTCGTCCACCCGCGCCAGGATGACCCCCTGGGAGGAGATCCGGGTCTTGCGCGCCGTCGTGGCGCCGGGCTGGCGCAGTATCGCAGCGGTGCCGACACCCGCCTGGTCGAGCAGGCCGACGAGCCGGCGCCCGGCCTCGTCCTCGCCGACCACCCCACACAGCTCGACGCGCGCCCCCAGCGCGGCGAGCGCGACCGCGGTGTTGCCCGCCCCTCCGGGGAAGCACTGGCGAGCCTGGGCGCGGACCACCGGCACCGGGGCCTCGCGGGACAGCGCCGTGCTGGGGCCCGACCACCACTCGTCCAAGATCACATCGCCGCAGACCAGTACTCGCGGGCGCCGGTCTGCGATCCGCTCAAGAATCCGTGTCAGCTCATCCCTCATCGCCGACGCCTCCCGGGGCCGCGACGCCGGGGATGCGGGCCGGCGCAATGTGGACGACCTTCACGACGGTCATCTCGTCGAGCAATCCGGGACCGTAGCCACAGCCGTTTCCGCTGGCCCCTCGGGGGGTCGCCGACCCGCCGGGCGCACCTCCGAAGACCTCGTTGATCTTGACGGTGCCCACGCACAGCTCTTCGACGGCCCGCTGGGCATGGGCGAGATCGGGCGTGAGCACGGTCGCCGCGAGGCCGTAACGGTCCTGGCTGGCCAGGGCGAGGCCCTCCTCGAAACTGCCGACGACCTGGATCGGCGCGATCGGCCCGAAGGTCTCCTCGCGGGTGAGCTCCATGTCGGGGCGGCAATCCGTGATCACCGTCGCCGGGTAGTGGAAGCCCGGCCCCTGCCCGATCTCGCCGCCGACGAGGATCCGTGCCCCGGCCCGGGCTGCCGCATCCACCTGGGCGTGCACCCTCTCGCGCAGTGCCCCGTCCACGAGCGGGCCGAGCTCACCGGATTCGTTGATCTGCTCAGCCTGGTGCACCAGGGCGTCGACCACCGGCCCGGCCACCGACTCATGCACGTAGACCCGCTCCACCGAGGTGCAGACCTGCCCGCTGTTGGCGAAGGCGCCCAGCGCGATCTGGGCCGCGGCCCACTGCGGGTCGACGCCTGCATCGACGACAAGGGGGTCGTTGCCGCCGTTCTCGAGCACGAGGTGGACGCCGCTGTCCGCGGTCAGCCGCTGGATCTTGCGTCCGGTCGAGCTCGAGCCGATGTGGGCGACCACTCCGACGAGCGGGTGGGAGACCAGGGCGGCGCCGAGGGCCGGGCCCCCGGTCAGGGTCTGTACGACCCCCTCGGGCAGGCACTCGGTGAGGATCCGGCCGAACTCGCGGCCCAGCCGCGGGCAGTGCTCGCTCGGCTTGAGGATGAGGCAGTTCCCGGTGACCAGCGCCGCGGCCGCCAGCTCGCAGGCGACTGCCACCGGGTCGTTCCAGGGTGTCAGGGCCACTGCGACCCCGCGCGGCTCGCGGCGGCTGTAGTCGCTGCAATAGGCCTGCCCGGCCAGCCGGGTGCCGCCGTGCATGGTGCCCAGGACGGCGGTGCTGCGCAGTGTCGCTACCCCGGCCCTGATGCCGTCAATCGCCTCACCGGTGGGCCGCCCGGTCTCGCGCGTGTTGATCTCGGCCAGCTGTGCAGCCCGCGCCTCCAGCAGGCCGGCCGCCTCGGTCAGCCTGGACGACCTATCCGCGGCAGCGGTACGTGCCCAGCCGGGCTGGGCACGCCAGGCTCGCCGGATCGCCTCGTTCGCAGTCTCGGGCGTGTCGACGGCCACGGTGTCCACCACGCTCCCGTCACGCGGATCGACGACGGTGAGCACGCCCTCCTCGGGGATCGTCGCGTCGTGCTCGGTGAAAGTGGGTACGGACATGGTGCCTCCTGCGTGTGGTCTCGTGCGTGCCACTTACCCCGGCAGCAATCGCTCACACCTGCGATGCGCCGCACCACCACCCCGCCCACCGCCGACTCCCGGAGCCTGATCCCCATGGATGCTGCCGAACCCTTCACCGATGTGCACCGCATCGTCGTCCTGCGCGCAGGCGGGCTGGGGGATCTGCTGTTCACCGTCCCGGCTCTCCACGCCCTCCACGAGAGCTATCCGCAGGCCTCGATCGAGATCCTCGGCGCCCCAGTGGCTGCGCTGCTGGAAGGCCGGCTGCCCTTCCCGGTGACCACCCGGCGGCTGCCCCCGGTGGCCGGTGTGACAGCGCCGCCGGATCGGCCGACCGACGTGAGTGACTTCGTGGCGACGATCACGCAACAGCCGATCGACCTGGCAGTCCAGTTGCACGGCGGCGGCCGGTTCTCGAACCCCTTCCTGCTCTCGCTCGGGGCGCGCCACACGGTGGGCTGCGCCACCGACGACGCCGACGCTCTCGAGCGGACCCTGCCCTATCGCTTCTACCAGCACGAGGTGGCGCGTGATCTCGAGGTGGTCGGCCTCGCGGGCGCGCTGACGATGATGCGCGAACCCCGGCTCGCGCCACTCGACGAGGACCTGGCACGAGCCGACCAGGCGCTCGGCATCACGGCAGAGGGCCACTCCCCGCTGGTCGTCCTGCACCCGGGAGCGACCGATCCCCGCCGGCGCTGGCCGGTGGGCAACTTCGCCCAGCTCGCGTCCGCGCTCGCCCGCGAGGGCGCCCAGGTGGCCGTGATCGGTGACCGGAGCGAGCAGGAGCTTGCCGAGGCCGTCGTGAGGGAGGCAGAGGCCCGGGGCGGGTCGGCCGGCCGCTCCCCCGTCGTCTCGCTGGCTGGGCGCCTTGGGCTGGGCGGGCTGACCGGGCTGCTCGCCCGGGCCGATCTCGTGGTGGCCAACGACTCCGGCCCCCGCCACCTTGCCGACGCGCTGGGCACCGCGACCTGCTCGGTGTACTGGTGCGGCAATGTCATCACGGCCGGTCCGCAGACCCGACTGCGCCACCGCATCCGCATTGCCTGGGTCACCAGCTGCCCGGTGTGCGGGGTCGACGTCACCCAGGTGGGCTGGACCGCTCAACGATGCCCGCACGATCCGTCGTTCGTGGCGAGTGTTGGTGTCGACGCCGTGCTCGAGGACGCCCGGTCGCTGCTCGGCTCGGGTGTTGCCCACTGATCGGGCCCGGATATCGTCCCTTCACCGCCAGCCGAAACTTCGGCGCACAGGCCCGCAGTGTGCTTGCCTGGAAGCATGTCCAGAAGCCAGTACACGTTCGAGAATCCAGTGACCCGCTATCCCCAGGTCGAGGCTCCCGAGGAGCAGGTGCCCGAGCCTGGCCACGACACGCAACTGACTCCATCGGCCGACCACGGCGAGGAGACCTACCGGGGCTCCTCGCGCCTGGTGGGGCGAAAGGCCCTCATCACCGGCGGTGATTCCGGAATCGGGGCGGCGGTGGCCATCGCCTTCGCCCGCGAGGGCGCCGACGTGGCGTTCACCTATCTGCCCGAGGAGGAGGACGACGCCCAGCACGTGCGCAACCAGGTCGAAACGGCCGGGCACAAGGCCGTGCTCATCCCGGGCGATCTTTCGCACAGCTCCTTCTGCTCCCAGGCGGTGAGCACCGCAGTACGCGAACTCGGCGGGCTCGACATCCTGGTCAACAATGCGGGCAAGCAGCTGTACTGCACCGACATCGTCGACCTGCCCGACGAGCAGTTCGAGCAGACCATGCGCACCAATGTCTTTGCGCTGTTCCACCTCACCAAGGCCGCAGTGCCCCATCTGAGACCCGGCTCGACGATCATCAACACCACCTCGGTGCAGGCCTACCTGCCCTCCCCCATCCTGCTCGACTACGCCACCACGAAGGCCGCCATCAACGGGTTCACCAAGGCGCTCGCCGCGCAGCTTGCCCCCAAGGGCATCCGCGTCAATGCCGTGGCACCTGGTCCGATCTGGACTCCGCTGCAGCCCAGCGGCGGCCAGCCCAACGAGAAGCTGGCCCACTTCGGCTCCCAGACCCCGCTGGGACGCAGCGGCCAGCCCGCCGAACTGGCACCCGCCTATGTCTTCCTGGCCTCGCCCGAGTCGAGCTATGTGGCCGGCGAGACGCTCGCGGTGACCGGGGGAATGCCCACCCCCTGAGCAGGCGAGCAGCACGCTGGCGTGTCGGCGATCCCGGCCGCGCGGCGAACCATCGCAGTCCCGATGGCGGGCCAGCGACGGACCTGACGCATTGCGGGGGGAGGGCGTAAGCCCTCCCCCGCAATGGCCTGTCGGGAACTCAGCTCACGAGGCGGGCTCCAGGGCCGGCAGCGCGGCGTTGATGGCGTCCACCGAGGCCTTCGCGTCGCCGAACAGCATCACCGTGTTCTCCTCGAAGAACAGCGGGTTCTGCACGCCGGCATAGCCGGCATTCATCGAGCGCTTGAACACGATGACCTTCTTCGCCTCCCAGACATGGAGCACGGGCATGCCCGAGATCGGCGAGCCGGGATCCATCGCGGCCGGGTTGACGGTGTCGTTGGCGCCGATGACAAGGGCCACGTCGGTGTCGGAGAAGTCGTCGTTGATCTCGTCCATCTCCATGACGATGTCATAGGGCACGTGCGCCTCCGCCAGCAGCACGTTCATATGACCCGGCAGCCGTCCGGCCACCGGATGGATCCCGAAACGTACCTGTGTGCCCTGGGCCTGCAGCTTCTTCACGAGCTCGGCAACCGGGTACTGAGCCTGCGCCACGGCCATGCCATAGCCTGGGGTGATGATGACCTTCTCGGCACCTCGCAGCAGCTGCGCGGCACCGGCAGCATCCACCTCGGCGATGTCGCCCTGCGGGCCGGCCGCGGTACTGGCCGTCTCCTGCCCGAAGCCGCCCAGGATCACCGAGACGAAGGAGCGATTCATCGCCTTGCACATGATGTAGGACAGGATCGCACCGGACGCGCCGACAAGGGCGCCGGTGACGATGAGCACGGACAGTCCCAGGCTGAATCCGCTGAACGCAGCCGCCCAGCCGGAGTAGCTGTTGAGCATCGAGATGACCACCGGCATGTCGGCACCGCCGATCGCCGCCACGAGATGGATGCCGAGCAGCAGCGCGAGCACCGTCAGGAGGATGAGCGGCAGCCAGCCGCCGCCGTTGGCGAACCAGATGCCGCAGGCGATGATCGCCACGAGGGCGCCGAGGTTGAGCCAGTTGCGTCCTGGCAGGGTGAGCGGGGCCGACTTGATCCGTCCGGAGAGCTTGCCCCAGGCCACGATCGATCCGGTGAAGGTGACGGCGCCGATGAAGATGCCGATCCACATCTCGTACATCGAGAACGCCTCGGCGTGCGGGTGCTCGAGATAGGCATTGATGCCGACGAGCACCGCGGCAGCACCGACGAAGCTGTGCAGCTGGGCGACGAGCTCGGGCATGCCGGTCATCTCGACCTTCGCCGCCTTGTACAGCCCGATGGCTGCGCCGATGACCATAGCGACTGCCATGAGCACCCAGGCGATGGTCCTGGTGTCCTGGCTGGCCATCGAGACCATCGAGGCGATGATGGCGAGCACCATGCCGAGGATGCCGAAGGCGTTGCCCCGCCGGGAGGTCTCGTGCTTGCTGAGCCCGGCCAATGCCAGGATGAACAGCAGGCCCGAGACGATGAACGTCGCATTGATGAAATTGCTGACCCGTGCCGTTTCGAGAAGCACCATCGCCGGTCACGCCTTCCTGAACATGTTGAGCATCCGGCGCGTCACCGAGAAGCCGCCGAAAACGTTGATGGACGCGATGAGCACGCCGAGCGCGGCGATGATCATGATCGCCGGATTGTCCTTGGGCAGCTGCAGCATCGCCCCGACGATGATGATGCCGCTGATGGCATTGGTGACGCTCATGAGCGGGGTGTGCAGGGCGTGGGTGACATTCCAGACCACGTAGTAGCCGACGACGACGGCCACGGCGAAGACGCTGAACAGCGAGATGAAGGATGCCGGGGCGAAGGTGAGCAGGGCGATGAGGGCGATGGCGAGCACGCCGACAACCGCGAACGAGACGTACCAGGGCCGGGGTGGCTTGACAGCTTCCGGTTGTCTGTCCGCCACTGCCGCGGGCTTGACCGCCGGTGCCGCCGAGACCTGGATCGGTGGTGGCGGGAAGGTGATCTGGCCGTCCTTGGCCACCGTCATGTTCCGCAGCACCTCGTCGTCGAAGTCCACGACGAGCTGGCCATCCTTGCCCGGGGTGGCGAGCTTCAGCAGGTTCACCAGATTGGTGGAGTACAGCTGGCTGGCCTGGCCGGGCAGCCGGCTGGGCATGTCGGTGTATCCGATGATCGTGACCCCGTTGTCGGTGGTGTACTTCTCGCCGGGCCGGGTGAGCACGCAGTTGCCGCCGCCCAGCGCGGCGAGATCGACGATGACCGAGCCGGGCTTCATGGATGCGACCATCTCGGCGGTGATGAGCTTCGGGCTCGGACGCCCGGGGATGGCAGCGGTGGTGACGATGACATCGACCTTCGGGCACTGCTCGGCATACAGCTCGCCAGCACGCTTGTTGTAGTCGTCGGTGGTTTGCTTGGCGTAACCGTCCGAGCTGACCGCCTGCTCGTCCCCGGCCGCCCGGACGTTCAGGAAGGTGGCGCCCATCGACTCCACCTGCTCGGCCGTCTCGGGGCGCACATCGGTGGCGTAGACCTCTGCACCCATCGAGTTGGCCGCGCCAAGGGCGGCAAGGCCTGCCACTCCGGTGCCGATGACGAAGACCTTGGCGGGGGCGACCTTGCCGGCGGCCGTCACCTGGCCCCCGAAGGTGCGTCCATAGGCGTAGGCCGCCTCGACAATGGCGCGGTAGCCGGAGATATTGGCTGTGGAGCTCAGGGCATCCATGGACTGGGCGCGGCTGATACGCGGCACCATGTCCATGCTCATGCCGGTGACCCCGGCGCGCTGGAGGGCCTCGACGAGGCCAGGATTCTCTCGTGGGTGGAGGAAGGTGATGAGCGTCGCGCCGGCATGCATGGCGGCCAGTTCCTCCACGCTCGGCTCGTTGACCGCCAGGACGATGTCGGCGCCCCATGCGGTGACGGTGTCGACCAGTTCTGCCCCGGCTGCCTCGTACTCGGCGTCGGGCAGCGCTGCCCGTGCTCCGGCACCACGCTCGACTGCGACCTCATAGCCCAGCTTCAGCAGCTGGGGCACGGTCTTCGGGGTGGCTGCCACCCGGCGTTCGCCAGGCAGCGATTCCCGTGGAATGCCTATTCTCATGGGACTGAGATTACCGGTGCCTCAAGACAAAGTCGGCACCGGGACAGCCACCCATTCCCGGCCAACGACCGGCACCGTCATCGGGCCCCGACCTGGCCACTGTCATAGGCGTTGACCAAGGGCAGGAAGACCTCGTCGACGATCGAGTGGATGGCCTGCTCGCTCAGCGCCTGCATCGTCATGAGGATCTCGCCGTGCAGCAGATCAAAGGGCAGGTTCGCGACACGCGGCGGCAGCTCGCAGTGGAGCTCGCCACGGGCCCGCGCACGGGCCAGCGCCCCGTCCATGCTCGGTCTAAGCCCGGCGAGCACCTGCTCGCGCATCTGTGCCGGGGTGGTGTGGATCTGCTCGAAGTACATTCCGGCGCCGGTGATGAGGAAGAACATCTCGGCGCGCTGCTCGTTGACCTGCCTGAGGAGCTCGATGACATCGGTGCGCAGGGAGCCCGTGTCGATCTGGTGGATGGTTCGCTCGTCGATCCTGTGCCGCAGGGTCGCAATGACCAGCTCTGGCAGGCTCGACCAGCGCCGGTAGAGCACGGGCTTCGAGGTGCCAGCGCGGGCGGCCACCGAGTCATAGCTGAAGTTCTCGACCCCCTTGCCGACCAACTGCTCCCAGCCCGCATCCAGGATGGCCTTCTCCAGCGCGGCTCCCCTGCGTCGCGATCTGCGCTGGGCGGGCGGTGCCTCGGTGCGCTCATCGAGAGTGCTCTCTTTAAGGTCCATTTGCGTATCTTAACGCACCGAGCTACCGTGCGTAAGAAACTGATCCGTATCTAATATTGGACTGCTCGTCCACCTCGAACCAAGGACATACCGTGAGCTCAGAACAATCGAAGCCGCCCCTCACCGGGACGAAGGGCATGGGCCTGCTGATCACCGCCATCATCCTCGGCGCCATCATGCCGATCATGGACTCGACGATCGTCTCGATCGGACTCCAGACCCTCATCGGCGCCTTCCACACCACTGCCGCGACGATCCAGTGGGTGACAACCGGCTATCTCCTGGCGATGGCCGTGGCGGTGTGCGTGGTCGGCTGGGCGCAGGCCCGGTTCGGCGGACGCCGGCTGTGGCTGATGGCCCTCATCGCCTTCGTCGTGGGATCGCTCCTGTGCGCGCTGTCGTGGAACATCGCCTCCATCATCGCCTTCCGTGCCCTCCAGGGCTTCGCGGCGGGCGTGCTCATGCCGCTCATGCAGACCCTGGCCGTGCAGGAGGCGCGCCACCGCAACATCACCTCGCTGGGCAGCCTCATGAGCACGGTCTCGCTGCCGGTTGCGGTGGGCCCGATCGTCGGACCGGTGCTCGGCGGTATCGTGCTCAACTCGCTGTCGTGGCACTGGCTCTTCCTCATCAACGTGCCCTTCGGCATCGCTGCCATCGCAGTGGCAATCCCCGCCTTCCATGACGAACGCCCCGCGCAGGCCCAGCACCCCTCGCTCGACATCGTCGGTTTCCTCAGCGTCGCGGCAGGCCTGGCCGGTGTGCTGCTCGGCCTGACCAATATCGCCCGGGAGGACGGCTTCGCCCACGCCGATGTGGTGATCCCGCTCATCGTCGGTGTCGCGCTGCTGGTCTTCTTCGTGGCATGGCCACGCTCCCGCGACCCCCAGCGCACTCTCATCGACATCACCCTGCTGCGCGCCCGCTCGGTGGCATCGGCGAGTTCCGCGCTCTTCCTGGTCGGCGCGGCGATGTATGCCGCTCAGTTCCTCCTGCCGCTCTACTGGCAGGATCTGCGCGGCGAGAGTGTGCTCAACGCGGCCTTGCTGCTCGTGCCCCAGGGCGTTGGCTCCCTGCTGAGCCGGATCGTCGCAGGGCGCCTCACCGACCGCTTCGGCGGCCGCGTCATCGCGCTCACGGGCTTCCTGCTCACCGCAGCCACCACCCTGCCGTTCTGCTTCGCCGATGCCTCGACGAGCAATATGGTCTTGTCCGGGGTGCTCTTCCTCCGCGGCCTGGCGCTGGGCGTGCTGCTCATCCCGATCATGACGGTGGCCTATCTCGACATCGACAATGCGGCGGTCCCGCACGCCTCCATCCTCACCAGAGTCGGTCAGCAGGTCGGTGCGAGTGCCGGCACGGCTGTCGCGGCAGTCGTCCTCGAATCCTCCCTGCGCAACCACGCCCTGGGCGCCCAGGCCAGCTTCCATGCCGCGTTCGCCGCAGCGGTCGTCATGACCCTCATCGGCGCGGTGCTCTCGCTGTGGCTGCCCGGACGCGCCGCGTCCGCGCAGGTGGAGTAGCCGCGGACCCGCTCAGGCGAGTGCTCGATATCCCAGATAGCAGGCCATGATCACACCGAAGACGACGATGAAGAGGCGCAAGACGCGTGACGGTATCCGGCGCGCCAGCCATGCCCCGGCGGTGGCACCGATCACCGAGCCCGCCGCCACCGCGCCGGCATAGTCCCAACGCACCGGCCCGGTGGTGACGAAGAAGATCGCCGCCACGAGATTCACCAGCATCTGCAGCAGATTCTTCAGGGCATTCTGTTCCTGGATCCCCACCGCGAGGAACAGGCCGAGCACTCCCAGCAGGATGACGCCCTGGGCCGCCGAGAAATAGCCGCCATAGACACCGGACAGGAAGACGACCACCACGAGGGGGACCCACCGGGTTCCCTCCGTGGGGCGCAGCCGGGCGGCGATCCTCTGCTGGAATGCTACGAGCAGTGCGGCGGCGAGAACGAGTACCGGTACGGCGAAGGTGAACGCGGCAGCCGGTAGCCGGGTGAGCAGATAGGCCCCGGTGGTGGCGCCCACCACCGAGGCCGCACCCAGGCTCACGAGCAATCCCTTGAGCGCCCCCAGTTCGCGGCGGTAGCCCCAGGCTCCTGCGATGGAGCCGGGCACCAGACCCACGGTATTGGCGATATTGGCTGACACCGGCGGCACTCCGAACATCACCATGAGCGGGTAGGTGATGAGTGAGCCCGAGCCCACGACCGTGTTGACCAGCCCGGCCCCGAAGCCGGCGGCGGCCACCGCCACCAGACGCCACAGCTCCACAGCCCCACACTCCTCGGTCAACTTCCAGCCAACCCGGCAACGGTATACCAGTGCGCTGATTGGTCGGTCCCTCGCCATCCCCTCGGTCTCGCAGCCGGCGCCCTGGCGCTCAGTCCTCGAACAGCGCCAGGCTGGGTGCCCTGGTCTGCGTGACGTGCAGCTGTGCCAGCAAGGCAGCCGAGGCCTCGTCGCGGCGGAGCAAGGCCTCGACGAGGCGTTCGTGGTCCTCGGCCAGTTCCACGGCACGGCCCCTGATCGTGCGACGGAAGAGCCTCTCCATCCGCAGCTGGAGGGGAGCCATGATCGACACGAGCAGGCCCGAGCCGGAGGCCCCGGCGAGCAATGCGTGGAAATCCGCATTGGCGCTTGCTCCGGCGCGATCATCCCCGGCGTGGATCGCCTCGTGCGCCGCCGAGCAACGCTCGCCGAGGGCCTCGAGGTCAGCCGCGGTGCGATGCCGGGCGGCAAGCCGTGCCGCCAGTGGTTCCAGCACCTCGCGCACCTCGAACAGTTCCTGAACCTCATCTCGGGTCAGCGTCGTGACGACCGCGCCGGAACGCGGCACGATCTCGACCAGCAGCTCCGCCTCGAGCACCATGAGCGCCTCGCGCACGGGTACGCGCGAGACCCCCAGCTGCTCGGAGATGGCGCGCTCGCGCAGTTTCGTGCCCGCGGGCAGGGCACCGCTGAGGATCGACTCGCGCAACTGCGCGACGACCTGCTCGCGGAGGCTGTCCATACCCAGCACCCTAGCCACCGCGGGCAGCTTTTGGTATACCATCGTCGGGAATTGGCCAGGAGGTTTCATGCTCACCACCATCGTCCAGAAGAACACCTACCAGGACTCGGTTGCCCTTATGGTGCTCAGCCGCACGCTGTCCGATCTCGACGGGGTCACGAAGGTTTCCGTGATGATGGGCACCCCTGCGAACAAGGAGATCCTCGGCGCCACGGGCTTCGGCTCACCCGAGGTCGATGCCGCGGCCGCCACAGATCTCATCATTGGCATTGACGCCGATGACCCGCAGAGCTTCCGGGAGGTCGTGGAGCAGGCCAATGCGCTGCTGGCGCATCAGGCGTCGGCCGGCGCGAGCTCGGGACTCGCGAGGGTGCACAGCCTCGCGAGAGCGCGCGCCAAGCTGCCCGACGCCAACCTTGCAGTCGTCTCGATCCCCGGCGAGTATGCGTCGGCCCAAGCGCACGAGCTGCTCGAATCCGGCCTCAACGTGCTGCTGTTCAGCGACAACGTGAGCCTCGAAGATGAGGTCATGCTCAAGACCCGAGCCGGTGAGCTCGGTCTGCTGCTCATGGGGCCCGACTGCGGCACCTCCGCCTTCGCCGGCGTGCCCCTCGCGTTCGGAAATCTGTGCGCCGCGGGCTCGGTGGGCGTCGTCGGGGCGTCGGGGACCGGTACCCAGGAGGTCATGGTCCAGGTCGACCGGCTCGGCGCCGGGATCAGTCACGCGATCGGCCTCGGCGGCCGCGATCTGAGCGAGGCAGTGGGCGGACGCACCGCCGTGCAGGCCCTCGCCGCACTCGACGCGGACCCGCGGACCGAGGTCATCGTGCTCGTGAGCAAGCCGCCTGCGCCCAGCGTCCGGGCACGCGTCGAGCAGGCCGCCCAGCAGCTGTCGACCCCGGTGGTGACCGTCTTCCTCGACGGCCACGACGAGACCGGACGCGAGGGCAATCTCACGCAGGCGCGCACCCTGTCCGAGGCTGCCCGCCGCGCCGTGGAATTGGCAGGTACCGCCACCTTCTCCCGCCCGGACGGCGGCATCGTCGGCCTGTACACCGGCGGCACGCTTGCCGACGAGGCCGCGATGATCCTGCGTGAGGAGCTGCAGCTCACCGCCGATCCGGGTGAACCGCCCGCCGGGACGGTGCTGGCGGCGGGCCCGCACCGGATCGTCGATCTGGGCGACGATGTGTACACCAGAGGCCGTCCGCACCCCATGATCGACCCGGCCTCGCGGGCCGAGGCGATCGCGCGCGCCCTCGCCGAACCAAGCACCGCGGTGCTGCTGCTCGACCTGGTGCTCGGGCACGGCTCGTCCGCCGACCCGGCCGGCGCCATCGCCGGGCCGATCCGCGAGGGACTGGCTCGCGCCGAGGCCGCGGGACGCCAGGTGCGCGTCGTCGCCTCGATCTGCGGCACCGAGCGGGACGAGCAGAAGCTGTCGGCGCAGGCAGAGGTCCTCCGCGAGGCCGGGGTCCGGGTCCTGCCCGACAACGCCGCGGCTGCCCGTCACGCCGCCGCGCTGGCGCGCCGGATCGGTACAGCGGCGCCCTCTCGTTCCAGCGATGTACCCAAGGCCATCGCCGGTCTGCTCGGCGGCCCTCGCACCATCAACGTCGGGCTCGCATCATTCGCCGAGGACCTCGCCGGTATCGGCGCCCCCGTCGTGCAGTGGTCCTGGTCGCCGCCCGCCGGGGGCGATGCCCAGCTCGCCCGTCTCGTCGACCGTCTCCTGATGTCCTGAAAGGGCTTGATATGACCACATTGCATGAGATCGCTCGCGGCATCGGCGACTTCGGCTCCATCGACGAGGCCAACCGCGCCGTCGTCGAGGTGCTCACCGGAGGTCAGCCGACCCTGGTCGACGTTGCCGAGGCACACACCTTCATCCCCGAGCTCGATCCCGCCCGCAAGGTCCTGCTGCATGCCGGTCCGCCGGTGGCCTTCGCCGATCTGCCCGCGCCCACCCAGGGCGCCTGCGTCGGCGCGGCGCTCTTCGAGGGCTGGGCCGACACCGAGGAGCAGGCCCGGCGCATCGTCGCCAACGAGGTGACCCTCATCCCCTGTCACGATGTCGGGGCGGTCGGCCCGATGGGCGGCATCACGAGCGCCCATATGGCACTCGTCAAGGTGGTCAACGCCCGATACGGCAATGTGGCCTACTCCACGATGAACGAGGGCATCGGCAAGGTGCTGCGTTTCGGGGCCTATGACAGCGAGGTGATCGAGCGACTGCGCTGGATGCGCGATGTCCTCGGGCCGGCGCTCGCCGCAGCACTGGAGCGCACCGAGGGCGGCTATCCTCTCGCACCGCTCATGTCCCGGGCGTTGACGATGGGCGACGAGATGCACCAGCGCAATATCGCAGCGTCCGCCCTGTTCGCCAAGGACATGGCACCGCTGCTCGCCGCGGCGGACATCGATGCCACGGCGCGGGTTGAGGTGAGTGATTTCCTGGCCCGTACCGACCAGTTCTTCCTCAACCTCGCCATGGCCGCCTGCAAGTCGAACGCCGACGCCGCCCGGGCCATCCAGGCCGGCTCGGTGGTCACGGCGATGTGCCGCAACGGCCACGAGTTCGGGATCCGCGTCTCGGGGCTCGGGGAGCGCTGGTTCACCGCGCCGGTCAACACCCCCCAGGGCCTGTTCTTCACGGGCTTCGACCAGTCGCAGGCCTGCCCCGACATGGGCGACTCCGCGATCCTGGAAACCTTCGGGCTGGGCGGCATGAGCATGGTCGCCGCCCCCGGGGTCACGCGCTTCGTCGGCGCCGGCGGCTTCCTTGACGCGGTCGCCACCACCGAGGAAATGGCCGAGATCGTCGTGGGCAACAATCCTGCGATGAGCATCCCCACCTGGGACTTCCAGGGCGCCCCGACAGGTATCGACGTGCGGCTGGTCGTCAAGACCTCGATCACGCCGATCATCAACACCGGGATCGCCTCGATCGTCCCCGGTGTGGGCCAGATCGGTGCAGGCACGGTGCGTGCCCCCCTGGGCTGCTTCACGGCCGCGCTCAAGGCGCTCGGGGAGCTCTACGGTCTCGCCTCGTGAGCTGGTCATGATCCTCGCGAGCAGCGACTGCCGGTCCAGCGCTGGCACTGTCACGGCGGCACGCCGGGTGGAGGTGCTCGAGATGGCTGGCCCGGCCGCCCGCGCGGCGGCGGCTGAGCCGGTCGGGCCGATCACGGCGGTCTATCGTTCCACTCTCACCGTGCGCTGCGGGACGACACCGGTCAATGTGGGCGGCACGCCGGTGCAGGCGGTGTGCTCGATGAGGGTCCGCCCCGCTGAGCTGGCCGGTTTGCGAGCGCTGCCGGTCGGTACGCCGCTGCATCTGGACATCCGTCGCGCCCTCAGCCAGCCGATGCGGCTGGAAGCGCGCGGCATGCCGGCTGCGTTCGAGCCCACGATCTGCGGCACCGGCGCCTCGTGGTTCGATTCCCCGCCGGGCCGCCGCTTCGGTCGCGCGCGGTTGACAGCTGCCGCGCAGGCGCTGGCGGCCGACCGCGAACCGGACGCTCTGCTGGCACTGTGCGGGCTGGGAATCGGGCTGACGCCCTCGGGGGACGACGCCCTCATCGGCATGTTCGCGCTGGCCCAGTGCGCGGGGATTGCCCGCTCATGCCAGGCGGGCTGTGCCAGGCGGCTGACCGACGGCCTCAGCACGGATGTGTCGCTCTGCCATCTGCGGCTGGCCCTCGGCGGGGAGTTCTCTCGGCCCGTCACCGGGCTCCTCGACGTCCTTGTCGCACGCGACAGCTCCCGCCGGGAGATCCGGTACGCCACCGAAGCAGTCGCCCGGATCGGGCACAGCTCGGGAGCCGATCTGCTGGCGGGGATGGCGGCCCTTCACACGGAACTGACTGGCGGGGAGGAGAGGCGATGAGAGTCGTCGTGGCACTGGGCGGCAATGCCATCGCGAAACGCGGGCAGCCGTTCACCGTCGAGGAGCAGCGGGCCAATATCCGCGTTGCCTGTGCGCCACTGCTCGACATCTGCGAGGACCACGAGCTCGTCATCACGCATGGCAATGGGCCCCAGGTGGGAATGCTGGCCCTCCGTCGCGGTCCGGCGGGCAGCCAGGACATGCCCCTCGACGTGCTCGGGGCCGAGACCCAGGGCATGATCGGCTATCTCATCGAGAGCGAGCTGCGCAACGCCCTCGTCGAGCGCCACGAGCAGCAGCGGATGATCACCACCGTGCTCACCCTCGTGGAGGTGAGTCTCGACGATCCCGCCTTCAGCCATCCCACGAAGTTCGTCGGGCCTGGGTACGAGCCGGAGCAGGCGCGAGTACTCGGTGCGGACCAGCACTGGGCTTTCGCCGACGACGGCGGCTCCCTGCGCCGGGTGGTTCCCAGCCCCCGCCCGAGACGCGTCGTGCAGGTCGATTCCACGAAACGCCTGCTGGCAGCGGGGCACCTCGTCATCTGCGTCGGTGGCGGCGGGATCCCCATCGCGCGCGATGCCTCGGGCCAGTTCATCGGCGTCGAGGCGGTCGTGGACAAGGACGCCAGCTCGGCGCTGCTCGCCTCGGAGATCGGAGCGGGCGTGCTCGTCATGGCGACCGACGCCGATGCCGTGATGCTCGACTGGGGCACTCCCCGCCAGCGCGCGCTGCGCACCGTGAGCGTGTCGGAGCTCGAACGCCATCACTTCGCCGCCGGATCGATGGGGCCGAAGGTCGCTGCCGCCGCCCAGTTCGTGACGCATACCGGCGCCACCGCCGTCATCGGGCGGCTCTCCCAGTTGGAGCAGCTGCTCGCAGGCACCGCCGGCACGACCATCGTGGCCGCCGAGCAGGAAACGCAGCTGTACTGACCCTTCCCGGTACGACGGGGGTCGGACGCCGGACTCGCACCCCCTCGCATCCGCTGCTCGCCAGGTCCTGCTCAAGGCGTCCTGCCCAAGCCCGAACAGTGGTCAGCTCCCCACGACCTCACACGCTGCATCCACGCATGGCGGCACCCCTGAGCTCACCGACGGCGGTACAGCAGGAACAAGGCGGGTGCCGCGAGAGGGCCGGCCTGGCTCGGTGCTGTCGAGAGCATGCACGCAGCACGGCTGCATGGTCGTTCCTGACCAGCCAACTCCCGGTCCTCGGACTCTGGAAGCCGCGGGAGAGATTAACCACCACGTGACTGAGATGTAATCGCACTGAAACGCCCGCTCCGTAACGTTTCACTGGTCCAACCAAGGTACCAATCCCGAGGAGCGCCCGTGCTGAAGAAAGTAATCACCAGTTTCGTGGGATTCGCGCTCGCCGCCAGCGCGCTGGCCGGCTGTTCCACGAACGCCGCGTCATCTGCTTCGCCATCCTCAGCAAAGGTGGCCGAGCTCAGTGCCCCAACGATCGCCCACAATGGAGAGCTGGCAATCTGCACCGCCCTCAGCACGGGGAATCCCCCGACGTACTTTACGGACGCCTCCAATAAGCCAACCGGAGCCGAGATCGACATGGCCAATTGGGTGGCTGCGAACCTTGGCCTCACCCCCAAATATGTCGATGTGGCTTTCGCCTCGATCATTCCCGCCCTACAAGCCGGTAAGTGCGATGTCATCATGTCGTCCCTCTACATCAAGCCGGATCGCGCGCAAATCGTCGACTTCACCCCCTATCTCATGTCAGGCTCAGCAGTAGCGGTTCAGAATGGCAACCCCAAGGGAATAACCGGCATGGACGACAGCCTATGCGGCCTCAAAGTGAGTGCTGCGGTGGGCAAGACCGCCACTCTGCTGGCTCAGCAACAAGCAGAGAAGTGCCAGCAGGATGGCAAGCCGGAACTTCAAGTAGTCCAGACTGACCAGACCACCGCAGCCGTCCAGCAGCTCATCAACAAACAAGTCGATGCCTACGCAGGAGAGACACCAGTTGTGCTCTATTATCAGAAGAAGCAGCCTGGTACGTTCGAAATGACTGGAAAATCATTTGGCGAGATCGAGGTCGGCGCGGCCGTCAAGAAGGGCAATACTGCGCTCTCGCAAAAATTGCAGAGCTCCTTTACCGCGATGAATCAAAGCGGTGAATACCAGAAGATCCTGCAGCAGTGGGGCATGTCAGACCTGGCGTACAAATTCTAGGAAGAAACGAAGAGTATCATGACATTCGACTCGCAATTTTTCTGGAACAGTCTCTTCCATCCGAGTAGCGCCTTCCTGGGCGGCCTTGGGCTCACCATATTCATTTCCATTGCAGCGATGTTCTTCGCGTTGGTCGTGGGTTTGCTCATTGCCCTCATGAGACTCTCCCGCTTTGCCCCTCTTCGCGTGCTGGCAGCCTTGTATGTCTGGGTACTGCGAGGCACTCCGCTGCTGGTCGTGCTCGTCATAATTTACCTCGGTCTCGCCGCCGCAAATATCTACAGATTCACAGATATCCATCTTCTCGGAATCAGTCTTTCAGGCGCCGTCCAGGCAGCCATCGTTGGGCTGACCCTCAACGAGAGTGCCAACATTTCTGAAATCATGCGAGCCGCTATTGTCGCGGTACCGAGCGGGCAGCTGGAAGCTGCCGCCACTCAGGGAATGATCAGGCGAAACGCCATGCGGTGGATAGTCATTCCGCAAGCGATTCGCACGATGATACCCCCTCTGGGGAATCAGTTCAATTCGCTCATGAAGAATACCTCGCTACTGAGCATCATCGGTGTCAGCGAGATGTTCCTCATCACTCAGTCAATCAGTTCCGCCACATTCAGGACTTTCGAGATCTTCATCGTGACCGCCATCTACTACTTGGCGCTCACGACTGTCTGGACAGTTCTTCAAGATGAGCTCGAACGCTATTTCAACAGACGCCTCGGGCTCGATTCTCCCGGTGTTGTAGAGCGTCTCGAGGATGGATTCACACGCTTGTTCATTGGAAATAGAAAGAGCGAGGAGGTCTTCTCATGATGAGAGAAGCAGCCGTGCTGAACATTCCTCAGGAAAACGCCGACCGAGTTGTCCACGCAACTGGGGTGAAGAAGGTGCTGGGCGGGAAGCTCATCCTTAGAGGCGTTGACTTCGACGTGAACCGAGGAGAAGTGGTGGTACTACTGGGTCCCTCCGGTGCAGGAAAGACGACACTGCTTCGAACACTGAACGGGCTTGAGAGCCTGGATGGCGGTCAGGTGACTATCAGCGGTCAGCGGATCGGATACATCGAGACAGCACATGGCGCTGTACGTCGCGCCCCCGAGCGCGTGCTCGCCCGCCAGCGTCGCGATATCGGTTTCGTCTTCCAACACTTCAACCTCTATCCCCATATGACTGCCCTTGAGAATATTTGGCACGCACCGGTCCGCGTCTTGAAGAAGCCGAAGAGCGAGGCCGTCGAGGAAGCACGCGCTCTCCTCACGCGCGTAGGCCTGGCGGATCGTGCAGATGCCCATCCCAGCGGGCTGTCCGGAGGCCAGCAGCAGCGGGTCGCCATCGCGAGGGCCTTGGCCATGCACCCGAAGCTCATGCTCTTCGACGAGCCCACGAGCGCCCTCGATCCGGAGATGACCGGCGAGGTCCTGCGGGTGATGAGAGATCTCGCCGCAGGTGGCCAGATCACGATGATTGTCGTCACGCACGAGATCTCTTTCGCGCGGCAGGTCGCCTCACGCCTTGTCGTGATGGCCGACGGTCAAGTCGTCGAAACAGGCACGCCACACGAGATTCTAGATCATCCATCGACCTCACGAACCCAGGAATTTCTTGCGAAGGTGGCCTGAGATGACCGACATGGTCGCCGACCTGAAGCATTCCAATATGGACCCTCGCCACGACCCACGACCGAACTCACCCACGCCCGGGCAGAGCGATCACGACTGGCCATCCAGCGTACGACTCGAGGACATGCGTTTCCGGGCCACTGGGGGAATCGCGGCTGAAATAGCCGGTCGCCTGGAGAGCTCAATTCAAAGCGGCGAGCTGCCGGCCGGAACACGCTTGCCATCCGAGCGCGTGCTGGCCGAGAAAATGCGCGTGTCACGGACAACCGTGCGCGATGCACTCAAGCTGCTCGAACTCCATCGCCTCGTCATCCGCCGTCGCGGAACCGGAACGGAAGTTGCCCCGCCGGACCCGCGTGCCAACCAAGTAATTGCCTTGCTCGGCGGCGTGGAGCGTGACCTGCACGATGTCGCCGAGCTCCGTGACATGGTCGAACCAAGTATCGCCGGGGTCGCCGCTGCGCGAGCCAGCGCCGCCGATCTGGATCGCATGCAGGACCTTCTGGAACGGTCCGAAGGGCAATTGACCGCAGCGGGCTCCCTGCAGTGTGATCTTGATTACCATCTGCTATTGGCGCAATGCAGTGGTAATGCATTATTGCCACCGCTTCTTTCTTTCATGAATGATGCAACCGCCAAGTATCGTCTTGACTCGCATCGCACCCGGCACAGTCGTCACGTGTCGCTGGAAGGGCACCGGAGAATATTCCGCGCAGTGGCGGACCACGACCAGGAGCTCGCCATGGACGCTATGAAAGCCCATTTGGCGCAGGTGGCGGAATTGACTGAGAAATATCGCATCGAAGCAGCAACCCAGGCGCTACCCACAGCAGAAACGACCCAAGGCAGGGTGATGTGATGTCAATCGTGGCCGATCCCACGCAGTTGAAACTCTTTCGAGCAACTGCCGAAAAGGTGCGATGGGGAACGCTTCCGGCACGATCGGACGACCGTATCGGGGTTGTCCGGCCCGGAGAGCTCTTCCAGATCGACACAGTGAGCCACGAAGGGCTTCTCGAGGATCAGGGCCGCGACCCTGTTGCATTCTTCGGCGCTCAGGGTATCCACCCCGAAGATGTTCTGCAAGACGCGATTGATATCGCCCGGAAGGTGCCGCATGATCAGAATACGGATGGCCCTCATATTCTTAACAGGCCCATCACCGTACGAGGCACTCGCCCCGGCGATCTACTTGCAGTGGACATTGTGGAGCTGGCTCCGCGGGTGCCATACGGTGTTGTGTCAAATAGGCACGGCAAGGGGGCCTTAGCCGGAGAGCTACCGCGCATCGGCAAGGTGAGCAGCGTTTTCGCTCATCTGCTCAGCACGGACCCAAGTCTCGCCGTCATGTCGCGATCCGGTTTGGATGCGGTAGCCATGCTTAGGCTGCCTGACGAGAAAGCGAGAGAGACCGAACGACAAGCCCAATCCAGGTATCCCATCTCATTCAAGATTCACCCGTTCCTCGGGATCATGGGGGTGACCCCCGATACCGATGAGCACCTTAACTCCGTACCGCCCGGGGACTTCGGCGGAAACGTCGACATTAACTTGATGGTTGCCGGCACCACTTTGTACCTTCCGGTACAGGTGCCGGGAGCCGGGTTCTTCGTGGGCGATCCACATTTCGCCCAGGGCGATGGCGAAGTCTCCCTCACCGCCCTCGAGGCCTCCCTTCAGGCAACCCTGCGGATCAGGGTCATTCCTCGCGACGCAGTGAAGTCCCAGTTCGGTGAACTCGACGGCCCACTCATTGAAACACCGGAGCTGCTTGTCCCGACAGGTCGCGACCGCGATCTAGATGTTGCCCTTCAGCGATGCACCCGCCAAGCGATTTCACTGCTTTGCAATCGATGGGGACTCGACGAGGTGCACGCCTACGCCTATCTCAGCGCAGCGACCGATTTCAATATTTCAGAGGCCGTTGACATCGTCAAGGGCGTGCATGCGCGAATCCGGAAGTCCGACTTCGAACGGAACCTGTGGTCCTTGGACGTTCTCTCTGCCGCCGAGCAGGTCAGGTTGTCCTCGGACTGAGGCCAGTCAGCGACCGGGCAGCCAGGATCGGAAACGTGCGCTCTGCGGGCTCCGGCCCAGTCCTGGCCCCGGCCCAGTCCTGGCCCCGGCCCAGTCCTGGCCCCGGCTCTGATCTGTGGCGGGCTCCCGCAGGCTGCAGCCTGCGCGTCTGGTCACGATCCGCTGCTCTTCGGCCCGCCGAAATCAGGCCCCGCCTCGTCAGGATGTGCCCGGCGCTGACGTTGCCTCGTGTGCCGAACTCATTCTCGAGGGGACGCTGGATACACACCATTGTTCACATACTCAGCCCATAGCCTGTCGGTGATGGAATGAACAGCGAGAAGCCCGCTCTGGTGATTGCTCACCGCAGACGAAATCCGATTCAGCGCTTCAGCAGTACGACCAGGGCCACAAGTCCGACGACAACGATGATTGTGCGTAACAACCAGGCCGGAAGTCGGACTCCCACATACGAGCCCACCACACCACCCACAATGGCCCCCACCCCCACGGCGCCCGCCAGCAGCCAGTGAATATGCACCCAGCCCTTCGTCATGAATACGATCGCCGCGACCAGGTTCACAATGAGGGTATTGACTATCTTCACCGCATTGATGGTCTGGAGCTCAAGCTGGGTCACGACTCCGAGCAGCCCGACGAACAGGACGCCCTGAGCGGCACCGAAGTAACCGCCGTACAAGGAGACGAACGCGGTCACGGTGACGACTACCCACATGGGAGCCGCCCAGCCCTTGCCACCAGCCGCGTGCCGATTGATCCAAGGGCCTGTGACTACGAGTAACAGTGCCAAGCCGACCAGTGCCGGGACAATCGCCTCGAATGCGGCGGCCGGCACGACGAGCAGGAGGAGTGCCCCAACCAGACCTCCGAACACCCCGGCGGGTGCCAGCACGCGCAGCAGCGAGCCGGCGCGGCGAAACTGCGAGCGATATCCACTGAGGCTGGAGAAGTTTCCGGCCAGCACGCCCATATTGCTCGTGACATTTGCGTCCACCGCAGGCAGACCAAGCATGACCAGCACTGGAAAAGTGATAAGCGAACCAGAGCCGACAACCGCATTGATCGTCCCTGCCCCGAAGCCAGCCAGCCCTGCCAGAAGATATTGGAACGAACCCATTATGCGCCTCCCAGGTGACGGCGAACTCATACCCGATCGGTCCACCGGGGACAGCATAGCCGCCACACTGGGCATGCCGGTTCAGATCCCATTACTGTGCGCCGGCAATGATCATTGAGCTGTCGGCAAACGTCACTCGTAGTTTGTGCAGGAGAGCGCGGAACACCGTGCACAGATTCCCCCGGCATCACCGAGCCGATGGGCTATCGCTTGCTACCCGCACCAACAATTCGTCTCCGAAGGAAAGGAGCACTCCCGGCACGACCATCGTGGCCGGTGAGCAGGCCATGCAGCTGTACTGAGGACGGTGCTGGGCTCGGGCCCGCCCCCCAAGCCCACTGAGTTCGCACCAGCCCTGGTTGGCTGTCCCGGCATCGCGCAGCAGAATCGAGACGAGGGACCCATCCATCGCCGAAGGAGTCTGGCATGTCATCGATCCTGTTCATCATGACCGCCGCCGATCACTGGGATCTGGCAGACGGCAGCTCCCATCCCACCGGCTTCTGGGCCGAGGAGGCGGTGGTGCCCCTCGAGGCCTTCCTGGCGGCCGGACACGAGGTGGTCGTCGCTACCCCTGGCGGGGTGGTTCCCCCCGTCGACGAGGCGAGTCTCGCCACCTCCGATGACTCGGACACGCCGGGCAGGCCGGACGGCGAGCACCTGCGCAAGGCCATCGTGAGCTCCGAGCAGCTCACCCACCCGATTCCTCTCGACCAGGTCGATCTCGACCGGTTCGCTGCGGTGTTCGTTCCGGGCGGACACGGACCCATGCAGGACCTGGCCGTTGATCCGCTGTCGGGAAATCTACTCACCCGCGCCCTCGATGCAGGCCTGCTCGTGTCAGTGGTCTGCCACGGCCCAGCGGCCCTGCTGGCGGCGACTCGCGAGGACGGCACCAATGCCTTCGCCGGCTATCGCCTGGCAGCCTTCACGAATGCCGAGGAGGACCTGGGGGGCCTGGCCACCAAGGCCCGATGGCTTCTCCACGACAGACTGCGGGCCGCGGGCCTGCGGGTCGACACAGGCACCCCCTACAAGCCCCACACGGCCAGCGACCGGACACTGCTCAGTGGCCAGAACCCCGCCTCGTCCTCGGCCGTGGCGGACCTCGTGCTGGAACGCCTGGCCCCAGGACGGCGGAACGGTCCCGGACAGCCGTAGGACTCCGGCGCACGGGCAGGTACGCTTTCGTCTGTGATGAGGAGCAGAAACGGACGCCCGGTGCGGCATGATCTCGCCCTTGCGCGCTGTTGTTGCTGACGTCTTCGCAGCACAGTCCCCTGTCCCGTCCGAGGGTGTTCCTGGCTCTGCCGGACGGAGACGAAACCTCCTCACAGATCCCAGAAGGCGCGACATGACCGAACACCGCGATGACGTATGGTCCCGTATCCGCACCGAGGCTCGCGCGGACGCCCAGAACGAGCCGGCACTGGCGAGCTTCCTGCACACGAGTGTGCTGTCCCATCCCGAGTTCGAGGACTCGCTCAGTTTCATCCTGGCCAGCAAGCTCGGCACCGAGACGGTCACCTCGCTGAGCCTCCAGACGCTCATGAAGGAGGCCTTCGACGAAGAACCCGAGATCGGCACCGCAATCCGCGAGGATCTGCGTGCCGTGCTGAGCCGCGACCCGGCCACCCGCGGATACTCGGTGCCCTTTCTCTACTTCAAGGGCTTCCACGCGCTGCAGGCCTATCGCGTGGCACACCACTACTGGCTGAACGGACGCCAGGCGCTGGCCTTGTATCTGCAAAGCCGTATCTCGGAGGCGTTCGCAGTGGACATCCATCCGGGCGCCCGGATTGGCAAGGGCATCATGTTCGACCATGCCACCTCGGTGGTCATCGGCGAGACCGCGGTCGTGGGCGACGACTTCTCGATGCTCCACGAGGTGACGCTGGGAGGAACCGGCAAGATCGGCGGCGACCGCCATCCGAAGGTCGGCCGGGGCGTCATGATCGGCGCGGGCGCCAAGGTGCTGGGCAACATCACGGTGGGCGAGGGCGCCAAGATCGGCGCCGGATCGGTGGTTCTGGAGGACGTTGCGCCCTATACGACCGTTGCCGGAGTGCCCGCACATCTCGTGAGCTATCCCCCGAATGCGATGCCTGCCCTCGACCAGGCAATCAACCCGGGCGTGTGAGCGCCACTAGACTTGGTTGATCCTATCGAGAGGTACCGACAATGCAGGTCGACTTCCACGCCTCGCGCCGGGGCACGGTGGGTATCGAATGGGAGCTTGCGCTGGTCGACTCCCAGACCCTCAAGCTAGTTCCGGCTGCCGATGGGCTGCTCAGCGAACTCGGTGTGCACGGCGACGATCCGATCCGCAAGGAATACCTGCAGAACATGATCGAGGTCGTCTCGCAGCCCCATCAGCGCGTGGCTGACGCAGTGGACGACGTGGCCGACCGGCTCGCCGAGGTGCGCGTCGCGGCGAGGGCCCAGGGCGTGAGTCTGCTGGGGGCCGGCTGTCATCCGTTCAGCCGGGCCAGCGAGCAGAAGCCGTTCAGCAGCCCTCGCTACGACGTCGTCACCGAGCGGAACCAGTGGTGGGGCCGCCAGATGGCGATCTGCGGCATCCACGTGCACGTGGGCCTGACAGCCAAGGAGTACGCGCTGCCGGTGGTCGACGTCCTCTCGCGGTTCTACCCCTTCTTCCTTGCGCTGTCTGCATCGTCCCCGTTCTGGGAGGGCGACGACACCGGCTACGCCTCCCAGCGCACCATGCTCTTCCAGCAGCTACCCACCAATGGCCTGCCCTGGCAGTTCACCGAGTGGTCGCAATTCGAGGACTTCGTCACCGGAGTCACGCAGTGCTCGATGATCTCCAGCGCGAGCGAGATTCGCTGGGACGTGCGTCCCGCGCCGCGCTTCGGGACTGTGGAGAACCGCACTGCCGATTCCGTGGGCACGCTGGCAGAGATCGGCACGCTGGCCGCACTGACCCAGTGCCTCACCGAGTTCACCGTCCGCGAGCTCGATGCGGGCCGCGGGCTTGTCGCGCTGGAGCCGTGGTTCATCAAGGAGAACAAGTGGCGGGCCGCCCGCTACGGGCTGGACGCTGAGATGATCACCTCGCAGCACCGCCACCGGGTCCGGCCGGTGCGAGAGTGCCTCGACGAATGGATCGACCGGCTCCATCCCGTGGCCCACGATCTGGGTTGTACCGGGGAACTGGAGTTCGCCGCTGAGCTGTCGAGGCGCGGCGCGCCCTATGAGCGCCAGCGGGCCCTGGCGGCCGACGCCGATCTGTATGACCTGACTCGCCGGCTGGTGGACGAGACTGGGGCCGAGGCCCCGAGCTGGCAGGCCGACGCCGCGCACCATCTCGAGAACTCACAGGACCAGGATCGATGAAGCCCTTCTTGCTGCTGGGAACTCGCGAAGAGGACGAGGCGGCCCGCAACGAGTTCGACGCCGTGCGCCGGCACAGCGGCCTCGACGCCGCGGACCTCATCCATCTGCGGGTGGAGGCCGAGCCCATGCCCCCCATCGACCTGGCAGACTTCTCCGGGGTCATCCTCGGGGGCAGTTCGTTCAGCGCCAGCTCCCCTGTGAAGGACGCCCTGCAACAGCGCGTGGAGAGCGAACTGCAGGCACTGCTGCACCGTGTGATCGCCGCCGACATGCCCTTCCTCGGGCTGTGCTACGGGGTGGGAATGGTGACAAGCACTCTCGGGGGCGTCGTCGGACCCGAATACGCCGAGACCGCCGGGGCGGTCGAGGTGCGCCTCACCGAAGTGGGCGGGGCAGACCCGCTGTGTGCCGGGCTGGCGCCCAGCTTCCATGCCTTCGTCGGCCACAAGGAGGCCTGCACGATCCCGCCGCGTGGTGCGGCGGTGCTGGCCCTGGGCGACCACTGCCCGGTGCAGATGTACCGGGTGAACCGCAATGTCTATGTCACTCAGTTCCACCCCGAGCTCGCGCCCAGCGACTTCGTGACCCGGATCAGCTTCTACAAGCACATGGGCTATTTCGAGCCGGAGGCCTTCGAGCAGATCCGCGATGAGGCCCTCGCCGGCCCGGTCGATGGGCGCCAGCACCTGGTGCTCAGCAATTTCGTGCGCCGTTTCGCCGCCACCGACTGAGCACGCGCCGCTGCCGGTGTCTTACGGTTGTGCCATGCAAGCATCCGAGCCCTCCGCCCGCGAGCTGGAACTGCGGGCCTCCGATCTGGATCGCTCCGCGGTGGTCGACATCCTCCAGGCAGCCTGCGCAGATGGCCGGATCTCGCTGCCAGAGCATTCCGAGCGCACGGACTCGGCGCTGCGCGCCAAGACAGTGGGTGAGCTGAGCAGGCTCATCGCCGACCTCGGGCATGTTCCGCGCTCCATCGTCATGTCGAGCGCGGGCCAGCCCCCACCACCGGTCGAGCTGCCGAGCTATTCGAGCAGCCGGGCCGTCATGAGCGAGGTGCGCCGCACCGGCGCGTGGCTGGTACCCGAGCAGATGAGCGTCACGGGGATGATGGGCGAGATACGCCTGGACATGCGAGAGGCCTACTTCGCCTCCCACCGGATCCTCATCGACGTGTCGCTGCTCATGGCCGAGCTGCAGATCAGGGTGCATCAGGGCACCCGGGTGGAGGACCGCACGCGGCTCATCGCCGCCGATCTGAACACGAAGAGCCTGGGCACGCCGCGCCCCGACGCACCCCTCATCGTGCTCACCGGGTCGTGCGTGATGAGTTCGATCACTGTGCGCGGCTACGACGGGGCTGCCTGAGGAATGATGTGTGGGCCGGGGTATAGCCCCGAACGAGCACGTGGCGCTGACGTGCCTGTATCTCCTCACCCGGTTCTTTGACCCGGCCGGGGCGGACGGGCACGATGGATGATGAAGTGGAGCTCCGGCCCTCAATGCCCTCGCGATTACCTTCCAAGGCCGTTTTGAGAAAACTGAGCAAGGAATCCCACCGGGACCCCACACACTGTTTGTCGGTCACTGCCGCAGGGCCAGAGAGCGGTACTCATATCGTCGCGCCAGGCTGTTCTTCGAGGATGGGGATGTATTCTTCACGGAATATTTCTCTGTATTGTGGGCTTGAGCGCATGAGTTCCGTGTGGGAGCCTATGGCGGCAACCCTTCCATGATCCATGATTACGATGCGGTCTGCTGCTCTGATTTCCTCGGGCCGGTGGATGATGAGGAGGCAGGATGGTCTCCACGGAAGCTGCCGGATGTTGTCGGCGGCCGGCTCGGTGGCAATCGGTGCTGCTGTGGCCATCGTCGGCGCCCTGGCGTGGCAGCGGTCGCACAGCTGGACGGCTCGGCTTGTCGACCCTGCAGCCCCTATACGGCGAGAATTGCGTGCGGTCGGGATGGTCGCGGAGGGCGACCATCGCCAGGTCGCCCGCAATGCCCTGCGCCGCACTGTCGATGACCGAAACCTGCAACTGTGGTTGCGAGTCGGCCCTGACGTCTGGGTCGACGAGCCGGCCGATGGGGCCGATGCCGATCCGCGCATGGTGACGATCGGGCGTCGGGACGACGGCGAGCCCGCCATCGCTGCGCTCCCCTCAAACGACGTCGTCGCGGGCAGGCTTTCCACCCTCAAAGACTGTTCAGCACTTCTCCGCCCCGCGCTCGTCGAAGCTCAACTCGCGTTCGAGTCGCATCGCGCCGACGCCGCCGCCGAGGGCGAGTCGTTCCGTTCCCGTCAGTGACGGCGAACATGAATGACAGGATGACCAGACGACGGATCCGGCGGCGCCGATCCCCGAGCCGGCACAGGACCGCGCTCCCTCGCCGAGCGAGTTACGGCATCTGGAGGAGCATTCCTCGTCCGCGACAGTCGCGAGCGGGGCACTGTCGTCGAGGCGGTGCTGCCGTGCGGATAGTGATCGCCGAAGACCAAGTCCTGCTGAGGGACGGACTCGTGCGCCTCGTGGAGCAAGCCGGCCACATCGTGGTCGCTCAGGTTGGCGATGCTGGCTCGCTCATCGAGCAGGTCAACGCACAGCGGCCCGACTTGGTGATCTCCGACATCCGGATGCCACCCGACCAGTCGGATGTGACGGTGCGCGTGCGGTCATGCTGCTGCGAGAGAGGATGCCGACCCTCCCGGTCCTGATGCTCACCCAACTGATCGAGCCGACTGTCGTTTCGGAGCTCATCGCCGACTCGGCGCCCGGATTCGGGTACCTCTTGAAGGACCGCGTACTGGATACCGAGACCTTTCTTGAAAGAATAGAGGTCGTGGGCGCCGGAGGCACCGCGATCGACCCCGCTGTCATCGATGCGCACGCCGGGGTCATTGGACTCAAGGGCTCGCTGACCCCGCGCGAGGCCGAAGTTATCCGTCTCGTAACTTCCGGTCGCAGCAACGCCGGCATCGCCTCACAACTGGTGATCTCGCGACGGACGGTCGACGCGCATCTCCAAGCAATTTTCATCACGCTCGACATCGCGGCGGCCAGCGACGACAACGCGCGCGTGTTGGCCGTGCGCCGCTGGCTCGACGACTTCGGGAGTTTTCGTGAATAGCTCGCTGGTTTCCCGGTCCGGAAGTTCCTTGTAGCCCTGGCAGGAGTCGATGACGTTCTGGTAGATGCCCCAGGTCACCTCGAATGCGACATGCCGCACCGGTTCACCGGGTTCGCGGCAGTGTGTGGGCACTGGTACCCGGCGATCGTCATAGAGAAGAAATTCACCAAGCTGGCGCTGAGATCTGCATATTGAAGCGAACCCCTAGATAGTTGATAATTTCTGGATGGGGGGCTCGTGGAACAGTAACGCTCCCACGGTAGAAGCTAGGCGACGTGTCACACGGAGTCTACGGGGCCTTGGTACCTACTACGGCAACGGAAGATACCATATAATCAGGAATAATGAACAGAACAACTCACGACAAACACGTGAGCACTCGGAACTTCGTCATCTTATGCTCTCCAGATAAGGAGAGCATCTCTCGTCTAGCTGGCCACGCGGATCTATGAGTGATTCAGATAGAAATCGTTCAGAATCACTTGTCTCCCGTGACTTTTAGTGCCGCATTAATTGCCATACGTGACGCAACGACGAACCACACCATCTGCATACAGCATAAAACAATTAAAATGATTCCAATTGGAACTGGAGAAGATTTGATGATTACTACTAGAACGATAGATGGAACCCAAATTGAAATCACGTTAAGGCAGAATTGCTTGAAAGCAACCTTGTGTCCAGTCTTCCAAGCTTCATCACTCTTGAACAATGCCTGGAATCGAAACCCAGCCCAAGAATTGCGCCGGCCTTTGGGCCCCTTCTGGTACCACGCAGTAAGTCCCCAAGACAAACCAATAAGAATGGTTGCTCCGACGATCCATATCCCCATCTGCGAGAACAGTTCAGTTGTCGTCATTTCCATCACCTATTTCCATTTTGTAATACCATGTTCAAGAATAGTCGAAAGTTGCTAGGTTTAGGCTGGAATAGTGACATTTGTTAATTTACTGTGAATCGCACTTTCGATTTCCCCCTCGCTCTACTTAGAGACTTATTCCTAACTCGGCGTTTCGCTTAGGGCATTGGCCCTTTCCTTGGGATAATTACTGTACCACCACTAGTTATCCTGACGGGAAAG
>NZ_FOGZ01000042.1 GCF_900111365.1 Propionibacterium cyclohexanicum
CTACCCGGTACGACAAACTCGCGATCACCTACCGCGCAGGCGTCACCCTCTGCACCATCCTCACCTGGACACGCCTATTGGGAGACACGCCCTAGTCAGCGCCGCTCAGTTGCGGGTGGCGGTGAGGCCGTCGATCCGCCCGAAGCTGATGACATGCACGACCACATCACCGGTCTCGTCGCAGGCGTCCAGGTCAACCGTGGCCTGGATCGCCCAGTCGTGGTCGCCCTCGGGATCGTCGATGACCTGGCGCACTGCCCATGTCCGGCCCGATGGGTCGAGGCTGAAGAACTGCGGACCGCGGGCCTGCGCCCCGACCCCGATCTCGTCGTGGTCGTCCCAGTAGTCGCCGAGCGCGGCGTCCCACTGTGGGTAGCCGAAGGTGGCCAACGGGTCGTTGGCGTTGAGGGCGGCCAGCCCGGCGGGATCGTCGTCGGCTGCCAACTGGACGCGGCGGAACAGCGCATTGCGCACCAGCACTCGCAGTGCCGCCGGGTTCGACGACAGCGCCCGCGAGGTCGTCCCGGTCTGCTCGTCCGCAGCTGCGTCGTCGATCTGCTGACCGAGCCGCGTCCACTCGTCGAGCAGCGAGGAGTCCGTCATGCGCACCACTGTGCCCAGCCAGGTGAGCAACTCGTCGAATTCGGGGGTATGGGCCGAGATCGGCACTGTCTGGCGCAGTGCGCGGTAGGCATCCGAGAGATAGCGCAGCACAGTGCCCTCCGAGCGCTGCACCTTGTGGAAGGCGCAGTACTCCCCGAAGGTCATCGCCCTCTCGTACATCTCGCGTACCACCGACTTGGGGTGCAAGGGGTACTCGACCAGCCAGGGGCGGCTCGCCGTGAAGGTGGTGTAGGCCGCCTCGAGCAGTTCGGCGAGCGGCTGGGGATGGCTCACCTCTTCGAGGGCTGTCATGCGGTCCTCGTAGTCCATGCCTTCGGCTTTCATCTCGGCCACCGCCTCGCCGCGGGCCTCGAACTGCTGGGCGCGCAGCACCGGCCATGGATCCTCCAAGGTGGCCTCGATGACGCTCACCACGTCCAGCGCAAAGGTCTGCGATGCGGGGTCAAGGGTCTCCAGGACCGCCATCGCGAACGCGCTGAGCGGCTGGTTCATCGCGAAGTCATCCTGCAGTTCGGCGTTGAGTTCGTAGCGCCGTCCGCCTGCCGTGGGTGTCGTGCGGCGCACCACCACGCCCGATTCGATCATGGATCGTCCCAGCTGCACTGCCCGGTGCAGCAGCCGGCGGCGGACCGCACGGTCGTCCACGGCGGCGTCGACGATGTGCACCAGGGCTTGCGCGGTGTCCTCGTCGCGGGCCAGCAGGTTGATGAGCATCGCATGGGTGACCCGCATCCGGGCATGCAAGGTCTCGGGGACCGACTCGATGAGCTTGCGGAAGGTGGCCTCGGTGTAGTTGACGAAGCCCTCCGGCGGCTTCTTGCGCCGTACGCTCTTTCGCTTGCGCTCGTCGTTCTCGAACTTCTTGGCGATCCGTTCGTTCTCGACCTGGTATTCGGGTGCCTGGGCCACCACATATCCGATCGTGTCGAAACCCGCGCGCCCGGCCCGCCCGGCGATCTGGTGGAACTCCCGGCTGCGCAGCAGTCGGGAGCGCCGCCCGTCGAACTTGCTCAGCGAGGTGAACAGCACGGTGTGGATGGGCACGTTGATGCCCACGCCGAGGGTGTCCGTGCCGCAGATGGCTACCAGCAATCCCTGCTGGGCGAGCTGCTCGACGAGCCGACGGTATTTCGGCAGCATGCCGGCGTGGTGCACGCCGATGCCGTGGCGCAGCATCTTCGACAGGGTCGCGCCGAAGCCCGGTGAGAAGCGGAAGCCGCCGATCGCTGCCACGATGCGGCGGCGGTGCTCGGTGTCCACCAGGTGGGCGCTCATGAGAGCCTGGGCCTGTTCGGTGGCCGCCGCCTGGCTCGGGTGGACGATGTAGACCGGCGATTGGCCGGTCGAGGCGAGCTCCTCGATCGTCTCGTGCAGCGGGCTGATCGACCAGTGGTAGGTCAGCGGCACTGGGCGCTCGGCATTGCCGATGACCGAGGTCTGTCGCCCGGTCCACTCGCCCAGGTTGTGGGCCAGCCGGGTGACGTCACCGAGAGTGGCGCTCATGACGACGAATTGGCAGTCCGGCAACTCGGACAGACCCACCTGCCAGGCCCACCCCCGGTCCGGATCGGCGATGAAGTGGAACTCGTCCATGATCACCAGGTCGACATCGGCGTCGGCTCCTTGGCGCAGCGCGATGTTGGCGAGGATCTCGGCCGTGCAACAGATGATCGGGGCCTGCGGATTCACCGAGGCGTCGCCGGTCACCATGCCGACCACATCTGACCCGAAGATCTCGCACAGCGCGAAGAACTTCTCGTTGACCAGCGCCTTGATCGGCGCTGTGTAGTAGCTGCGGCCGTGCTGGGCCAGTGTCACGAAATGCGCCGCGGTGGCAATGAGCGATTTTCCCGAGCCGGTGGGCGTGGTGATGATCGTATTGGCGCCGGTGAGGAGGTCCACGAGCGCGTCTGACTGGTGGGGGTACATCTCGATGCCCTGCCCGTGCACCCAGTTGTTGAAGACCGAGTAGAGGACATCAGGGTCCTGGGCGATGGCTCCCGAGGGCAAGAGCTGGGTAAGTGTCTTGTTCATGACCGGTCCATCCTCTCAGAGCGCCGAAACCGTCCTGGCGCGCCCGGCCCTGCCGGGCTGGCGGTCGGCGCTTCATCATGTCGGGCATGATGTGGGTGTGACAGGCACGGGGCAGGGATACCAGGAGTCGACTCATGCGGATCTGGCGCGAGAGCGCGCCCCGCTCGGCGCTGCAGCCCTGCCTGACGCCCTGACGAGGGGCCGTGGCGTGGTGCTTGTGCCCGACAAGGGCCTCGACCGGGTGATGACCGTCGCCGAGGTACTCGTCCAGGAGGGGCTGGACGTTCTGGCGTTCGGTTTCGCGGGTTCCAGGGGGACGCAGGACTCCGGGGGTGCCGCCGGGGGCAGTGATCTGGCCACGCTCATCTCCATCTACTCCTTCCGGGCGACGATCGGCTGCTACGGGGTTCGCTCGGTCGAGGACGCCCGGGCTGCAGTCGAGGCCGGAGCCGCCTTCGCGATCTGCTCGCACCCCGATCCGCAAGCCCTGACGGCCCTCGCGACGGCGGGGCTGCCCTTCCTGCTCGATGCGCTGACACCCGACGAGGTGGCCGCGGCCTGGCAGCGCGGCGGCGCATGCGGGGTGCATGTGCGTCCGGCGGAGGTGTTCGGGCGCCGGTATGCGGACGCGCTTCCCGAGATCGTGCCGCAGGCAACCCTTGTTCCCACTGTCACCGACAATGATGTGGCCGCCGAATGGCTCGAGCAGGGTGCGGCGGCGGTGAGCCTGTCGACGAGTGTGCTGTCACGGGTCTTCAGCAGCGAGGACTTCGGCTCGCTTCGCCAGCGCGCTGCCGATGCCAGCACGATGCTGGCGCGGCATCGCTCGGCCTGATCGGGGCACAAGGGCACCCTCTTGGTGTGTCCGTGCCTCGTGCGTCCTCGAGCGGTGAGATCCCCAGGCCCGATCCTGAGTTCGCGCTGAATTCTCGGGGCGCGTCGAGCGGTGAGGTGCCACGTGGTTCGCGCGGTCGGCGGTGTCGGCGCAGGTGAGGTGGTGCTGGCTGTGCAGAAGAGGGAGCGGCGGCGAAAGCAGCGGCCAAGCATCTTGAACTTCTCTCAGGGAATCTTTATGATCATTGCTGTCGATCCGATCGCGTCCGCCTGCGGGCCGTTCGGCGCCCGCCAGCTGAGGAAAGAAGTCGCCAGTGCCCGCCAAGAGAGCACTCCTTGAGGAGTCGGCCGACTCCATCATCGAGATCACGGCCCCCCGTCGCGCGCAGATCTCCGGCATCAGTCAGGTCGCGGTCCTGGGCACCGATCACTGCACGCCCCGTCGCGCCTATGTTGCCCTCGACACCGCAGCGACCAGGCCGCACACCAAGCGCACCCGTCTTGCATTTCCTGCCGCAGCAGCCTTCCTCACCTCGGCACTCGGCCTGGGTATCTCGCTGGCTCCTCAGGCTGCGGCCAATCAGCCCCGCCCCGTGAACACCTCCGTGAGCGCGCCGAGCAGCAGTTCGGTGGCCCTGGTGGCCTCCCTGCCCGCAGCAGACGACGCCGAGGTCTTGGGCAACAGCGCCATCGCAGACGCCGCGACGCTCCGGTTGGAGAGCGAGAGCTCCCAGCAGCAGGCTCAGGCGGCAGCCGATGAGCAGCGTGCGGCGACGCTGGCCTCGGTCGGCAAGACGGCTGCCGACAAGCTCTCGGCCGATGCCGCGGCCGCGGCGGACAAGGCCGCCGCCGAGAAGGCCGCCGCCGAGAAGGCCGCTGCCGCCTCGAGCCAGCGGAATGCGGCTCAGCAGGCCGCCGCCCAGCAGGTTGCGGTGGCGGCATCGTCCACCGCGACTCAGGCCACCAGCGCACCTGCGGCGTCCACCACCTCGGCGACGGCGGCCAAGGCGACCACCGCCTCGGCAGTCGCCAGCAGCGCTGCGCAGGCTGCTTTGAACTACGCCCTGGCCCAGGTCGGCAAGCCCTATGTCTGGGGTGCTGCCGGACCGAATGCATTCGACTGCTCGGGCCTGACGCAGGCCGCCTATGCAGCCGCGGGAGTATCGATCCCGCGCACCACCTACGCCCAGGTGGGCGCGGGAACCCCGGTGTCCACCTCGGCTCTGAAGCCCGGTGACCTGGTCTTCTTCTACGGCAATGAGCATGTCGGGTTGTATATCGGCGACGGCAAGGTTGTCCACGCCGCCGATGTGGGCATCGGCGTGGTGATCTCGAATATGAGCAGTATGGCCACATCCGGGGCGGTGCGGGTCGGCTGAGCTCGGGTTGCCCCGCCATGTGCGCCATGCAGCGAACTCGCACACGGCCCAGGGCTCTAGGCTGTTGGCATGACTTCTCCGGTTGATCCCACGACCACTCCCGCATGGGCCGCACTGGGCGAGCTGCGCGATCGGCTCTCCGTGGATTTCCGTTCCTGGTTCGATTCCGACCCGGCACGCGCGAAGAACTACACCTTCCGCGCCGGCGATCTCATTGTTGACCTCTCGAAGAACTACCTGACTCCCGAGATACACGGCGCCCTGGTGGGCCTGGCCGAGCAAGTTGATCTAGCGGGCCGTCGTGACGCCATGTTCGGCGGCGCCAAGATCAACACCACCGAGAATCGCAGCGTGCTCCACACCGCCTTGCGGGCTCCCGCCGGCGCGCAGCTCGTCGTCGATGGCGTCGACGTCGTCGCCCAGGTGCACGAGGTCCTCGACCGGGCTGGTGCCTTCGCGGAACGCATCCGCTCGGGCGAGTGGACAGGTGTCACCGGCAAGCCGATCAGCACCGTGATCAACATCGGCATCGGGGGCTCCGATCTCGGCCCGGTGATGGTCTACGAGGCACTCAAGCCTTACAAGTCGGACACCATCGAGTGCCGCTTCATCAGCAACATCGACCCCACGGACATGTTCGAGAAGACCCGGGACGTCGATCCCGAGACCGTGCTGTTCATCATTGCCTCCAAGACCTTCACAACGCTGGAGACCATGACCAATGCGCGGATGGCGAAGAACTGGCTCATCAACTCCCTCGAGCACTCCGGTACGATTGACGGCAGTTCGGCCCAGCGGGCTCGGGCAATAGCCAGGCACTTCGTGGCCGTCTCCACCAATCTCGAGAAGGTCGCCGAGTTCGGCATCGACACCGACAATGCCTTCGGCTTCTGGGACTGGGTCGGAGGACGCTATTCCGTCGACTCCTCGGTGGGCCTGGCTGATCTCGTCGCGGTGGGCCCGCAGAACTGGGCCGATTTCCTCGCGGGCTTCCACGAGATCGACGAACACTTCCGCACCACGCCGATTGATCACAATGTGCCGGCCCTCATGGGTCTGCTGAACGTGCTCTATGTGAACTTCTACGGCGCCCAGAGTCATGCCGTGCTGCCCTACTCGCAGTATCTGCATCGCTTCCCGGCCTACCTGCAGCAGCTGACGATGGAGTCGAACGGCAAGTCGACGCGCTGGGATTCCAGTGCAGTGGACACCCAGACCGGAGAGGTCTTCTGGGGTGAGCCCGGCACCAATGGCCAGCACGCCTTCTACCAGCTGCTCCACCAGGGCACCCGGGTGATACCGGCCGATTTCATTGGCTTCGCGAACCCGGCGCATCCGCTGCGGGAGGGCGGCCAGGACGTCCACGCCCTGTTCATGTCGAACTACTTCGCCCAGACCAAGGCACTGGCCTTCGGCAAGACCGCCGACGAGGTTCGGGCGGAGGGCACTCCCGAGGAGATCGTGCCCGCGAGGGTGTTCAGCGGGAACCGGCCCACGACGTCGATCCTCGCTCCGACGCTGTCGCCCAAGGTGCTGGGCGAGCTCATCGCGCTGTACGAGCACATCACCTTCACCGAGGGCGCTGTGTGGGGTATCAACTCGTTCGATCAGTGGGGCGTGGAGCTCGGCAAGAAGCTGGCCCTGCAAATCGCTCCGGCGCTGGGGGGTGACGAGCAGGCCCTGGATGCACAGGACACATCGACTCGTCTGCTCATCGAGAACTACACGAGCCTGCGCGCCGACAGCTCCGAGCGGTAGTCACAGTGGGCGCCGGGGTCGGCCCCAGTCCTCGTCGCCTGGGGTGGCGGCTCCGGCTCCTGGGCGTCGTGCCTGCAGTCATTGCGGCGGTGCTGCTGGCAGCCGAGTGCGTCGTGCAGGTGCTGGCGCGCAGCGCGATGGCGCCCGGCGCAGGACTGGGCGGTCGGTCAGTCGCTCTCGTGCTCGGTGCCGGAGTGCGGCACGGGCGACCCACTCCCTATCTTCGGGCGCGTCTTGACGTGGCTGCCCGGCTGTGGCGAGAAGGGCAGGTTCGGGTGATCCTGGTCTCCGGCCATGCCGAGGAAGGCTATGACGAGCCGGATGTCATGGCGAATTACCTGGCCGACCAGGGCGTCCCTCGCCGCTGCGTGGTCTGCGACGGCGAGGGGATGGACACCTGGTCGAGCTGTCTGAGGGCCCAGCGCGTCTACGGTGTTGATGCACTGGTCGTTGTCACTCAGGCCTACCACCTGCCTCGCGCCCTGGCGGCCTGTCGGATGCTGGGGATCGATGCGCAGGGAGCACCCGATCGCAGCCGAGCCCGTACGGCTCGCTGGTGGCGCTATCGACTGCGCGAGCTGCCGGCGGCAGTGAAGCTGATCGCCGATCGAGCCACCATGCGCGGTGCGGCTGGACTGGCGCCCGACGATGCCGTGGCCCGCGCGCTCGCGGCGAGTACCCCGATCCGCTAGGGGATCATGCCAGATCCGGCTCATGGCTCGGCCTGCGGCTCGTCCCCGGAACCCGCATGCGTGGCGGGGACAGCGCGCCTGTCCCGAATCGGTCGGGAGGCGGTGAGCCAAGAAGAGGCTCTTCCCAGATGAGGGTGTAGGCGACGCAGCAGCCGTGGTGGGAGGGCGCGGCGCGTCGGTGCCCGGATAGTGGCCGAGGCCTTCCGAGGAT
>NZ_FOGZ01000044.1 GCF_900111365.1 Propionibacterium cyclohexanicum
GTTTGGTTGGTTGTTTTGGTGGGCTGGCTGGGCTTTTGGGTTTGGTTGGTTTGCTGGTTTGTGTTAGTGTGTGGTTGTTGTTCCGGGCTTGTTGTGTGGGGTTCGGATTGCACCCGGTTTTTGAGAACTCAACAGTGTGCTTTGAAAGTCAATGCCAATTTTGTTTTGTCCCGTGCCGCTGGTTTTGTGGCTGGCGGCTTGGGTTTCTTTGAGTTGGTTGTTTGATTGAAGTCCAGTTTTTTGGGCTTGTGTCAGATCGGCTTGATGTTGGTTTTTCAACGGAGAGTTTGATCCTGGCTCAGGACGAACGCTGGCGGCGTGCTTAACACATGCAAGTCGAACGGTAAGGCACCTTCGGGTGTACACGAGTGGCGAACGGGTGAGTAACACGTGAGGAACGTACCCTTCACTTCGGTATAGCATCTGGAAACAGGTGGTAATCCCGGATATGAGCTGGGCGGGCATCCGTCTGGTTGGAAAGCCTTGTGCGGTGGGGGATCGTCTCGCGGCCTATCAGCTTGTTGGTGGGGTAGTGGCCTACCAAGGCTTTGACGGGTAGCCGGCCTGAGAGGGCGACCGGCCACATTGGGACTGAGATACGGCCCAGACTCCTACGGGAGGCAGCAGTGGGGAATATTGCACAATGGGCGGAAGCCTGATGCAGCAACGCCGCGTGCGGGATGACGGCCTTCGGGTTGTAAACCGCTTTCACCCATGACGAAGCGTGAGTGACGGTAGTGGGAGAAGAAGCACCGGCCAACTACGTGCCAGCAGCCGCGGTGATACGTAGGGTGCGAGCGTTGTCCGGAATTATTGGGCGTAAAGAGCTTGTAGGCGGTTGATCGCGTCGAAAGTGAAATTCCAGGGCTTAACTCTGGGCTTGCTTTCGATACGGGTCGACTTGAGGAAGGTAGGGGAGAATGGAATTCCCGGTGGAGCGGTGGAATGCGCAGATATCGGGAGGAACACCAGTGGCGAAGGCGGTTCTCTGGACCTTTCCTGACGCTGAGAAGCGAAAGCGTGGGGAGCAAACAGGCTTAGATACCCTGGTAGTCCACGCCGTAAACGGTGGGTACTAGGTGTGGGTCTCATTCCACGAGATCCGTGCCGTAGCTAACGCATTAAGTACCCCGCCTGGGGAGTACGGCCGCAAGGCTAAAACTCAAAGGAATTGACGGGGCCCCGCACAAGCGGCGGAGCATGCGGATTAATTCGATGCAACGCGAAGAACCTTACCTGGGTTTGACATGTGCCGGAAGTATTCAGAGATGGGTGCGCCTTTTTGGTCGGTACACAGGTGGTGCATGGCTGTCGTCAGCTCGTGTCGTGAGATGTTGGGTTAAGTCCCGCAACGAGCGCAACCCTCGTCCAATGTTGCCAGCAGTTCGGCTGGGGACTCATTGGAGACTGCCGGGGACAACTCGGAGGAAGGTGGGGATGAGGTCAAGTCATCATGCCCCTTATGTCCAGGGCTTCACGCATGCTACAATGGCTGGTACAAAGAGCTGCGAGCCTGTGAGGGTGAGCGAATCTCAGAAAGCCAGTCTCAGTTCGGATTGGGGTCTGCAACTCGACCCCATGAAGTCGGAGTCGCTAGTAATCGCAGATCAGCAACGCTGCGGTGAATACGTTCCCGGGGCTTGTACACACCGCCCGTCAAGTCATGAAAGTCGGTAACACCCGAAGCCGGTGGCCTATCCCTTGTGGGGGGAGCCGTCGAAGGTGGGACTGGTGATTAGGACTAAGTCGTAACAAGGTAGCCGTACCGGAAGGTGCGGCTGGATCACCTCCTTTCTAAGGAGCCTGTGGCTCGGTGCGGCTGGTTGGTCGTGGCTGGGTCCATTGTCTGCCAGTGTGGGTGTCGGGGTTGTCTCGGTGCTTGTGGTGCTGGTGGGCTGGCTGTGGTTGTGGATCATTGACTGGGTGGTTGGTGCTGGTGTTCTGGTGCGAGTACAGCCGTGCTCCTTTGTGGGGTGTGGAGTGGGAAGTACTGGGATGGTGGTGGTGATCGTGAGGCACACTGTTGGGTCCTGAAGGGCCGGTTGTGGCTTTTCGTGCGGTCTGGTGTCTGGTTGCTGTTGTGGTGGCTGGGTGTTGGGTTCCGCTCGTGGTTTGAGAACTTCATAGTGGACGCGAGCATCTTTGTAGTTGATTGTTGTGTGACAAGCTACTAAGTGCGATCGGTGGATGCCTAGGCACCAAGAGCCGATGAAGGACGTTGTAACCTGCGATAAGCCCCGGGGAGTTGGTAAACGAGCTGTGATCCGGGGATGTCCGAATGGGGAAACCTCGAAGGGAACCAGTGGTGAATCGCTGGCGACTGCTGCCTGAATGTATAGGGTGGTGTGAGGGAACGCGGGGAAGTGAAACATCTCAGTACCCGCAGGAAGAGAAAACAACCGTGATTCCGTGAGTAGTGGCGAGCGAAAGCGGAGGAGGCCAAACCGTGCGTGTGTGATAGCTGACAGGCGTTGCGCGTGCGGGGTTGTGGGAAATGTTGTGGTCGGGCTGTTGACTGGCCGTGGAGTGATCAAAGGTCGATGAAGTGGAAGCATGCTGGGAAGCTGTGGCGTAGAGGGTGAGACCCCTGTACACGTAAGTTGACCTCTCCATATGTGTTATCCCAAGTAGTGCGGAACCCCTGAAATTCCGCATGAATCTGGCGGGACCACCCGTCAAGCCTAAATACTCCTTGGTGACCGATAGCGGACAAGTACCGTGAGGGAAAGGTGAAAAGTACCCCGGGAGGGGAGTGAAATAGTTCCTGAAACCGGTCGCATACAATCCGTCGGAGCCTCCGTGTGGGGTGACGGCGTGCCTTTTGAAGAATGAGCCTGCGAGTTAGTGGTGTGTGGCGAGGTTAACCCGTGTGGGGGAGCCGTAGCGAAAGCGAGTCCGAAGAGGGCGTTTGAGTCGCATGCTCTAGACCCGAAGCGGTGTGATCTATCCATGGCCAGGGTGAAGCGACGGTAAGACGTCGTGGAGGCCCGAACCCACCAGGGTTGCAAACCTGGGGGATGAGCTGTGGATAGGGGTGAAAGGCCAATCAAACACCGTGATAGCTGGTTCTCCCCGAAATGCATATAGGTGCAGCGTCATGTGTTTCTTACCGGAGGTAGAGCACTGGATGGTCTAGGGGGCCCGAAAGCTTACCGAAATCAGCCAAACTCCGAATGCCGGTAAGTGAGAGCATGGCAGTGAGACGGCGGGGGATAAGCTTCGTCGTCGAGAGGGAAACAGCCCAGATCATCAGCTAAGGCCCCTAAGCGGTAACTAAGTGGAAAAGGATGTGGAGTTGCGTTGACAACCAGGAGGTTGGCTTGGAAGCAGCCATCCTTGAAAGAGTGCGTAATAGCTCACTGGTCAAGTGATTCTGCGCCGACAATTTAGCGGGGCTCAAGTTATCCGCCGAAGCTGTGGCATTCGCGTGTGGCCCGGCCCTTTTGTGGGGTCCAGGTGCGTGGATGGGTAGGGGAGCGTTGCGTGTGCGGTGAAGCGGCGGGGTGACCTGTTGTGGAGGGCACGCAAGTGAGAATGCAGGCATGAGTAGCGTATGACGGGTGAGAAACCCGTCCGCCGAATATCCAAGGGTTCCAGGGTCAAGCTAATCTGCCCTGGGTGAGTCGGGTCCTAAGGCGAGGCCGACAGGCGTAGTCGATGGATAACGGGTTGATATTCCCGTACCGGCCCAGTAACGATCGTGTTGAAGCGGGTGATGCTAAGCATGTGAGGTGCTTGAGGTCTTCGGACTGATGGTTGCTGAGTGTGTGATCCGATCCTGTGGTAGGCAAGCTGCGGAGGGACGCAGGAAGGTAGCTCGACACCGTAGTGGTTTGCGGTGTTAAGCCGGTAGGGCGAGGGGCAGGTAAATCCGTTCCTTGTGTGCCTGAGAGGTGATGAGTGGCGTCGGTTTCGGCTGGCGCGTATTCGAGTGATCCTATGCTGCCTAGAAAATCTTCGTGAGCGAGTTGCTGTGCTGCCCGTACCCCAAACCGACACTGGTGGATAGGTAGAGAATACCAAGGCGATCGAGAGAATCGTAGTGAAGGAACTCGGCAAAATCCTCCCGTAACTTCGGAATAAGGGAGACTGGAGATGTCATGGATCCTTGCGGTCTGGTGGCGTCAAGAGTCGCAGAGAATAGACCCAAGCGACTGCTTACTAAAAGCACAGGTCCGTGCCAAGTTGCAAGACGATGTATACGGACTGACTCCTGCCCGGTGCTGGAAGGTCAAGGGGAAGTGTTAGCTTACGCGAGGCACTGAACTTAAGCCCCAGTAAACGGCGGTGGTAACTATAACCATCCTAAGGTAGCGAAATTCCTTGTCGGGTAAGTTCCGACCTGCACGAATGGAGTAACGACTTGGGTACTGTCTCCACTACGAACTCGGCGAAATTGCATTACGAGTAAAGATGCTCGTTACGCGCAGCAGGACGGAAAGACCCCGGGACCTTTACTATAGTTTGGTATTGGTGATCGGTACGACTTGTGTAGGATAGGTGGGAGACTGTGAAGCAGCCACGCCAGTGGTTGTGGAGTCATCGTTGAAATACCACTCTGGTCGTTCTGGTTATCTCACCTAGGTCCGTGATCCGGATCAGGGACAGTGCCTGATGGGTAGTTTGACTGGGGCGGTCGCCTCCTAAAAGGTAACGGAGGCGCCCAAAGGTTCCCTCAGCCTGGTCGGTAACCAGGTGTTGAGTGCAAGTGCACAAGGGGGCTTGACTGTGAGACAGGCATGTCGAGCAGGGACGAAAGTCGGGACTAGTGATCTTCTGGTGGCTTGTGGAAGCGCCAGAACTCAACGGATAAAAGGTACCCCGGGGATAACAGGCTGATCTTGCCCGAGCGCTCACAGCGACGGCATGGTTTGGCACCTCGATGTCGGCTCGTCGCATCCTGGGGCTGGAGTCGGTCCCAAGGGTTGGGCTGTTCGCCCATTAAAGCGGCACGCGAGCTGGGTTAAGAACGTCGTGAGACAGTTCGGTCCCTATCCGCTGCGCGCGTAGGAATCTTGAGAAGGGCTGTCCTTAGTACGAGAGGACCGGGACGGACCAACCTCTGGTGTGCCAGTTGTTCCACCAGGAGCATGGCTGGTTGGCTACGTTGGGAAGTGATAACCGCTGAAAGCATCTAAGTGGGAAGCACGCTTCAAGATGAGGGTTCCCGCAGAATAGTCTGGTAAGGCCCCCGGTAGACCACCGGGTTGATGGGCCGGATGTGGAAGCATGGTGACATGTGGAGCTGACCGGTACCAAGTGGCCGAGGGCTTGTCTCACATTCTTTTCTGCTACGTTCTGGTGTTCGCGTCCACTGTGAGGTTCCCAGCCCACGAGCTGCCCTCCCGCCCCCCTTGGGGGTGGTGAGAGTCCGTGGTGATGGAGCCACCCCCCCAGGGGGTGGTGATTGAATGACACCCCCTGGGGGTGATAATTGAATGAGGCCCCTGTGCGTGTGGGGGCCGGTTCCACACGAGTTTCGGAACCCCGTGCCTCCCGGCCGGGGGCGGGTTCCGGTGAATTGTTGTGGTGGCCATGGTGAGAGGGAAACACCCGGTCCCATTCCGAACCCGGAAGTTAAGCCTCCCAACGCCGATGGTACTGCAGGGGGAACCCTGTGGGAGACTAGGACGCCGCCACACACTCAAGCTCCCCTCCACCCACCAGCGGAGGGGAGCTTTTT
>NZ_FOGZ01000056.1 GCF_900111365.1 Propionibacterium cyclohexanicum
GGCTCATCCCAATCGAGGGTGTAGTTGGGGTCTGAATCCGCCTGTCTCGAGCAGGCTTCTGGCGATGTAGTTGGTGAGGTTGCGGAAGCCCAGGGCGGAGCCGCGGAGGTGTTCGAGTCGGCCGTTCGTGGCTTCGGTGGGGCCGTTGCTGGTGCCGGGTCGGTCGAAGTAGGCCAGGACGTCCTCTGCCCGCTTGGACAGAGTGCGGCCGAGGGTGACGAGCTCGGTGAGCGCGGCGGGGACGCCGGAGGTCAGGCTGGTGATGAGGTTGCTCATGGCCTGTCGGCCTGCGGTGCGGTCGGGGTGTCGGTAGGCGGCGATCATGCGCTGGTAGATGCCCCAGGTGGCTTCGACCTGGACGTGGTCGTCGTCCCCGAAGAGGGCGGTGAGGCGTTGGGTCTGGCGGTCGGTGAGCAGGTCGGCGCCGGTGTGCAGGGTGCGTCGGGATCTGTAGAGCGGGTCGGTGTTGCGGCCGCGGTGGCCGTGCAGTTCTTGCTGGACCCGGCGCCGGCAGCGGTCGAGGGCGTCGCCGGCGAGGCGGACGACGTGGAAGGGATCCATGACGGCGACGGCCTGCGGGAGCTCTTCGGTGGTGGCGGTCTTGAAGCCGGTGAACCCGTCCATGGCGACGACTTCGAGGCCGTCGCGCCAGGCCTTGGGCCGGGCAGCGAGCCATGTCTTGAACACTTCCTTGGAGCGGCCCTCCACCATGGCCAGCAGCCGCGATGGCCCGGTCTTGTCGCGGACCGGGGTGAGGTCGATGACGACGGTGACGAACTTGTCGCCGCGGTGGGTGTGACGCCAGACGTGTTCGTCGACGCCGATCACCTTCACGTCATCGAATCGGGTCGGGTCGTCCAGCAGGAGCCGCTGGCCTTCGGCCAGCACAGCGGCGTTGGCTGTGTCCCAGGAGACGGCGAGAGTTTCGGCGAGGCGAGCAACGGTGAGGTGTTGGCAGACGAGTCCGACCAGCGCCCACCGCAGCGCGGTCCGGGACAGCTTCGCTCGGGGCTCGGCGGCACGGGTGGTGTCTTGCCGCCAGACGTGCCCGCAGCCGGTGCACTTGTAGCGGCGGACCGTGAGCAACAGCGTGGTCGGCCGCCACCCCAGCGGTTCGTGGGCCAGCTCCCTGGTGACGGTGTCCCGCGCCCTCCCCTCGCAGCCGCAGCGCCGGCACCAGCGCGCCGCATCGTCCTCTTCGACGCGGCACAGGAGCACCGCGCGGTCCGGCTCCACCTGCTGGCCCACGACCACGAGACCGAGCTCGTCGAGGCGGCAGAAAGTCGTCACATCAGGGGTCGCGAAGGTAGCGTCAGGCACGTCGAGGTCTTCCTGGATGGGCAGTGTGAGAACTTCCATCCTCGGAAGGCCTCGGCCACTATCCGGGCACCGACGCGCCGCGCCCTCCCACCACGGCTGCTGCGTCGCCTACACCCTCATCTGGGAAGAGCC
>NZ_FOGZ01000003.1 GCF_900111365.1 Propionibacterium cyclohexanicum
CTGCTTGTCCGTGAACACCCGATACCGCGAACCCGTCGACCTCACCCAGCCAGCATCCCGCGCGCCTCACCGAACATATGGGAGACACGCCCTAGCCCCCGGCCTCCGGCCCCCAGCACCCGGCACCCGGCACCCGGCTTCAGAGTCTGATGCCGGCGCAGACGGCACCAGGAATCCGCCTCAGCTGAACTGCCAGCTCCGCTTGGACAGCCCGAACCAGAACCCATCGATCACCGTCCGATTGTCCAGCGAGCCCGAGGCGTCGGCCACGCCGAGGGTAATGAACAGCGGCGCCCAGTGATCCGGCCAGGAGTGTGCCTGGTTGGCAGCCGGGGCCTTCGCCGCATAGTCGAGCAGCGTGTCGACGTCGTGGCGGCGCATCGCCTCGTCTGCCCACTGGTCAAACTCCGAGGACTCTGCCCGGGGCGTCTGCTCGGCGCCTTGCTGCCCGTCGATCCACTTGAGGTTATGGGTCGTGAAGCCCGAACCGAGAATGAGGACGCCTTCCTGGCGCAGCGGCGCGAGCTTGCGCCCCACGGCGAACAGCGTCCGCGGGTCGACGCCGGGCATCGACATCTGCAGCACGGGCACATCGGCCTGAGGGAACATCTCCTTGAGCGGCACATAGGCGCCATGGTCGAGACCGCGCTGCTCATCGCGATGCACCTGGCCACCGAGCAACTGCTCCACGCGCGCTGCGAGCTCGGGCGCCAACGGCGCGTCATAGCGCACCGTGTAGTAGTGCTGGGGAAAGCCCCAGAAATCGTAGGTGAGCGGAACCCTCTGCTCACTGGCACCGAGCGTGATCGGCTTCTCGTCCCAGTGTGCCGAGATCACCAGGATCGCCTTGGGTCGCGGCAGATCAGTGCCCCACTGGGACAATTCGGAAGTCCACAGACGGTCATCGGCAAGCGGTGGCGCACCATGGCTGAGGAACACTACTGGCTGGAGTTCGGTCATGACCACCATCATAGTTTATTCTTCAACTATAAAACAGTCGAATCTCGAACCTGTGACTGAACTTGACGCGCCGAACCCCCCAGTGACGCCGCGACGAGGGGCACCGGCCCCGACCGGTCGGCTCGCGGGCACCAGGCACCGCCGTCGCCGGACTGTCCGCAGCCCTCGGCTGCGTCGCGGCCGACGGGACTGCGTTACCGAGCGGGTGGCACGGGCATCTGTCAGCGCCACCCGCTGACGAATTCATCGCGGATTCCTTCGAGGACCCCCGTCAGCCGCTGGCGGCCAGATTCCGGGCGATCTGCTTGCGCAACTCCAGGTGCACGGCGCTGAACGCGAAACGTGGGTCTGACCACCTGCTCGCCGGATAGAGCCACACCGGCTTGCGCACCAGCTCCGCGGGCTCCCAGTCATAACGGGGCCAGACGTGGGCGTGGAGGAAGGGATCGGAATTCCCCAAGATCTCTATATTCACCCTGCGAAAAGCCTCGTCGTGCTCGCGGCAGGCGTGCTCCACCGCATCCGCTAGCCGCTCCACATCGTCGACATAGCGCAGCCTCTCGGCGCGCGGCAGATCACTGAGCACGCCCACCCCGGCACGGTCGACGAGCGCGAGGCTGTATCCCGGCAGGAACTGCGTGTCGCCCATCACCGCGAAGCTCGTGCTCATCCGCGCCATCACCAGCGGATTCTCCCCTCGGATGGCCGACCCGATCCGATCCTCGCGCCAGTTGTCCACCCGTCGACGCTAACAAGCGCACTCGACCATCGCGGCACCGGCCTGCGCACGCTCGCCTCCGGTGAGCGGGGCGAATGCTGTCTGACATCGTCGCGCCGCACAGCCACTTCACCGAGTGATCACGCACTGTTCCACCCCTCGTCACGCTCCTGAAATCCAGACTTCACATCGTGTCGCGAACGTATCCGGTGGACTGCCGAGCCCATGGCAGGTCAGCTCGAACACAGCTCAGCTCACTCACAAGCTCGTAGCGGAACCAGGGAGACCGATGAGTCTGGAGAGCGCTCAGCCGACCCTCGTACATCTCAGCGACATCCACGCCACCCATCGCAGACTCCTCTACGGAACGGTGGATGGCCTGGCCAGACTGCGAGCGGCCGGCCAACAGCTGCGGGACGCCCGCGTGTCACCCGAGGCCGTCATCATCACCGGCGACCTCGTCGAACGCGGCGAGGAATTGGCCTACCCCGCTGTCGCACAGGCCGTGCGCGAACTCGCCGATACGGTGGACGCCCCGGTGATCACCGCCATCGGGAACCACGACGACCCGGTGGCCGCCCACCAACTGCCCGGCCACGCGGCCGCCCACCACCAGGTGGTGATCGTCAACGGCTTGCGCATTGTGGTGCTCGACTCCCATGCCGGCCTTCTCGGACCCGATCAGCTCGCCTGGCTGAGCACCCAGCTGACCCACCGCGCCGCCCGCGGCACCATTGTGGCTCTGCACCATCCACCACTCGGTTCCCCCCTTCCCGCCTTGGCCAACGCTGGCCTGCGCGACGCAGACAGCCTCCTCGACGTGCTCTGTGGCTCCGACGTGCGGCTCGTCCTCGCCGGGCACTTCCACCACTCGATGTCGGCGGTGGTGCGCGGCATACCCATCTCGGTCGCTTCATCGCTCGCCTACCACCAGGTGATGAACGCCGGCCCTGAGGCAGTGAGCGGGCACGACGAATCGCAGTTCTGCCTCATCCGTCTCCTGCCCCACGGCTTCAACTCCACTGATGTGCACCTCACGAGCCCTGCCCCGCTGTTCTCCACTCCGCTGCCGGCCCCCACCCACTGAGGAAGAACCACGGAAGACATGTCACGACATGCCGATGTTCCGGGAGCCGCTGCCCTCAACGCCGCAGTCCGGCTCAATGACCCCCGGGCTCGCACAGCCCTGGCGAAGGAGCTGGCCATAGCGTGATTGGCCTGGTCACCCGGCGTACTTCCTGAGAAAGGTCATCGGCATGTCATCGGTCACCCTGCACCGGGTATCGCTGCGCTATCCCTCTGGCACGATGGGCCTCCAAGATGTCGACCTGCACGTCGACGACGGAGAATTCCTCGCCCTTGTTGGCCCCTCGGGTTCGGGCAAGACGACCCTGCTCCGTACGGTGGCTGGTTTCCTGGATCCCACTCGGGGCACGCTGAGCCTGGGCGAGCGGATGGTCGCCGGAATCGACCCCTGCGCCCCTTACAGGCGTCTCGTGTCCGTGCCGCCCGAGCAGCGCCAGCTCGGCGTGGTCTTCCAGCAGCATGCGGTCTGGCCGCACTGGAGCGTCGGGCACAATGTCGAGTACCCGCTGCGGGCGGCCCATCTACCGCGCGCCGAACGCCGCCGCCGCATCGAGGAGGCACTCGCGCTGGTGGGCCTGGAAGGCTTCGCGCAACGCGACCCCGCGACCCTGTCAGGTGGGCAGCGCCAGCGCGTCGCGCTGGCCCGCGCGCTGGTCTGCCGGCCGCGCGTCCTACTGCTCGACGAGGCTCTCTCCGCTCTGGACGAGCCGGCGCGCGACCAGCTGCGACGGGAGCTGTACGCGCTGACCCGTGAGCTCGGCCTGACGGTGATCCATGTCACCCATGACCGATCGGAGGCGCTGACCCTGGCCGACCGGGTCGCCGTCATGGACGCTGGGCGCATCGAGCAGGTCGGCAGCCCCGAGCAGCTCGCCGCCTCGCCGGCGACGCCGTTCGTGGCCCAGTTCCTGTCCGACGCGACCCTCGTCGAGGGCACCCTCGGCCCCGCAGGCTTCGCAGGCGCCCATGGATTGCACCTGCCACGATGGGCACAGCTTCCCCGCTCGGGAACCGGCTTCGTGGCAATCCTGCCCGATGCCGTCGAGGTGGACGATGGCCCGCGGACCAATGCCGTGGTGCGCTCCTCTCTGCTCACCGCCCAAGGAAGCGAGGTGGTCCTCGACATGGAAGGACTGATCCTTCGGGCTCGCTGTCGCGGATGGCACCCCACCGCTGGCCAGCGGGTGAGCGTGCGGGTCAGCAGCGCGATCTTCTACCCGGGCGACAGGCCGGCGACATCCCATCCCGCCCGCCTGGGCCGCATACCCGCCGAGACGGTGCGGCCATGACCCGTGCCCTCATGCGTCATGGCCAGACGCCGTGGAACAGCGAGCGGCGTCTCCCCCATGCACACCGACGACCCGCGCGCACCCACGACCCGCTCGATCGACCCGCTCGATCGACCCGCTCGATCGACCCGCTCGATGCGAGCGGCTGGCGCCAGGTGCCCTCCTCGAGGCAGGCTCAGGTCACGTGCGCGCCACAGCCGTGAGCAGATGCTGGGCTCACAGCCACAAGAGCCATCCGGTGACCAAGGCGACCAGGGGCGGGACCGTCGCGCCGTAGATGGCCTGGCGCGGGGTATGCGCGTCGATGAGTACCCTCGCGACGGCCACGACAGGCACCAGCACGAACAGCGGCAAGAACGACGGACCGCCCTCGATCACCAGTGTTGCCACCACCACTCCCAGCAGCCCGGCGTGCGCAGAGACCTTTGTCCAGAAGGTGCCGAGCATGAGGGCGCCCAGTCCTGCCGTCATGGACAGCTGGGCCACGACGAGGCCCTGCGGCGCGCCGATCCCCCAGTAGACCAGCCCGGCTGCCAGTTCCATGCCGATGACGACGAACAGCAGGACGACCCGCTGACCCCGATGTGGCACATTGAAGGATTCGATGATCCCGGCCACTCGCAGGACAACGGCGAGCGCACAGGGGGGCAGCGCACCGAAGACCAGGCTTGCGGCAGCCCATCGCCAGCCGCCCGCGATGAAGCCGATGAGGACCAGCCCGACCGGCACAGTGACCGCCGGATGGAAGAGCAACGAGGTCAGTTGGGCGAAGCCACGGGCGGCTGCGTTCGATGTCATGCGCCCTCCCGATGTGGTCAGTGCAGCGACGGGTGCGATGACGTGTCGCTCACAGGCCTCGCGCCACAGCCGCCCCGGCGCCCAGCCATGCGCGCTGGGTCTGCGGCGCCAGCGCATCGTAGCGAAGCACGCCGCCGACCATCGCCTGGTCGAAGGGGATCGTCACGACCTCCCTGGCCAGCGACTCGAAGCCCTCGACGATACGGCGGATGTCGGCACTCGAGGCCTTGCTGTCGGCCTGCGTGACGATGGCGACGGCGTTCCTGGCCAGCTCGGCCGCGTGCGCATCGCGGGTCTGGAGCGCCTCGAGCAGCAGCGCACCGGCCTCGGCGTGGTCGTCGCGCGTGCTCGTGACGACGACGATCTGGTCGGCGTGATCGATCATCCGTCGCCACATCGGATCGGACTCGTCATTGCCGGAATCGATGAACACCATCCGGTAGTACTTGGTGGCCACGGTGTGGATCGCGTCGACGTCTCCGGGCCCGACGCGCTGCTCCTGCGCCAGGGCCATCGGCTTGCTGCGCAATACATCGAAGCGGTCGCGGACCTGGTGGTGCACGAACTGCTCCAGGTCGGCGGCCTGGGCCTGCGGTCCGAGCAGGTCGTCTATCTCGGGCAACAGGTCGAGCAGGGTCGATTCGTGGGGGCCCTGTTCGGTGCGCCAGCCCAGCGTGCCGCGCGTCTGGTTGTTGTCCCAGGCGAGCACCCCCGAGCCCCCATAGCGGGCAAACACCGCGGACAGCAGCACGGTCGTCGGAGTCTTGCCGGCACCGCCCTTGCCATTGACGATGGCCACCGTGCGCGGGCCGTCCCAGTGCTGGCTGACCGCCTGGACGTCCTCGCGCTCGGACCTCTCCTGTGCACCGGGCGCGAGATGGGTTCCGAAGGTGCGATTGAGGCTGCCCCGCCAACCCTGGGCGGCAGGCTGGTCCACCTCATCCTGGACGAGGAAGGAGCGGCGAGCAGGTCTCGGCTCGGCGTCCTCCTCGGTGCTGGGCTCGTCGGAGAGCTGAGCCGCCCTCGAACGGCGGGGCTGCGAGGCGTCCATTGCGGGCCCGAGTTCCATGTCACGATCACTTCCGTCGATCCGATAATGCTGCTGACCCTGAGGGCTCACCACCAGCAGATGGTACTGCCTGCCGTCCGCGCGGGCCGCGGCGCTGACTTGGGCGATGGCCTGCCTGATGGCCTGCGCCGTCGTCTCGGTGCCCTGCACCGAAGTGCGTCCGTTGATGGTCAAGGTGAGCGTCGAGGACCGGTCGATGAGCGCCAGCTGAACGGCCTCGGTGGACCCGGCCATCTCCCCGGCAGTGCGCCCCGGCCACGCTGTCAGTCGATTCATGTCACTCACGGCAAGCTCCCCCACCCATATTCGGCCATCTCCAGGCACACAACCCAAGACTGTCATGCCGACGATGTGGCCGCCCGTCACCGCCACCACTGTCTTTCGACAGCGTGTCTCTCGACAGCTTGTCTCTCGACAGCGTGTGTCGTGGCAGCGTGTGCCTCCACTGTGCGTCCCAGCCTGGGTGTCCCAGTCCGGCGAGCCCGCAGGAGGCAGACCGGCGTGCTGCCACAATGGGGGCCATGGCTTCGATTCCAGCCGCGCAGGTCCAGCGCGGACGCCCCATCGGTCCCGATCTGCCCCGTCGGGCCTGGCGGGGCGCGGCGATCGGCGCTGGGAACCTGGCGGCATGGGCCTCCAGGGCCAGCGGCCGCGGAAGCGGCGCGTCGATCCGCGGACAGGTGATCACGACGCTGTATCCTCGGGCATTCGCCGAGCTCATCGCCGGCCGGCGGATAGCCGCTGTCTCCGGGACGAATGGGAAGACGACCACCACACACCTGCTCACTGCGGCGCTGCGGTCATCGGTGGCTGACCCGCACGACGTCGTGACCAATGCCGACGGGGCGAATCTGCGCGAGGGAATCGCCTCGGCGCTCTCGCAGCGCATTCACGCCCCCATCGCGGTCCTGGAGACCGACGAGCAGGTGGTGCCCGATCTGGTCCGGTTGGGGCACCCCGAGGTGCTTGTCATGCTGAACTTCAGTCGCGATCAACTGGATCGGCACCACGAGATCAAGTCGCTGGGCAAGAAGTGGCGCGACGCCCTGCAGGCGCTCGGGGAACAGGGCCCGGTCGTTGTCGCGAACCTGCACGACCCGCTGGTGAGCTGGGCCGCCGAGGCGGCGCACACCACCATCTGGGTGGACATGGGCGTCGGGTGGACCCAGGACGCGGCATTGTGCCCGGAGTGCGGCGCCGTGCTGCGCTACGAGCTCTCGGAGGGCTGGTCGTGCCCTGGGTGCGGTCTGGCCCAGCATGCGCCCGACTACGCGGTCGACGCCGAGGGTCTCCGGGGCCCGGAGGGGGCCCACTGGCCCCTGCAGTTGGCAGTGCCCGGCCGTTTCAACCGGGGCAATGCGGCATGCGCGCTGGCTGCCGCCGTGGTCATGGGCGTGCAGCCCACCACGGCATTGCAGGCCATGGCCGGTGTCACGGCACCAGCGGGGCGTTTCTCGATCGGCCACTTCGGCGAGACGAGTGCCCGGCTGCTGCTCGCCAAGAATCCCGCGGGCTGGTCCGAGTCGCTCCTGGTGATGCAATCGGACCCCGTGATCCTCGCCATCGACTCGGCAATTGCCGACGGCACCGACGTGAGCTGGCTGTGGGATGTGGACTACGAGCAGCTCGCTGGGCGCCATGTCGTCTGCACCGGACCGCGCGCCCAGGACCTGGCGGTGAGGCTGTCGTACGCCGGTGTCGGGCACAGCCTGGTGCCCTCCCTCGGCGAGGCGATGCACGCCCACTACGACGGCACGGTCGATGTCTTGGCCACGTATACGGCCTTCCTCACTCTTTGCAAGATGGGCGGAGTCACATGGTGAGCCACAATCCGGTCAGGATCGTTGTCGTGTACCAGAGCCTGCTGGGCATCTACGGCGACCGGGGCAACGCGATGGTGCTGACCCAGCGCCTGAGGCGCCGCGGGATCGACGCGGAGCTGGTCATGGTGGAGCCGGGCTCGCCCGTGCCGACCGACGGCGCGGTCTACCTGCTGGGAGGCGGGGAGGATCTGGCGCAGGTGGCGGCCGTGAACGCGATGCGCGCCGATGGAGGGATCTTCCATGCCCTCGAGGACGGCGCCGTGCTGTTTGCCGTGTGCGCCGGCTACCAGATCGCCGGGAACACCTTCACCGTCGGCGACCATGACGAGGTGATCGAAGGCCTCGGGCTCGTTGACGCCACCACCAGGCGTGGTCCGGTTCGCGCGGTCGGCGAGGTGCTCTCGCACTGGACACGTCCCGACGGCCTCGAGGTGGTGCTCAGCGGGTTCGAGAACCACGGCGGGTATACGACGCTGGGGCCAGCCGCGAGGCCGCTGGCGCGCATCGAGCTTGGAGTGGGCAACTGCGGCGACGGCACGGAAGGCGCGGTGCAGGGCCAGGTGGTGTGCACCTATCCGCACGGCCCGAATCTGGTCCGCAATCCCGCGCTGGCCGACTGGCTCCTCGAGAAGGCGCTCGGGAGGACCCTCGGAGAGCTCCCAGACGAGCAGCTCAACGAGGAACTGCGTGTGCTGCGTGAGCAGCGGATCACCGTGGCTCGCCATTCGAAGAACCTCGCGGAGGACACCCGCTGGCTGGGTGCCCGACGCTGAACCGGCTGGGACCCACGGCATGGCGCAGGCCCGAGCCGACGACATGGCCCGGTTCGGCATGGCGCGGGCCCTGTTCGATGGCACGACTACTGCCCCGGCCACTACTGCGCCTCTGCCGCCATGGTTCTGGGGCGATGGTTCTGGGGCGATGGTTCTGGGGCGATGGTTCTGCCACCACAGTTCCGCCACCGCGGCTGCCACCACATGGGGGTGTCCCGGGCACATGGGCCCAGGACACCCCCCCCTTTCACCCGCTCAGGCGCGGTGCCGCCGGAGCCTGGCCAGGCCAAACACGCCGCCCGCCAGGATGAGCAGCAGCCCGGCCAGCACCGCCGCGCCACTGGCACCGGTATCGGGGAGCAAGCCGCCTCGGGCCTGCGGGGTCTGCGACGCGGACGGTTCGGAGGTGGGGGGTTCGGAGGTGGCCGATGAGGCGCGATCCGTGGAGCCAGCGCCAGCAGAACTCGGCCCGGCAGCGGTCGGCTGACCGGCCGTCGGGGAGACCGTGCCCGGGACAGGTGACGAGGGCGCTGTGCTCGCAGGAGCCGAGGGGCTCTGGGAGGAAGCCATCGCGCTGACAGTCACCTGGAACGAGGCGGTGATCGACCGATCGGCTGCCAGCGCCACCGACCCGGTCGCGGTGCCGGCCTTCGTGAGATCGGGAGCCGTCAGGATGTACTCATCGGGCGACAGTATGCGCGTCGTGCCGTCCTGGAGAGTCGCGGTGACCTCCAGCCCCGAGGGGTCGAAGGAGCCGCCCTGCTCATACTGGGCCTTGGCCGGCGGCTTGGTCACCTGGATCGAGACGACCTTCTCGGCCGTCACGGTGAGCACGAACTCGGCGCTGGCGGTGCTCCCCCCGGCATCTTTCACCGTGAGGCTCACGTGGTGATCCCCCGCGGGGATTCCGGACACGAACGTCAGGGAGTTGGTGGCATCGTCCCAGCCGATCTTGCCATCCGCCGTGTCCCCGGACAGGCTGATCGCCAGCGGGCTGACCCCGGTCAGGGTGAACGGCTCGGAACGTGCGCTGTCATCCTCCCGGATCGTCTGGGTGGACGGGCCATGGATCGACACGGGAGTCGGCACGGTCAGCACAAGGGCTGGGGCCATGTCGGCGCTCGCATGGCTGAGTCCGCCGGTGGCGGCTCCTCGCGTGCTGACGAACCGCAGCTCATTGGTGCTCGAAGTGTCGCCGATCGCGAACAGAATGGACGTCTGCCCGGCGCCGAGTGCTTGCGCGACGAACTTGGTCACGTCGACGCCGATACGGCGCCCGTCGATCGGATCGTTCTGGTGATTTCCGCCACCTTCGGGAACCACGGTCGAGCCGAGCGTGAACGACTCGGACGAGGCGGTGTTGTCCTGGGTGGCGGTGAATTTCGGCATCGACTTCCAGGTCATCGCGGAGACCGGGCAGCTGGTGGCCCCGTTTGTGCAGACCGTGTCGCTCACCGGGGTCACGAGGAGCCGATCCGTCGTATCCGCGGGAACCGACGAGCTCCGGTGGCCGACATAGGTGAGCTCCAGTGTCGCCTGCTTCGGGACTTCACCGGCCGTGAGCTTGCTCAGATCGACCTGCACATAGCTGATTTTCCCGTCGCCGTTTCCGGTGGTGTATTGCTCACCCAGGAGCCCGTGACCGGTGTTGCGGACGATGAGGGTGAGATCGGAGGAATTGTTCACCGATTGGTCACCCGACCATGCGCCGACCCAGGTGTCTGCGGTGACCGGCACGGATTCCGAGGTGGACTCCGAGGAGTCCACCGTGATCTTCACAGCAGTGGTCACCGGACCATAGGCACCGGCCTGGGCCCCCTTGTCCCTCGCCGCGAAGGTCACGGTCGGGTTGGTTCCCACATCGGTGATCGAGGGCTTCCAGCTGAACACGCCGGTGGCCGGATCGAACGAAGCGCCCTGCGGGACGCCGGTTGCGCTGAGCACGACGTCATCGCCATGGTCCGGGTCGGTCGCTGCCACCGTGAACCGCAAGAGGTTGCCGCTCTGTATGCGGGCAGTGCTGAACTGGGGCGAGGTGAAGACAGGAAGCGCATTGGAGATCACGTCATGGCTGGCGCCCTGGGGATCGGTATAGGTGAACGCCATCTCGGACACGCCCGAGGTCGTGAGATTGGCCTGGTTCGTGTAGGCGACGATGCTGGGCCCGTTGGAGAAGTTGTTGAGCACCAGATGGCCGACATTGCTCACCTTGTTGGCCACCGGTGTGGTGAACCCGAGCCCGTCGAGCCGGACGTCGGGAATCGGTGTCTTGGTGATCGTGTAGTCGGCCCCGGAGCCGTTCGGGTTCGGAGCGTATCCCTCGTCCCTCTGCTGGGCGGCCGTGATCGTCTGGGGGGTGCCGTCCCCGCCTGTCACATCCAGCCCGGTGGCGATGCCCGCCGAATCGATGGAGCTGTTCTTGACGCTGATCGACTGGATGCGGGGATAGATGTTGGAGCTGCCCATCACATCGATACCTTTGACGGTCATCCCGGTCGGGTTGAAGTTGTCGAATGAGTAGTTCTTGAGCTGGTAGCCCAGGGACTGGTAGCCGAGCCGGATGCCATTGCCCGCACCGGCCGACCAGCTGAGCTGATTGCTGACCGAGATATCGGCGGAGTCGGCATTGTCCCACTCGTTGGAGTTGTAGCCCACCCGCTTCGAGACCGCCTCATAGGCAGCCACCGCATTGACATAACCTTGCACATCGGCGCTTCCGGTGCCGAGCTGGAAGTGTCGCATGGTATCGGAGTTGGACGGTGTGAAGCCATTGCTGGGGTTGTAGTGCCCCGAGGCGAAGGCATCGTCATTGCCCATCGTGAACACGCCATTCGCGGTGATGTTCTGGCCACTGGCGAAGTCCGTGCCATCCACCCACGGCTGGGCATAAGGTGTCAGGCCCTTGATGTTGTTGAACGTGACGTTCTTGGCAGTATGCGTTTCCCAGTTCCACTGCTTGACATCGCGCACATAGGTGTCGTTGAAGGCGATGTCGTGCGAGTGCACGATCATCACGCCCCCCTGATGCTGGCTGGAGTAGGCGTCATGGAGGTCCCCGCCGGCCTTGTTGGTGTAGTTCGCGACACCGTTCCCGTCGAACATCCCCCGGCCGTCGATCTCGATATTGCTGGATCCCCAGATGCCGATGGCTGGTTCCATGGCCTCCGTATTGGCCTGCACCCGGTTTTGCAGAAGAGCGCCCTCGTCGGTGTAGATCTTGAGCTTTCCACCCTTGAGCTTGCTCCCGTCGAACCCGGTGATCTCCAGACCCGACCACACATAGCTGCCGGCTGGGAAGTAGAGCGTATTGAGTGTCCCGGGATTGTCAGCGATGGCCTTGAGTGCTGCGCTGAGCGCATAGCTCACGTCATTGCTCGCCATCTGGCGCTCATCCGGATAGTGGACATTCGAGGTACCGGCGGCGACGATCTTTCCGGCTGCCGTCTGCTGGTTGGCCGGGATCGGGCTTCCTGCCACTGTCTGACCTGCCACCGAGCTCTTCTGCGACGCCACGGCGAGTTGTGCCGTCGAGTTCGGGTGCTTCGCGAGGTATTCCTTGGCGAATTCTTGGAAATTGAGTACGCCGGTGGCGGTGTTGACCCCTGAGCCGTCGGGGGCGGATGTCGTGTCGAGTTTGGTCGCCGGATCCTCTGCAGGATCGTTGATGATCGCCAGATAGGGCCGGGCGGATATGTCGGTCACACCTCCATTGACCGAGACCAGGGCGTAGTTCAGATTCGCAACCGCCGACATCTGGAACGTGATGGTGTGTCTGTCGGCACTCACCGAGATCGCGCTCGCGGGGTAATAGCGAGTCGGATAGACACTGACGGTGTCCACTGCGACAGTGGGCAGCGTCACGGTGATGACTGGAGTGCGCGATGTGGACGAGAATCGGGCAATATCGGCGTTGTGGCCGCCCTTCGTGTACTGAACCGCAGTAACGGGCGTTCCGTTGGCGGAGACCGTGTACTTGGCCGAGGCCACATCCGGACTCTGCGATATCGCCCCAGAGATCACATCGGGGCCAACCCCGCTTGGCGCATAGCTGTGAATCGCGCCGTTGTCCTCGGCGACCGCGGGACGTGCTGCCACGAATGAGGTTGAGCCGAGCATCATGGCCCCTACGGCGATGCCCGAGATCACCCGGCGCAGCCGCTGCGCCCGTGAGCCGGCACGCACTCCGGTTGCGCCGCCTGGATTCGGCCGGATACCTCTGAGATACGCCATCGTCATCCCCCGCTCGCACGACCCACCGACATGGTGTGGCCTCGACGGTGCGCGTCCGTGCACACCGGTGGTTACGATAACATCGTCGTGCGCAGAGCCGTCAAGGGTTCCTGGATACGAACGCAATTCGCCGAAACGCGATACACCTGAACGCGATTTGGGGGGCACTCAGTGAGTGCCCCCCAAATCCTTCGCAGTGCGCCGCCAGGGACTCGAACCCTGAACCCGCTGATTAAGAGTCAGCTGCTCTGCCAGTTGAGCTAGCAGCGCGTGCGTCAAAGAACTATAGACCCGCTCACCGACCAGACCAAATCCAGGCTTCCGCTCGCCTCACAGGTACAGCCCGGCCGAGCCCTCGCCCACCTGCTCGTCCGCGACACCGTGCAGATCGCGCTCGCGCAGCAGCACATAGACCTTCGAGCGCACCTCGACCTCCGCACGATCCGCTGGATCGAACAGCACACGTTCACCGGCATGGACCGAGCGGACGCTGGGTCCGACCGCCACGACGCGTCCCCATGCCAGCCGATGGGCAATCTGCACCGTGGCGGGAATGAGGATGCCGCCTTCGCTGCGGCGATCTCCCCTGTCATCGTCCATTGCCACGAGCACCCGCTCGTGAAGCATCCGGATGGGAGGTGCCGGCTCCGTGACCGGAGGGTTGGCCGCAGGACCCGAGTCCGGCAGCTCAGCCACGGGCGACCCTGGATCCCACCGCGCGCCCGATACCGCGGATCGACACGACGACGAGCACCACTCCGACCGCGGCGAGCACACCCGTGCCGATCCGGTCCCAGCGCGGACCGCCCTCGTCGACGACGGTGGCCTTCACCTTCTCCTTGCCGTCCTCGATCCGCTGCTTGACGGCTGCCACCGCGTGCCTCTTCAGGGCAGTGGGATGAACCTCGGAGACCAGGCCCTCGACGTTGGCACTGAGCTTGTCTCGATTCGATGCGATCCGCGCGCGGAGACGATCGATGTCTGAGTCGTTCTTGGCCACAAGGTCCTCCCGTTGCTGAGGGTCGTCACCTGCGGATAACCGCGTCACGATGACGTCTGATCGGTGGACCCAGCCTATTCCCCCCGAACCCCCTGGGACGACCGAGACTCCCGGCCCGGGCCTGCTCATCGTAGGGGGACATCGCCGCAGGCCAGCCGGGCATTGGCCTAGTGTGTGGTCATGAACCAGTTGTCCGACGGCAGTACCGCCCCCGAATTCGCCTTGCCGGATGCCGAGGGCAAGATCACCCGACTGGCCGATTACCCTTGCCAGACTGTCATCGTCTACTTCTATCCTGCCGCGATGACGCCCGGTTGCACTGTTCAAGCCATCGACTTCTCGGCCTCGCTCGACGATTTCGAGAAGGCCGGATTCGAGATCATTGGCATCTCGCCGGACACGACCGAGGCTCTGCGGACGTTCATCTCGAAGAAGAAGTTGAGGATCACCCTGCTGGCCGATCCCCAGCGCACGACCATCGATGCCTACGGAGTCTGGGGGACGAAGGTGCTCTACGGCAAGGAGATCGCCGGGCTCATTCGCTCGACCTTCATCATCGACGTCGACGAGCGCGGCCGAGGCACCGTGCGGGAGGCGCACTACAATGTGCGCGCCACCGGCCATGTCGAGCGGCTGCGCCGCGAACTCGGTATCCCGGCAGCTGCCATCTCCTGAGCGGGGCTGCCATGAAGGACGCCGTGCATCGGCCCTCGATGGCCGATGTGGCAGCGCGGGCTGGAGTTTCCCACCAGACCGTGTCCAGGGTTCTCAACGATCCCGGCAGCGTCGCCCCGGCCACCCGCAAGCGAGTTGAGAGCGCGATCGCCGAGTTGCACTATCGGCGGAATCTGGCGGCGAGAGCCCTTGCCGGACGCCACGCGCGAGTGATCGGTGTGCTGAGCGACATGGGCCCCTGGTTCGGGCCGACCCAGTCCCTGGTGGCGATCGAAAGGGGGGCGCGCGCGATGGGCTATCTCACCGTGGCCGGCGTGCTCACCGACGCCGCCGACCTGGGGACGACCGTCCGGCAGTTCCTCGATCTCGGCGTCGAAGGGGCCATCGTCATCGCCCACGACCGGCCCACCCTGGGTGCCGCCCGTATGCTCTCCGGTCAGCTTCCGGTCTGCCTGGTGTGCGCCGACGGTCAACACGCGGACACGGCCCAGGTGGTCATCGACCAGTACGGCGCGGCGCGGGCAGCCACACGCCATCTCCTCGACTCGGGCCGCCGACACATCGCGCACCTCGCCGGACCCATCGACTGGTTCGACGCGGCCCGCCGTGAGCAGGGCTGGCGCGACGAACTCAGCGACGCGGGCCTCGACCACATCGTGCGCGCAGCGGGCTGGCGGGCCGTCGAAGGCTATCGAGCCACCCAATCACTGCTCGCCTCGGGCACCCGCTTCGACGCCGTCTTCGCGGCCAACGACATGGTGGCGCTCGGAGCGATCCGGGCTGCCAACGCGGTGGGCCTGCGGGTCCCCGAGGACATCGCCATCGCCGGCTTCGACGACGTCGAGGGTGCCGACCAGTTCCTACCGCCATTGACGAGCGTCCGCCAGCCCTTTCCTGAGCTCGGCCTGGCCGCGGTCGGACAGCTCGGCAGGCTGCTCGCCGGGCAGGCAACCGAACCGGTCGTGCTGCGGCCCGAGCTGGTGATCAGGACTTCCAGCGCCTCGCCACGCTGAGTCCGGGGCCAGGTCACGGCTCGCCGTGGTGCTGGCAGGCACACTGCTCGCGAGTGGCTCGACCGATGCCGGCCCGAAGGGCCGATTGCCGGATGGGGCCCGAAGGGCCGATTGTCGGGTGGGGCCCGAAGGGCCGAACGGATTGACGGGAGTGTTCCAGGGTTGGACAATGATATCGATGTGAGCGCTCACATCGAGTGGGGCCGGCTAAGGCGCCGCACCCATCGCGGCCGCTGTCGAGGTCAGGGGCCGATATCCGGCGGTCAGCTGCCCCGTGCCGGGGTACCGGAGCCGAACTGAGGAGGATGGATGTCCGAGATCGTTCTAGCTGATCTGCCCGAGGACGTGCAGGCAGACGTCGCACGAACCCGCCAGGTGGTGAGTGATCTGCACGCCGAGCTACCCCGCTGGGGTGTTGTGGTGTGGACAGCCGGCAACGTCTCGCAGCGAGTGCGCTGCGCGGAACAGATCGGCCAGGATCTCCTGGTCATCAAGCCCTCCGGCGTGCGCTACGACCAGCTCGGCCCCGAGAAGATGGTCGTGTGCACCCTGGACGGCACGAAGATCGTCGATGGCACCTCCGACAAGCTCAGCCCCTCCTCCGATACCGCGGCCCACGCCTATGTCTATGCGCACATGCCAGAGGTCGGCGGGGTCGTGCACACCCATTCCAGCTATGCAACCGCATGGGCGGCGCTGCGCAGGCCGATTCCCTGCGTGCTCACCATGATGGCCGACGAGTTCGGGGGCGAGATCCCGGTAGGACCCTTTGCCCTCATTGGGGACGACTCCATCGGCCGGGGCATCGTCGAGACGCTGCGCAATTCCAACAGCCCGGCCGTGCTGATGGCCAATCATGGCCCCTTCACGATCGGTGGCGATGCCGAGGCGGCCGTGAAGGCTGCCGTGATGTGCGAAGAGGTTGCCCGCACCATTCACCTGGCCTACCAGGCCGGTACCCCCGTACCGCTCGATCCCGAAGCGGTGACGCGGCTCAATGACCGTTACCAGCACGTCTACGGCCAGCACTGACATTCGTCTGGGACGAAGGAGACAATTGTGAAGAACGCCTATGACGGCGCAAAGATCTGGTTCCTCACCGGTTCGCAGGATCTCTACGGCCCCGATGTACTCGATCAGGTGGCCCAGCAGTCCCAGCAGGTGGCGGGACTGCTCGACGAGTCGGAGGAGATCCCGGTTCCGATCGTGTGGAAGCCGGTGCTCAAGGAGCGCGATTCCATCCGCCGTGCATTCCTCGATGCCAATTCCGATGATTCCTGCGTCGGTGTCATCGCGTGGATGCACACCTTCAGCCCGGCCAAGATGTGGATCCTTGGGCTCGACGAGCTGCACAAGCCCCTCTTGCAGTTGCACACGCAGGCGAATATCGCGCTGCCGTGGTCGACCATCGATATGGATTTCATGAATCTCAACCAGGCCGCGCACGGCGACCGGGAGTTCGGCTATATCGTCTCGCGCCTGGATGTGCCTCGCGCGATCGTCGTAGGTCATGCCAGCCAGCAGCCGGTGCGCCACAAGGTGGGGGTCTGGGCCCGCGCCGCGGTGGGCTGGCACGACCTGCATCAGCTGCGAGTCTGCCGCTTCGGGGACAACATGCGCAATGTCGCCGTCACCGAGGGGGACAAGACCGAGGTGGAGCACAAGCTCGGTGTGTCGACGAACACCTGGCCCATCAATGAGCTGGCCGAGGCGATCGCCGCCGTCGACGAGAAGCGCATCGACCCGCTCATCGACGAGTACATCGAGCGCTACGAGGTGGCCCCCGAGTTGCTGCCCGGCGCCCCCCGTCATGAGTCCCTGCGCTATGGCGCACGCCAGGAACTCGCGATGCGCGATTTCCTGGAAGCCGGTGATTTCGGGGCATTCACCACCAATTTCGAGGATCTCGGTGCGCTGCGCCAGCTTCCCGGGCTGGCCGTGCAGCGGCTGACCGCCGACGGCTACGGTTTCGGAGCCGAGGGTGACTGGAAGACCGCCATCCTCGTACGGCTGGCCAAGGTGATGGGCCAGGGCCTGCCCGGTGGCGCCTCGCTCATGGAGGACTACACCTACGAGTTGACGCCCGGCAAGGAGAAGATCCTCGGCGCGCACATGCTCGAGGTCTGCCCCAGCCTCACCACCTCCACGCCCCGCCTGGAGATCCATCCGCTGGGTATCGGCGCACGGGAGGATCCGGTTCGCCTGGTCTTCTCAGCCGACAAGGGCCCGGCCGTCGTCGTGGCCCTCAGCGACATGCGCGACCGGCTGCGGTTGACCGCCAATGTGGTATCGGTCGTCGGCCCCGATGAGCCACTGCCCAAGCTGCCGGTCGCGAGTGCGGTGTGGTCGCCCGAGCCGGACCTGGCCACCTCGGCCACCTGCTGGCTGACCGCAGGAGCCGCCCATCACACCGTGATGAGCACGGGCGCCGGCCTGGAGCACTTCGAGGCCCTGGCAGACATCGCGCGCATCGAGCTGGCTGTAATCGATGCCTCGACGACGGCCCGGGAGTTCGCCCAGACCCTGCGCACCAATGCGGTCTATCACAAGCTGGCCGACGGGGTGCGCTGACCAGCGGTGATGGATCGATCGGGGGGTGCGGCGTGACGGCACTCACCCCCCGACAAGGGGCGCGCGGGTCTCGCACCCGCGCGCCCCTTGCGCAATGGCATGTCGTTCGCTCGGCGGTCCGCCGCTGTTGCATCGCTAGACTGATCGCGCTCGCCGGAGTGGTGGAATTGGCAGACACGCAGGATTTAGGTTCCTGTGCCGTGAGGCGTGAGGGTTCGAGTCCCTTCTCCGGCACGCTCGTCGCTCCCCCCTGGTGGGACAGCCGCCCAGTGGCTGTCAGTCGCTGCGCACTCCCGAGATCCACCGAATGACATCGGGGAATCAGGGCATCAGCACAGTGCGAACACCCGGCTGAGGCTGCTCGGCCCACACTGCGTGCACCTCCTCGAGCGGGGCAACCCTGGTTTCCACGGCGATGCGTCCGGCATTGATCGCCTCGACCAGACTGGGAAGCTCGGCGAGGTACTCCCGAGGCCCGATCGACCCCTGCCCGCTGCCGATGAGCCTCAGGTGGGCAGAGCGCAGTGCCGCCGAGGGCAGCACGATGTCAGGCCCCGCGACCGACCCGATCTCGATCCAGTCGAGGGGCCGGCTTCGGTCGGTCCGTGCCCTGAGCAGCGCGGGGATGGCACGCCCGCTCGGTGCGCCCCACAGATAGTCGAGTACGACGTCGGCGTCAGCCGCGGCGCCGGCAAGGGCACTGGCCGTGGCATCGAGATCCTCGGTGAGACGGACCCTTACGTCCGCGCCCAGTGACGCGAGCCTGGCGAGACGTCTCGGATCTCTGCCGGCGGCCACCACCGAGCCAGCTCCGAGCAATTTCGCAATGCGCACCGCCATCGTGCCCGCGCTGCCGGTGGCCCCCAGAACGAGCACCGCCGCGCCTGGCGTCAGCGTGATGCGCCGACGCAGCGCAACCCATGACGACATGGCGGGGTTCATCGCAGCTGCGATGCGCACAACGTCGCTGCCCTCGGGCAATGCAATGGTCCGCCGCGGATCGACGACGGCTCGGGTGGCCATCGAGCCGAACCGGTCGTCATCCAGCGCGAAGTAGACGAGAGCCCCATCGGCGCGACGACCCACACCGTCGATGCCCGGGATCTGGGGCAGGCGCCCAGAACTCGTGTAATGGGCGCCGCGTGCTCCCGAGCGGACGCGCGGATGCAGTCCCGCAGCGAGCACCTCGACGAGTTCCTCACCGGCCCGCGGTTCGGGAATCTCGATGGGCCGATAGCTCGCAGGCTCGGCGAAATCGCTGACGACAGCTGCTTGGATCTGGATCATGGGAGCTCCTCATTGGTTCGTATTGCGTACTACTTTAGTACGTAATACGAACTACCTTGCTAGGCTGGGGACATGGCAGAAGCCGAACTCTCCCCCGCCGACGCGCTCGCTCAGCTCTCCTTCCTGGTCCATGCCCGCATCGAGGCGCACTCGGGCGCCCGAGGACTGTCTGTCACGCAGATCCGCATGCTCGGCATCCTGCGCGACCGCACTCCGCTCATCGGGGAGCTGGGCGCGCGACTGGGACTCGACAAGTCGAGCATCAGCGGGCTCGTCGGCCGTGCCGCCCGGCGCGGGCTCGTGGAGCGCGTCCCCTCGGCGCAGGACCGGCGTGCCATCCACGTGCAGCTCACCGACGCCGGCAGGGCTCTCGCATCGAGCGTGCAGGCCGATGTCGAGGCTGACGTCGACACCATCCTTGCCCCGCTGGGAACACGGGAAGCAGCCCTGCTCGTCCATCTCGCAAGCCTGCTGCTCGCCGCTCAACCCGAGCCGGGCACACCCGGCACATTGGGCACCGGCTGAGCGTCCACCCGCCGCGCAGCGCTGGCGAGACATCGGGAAGAGATGATGCCGCACGCCCCTCGCCATGAACAGCTCACCACGCGATGACGGGGCGAGCGTCATTGTCCCGCTCGCTCCCAGCGAGTTGACTGGGCTCATGGACGTGCTCATCCTTGGTGGCTCCTCCCTGGGACGCGCCTTGGCCGCCGCGCTGGCCGAAGCGGGATTGGACGTGACGACATCTCTGGCTGGGCGCACGAAGACACCGAGGGCCCTGCCGGGTGAGGTTCGCATCGGCGGCTTCGGTGGAGCCGAAGCCCTGTCGGCCTGGCTGGGTGAGCAGCACCCGGGCTGCGTCGTCAATGCCGTGCACAGCTTTGCGACCGCCATCTCCGAGCACGCCAGCACCGCCTGTGCAGCCACCGGAACCCCGCTTGCCCGGCTGGTGTCCCCGAGCTGGCACGAGCTGGCCTCCAGCGAGCAGTGGATCTGGGTTCCCGATCACGATGCCGCTGCAGCGGCCGTGCGCACCCTGCCAGATCCCGTGCTGCTCACCGTCGGACGCCAGGCCACTGCGCACTACCTGGGCCTGGGCACCCGCGACATCACCCATCGGGTGATCGACGCCCCAGCCCAGCAGCTGCCCGACAGCTGGCGGCTGCTCAGGGCGCGCGGCCCCTACACCCTGGCCGGGGAACGCGAGCTCATGGACGCCCCGGGCCATCGGATCGCCACCCTCGTCACCAAGGACTCCGGAGGCATTCGGCCCGATCCGAAGATCCAGCTGGCCCAGCAGCTCGGAGCCCATGTCGTCATCGTCGAGCGCCCGCCCCAGACCAGTCAGGTACCGGTTCTCGGGGATGTCGACTCCGCGGTGCACTGGATCCAGGAAACCCTTGGCAGCCGATAGGCTGGCAGGCGTGAGTGCCGATCCCGATGCGAGCCTGCTCGGTCGGACACCGGGGCTGGACGAGGCGCACTACGAACACGACGGCCTCATCACCAAGCACGCCGTGCGGGCCGTCGTACTTGCCGCCCTGCGTCCCCTCCCCGGACAGCTGCTGTGGGATCTGGGAGCCGGTGCCGGCTCGGTGGGGATCGAGTGGTGCCGGACGGACCCGCGGTGCCGTGCGTTCGGCGTGGAGTCCAGGCCCGGGCGCGCCGCACGGGCCCGGATCAACGCGGCGCGACTCACGCTACCCGGTCAGCTCGAGGTGGTGGACGGCACGCTCGACGAGGTCATCGAGAGCCTGCCCAGACCGGATGCGATATTCATCGGGGGCGGGCTCACCGAGGAGCTCGCACAACGCTGCCTGGCGTTGCTGGGCGCCAAAGACAGGCTGGTGGCGACCGCAGTGACTCTGGAGGCCGAGCTCGTGCTGAGCCACCTGCACATGCACTGCGGCGGTGAGCTCCTGCGCATCTCGGTCGAGACCGCCGACCGGATCGGGCCCTTGCACGGCTGGGCGCCGGCACGCACGATCACGCTGTGGGCCGTTGCGGCCGGGTCAGGGGACACGCCGGCCGGCGCCCCCACCACGACATTGAGGGGACGATGATGGCGGACTATCTCAACAACGGAGCGGACATCTACCGGGAATCATTCCGGATCATCCGTGCCGAATCCGAGCTGGCGCGCTTCCCCGCCGACCTCGAGCCCGTGGTCGTCCGGATGATCCACGCCGCCGCCGATCCCGCCATCGCGCCCGACATCGCCTACACGGATTCGATCGTGGACTCCTGCCACCGCGCCCTGGCGGGCGGGGCAGCCATCCTGTGCGACTCGTCGATGGTCGCCACCGGTATCATCCGCTCGCGCCTGCCGCGCGACAACGAGGTGGTCTGCCACATCAAAGAACCCCGGCTGGCGGCACTCGCCGCGCAGCTCGATGTGACGAAGACCTGCGCAGCAGTCGACCTATGGGCGCAGGAGGGACTGCTCGATGGATCCGTGGTCGCTATCGGCAATGCCCCGACCGCCCTCCTGCACCTGCTGGAGGTGGCGCACGCCAGCGGCGCCCGTCCGGCCGGCGTGATCGGCATCCCGGTGGGCTTCGTGGGCGCCGCGGAGAGCAAGCAGGCCCTCGTGGACGACGATCTGGGACTCGACTATCTCACCTTGCTGGGCCGGCGGGGCGGATCGGCGATCACCGTGGCGGCAGTGAACGCGATCGCCTCGCGGGCCGAACTGACCAATGAGCACATCTGAGGCTCCCCCGCAGCCAGGCTCAGCTCTGGAGCAGGCGCAAGAGCTCGTCGCGAATCCGCACGCTGCGCCGGGGGTCACGGTTACCCACCACGGCCACGGTGAGGCCGCCACCGGCCTGCGTGGCGGGGGTGAAGGCGCTGCCGGCAACCGCCTTGTCGCAGCGCACGCAGAAGATGTGTGACGCCTCAGCGGCCTGCGCGATCTCCTCGTTGACCTGCGGATCGTTCGAGGCCGCCAGCACATACCAGGCCCCCGCGACATCTCGGGGGCTCGCGGCCCGTTGCTGCCAGTCGACGAGCCCCTGCTGTGCCAGCTGCGCGACGCGGATTCCAGCACTGGGAGCCACCACCCGCACCTGGGCACCAGCCGCCAGCAGTTTGGGGATGCGCCGCTCCGCGATGCGCCCCGCCCCGACCACGAGCACATCGCGGCCCTGCAGGCGCAGCCCGCTGAGATAGACCGGCGCCCCTTGGCCTTCGCCCACCGTGCCGAGCTGTTCTCGGTACCGGTCGATGAGGATCTCGGCGATCTCGCCGGCGGGCCCGAGAACCTCGGCGACGCGGACCTGAACACCGGGATGCGACGCGGACCAGGCCGCCACCTGCTCGTGGAGCCAGGTGCGAAGGCGACCGGCGAACAGGAAGTTCGGCGCCACGAGGATCTGCTGGGCGCCGGAATCGGCGGCTGCGGTGAGGCTCTGAGGCACGCTCGGGCGCACCACCTGGATGAAACTGGGCAGCACCTGCTCCAGCCCCATCTCCTCCCAGACCTGGCGGCTCAGCCGGTAGTGGTTCGAGTTGGCATCGGTGTCCAGTGCCCCGCGTCCCACCAGTACGACGCTCGTGTCGGCGGCGCGCCAGGCCGGACCGTCATCGGGTTCAAGGGCCCGCGCGATGCGCCGTTCCAGCACTGTGCGCACTCTCGGGTCGGGCAGCAGCGGACCCGCATAGGCCACCCGGTGCTCGCCCCGGCCGCGCTCGACCGCACCGGGAATATCGCGGCGGATATGGCCCCCGGTGTTGAGCAGGAGCGGCACGACCACCGCTTCGGGCCCATCCGGCCCGGGATCCGGCGCCCGGTCGAGCACCTGTGCCAGCGCCGTGGCGATGTCCGGCTCGACGATCTCGACGAAGCCGAGTGCCACATGGACACCGGGCAGGGCCCCGGCCACCTTTTCGACCAGCGCGCGGCATTGCGCCAGGCCCTGCGCGTCGCGGGTGCCATGTCCAGCGATGACGAGGGGCGTTCTCGGCTCAGGCATGGTCGGCCTCCTGTTCCTGCCCGTGACCGGACATCCAGTGGTAATCGCGCGGTGTGACGAGCAATGTGCGTCCGCCACCGCTCGTGACGAACTTTGTCGTCGAGGAGCCCACGACGACAAGGGTGTTCATGTCGACTGAGGCGGGCTCGAAGGTGCCGAGAGTGCTCAGCTGGACACTCTGGCGGGCCCGCTCGGCCTGGGCGACTGCCGCGACCGGCGTCCCGGGACCGCGATAGTGCGCAATGATCGCCAGCGCATCGGGCAGATGATGCCGACGGGTTCGCGAACGCGGGTTGTACAAGGTGATGACGAAGTCGCCTCGTGCGGCCGCCCGAACCCGCTCGAGGATGACATCCCAGTCGGTGTGCAGATCGGACAGGCTGATCGTGGCATGGTCGTGGCCCAGCGGCGCGCCGAGGATGGCCGACACGGCCAGCTCGGCAGTGATTCCGGGGATGATGTCGACATCCACTCCCTCGGTGCCCATCTCGAGAGTGGGGCTCGCCATGGCATAGATGGCCGGATCCCCGCCACAGACGAAGGCCACGTCGAGCCCCTTGCGGGCCGCGTCGATGGCTGCCTGGGTGCGCTGCTCCTCGGTGCCCATCTTGGTGGCCAGCACCTCGGCATGGGGACTGACCAGATCGCGGATCTGGTGCACATAGGGTCCGTAGCCCACGACGAGGTTCGCGCGCCGGATGGCGCGCTCGGCGCGCGGGCTCAACAGATCACGGGAGCCCGGGCCGAGACCGACGACGTGGAGTCGCCCGCGCGCCGGGATGCGTCCGATGGCGCAGGTGGCCTGAGCAGACTTGCGCTTGGCGACGACAAGCTCGGCCCCGCTGGCCAGCACGCTCGCCTCGGCCACCGATGCGGTCCCCACCTGCGCCTTGACCAACGACGAAGGCGTCGGCACCGATTGCGCGTCGAGCAGCTCGGCAGGAAATGTGCGATAGTCGACGCCGAGCTGCCTCGCCAGTCGGATCAGGCCCCGCTCACCGGCCTTCACATCGGCGCTGACCAGCTGCGCCACCGAGCCCAACGCCAGGTGGTGCTCGGCCAGAGTCGTCTCGAGCAGTTCCCGCAATGCGTCCGTCTCGGTGCCCTTGTTGCATCCCATCCCCACCACCAGGCTCGGTGGATGGAGCACCACGGTAGGCAGAGTTCCGCTGTGCGGATCGGCCACCTCGTCGGTGACACGGATCTTGGCCACAGGTCTGGCAGAATCGGGCGCGACATTTGCGGGCAGCGGGGGTAGGGGCCACAGTCGCTGCCTGTCGAGTTGCACCGGCTCACCCTCCAGAATCGCCGAGGTGACGGCGCCGACATCACCATCGAAGGCCCAGCCGAGCTGATCGAGGGCCGGGACACCCAGCGAGTCGGTGGCGGTGGAGACCACGGCGGTGGCCCCCAGCGCCTCGCCGATGCGCCTGGCGAGTTCGTTGGCCCCTCCGACATGGCCGCCGACAAGAGGGATCGCGAAGTGGCCGGCCCCATCGACGACGACCACGCCCGGATCGGTCATCTTGTCCGCGAGCAGCGGCGCAATGAGCCGCGTTGTGGCACCGAGCGCGAGATGGGAGACGATGAGGTCACATTCGTGCCAGGCGGCCACCAGTCCGCGAGCTGCCGGTCCGTCATAGCGCCTCGAGGCGATGCCGAGCGCTGCGTCGATATGGTCGGCGGCGGCCCTGGCGCGAGTCGAATTCACCACCTGGCCGACGATGGGTTCCCGGTCCGTGCCGTCGGGGGCGACGTCGGTGCCCGGCTGGCGCTCGCCTGGTCCTCGCGTCCACGGCTCGCCCGCCAGTTCGGGGACCTGTCCGATGGCCTGAGGCGAATCGGGCCGGTGGTCCAGCACGAGCACGACATGGGGATCGCGAACATCTCTTTCGTCCAGGGCGGCCGCCTCGTGGGTACTCAGCACGCGGACGCGCTCGCCGGCCTCGCCCAGTTGCTCGGCCACGACGAACCACTTCTGGCGATCGGCAAGCCCCCGGACGAGCTGCACGATACCGCGATCCGGCGCGGTGAGCACCGCAACTTTTGGATGACTACGGCAGATGCGCACTGCGGTGTCGATTCCCCGCGAGTGCGCATTGACCACCTGGGCGTCGTCCCAGGGCAGCGCGACGGCCGCGAACGCGGCCTGGATCGAGCTGGGGGCCGCGATGACCTCGCACTGCAGGCCGCTGCGCCGCAAGCTGCGCACGATGCCGAAGTACAGCGGATCGCCGCTGGCCACGACCACCGCCCGTCCTTGCGCCCCCACAGAGCTCAGCGCCTCGATCGCCGGGGCGAGCGGCCCCAGCTCGATGCGCCGGTCCTGCCCGACGCCGAGTGCCTCGAGCTGGCGGTGCCCGCCGACGACGATGTCCGCCTGGGCCACGTCGGCGCGCAGTTCCTCGCTGACTTGGCCGAGGTATCCGTGGACGCGAATCATTGCTTGTCTCCTGGCTGAACTTCTGGGGTGCCCGCGACAGCCCCGTCCGAATGCCGGCCGGTCACCGGCTGGCCGGCGCGCTGGGACACCGTCTCGGGCACTCCCAGCGGGGCCGCGACCGCCGGATCCGCGTCGCGATACTCGTGGCGGAATCCGGGGTGATAAAGATGACTGCGGGTGCCGGTCGGTCCGGCGCCCACGGCGGGGCCGACGAGGACGATCGTGTGCTTCCACAGCTTGTGGGCGCGCATCGTCGCGGACAGCTGGGCCAGCGGGCAGCGCAGCACCATTTCCTCGGGCCAGCTCACCGCATAGCCGACGACGCAGGGCGTCTGAGGCGGGTAGCCCCCGGCGAGCAGGGCGTCCTGGAGGGCCTTGTTGCGCGCCGCCGAGAGATAGATGGCCATCGTGGCTCCGTGGGAGGCGAACGAGGCGATCGTCTCCCCCGGCGGCATCGGGGTGCGACCGCCCTCCAGCCGGGTGATCGTAAGGGACTGGCTCACCTGCGGCACCGTGAGCTCCGCCCCGACGCGGGCAGCCGCCGCGGAGAACGCCGAGACGCCCGGCACCACCTGCACCGCCAGACCCAGCCGCTCGCACAGATCGCGCTGCTCGGCGATTGCCCCGTACAGCGAGGGGTCACCGGTGTGCACGCGGGCCACGAGCAGGCCCTCGTCGCGTGCCCGCGTATAGACGGGCACCAGCGCCTCCAGCGGCGCGGACGCGGAGTCGATGACCTCGGCCTCGGCTCGGCGTTCGGCAATCACCTCGGGGCTGACGAGGCTCGATGCCCAGACGATGATGTCGGCAGCGGCGATCACTCGGGCGCCGCGCAGCGTGATGAGATCACCGGCCCCGGGGCCAGCACCCACGAACACCACCGACCCCTGCCCGGCTCCCACGGCGGGCGCCGGGACGACCTCGCCAGGAGCTGCGTCGGCGAGATCGTCCCCGACGCGGGCCTCGGGAGTGACCGACTGCTTCCCACTCATATCCGCCCTCCGGTGCTGGTCCGCGCTGGCGTCGACAAGACGGTGGAGAAATAGGGCAGGGTCTGGTGCGCGTCCACCTCGGCGAGGGTGACGATCTGCTGACCGGGCAGGGAGACATCGGTGCCGATGACTGCGCTTCGACCACGTCGGCGCAACTCATCGAGCACCCCCGGCAGGGTGCGTCCCCCCTTGTAGACAGTCACCGTGTCGACGACGTCGAGCACCTCGCCAAGCCGCTGCGCACCCACCGTGGCCGGGACGAGCGCCAGGATCTCACGCCCCTCGACGAGCGGCCAGCCGCTCGTGGCGGCCAGCGCCTGCATGGCGGTGATGCCTGGCACCAATTCGAAGACCACGTCCGTCAGCTCGCGCGCCACACCCGAGCGCAGATAGCTGAAGGTGGAATACACGGTCGGATCGCCGATGGTGGCGAATACGACGGTGCGCGCCCCCCTGCCGAATGCATCGACGGCAGCCCGGACGCTGGCCCGCCAGCTCTCGGCACGTTTGGGCCCGACCCCGTGACGCTCCGACATGGAGAAGGGGATGCGTTCGATGCGCCGCGCCGCGCCCGGGCAGGCCTCCTCGACGATCCGCTCGGCCCGGCCCGGCCCGTCCGCAGAGCCCTCGGTGGCCGGCACGAGGATCACCTCGGCCGAGTTGAGCAGATTCACCGCCTTGACGGTGAGCAGCTGCGGGTCGCCGGGGCCAACCCCCACTCCCACCAGCCGCCTCGTGTGCTGCGCGTGTTCGTCTGCCATCCGGTCTCCTCAGGTACCTCGCCCAATGTCGCCTCGCGAAGGGCGAGTATCTGGCTGACAGGACCTTTGGCTCGCGAGCGCGCAGCTCACCTCAGGTGCCTGTTCACAGTGGCGGGACCGCGCCGGAATACCAGCTGGGCTGGGCACCGGACTTCCTCGTCTCCTTCGCTGCCCCAGTCTGGCACGTCTTGCCGACAGCCCGGCAGCCGTGCCCATCCGCGGCCGGTGCCGCAGGCACACGGGGGAGGGTGAGGATCGGGCGAGAGACCTGCTGTGTATCCTTGATCGCGTTGGTACGACCATCGCCGATGGGCGTCGAAAGAGGGAATTCGGTGTGATTCCGGAGCTGTCCCGCAGCGGTAAATGGGAACGACATCACGTTTCGGCACTGGGCATTTCGCCTGGGAAGCCGTGGTGGAGGAAAACGGGAAGATTCTCGCCTGCCCATGAGCCCGAACACCTGCCAACTGCGACGACGCGAGCCGCCGTATCCACCCCGCGGAGGGTCGTCAACGTCGGAAGCGCATGGATGATGCCGAAGATCGCGATGAAGAAGTCCGGCCGGCAGGCCGGGCGCGCCGACTGGCGGGTGCTGCGGCATCGGCCAGCCTCGTGCCCGCAGGCCTGTGGTGAGTTTCGCAGCTGGTTTCACGGGCACCGTCCGATGGCTACGAGGCCATACGGGGCGTCCACCAACCCTCCGTCTCGGTTCGCCGATGCGGTGGGTCCAGGAACGGCCGGCGGCCAGTTCGTGGTGTCGTGGAGTATCGGCACGGCACCTTGACCCTTCCAGGAGCAGGAGTCGCATGAGCAAGACTGAAACCGAGGGCACTGTGGCCGCCGACGCGGCCACAGACGTCCCCACGAAGCTCAGTCTCGCCGGAGATTTTCCCCCGGCGACCGAGGAGCAGTGGGAGATCGAGGTTCAGAAGGTTCTCAACCGAGGACGCCCACCAGAAAAGCAGCTCACCTTCGAGCAGTGCCTGGCGCGCCTCACGAAGAAGACGATCGACGGCATCAGCATCCGCCCGATGTACCGGCGCCAGGATGCGCCGCAGACACTGGGCTACCCCGGAATCGTTCCGTTCACCCGGGGCACGACGGTACGCAATGGCGACATCGACTCCTGGGATGTCCGCGCCCTCCACGAGGACCCCGATCCCGAATTCACCCGCAAGGCAGTCCTCACCGATCTGGAGCGCGGCGTCACGTCGATCTGGCTGCGCGTCGGATCCGATGCCGTCAAGCCCGAGGACGTGGCCGGCGCACTGTCCGATGTGCTGCTCGAGATGACCAAGGTCGAGGTCTCCAGCCGGGAGGACCAGCAGGGGGCTGCCGAGGCCCTGCTCGGCGTCTACGAGAAGTCCGGTAAGCCGGCCGACGAGCTGCAGCTGAACCTTGGCATCGACCCGATCGGCCTGGCGGCCCTGCAGGGCACCACACCTGATCTGTCGACCCTGTCGACGTGGGTGAAGAGACTCGAGGGCTATGCCAAGTCGCGGGCCATCATGGTCGACGGCACCATCTACCACAATGCGGGGGCCGGGGACGTCGCCGAGCTGGCGTGGAGCCTCGCCACCGGTATCGAGTACGTACGCGCCCTCCTCGACCAGGGCATCGGCGCCGACGAGGCCTTCGACGCCATGAACTTCCGAGTGAGCGCCACCCACGACCAGTTCCTCACGATCGCCCGGCTGCGCGCCCTGCGCACCTGCTGGTCGCGCATCGGCGAGGTCTTCGGGGTCAGCCCCGACAAGCGCGGCGCCCGGCAGGTTGCCGTCACGAGCTGGCGCGAGCTAACTCGCCAGGACCCCTATGTGAACATCCTGCGCGGCACGATCGCCACCTTCTCGGCGGCGATCGGCGGGGCGGAGGCCGTCACGACGCTGCCGTTCTGCTCGGCGCTTGGCCTGCCCACCGACGACTTCGCCCGCCGGATCGCACGCAATACCGGCATCATCCTGTCCGAAGAGGTGAACATCGGGCGCGTCAACGACACCGCCGGAGGCTCCTTCTACGTGGAGTCGCTCACCAAGAGCCTGGCCGAGGCGGCCTGGGCCGAACTGCAGAGCGTCGAGGGCCTGGGCGGCATGGCCGCTGCCCTCACCGGCTCCCACGTGACCGACACCCTCGCGGCATGCAATGAGGAGCGCGCCACGCGGCTTGCCACCCGCAAGCAGCCCATCACGGCCGTCAGCGAATTCCCCATGATCGGTTCGCGCAGCGTGGAGACCAAGCCATTCCCCCCCGCCCCGGCACGCAATGGACTCGAGTGGCACCGCGACGCGGAGGTCTTCGAGTCACTGGTGGACCGCAGCAAGACACTCGAGGGCCCCAAGGTCTTCCTCGCCTGTCTCGGCAGCCGACGCGACTTCGGTGCCCGCGAGGGCTTCTCTGCCCCGGTGTGGCACATCGCGGGGCTCGAGACCCCCGAATCCGAGGGCGGCACGACCGAAGAGATCGTGGCAGCCTTCAGACAGTCGGGGGCCGTCGTGGCCGACCTGTGCTCGTCCGCCAAGGTGTACGCGCAACAGGGCCTGGACGTGGCCCGAGCGCTGAAACAGGCCGGAGCGAAGGCCGTCTATCTCTCCGGCGCCTACAAGGAGCTCGGCGAGGGTGCGGATCAGGCTGAGGACGTCTTCGCCGGCCGCATATTCCTTGGTATGAACGTCGTGGACGTCCTGTCCACCGTGTTGGATCTGATGGGAGCTGCGGAATGAGCACTCTGCCTCGTTTCGATTCGATCGCACTGGGCGAAACCCCAGTGCCCCCCGACGCCGCGAAGGCGTTCGAGGAGCTGGCCGCCAAGGCCGGCAGCCATGAGGAGTGGACGACCCCCGAGCAGATCCCGGTGGGCACGCTGTACAACGAGGACGTCTATTCCGACGTCGACTGGCTGGACACCTTCGCCGGTATTCCGCCGTTCGTGCACGGCCCCTATGCCACGATGTATGCCTTCCGCCCCTGGACGATCCGCCAGTACGCAGGCTTCTCGACGGCCAAGGAGTCCAACGCCTTCTACCGGCGCAACCTCGCCGCCGGCCAGAAGGGCCTGTCGGTCGCCTTCGACCTGCCCACCCACCGCGGCTACGACTCGGACAATCCCCGGGTGCCCGGCGACGTCGGCATGGCCGGCGTGGCCATCGACTCCATCTACGACATGCGCGAGCTGTTCGCCGGCATCCCGCTGGACCAGATGAGCGTCTCGATGACCATGAACGGCGCGGTGCTGCCGATCCTGGCGCTCTATGTGGTGACGGCCGAGGAGCAGGGTGCCAAGCCCGAGCAGCTCGCCGGGACGATCCAGAACGACATCCTCAAGGAGTTCATGGTTCGTAACACCTACATCTATCCGCCGCAGCCGAGCATGAAGATCATCTCGGACATCTTCGCCTACACCAGTGCGAACATGCCGAAGTGGAACTCCATCTCGATCTCCGGCTATCACATGCAGGAGGCCGGCGCGACGGCCGACATCGAGATGGCCTACACGCTGGCCGACGGCGTCGACTACATCCGCGCCGGCGAGTCGGTGGGCCTCAAGGTGGACCAGTTCGCGCCGCGGCTGTCGTTCTTCTGGGCGATCGGCACGAACTTCTTCATGGAAGTCGCCAAGATGCGCGCCGCCCGCATGCTGTGGGCCAAGCTCGTCAAGCAATTCGATCCGAAGAACCCCAAGTCGATGAGCCTGCGTACCCATTCGCAGACCTCCGGCTGGTCGCTCACCGCCCAGGACGTGTACAACAACGTGATCCGCACCTGCGTGGAGGCCATGGCCGCCACCCAGGGCCACACGCAATCGCTGCACACGAACTCGCTGGACGAGGCCATCGCCCTGCCGACCGACTTCTCGGCGCGGATCGCCCGTAACACCCAGCTGTTCCTTCAGCAGGAGTCGGGCACCACGCGCGTCATCGATCCGTGGAGCGGCTCGGCCTACGTCGAGAAGCTCACCTTGGAACTGGCCCGCAAGGCATGGGGACACATCCAGGAGGTCGAGCACGCCGGTGGAATGGCGAAGGCCATCGAAGCGGGCATCCCCAAGCTGCGCATCGAGGAGGCTGCGGCCCGCACCCAGGCCCGGATCGATTCAGGCCGTCAGCCGCTCATCGGCGTCAACAAGTACCGTCTCGATCACGAGGACCCCCTCGAGGTCCTCAAGGTCGACAACACCCAGGTGCTTGCCGAGCAGAAGGCAAAGCTGGTCAAGCTGCGAGCTGAGCGCGACGAGCAGGCCACCCAGGCCGCCTTGGAGCGGCTCACCTGGGCTGCCGCCAATCCAGATCCCACCGATCCAGATCGTAATCTGCTGAAACTGTGCATCGACGCAGGTCGGGCCATGGCCTCGGTGGGCGAGATGAGCGATGCCTTGGAGAAGGTCTACGGTCGCTACACTGCGCAGATCCGCACCATCAGCGGTGTGTACGCCAAGGAAGTGAGGTCCTCCCCAGTGGTTGACGAGGCACGCGCTCTGGTGGACAAGTTCGAGCAGGCCGAGGGTCGTCGCCCCCGTATCCTGCTCGCGAAGATGGGCCAGGACGGCCATGACCGTGGCCAGAAGGTGATTGCCACGGCCTTCGCCGATCTCGGCTTCGACGTCGATGTGGGCCCGCTGTTCCAGACGCCGCAGGAGACGGCCCGCCAGGCCATTGAGGGTGACGTGCACGTGGTCGGCGTCTCCTCCCTGGCCGCCGGCCACCTCACGCTCGTCCCGGCGCTGCGCAAGGAGCTGGACAAGCTGGGGCGCCCCGACATCCTCATCGTCGTCGGCGGCGTCATCCCCGAGCAGGACTTCCAGGCGCTGCGCGACGCCGGCGCGATGGACATCTACCCGCCGGGAACAGTGATCCCCGATTCCGCGGTCCGGCTGCTCAAGGAATTGCTGAGGCACGAGAACGTGGCAGGGGCAGGCGTCGCGGATGCCTAGACGCGTTGACGTCCCTGCGCTGGCCGGCCAGGTCATGGCCGGCCAGCGCGCGGGCATCGCGCAGGCCATCACGCTCGTCGAGTCCTCGCTGCCCGCTCACCGTCCGCTGGCCCGCGAGCTCCTCTCCCGTCTGCTGCCGCATTCCGGCAATGCGGTAAGGGTCGGGCTGACGGGAGTACCAGGGGCGGGGAAATCCACGTTCATCGACGCGATGGGCTGCCGGCTCATCGAGCGGGGTCACAAAGTGGCGGTGCTGGCCGTCGACCCCTCGAGCACCCGGACCGGGGGATCGATCCTCGGCGACCGGACCCGAATGGGCAAGCTCGCCGAGAGCGACGACGCCTATATCCGGCCGTCCCCCTCGGGCGGCCATCTCGGTGGGGTAGCGCGCGCCACTCGCGAGGCCATGGTCATCATGGAAGCCGCCGGATACGACACGATCATCGTCGAGACGGTGGGCGTGGGCCAGTCCGAGGTTGCGGTGGCGGGGATGGTCGACACCTTCCTGCTGCTGTCACTGAGCGGGGCCGGGGATCAATTGCAGGGCATCAAGCGAGGCATCCTCGAGCTCGCCGACGTCATCGCGGTGAACAAGGCCGACGGCGACAACGCCGCCGAAGCCCGCATCACCGCCCGTGACCTGTCGATTGCAATGCGGCTCATGAACGACGAATCCAGCGGGCGGCGCACACCGGTACTCACCTGCAGCGCGCTCACCCACACCGGGCTCGACGAGGTCTGGCAGGCCGTCCTCGACCATCGGGCCTGGGTCGAGTCGACCATCGGCCTGACCAGACGCCGCGCCGACCAGCAGGTGGACTGGCTGTGGGCCCAAATCGAGGGAACCGTAGTGGACTCACTGCGCTCGACCCCGGAGCTGGTAAGCCTTGGCCGACGCCTTGAATCGGAGGTGGAATCGTCCTCGGTCAGTGCTCTGGAGGCCTCCTCGGAGTTCCTGGCGGCCTATGCGAAGGCCGTGCCCGGCTTCGGCTGGGGTGACTGAGCCACCGCCATCGACTGGCCGCTACCCGACGCCCGAACTGCGGGCCCGGGTGGTGGCCAGCGCGCCTGCCCGCTCCAGGCCGCCGTGTTCGAGTCCGGCCAGCTGCGAGCGCCCCTGCCAGACCACGCGTCCGTGGCGACGCACCCGGACACTCAGCTCGCCGGCCAGCTGCTCGATCGCGCCGGGCACGGCACGCCGAGATCCGGACGGCCCATCGGTGCCAGGTGGACCCGCGACGAGCGGCACCGGCAGCACCAGGGCGTCGTTCAGCGGCGCGTGACCGCGGACCGACACCGACCAGCCCGCGCGCCGTCCCTCCAGGACCCACTCCTCGTCGCTGACCCGGGCCTTCACAGCGGAGCTCACCGGGTTCCCCCACCGTAGGACGCGCCCGCCCGGCAGCCGGACGACGAGACCGGTGACCTCAGTGCGCGCGGGACCGGCAACCACCTGACCGCCAGCGAAGGCGACGCAGGCGTCCGGCTGCCTGAAACCCTGGGCCTGCCCCCACCACCAGGAGTCGGGGAAACCCGCCCGGCCCCAGTTCTTCTCCCCGTACACCAGTGCCGCGTCACATCTCGTGCGATGGTCCCCCACCACCAGGGACCCAGCGACCCGCCCGCCAAGCAGCCAGGGATGCCAGTACTGGTTGAGTCCGGGAATCACCTGGAACCAGCTCGAGCCCCCGAAGGGCCGCCCACTGGGCCAACGCGACAGCGCGGACAGCTGCACATCGATCCTGGCGTCGGCGCCGAGATCGACCACAAGGCGCCCCTCGCTCCCCCAGAATGTGATCCCCTGCCCCGCCGCTCTCACGCCGAGCCCGGTAGGATCCGCGTGAGCCTCGGGGAGAATCGCCTGGCGCCAAAAACCCGCGGAATCACCGACCCCGGCAAGCGCCCAGCATCCGGTCCGGTCCGTCTGCACGCCGATGAGCGCGATGACGACCCGGCGGCTGACCGGGTCGGTGATTCGCCAGTAATAGCCCTCCATGGCCACACCATGAGCCCGCTCGGGATGTCCGAAGGGCAGATCCGCGCCGAGGGCACGGTATCCGAGATCGAAACGGCCGGCTGATCGAGCGCGAGAAGAGGTCATGTGCGCGATCCTGCCATGCCAGCGCGCTTCGCGGGCCCGCCATCTGGACCTGCACATATACCTACCGGGCGGGAGCGCCGGATTCACGACATCGCCCGATCGTCCGGACCCGCGAGGGCCGCCCGATCGTCGGGACCCGCGAGAGCTGCCGGCGCCCGGGCACCGGCGCTGCTCAGTCCTGTGGGGCAACGCCCGATGTCCTTCGCCACCCCGGCCCGTGCTGCGATCCGGCCGGATCGGCGCTGCGGGCCCACGCCATGGCGGCGATCTCGGCTCGGTGCAGCCCCGGGTCGTCCGCTGACAGCGAGCGCACCGGGCCGACACCGCTGCCACGGCTCTCGAAGCGCACTGTCACGACACCATGGCCCGAGCCCCAGACCCACCCCCGGCCCCATCTGTCGTGCTCAACATCGATCCCTGCCGGATAGAGCTCGCTGCCACGCCGGTTGCCAGGCATTACCGAACGCGTCTCGTGGACACTCACCGGTCGGGCAGCGGACTCGTCCGCCGGGGCGAACAACTCCTCCTGGGCGGCCTGCACCAGATTCGCCACGCCCAGTCCAACGAGGCGCACGCCGGTGCGCAGATCCACGCCGCTGACCAGGCTCTGTGCCAGGGCCGCGATGCGTTCGGGCGAGTCGGTGGCACCAGAGAGGGTGCGCGAGCGTGAGATCGTCGTGAAATCGGCGGAGCGCACCTTGAGGGTCACTGTCCGGGCGAAGAGCCCCGCATCGGCCAACCTCTCGGCCACCAGCTCGGCGTCGCGAGCCACCACGGCGCTCACCTGGGAGGCCTCGGTCAGGTCGGTCGCAAAGGTGTCCTCCACCGAGATCGACTTCGCCTCGCCGCGGGGCCCGACCGGGCGATCGTCGCGTCCGAATGCCAGGGCGTGCAGGCCCTCCCCCACGCTGTGTCCCAGTTCACGCACCAGCTCGTGCTCACGGGCGCTGCGCAGTTCGGCCACGGTGTGCAGACCCAGGCGGTTCAGCTTGTCGGCCGTGGCCGGGCCGATGCCGGGGATCGCCCGCACGGGCAGCGGCGCCAGGAAATCGAGTTCCTCGCCTGGGGGCACGATCCGAGAGCCGTTGGGCTTGGCGGCCTCGCTCGCCAGCTTCGCGATGAGCTTGCTCGATCCCACTCCCACCGAGGCGTGCAGGCCCTCGGTGCGGCGGGTGATCTCGGCACGCAGCCACGAGACCAGGGCGTTCAGCGATTCGGCGTCCAGCGGGTGGCCGCCCGCTGCGAGGTCGACGAAGGCCTCGTCGATGCTCAACGGCTCGACGAGCGGGCTGAGTTCGCCCAGCAAGGCCATGACGATGCCGCTCGACTGCCGATAGGCCGCGAAGCGTGGCGTCAGATAGGCCGCGTGCGGTGCAAGACGGCGCGCCCGCGAGGTGCTCATGGCCGAGTGGACGCCGAAGGCCCGAGCCTCATAGCTCGCGGTGGCCACCACACCGCGCGTCCCCACGCCGCCGACGATCACCGGCTTGCCGCGCAGCGAGGGCTTGTCCCGCTGCTCGACGGAGGCGAAGAAGGCGTCCAGGTCCAGGTGCAACACGCTCGCGGTGCCGCGCATGGCTCTCAGCCTCCGGGGAGGGGCCTGGCGGGCTCGCGACGGGCATAGCCGACGAAGTCGAAGCGCATGCCCGGCTCCCGGAAGGTCTCGCGCCACTGCTGTGGGTCGATGGCGGGGAACAGCACCCCACCCTCGGCGCTGCGGTGCACCGCGGTGATGTCCAGGGCACCGATCCACGGCCAGGCGGCGCGATAGACACTCCCGCCACCGATCACGAAAACCGTCTCGTCGAGTGTCGAGGCCAGCGCCAGCGCGCCCTCGACGCTGCCGACCGCCAGGCCACGCGAGCCCTCCGGCTGCTCCAGGGGCCAGCGAACCAGCTCCGGATGGTGGCTCACGACAATGCTCGTGCGTCCGGGCAGCAGACCCATCGCGTCATGGGTCGTGCGGCCCACGACGAGAGGGTGACCCATGGTCAGCCTCTTGAACCGCTGCCAGTCCTCGCGGAACTTGAACGGCTGGTCGCGTCCGTCGCCGATGACTCCGTTGGCGGCGACCACGGCGATCGCGATCACGGTTGTGCTCATCCCCACCTACCCCTCAGACTGCGACCGGTGCCTTGATGGCCGGCCAGGGGTCATATCCCTCCACCGTGATGTCGCCCAGCTCGAACCCGTCGATCGTTGTCACCTCGGGGTTGAGATGGATTCTCGGCAGCGCCCGGGGCGTGCGGGACAGTTGCTCGCGTACCTGGTCGACATGAGTGTGGTAGATGTGCGCGTCACCGAGGGTGTGCACGAAGTCGCCGACTCGCAGCCCGCAGACCTGGGCCACCATATGGGTGAGCAGCGCATAGCTCGCGATATTGAACGGCACGCCGAGGAACAGATCGGCACTGCGCTGGTAAAGCCCGCAGCTCAGCGTGCCCGGCTGGCCCTCGGTGCCGGGAGTGACATAGAATTGGAAGAGCAGGTGACACGGCGGCAACGCCATCTGCGAGACCTCGGCGACATTCCATGCCGAGACGACCAGTCGGCGCGAGTCCGGATTCGTCCGGATCTGCTCGATCACCTGCCCCAGCTGATCGATGTGCCCGCCGCGGTAGTCGGGCCAGCTGCGCCACTGGTGTCCGTAGACCGGTCCCAGATCCCCGTTGGCGTCAGCCCACTCGTCCCAGATGTGGATCTCGTGCTCGTGGAGCCAGCCGATGTTCGTGTCGCCGCGCAGGAACCACAGGAGCTCCCCGAAGACCGCACGGGTGTACAGCTTCTTCGTCGTGACCAGGGGGAAGCCATCGGCGAGGTGGAATCGCAGCTGGTGGCCGAAGATGCTGCGCGTGCCGGTTCCGGTGCGGTCGGGCTTGTCGACGCCATCGGCCATGACATGGGAAAGCAGATCAAGGTACTGCTGCATCGCTCAGGGCTCCAGTGGTGTGATCCCGCTCGAGGGTTCGGCGGGGCGGGGCTGCGGACGGGCCGGGTCGGTTGCCGGGCGCGTGCGGGGGATGGCCGGGATGGACGCCGTCCACTCGCTGGCGGGCAGGGTGGTCTCGGGCCCCTCGTGGTCGGCGCCGGGAAGATCGAGGTCTTCCTCGCTGAGGCCCTCGGGCAGTGGCAGGCCGAGCTGGCGGGCCAGGATGGGCAGCATGGCCCGTACCGAACGGCCACGATGGCTGATGGCGTCCTTCTCCTCGGCTGTCATCTCGGCAGTGGTGCGCAGCCGACCGTCGGCGTCGGGAACCTGGTCGTCGGGCACGAAGATCGGGTCATAGCCGAAGCCATGCGAGCCCTTGGGGCGTGTCGTGAGGTGGCCGGTCATCACACCGCGGGTGGTGAACTCCCGACCGTCGGGCATGACCAGCGCCATGACCGAGACGAACTGAGCCTGACGCCGGCCTCGCGGCACGTCCTCGACCTGGCGCAGGACGAGCTCCAGGTTGGCGATGTCCTCCTCCTCGGGGCCGTTCCAGCGGGAGCTGCGCACCCCGGGCATGTGGCCCAGCGCATCGACGCAGATCCCGGAATCATCGGCCAGCGAGGGCAGCCCACTGTGGATCATGCCCTGCCTGGCCTTGATGAGGGCATTGCCAGCAAAGGTCCATTCGGTCTCGTCTGGCTCTGGATAGGGCTCGATGTCCTTGAGACAGATGACATCGACATCCATGTCGTACTCGTCGATGATGCGACGCAGCTCGGTGAGCTTCTTGCCGTTTCCGGTGGCCAGCAGCACACGCGGTGTCATGAGTGGGCCCTCCCATCGGGGGACTTGAGCGCCTCCTGCTGCAACGCGGCCAGGTCTCGGCATCCTGCCTCACCAAGATCAAGCAGCTCGTTGAGCAGTGCGCGGTTGAAGGGATCACCTTCGGCAGTACCCTGCACCTCGACGAGATCACCGGTGCCAGTGCAGACGATGTTCATGTCCACGTCGGCGGTGCTGTCCTCGTCATAGGCGAGGTCGAGCATCGGGACGCCGTGCACGACACCCGCCGAGATCGCTGCGACCGAACCGGTCAGCGGTTCGCCGGCCAGCAGCTTGCGCTCGCGCAACCACGCCACGGCGTCGTGCAGCGCCACATAGGCCCCGGTGATGGACGCCGTACGGGTGCCGCCGTCTGCCTGGAGCACATCGCAGTCGATGATGATGGTGTTCTCGCCCAGCGCCCGGTAGTCGATCACCGCGCGCAGACTGCGCCCGACGAGCCGGCTGATCTCGTGGGTGCGACCGCTCACCCTGCCCTTGCGCGATTCCCGGTCGTTGCGGGTGTTGGTGGCGCGCGGCAGCATCTCGTACTCGCTGGTCACCCAGCCCAGACCCGAGCCCTTGCGCCAGCGCGGCACACCCTCGCTCACCGATGCGGCGACGAGCACCCGGGTGCGGCCGAATTCGATGAGGCAGGAACCCTCGGCGTGGTCGAGCCAGTGGCGGGCGATGGTGACCGGACGCATCCGGTCCAGCGCCCGTCCGTCGCTTCGGGTCACGGAAGAAATGGTGTCAGACACACCCACCAACCTACCGTCGAGCCCTCTGCCCGGCCAACGAGAGTCCGGCGAGATCGGGCGGCCCGACTCACTGCCGCGCCGCTGGCTCACATGGCCGGGAGACCGCGCAGCTGATGGACCGCGCAGCTGGTGGACTGCACAGCCACTCAACCGGGCGTCCTGCCAGGGGCCCCACGGCGGATCACCCCAGCGTGACGGATGCGGCGGCATGACGGATGCAGCAGCGATTGGCGCTGTCAGGCGGGACTGGGGTCTCGCCTCGATTGGAATTTGGTCTGACCGGTCAGTATGGTTTGGGTGTTCGGGTCGACGAAACAGGAGTACGCGATGACCGAGTTCGCCATCGAGGCGCAGGACCTCCAGCTGCGGAGCAAGCGCGGAATGGTCTACGGGCCACTCGACTGGGCGCTGGAACGTGGTCAGCTTGGGGTGGTGAGCGGGCCTCCCGACAGCGGGAAGTCGACGCTCATGCTCACCTTCACGGGCCGCATGAAGCCCTCCGAGCCCTCGAAGCTGCGGGTGCTCGGTTCCTGGCTGCCCGGCGATGCCCGCCGGGTTCAGCAGCTCAGCTCCGTAATGGGGGTCGGCGGCCTGGACGATCTCGACGACGTCGTCACAGTGCGCGCCACCGTGCGCGAGCGGCTCGCCTGGCTTGCGCCCTGGTACCGCGTCGTGCGCAACCCCTCCGACGAGCAGATCACCCAGCTGTGCGCGCCGGCGTTCGGACAGCTGCCCATCCCTTCGGGGTCGACCCGCATCTACAAGCTGTCCGAGTCGTCCAATCTGCTGCTGCGCATCGCCCTGGCGCTCGCCAGCAAGCCCGAACTCATCGCCGTCGACGCGGTCGACCAGCTGCACGACGTGGCCGAGCGCGCGGTGCTGTGGCGTCGCCTGGACGCCATCGCGGCCAGCGGCATCACCGTCGTTGCCTCCACCACCGGCATCGAGGGCCTCGACACGATCGACTGGACCACCCCGCCCACCCACCTTGACCTCGGCCTCACCGACGCCGCGAAGGAGTCCTGAATGTTCGCATGGACATCACACGGAACAGAGCTGAAGAGGTTCTTCCGTCAGCCCATCACGCTCGGCGCCATCGCCGTGCTGCTCCTCATCCCGCTGCTCTACGGAGCCATGTACGTCTGGGCCTTCTGGAGCCCCACCGATCGGCTGCAGGATCTGCCTGTCGCTCTCGTCAACGACGACGTACCGACGACGATGAACGGCCAGCCGCTGGCCGCCGGCAGCTCGGTCGTCGACCAGCTCGTCGACAAGAAGCCGCTCGGCTGGCACCAGGTCAACGCCCAGGAGGCCGCCGAGGGCGTGAAATCGGGCAAGTACTACTTCTCGGTGACGATCCCGGCCACCTTCTCCAGCGACATCGCCTCGCTCGCCGGCCCTGACCCCACGGCTGCAGAGATCCAGGTGAAGTACAACGACTCCAATTCCTTCCTGGCCGGCGAGCTGGGCAGCACCGCCATGGTCCAGATTCGCGACGTGGTCTCCCAACAGATCGGCGAGCAGGCCACGAAGACCCTCGTTGTGGGGCTGAGCAGCGCCCGCAGCGGCCTCTCGGACGCCTCCGACGGGGCCTTCGTCCTCCAGAACGGCATCAAGACCGCCAAGGACGGCTCCCAGCAGCTGAGCGTCGGCGCCAGTCAGCTCGACGAGGGCGCCGCAGCACTGCATGCCGGCGCCGGACAGCTCGCCGCCGGCACCTCGCGTGCCGCGGATCAGGTGTCCGGTCTGCCCTCCGGCGTCTCCACCTTGAATTCCGGTGCCCAGCAGCTGTCCGATGGCCTGGGCCAGCTGCAGGCGCAGACCCCGGCACTGCTCGCCGGCGTCCAGTCGCTGGCCGCCGGCGCCTCCCAGGCCGCCGCCGGAAACGCCGAGGTCAACGCCGCCCAGCAGGACTATGTGAACGGGGTGCAGCGAGCAGCCGAGGGTTCCCAGCAGGTGTCAGGGGGCCTGAACACCCTGGACTCCCAGTTCGCCACTTTGGCCGGCGGAGCGTCCACCTTCGCCCAGGGAGCCGCCAGCTACTCCACCGGCGCCGGCAACTTCGCCACCGGGGCAGGCAATTTCGCCAACGGAGCCCAGGAATGGCAGTCCGGTGCGAGCAAGTGGCTGGGCCAGGCCCAGGGCATCACTTCGACCATGTCCTCTGGAGCCTCCGCGCTGGCCGACAAGACCGGCAAGGACTCCCAGTTCTACCGGGCTGCCAGCGCGGTCGCGTCCGGCACCGGTGAGCTTCCCGGCCAGTTGAACCAGATCGACCAAGCCATACAAGCGGCCCGCACGGATATCACCGATGGCAATACGGCCCAAGCAGATCAGGAACTCAAGAAGGCACAGGACCTCACCAACCAACAGGCCCAGGAAAAGGCCAGCAATCTTGCGGGCGGCGCAGCGCAGGTGCGCGATGCCATCTACTCCGACACCAAGCCGGCCGACCCACAGTCCACGACGATCAACGCAGCCGCCAGCCAGTTGCACGATGGCGCGTCCGAGCTCGCGAGCGAAGCCGGCCCACACAGCGAACTGGGCACCGGCCTAGGCCAGCTGTCCGACAGCCAGCAAGCCCTGGCGGCCGGTGCCCAGCAGCTGAGCGAACCGGCCACGCAGCTGTCCGCCGGTTCCGGCCAGCTCACCGAGGGTGTCACGCAGCTCAGTTCCGCCAAAACCCAGATCGATGCACTGAGCACCGGCGCGCAACAGCTGTCGGAGGCCTTCACGAACAATGACCCCCACCAGGGGCTGGTCGCGGGAGCCAAGACGATCCAGGCCGGCACCCAGCGCCTCGCCGACGGCTCCTCGACGCTGTCCACGGGAGCCTCCCAGCTGTCCGGCGGCGCAGCTCGACTCGGCAGCGGTATCGATGCGCTCGCCACCGGAGGAAAGCAGGTGGCGGCCGGTACCGGCCAGCTCGACGCGCAGGTGCCGACCCTGGTCAGCGGTGTCCAGCAGCTCAACGACGGTGCCCAGCAGATCGCCAGCTCCACCCAGGCCCTCAAGGACGGCACGGCAGCACTGTCCGGCAAGGCCCCCGAGCTGACCAAGGGCCTCGACCAGGCCCAGGCGGGCAGCGGAACGCTTGGCGAGAAGCTCAAGTCGGGCAGTTCCCAGATCCCCCACGACTCCGCGGACACCCAGCAGCAGCGCGCAACGGCGATCAGCTCGCCCGTCCAGCTGGCGACCAGCTATCTGCACAAGGTGGCCTCGTGGGGTGAATTCTTCGCCCCCTTCTTCATCGGCCTGGGACTGTGGGTCGGCGCGCTCATCAGCTGGCTGCTGCTGCGTCCGCTCCAGTCGCGTGCCCTGATGACCTCGGTCAATGGTTTCCGGATGGCGTGGGGGTCGCTGAACTCGGCGCTGGCCCTGGCCGCCGGGCAGGTGCTCATCATGCTCTCGGTGATGCACTTCGCCATCGGCCTCGATGCCCACAACTGGCCGGCCACGATCCTGTTCGCCTTCCTCGTCGCCGCCGCCTTCTTCGCGCTGCAGCAGATGCTCCAGATCGCCTTCGGCTCGGCAGTCGGCAAGGTCATCATCATCTCCGTCCTCATGCTGCAACTGGCCTCGGCCGGCGGCACCTATCCGATCCAGACCGAGCCCGGCTTCTTCCAGGTGGTGAGCCGGTGGATGCCAATGACCTATGTCGTCAACGGGCTGCGCGAGGCGATCACCGGCGGAATCGGGCCGGCGTTCTGGACAGCCGTCATCGTGCTGGCCGCCATCTTCGCGGTCTCGCTCGCGGTGTCGTCCATCCTGGCCGCGCGCAAGCGGATGTGGAGCCTGTCGCGCCTCCACCCGGCGCTTTCGCTTTAGGCTTGGTGGAATGACGGCACGCGGCGCAATCGGGACACGGCGCAGTGGCACACGAGAGGCCATCCTTGCGGCGGCAACCCATCTGTTCGCCACCCGCGGCGTCTCGACCACCTCGGTGGACGAGATCGCCGCGGCGGCCGGCATCGCCAAGGGCAGCATCTACTACAACTTCGGCTCCAAGTCCGGGCTGGTCGAGGCGCTCATGGCCGAGCAGACCGTGCGAGTGGCCGAGGCGATCCGGGTGGCAACGGAAGGCCTGGCCGCAGATGCGCTGACCCGCGCGGTGGTGCGTACCCTGCTTCACGAGGTGCACGACCACCCCGACGCTGCGCGCGTGCTCGTCTCGGAGGTCTTCCGCACCGAGCGCTCCTGGCGCGAGTCGGTGTCCACCTGGCGCAACGCCATGATGGGCCCACTCACCCGCGACAGGGGCGGCGCGGTCACTCCCATTGACCGTATCGCTGCTGCCGCCGTCATCGGGGCAACCCTGACCGCCGGACTGGAATGGCTCGTCTTCCACCCCGAACTGAGCTTTGACCAGGTGTGCAGCGAGGTCATCAGCGCGCTGGGCCTGGATCAGGGGTGATGCCCGAAGCCTGCTGCCCGGACCGGCGGGCAGGTCTCGCGGCTGCCTTCCGGCCGGGATCAGCCCAGGCTGACTTGGCGCACCTCGCGTACGAATCCGCCCATGAGGCGTTGTCCCAGACCCTTGAAGAGGGAGGGGTCGCCGGTGGTGAGGAAGTCACGGTGCACCTCGTCGGGCTCCGGGATGTCGCCGCGCAGCAGGTCCTCGCGGGTGAGCATCGCGAAGGTGGCCCGGGCCGACTCGTCGGAGCTGGACACCAGCGTCACCGAATCCCCCATGACATAGCTGATGACGCCGGACAGCAGCGGGTAGTGCGTGCAGCCAAGGATCAGCGTGTCGACATCGGCCTCCTTGAGCGTGCTGAGATAGCCCTCCGCAAGACCCAGGACCGTGGGCCCAGTGGTGATCCCGGACTCGACCAGTTCGACGAACCGAGGACAGACCTGGGTGAACAGCGTCACGGGGGACGCTGCGAGCGCGTCATTGTAAGACCGGGAGGCGGCCGTCCCGTGAGTACAGATGACGCCGATCCGATGATTGCGGGTGATCTTCGCGGCCTTGAGGGCGGCGGGCAGGATGACCTCGATGATCGGCAGGTCGTAGCGCTCCCGGGCATCCCGCAAGGCCGCCGAGGACGCGGTATTGCAGGCGATGACGAGGGCCTTCACTCCCCGGGCGACAAGCTCGTCGAGGCATTGCAGCGCGAAGCTGCGCACCTCGGCGATCGGGCGCGGACCATAGGGTGCCCTCGCGGTATCACCCAGATAGACGATGTCCTCGTGGGGCAGCAGGTCGACGACGGCACGCGCCACGGTGAGCCCGCCGAACCCTGAATCGAAGATGCCGATGGGTGCATTCACGTCTGGGCTCACCCGAGCGAGTCTAGGGCGCCCGAGCCAGACGCCGAAAACGCCGGCGCCACTCACCCTGCCCTCGGGCCCGAGAGACCGGGGCCCTTCAGATGAGGCAGTCGAGCAGGGACTCCTGCACCCAGCCGAGCCATTCGTAGATGGAGAAGACCGTGGTGCGCGGATCGGCGTCGGGCAACTCGGCGAGCTCGTCCTGGTCGACCGAGGAGGTGATGCCCAGCCGCACCGACAGGGCCAGACGCAACGCCGTGAGCGTCTTGAGCCAGTCCTCCACATGCTCGTCCGAGACGACGCACCGCCGGTCGCGCCCAACCTGGTTGAGGTCGGCGATCACCACGACCGCGGAATTGAGCTTCGCGTCGCGCTGTTCGGCCTGGCTGAAGCGCCGGAACTCCGCCGCGGCAGCCGGATCGTCGCGGTAGGCGTCGGGGAAGAGCCGGCGCAGCACCGGATCGACGCCCTCGTCACTGCAGAAATCGCCCTCCACAGGATCGGTGAACTCTCGCTCGAGCTCACCGAGGATGTCCGCATCGCTGTCGCCGCTGCCCGCCGTGAGCGCCCCCGAGCCCACCGGGGGCATGGCCTCGCTGGTGAGCAGCTCCACCAGCTGCTGGGCCAGGCCCGCCAGGATCGTCAGCTCGGCGTCCTCGAGGGTGCAGGTGAGCTCGCCATGGCGACGGCGGAAGGCGTGCATCACTGTGCCCGGCCGACCGTCGCCCACAGCCCGAAGCCCTGCATCGCGTTCACATCGCGTTCCATGGCTTCTCGCATCCCGCTGCTCACCACTGCCTTGCCTTCCATGTGCACCTGCATCATGAGACGCTCGGCGCGTTCGCGCGAGTAATGGAAATAGCTGCAGAACACGTGGGTGACGTAGCTCATGAGATTCACGGGGTCGTCCCAGACGATCGTCACCCAGGGATTCGCGTCCAGGGTCGCCTCATCGGGCAGTTCGGCAACGGCGGTATCGCCCCCCGGAGCGGTCAATGGAGGGATGTCCGACATGGCTCCATTTTCACGCACCGCCCAAAACTCCAGACATCGGGTGGCCGGGCGCGATCCCGAGTGTGTGATCGGCCCTAGGGTGACTGTCATGACCAGCACCGCGCTGTTGACCGATATGTATGAGCTCACGATGGTCAGGGCCGCCCTGCACTCGGGCACGGCATCCCGCCACGTCCTGTTCGAGCTGTTCCCGCGACGCCTGCCCACCGGGCGCGGATACGGCGTGGTGGCGGGCACCGGACGCATGCTCGAGGCCTTGCGAGACTTCCGCTTCGGCGACGCCGAGATCGACTACCTCCTGAAAGCCCAGGTGGCCGACGACGCGCTCGCCGAGTTCCTGTCCGGCTTCCGCTTCGGCGGCGACATGGTCGGCTACCCCGAAGGTGAGCTCTACTTCGGGGGATCGCCGCTGCTCCAGGTCGAGGGCAGCTTCGCCGAGGTCGTCGTCCTCGAGACTGCGCTGCTGTCGATCTACAACCACGACTCGGCGATCGCCTCGGCCGCCAGCCGAATGACGATGGCAGCCGAGGGCCGTCCCATCCTGGAATTCGGGGCCCGGCGCACCCACGAGGAGTCCGCCGTGGCCGCGGCCAGGGCCGCCTATATCGCCGGCTTCGGAGCCACCTCCGACCTGGAGGCAGGCCGGCGTTTCGGGCTGCCGGTGAGCGGCACCGCCGCCCATGCCTTCGTGATGCTCTTCGACACCGAGGAGGAGGCCTTCAAGGCACAGCTGGACTGGCTGGGCGAGGACACCACCCTGCTCGTCGACACCTACGACGTCGAGCAGGCGATCCGCACCGCGGTACGACTGACCGACGGCAAGCTGGGCGGGGTCCGGATCGATTCGGGCGATCTGAGCACCGAGGTGCGCCAGGTGAGGGCCCAGCTCGACGCGCTGGGAGCCACCCAGACCCGCATCATCGTCACCAACGACCTGGACGAGTACCAGATCGCCGCATTGCGGGCGGCCCCGGTGGACGGCTTCGGGGTGGGCACCGCTCTGGTGACCGGCTCGGGCCACCCGACCTGCGGATTCGTCTACAAGATGGTGGCCAAGGCATCCTCGGATGAGCCCGGCGCCCCTATGCATGCCGTCGCTAAGAAGTCCGCGAACAAGAACACGATCGGGGGACGCAAGTTCGCGCTGCGCCGCATCGACGAGCGGGGCATCGCCCAGGCGGAGGTGATCGGTGTCGACCTCGCACCGCGGGCCGATTCCAACGACCGCTCATTGCTCACCGATCTGGTGAAGGGCGGCCAGATCGTCGGTGACGAGCCGATCCAGGTGGCCCGGGAACGTCACGAGCGGGTCCGCGCAGAGCTGCCGATGAACGGACGTCATCTGGCCAATGCCGAGCCGGCAATTCCGACTCTCATCCTCGACGAGGCCGGGCGCCCCACTGACAACGTGTACCAGGTGGGGCCGGCCCCGACGAATCTGTGAGTCAGCCGATGAGCAGGCCCCAGGCCACGGTCACGAGCAGCACGACCCCGGTCGCCACCATGAAGGCCATTCCTGCCGGATGCCCAAGGTTGACGGTGTAGCCGATCCCGTTGCGCTTGGGCACCAGCCACGAGGCGTTGGCGGTGTTGTAGTGGAACAGCCCGAGCTTCCAGGACGCGTCCTCATCGGGAGAGTCCGGCCCCGCGAGGCCACGCTTCTCGCGGGCACCGCGCTGAGCGTTCGCCACCGCCACAACTGCCCACACCACCGGGACGAGCGACCGTGCGCTCAGGGCGATGACCGCCACCGCAAGCGTCAGAACGGCACCCCCACACTGGCACAGCGAGTACCGCGCCCCACGATCTCTCGACCCAGCGGTCAACGCGTCCGCTGTCATCCCAGTGTCGCGGATAGGGATCGGGCAGATGCGAATAGTTCGCCGCGACGAGGATGAGCGACGCCACCGATATGAGCAGGGCGGTGGCGTGCACGGCCCACAACGGCCGGTGCCGCCGCACCCGAAGTCGGGGCCGCGGGCGAGCCCACGCCCCCTCGGCCGGCTCGGAACTGGCGGGCGAACCGGTGCGCAAGAACTCAATGACCCAGGCATCGGTGAGGCTGGGCCGATCCCGGTCCTCGGAGCTCATGCGCCGTCCAATGACGAACGCCGGATGGCACCACCCGAGAAGACAGCGGCCCCGGCCGGACCCTTTCCGGGTGGTAACTTCGCGGCCATGAGCTTCCTGCCGCAGGTCTCCGATACCTTCGATTCCAGCCGGTGGCGCACTGTCGTGCCCGAGGACAGCCCCCTGACCGAGACCACCTATCACCGGCTCGTCTCCCGCGGCGACGCCGACGGCACACCAGCCGGCACCGATCTGCCCGTGGTGAGGATCGCCATCGACCGTCCGCTCGTGAGGAACGCCTTCGGCCCGCACACCGTCGACGAGCTCTACCGCTGCCTCGACGACGCCCGCTGCACTCCCGATGTCGCGGCCATCCTGCTCACCGGCAACGGCCCATCCCCCAAGGACGGCGGCTACAGCTTCTGCTCGGGGGGCGACCAGCGCGCCCGAGGAGCCCAGGGCTACCGCTACGCGCAGGCCGACAAACCCTCGAGCGAGCACGGCTGGGACCCGGCGCAGCTGAGCTCGGCACGCCGCGCCCGCCTCGACCAGGGTCGCCGGTCCAGGCTGCACATCCTCGAGGTGCAACGCCTCATGCGCTCCACCCCCAAGCCGATCATCGCCGTGGTGCCGGGCTGGGCCACCGGCGGCGGGCACTCCCTCATGGTGGTCGCCGATCTCGCGATCGCCAGCAAGGAACATGCCGTCTTCAAGCAGGTGGACGCCAATGTCAGCTCCTTCGATGCAGGCTATGGCTCCGCTCTGCTGGCCCGCCAGGTCGGCGACAAGCGGGCACGCGAGATCTTCTTCCTCGCCGACAGCTACGACGCCGAGCAGGCCGAGGCCTGGGGCGTCATCAACAAGGCCGTGCCTCACGCCGAGCTGGAGACGAGCGCCATCGCCTGGGGCCTCACCATCGCCGGCAAGTCACCCCAGTCGATCAGGATGCTCAAGTACGCCTTCAACATGGTCGACGACGGTCTCGCAGGGCAACAGGCCTTCGCCGGCGAGGCCACCCGGCTCGGCTACATGACCGAGGAAGCCCAGGAAGGACGCGACGCCTTCCTCGAGCACCGGGCACCCGACTGGTCGAGCTTCCCCTACTACTTCTGAGCAGCACACCGATGAATCCCCAGATCTTCCAGATCCTTCCGGTGCGCCGCGAAGCGAGCGATCTCGGCAGCTTGGCCAGGGCACTGGCGCAGGTCTTCGACGGTACCGCGGACCGGATCCTCGTCCCCGCCGATCCCGGCGAAGACCCTGAGGCGCTGCGCGCCGATCTGACAGCCCGGGTGCGCCGGCTGCCCGAGGACGTCCGGATCGTCGTTCGCACCTCCGGCTCGACGACCGGACACGGCCGTCTCGTGGGGCTGGCCGCCCACCAGCTACGAGCCTCTGCCGAAGCTACTGCGCAACGCCTGGGCGGGCAGGGCCAGTGGGTGCTCGCGCTGCCGCCCCATCACATCGCAGGACTGCAGGTGGTGGCACGCTCGGTTCTCGCCGGCCGCGAACCGGTGCCCACCCAGGGCCGCTTCAGCCCCGCCGAGCTCGCCCGCGCACTGGACCGCGCACTGCGCGCTGAGCCCACCAGGCGGGTCCACCTCTCACTGGTGCCGACCCAGCTGGCCGATGCACTGCGCGATCCCGCCGCAACGAGGGCCCTTGCCCGGGCAGCCAGCGTCCTCGTGGGCGGAGACGCCACCGGGGCACGACTGGCCGAACAGGCCCGCAGCGCGGGCATCGCGCTACGGCGCAGCTACGGCATGAGCGAGACCTGCGGCGGGTGCGTCTACGACGGACGGCCCCTGCGCGGAGTACACATCCGGCTCGGCACCACTCGCGACAGCCTCGACACCAGTGGCCGGATCTGGCTGGGCGGCCCGATGGTGATGAGCGGCTATCTGGACGGTGAGCTCGGGGTGACCAGGCAGGGCACCGTCCGCTGGATCGCCACCCAGGACTGGGGGCAGCTGCGAGACGGCCAGCTGGTGGTGGGCGGGCGCCTCGACGACGTCATCGTGACCGGGGGCCTCAAGGTGAGTGCGGCGGACGTGCGCGAGGCCGCGCTCGCCACCGGGATGGTGCGCGAGGCGGCAGTTGTGGGACTGCCGAACGAACGGTGGGGCCATCTCGTCGCCGCGGTGCTCGTCGCCGACAGTCCATGGCAGCCGGGCTCGGCGCGCATGCTGCGCGACGCGATCGGCCGACGGATCGGCCGGGCCCGTGCTCCCCGAGTAGTGGTGGTACTCGACGCACTGCCCCGGCTGGCATCCGGGAAAACCGATCGGGTCGCCGCGCGAAGGCTCGCCGAGGAGGCGCTGCGAGACGGCACGGCCTTCTCCATTGATTGAAGCCGAAATGACCTGACGGGCTGCCTAGACTGGACCGACGTGTGCTCCTGCGTGACTGACGCGGCGGATCCGGCCGCCCTGCGCCGACGCGCCCTTCCAGGTGCCGACGCGCTCACCCCTCTCGACGGAAGCGACTGGTTGGCCCGGGTCCTGGAGCTCGTACCACACCGGATTGGGCGCCCCTATATATGGCTCGCGCCGCACGGAGGACCGGCCATGGTCGGCTGGGGCACAGCGGCATCCTTCAGCGCCAGCGGCCCCCGCCCGGCGAGTACCGCCTGGCAGCAGTTCCGCGACTGGTCGCGAAAGCTCGACTCAGATCCCCTGGCATTCGGCTCGTTCCCCTTCGACCCCGCCGCGCCAGGCCGTCTCGTGGTGCCTGCCGTGACGATCGTGCGCACCGCGCAGGGTCGGCGAAGCGAGATCATCTGTGCACCGCAGACCGATCTGCTCGCCATCATCGAGGCGGGCCGGCAAAGCACCCTGATGCGCGATCCGGCCGCACCTCGGCTGCGTGAGGTGGACTGTGCGGATGCCCGGCGCAGCTGGACGAGTGCCGTGAGCGCCACGACCACAGTGCTGGCCGATCGGACGGCGGGGATCGAGAAGGTCGTGCTCAGCCGGGCAGTGGACGTCGTGGCAGACCGCCCGCTCGACGAACTGCGGATTGCCCGCTGGCTGGGCGAACACCACCGGGACTGCTGGACCTTTTCGCACGAGGGCCTCATCGGTGCAACCCCTGAGCTGCTCGTCGAGGTGAGCGAGGCCATCTTCCGCTGCCGCATCCTCGCCGGGACACGCACCCCGGCATGGGAGGGCGAGCTGCTGGACGATCCCAAGGAACGCCACGAGCACGAGCTGTCAGTGGATTCGGTGACGGCCAGGCTTGAGGAGGCAGGCCTGAACGATCCGCACCTGGACGGACCCTTCCTGCTGCGGCTGCCCAATGTCACCCACCTGGCCACCGACATCACCGCGTCCCTCGACCCGGCCGTGAGTTCAGCCCACATCACCGATGTCCTCTTTCCCACCGCAGCCATCTGCGGAACCCCGCGCTCGGCGGCGTTCGAGCAGATCCGGCGCGTGGAGAGCATCGACCGCGGGCGCTTCTCGGGGCCGGTGGGCTGGACTGCCACCGACGGATCGGGACAGTGGGGCCTGGCGCTGCGCTGCGCCCAGCTCTCGCCCGATTCCCGTGCCGCCCGGATCTTCGCCGGCGCCGGTATCCTGGCGAGTTCCGAGCCGGACAACGAATGGCACGAGACGCAGGCGAAGATGGCCCCGATGCGCCAGGCCCTGCACCACGGCTAGCAGATGCCCGCGCAGATCGCTGCAGACCCAGCGGATCAGCCACGCGGCGTGAGAGGAACCTCCAGATAGCTCCTGCCGTGGATCGGCTCTCGCAACGCGGCCTCCAACTCCTCCCCGACCACCACACGACGGTAGTCCGCCCCGATCGAGCGAGCCAGGCCGGCCAGGTCGAACAGCTGCGGCGTGCGGAAGAAGCGGCGGAACAGCTCCGGCTCGGCACCGGCATGTTCGAGGCCGGCGAAGATGGCACCACCCCCGTCGGCCAGCACCACCACCTGGACATCGGGTTCCAGCTCGGCCTCGCCCCGCAGCATTCCCATCGCATCGTGGATCGCGGTGAGATCCCCGATCACCACCCGCACGGGACGGCCCAGACCAGCCCATACCCCGGTTGCGGTGGCCACCGTCCCGTCGATCCCGGCCAGGCCACGGTTCGCAATGACCATGGGAGCATCTCTGCCCGGCACAGCCCACCGGTCGAACGCCCTGATCGGCTCGGACGCGCCGATGACCAGCGAGGGGGCGTCCTGCGCGCAATGGGCCGTCCAGATGCTGGCGCAGGCCGCCTCCTTCAGGCTCGGCTCCCGGTATCTGTCCGGCCGGCTTTCCGACTGCCAGGCGTCGAGCCAACCTGACGGCGCCGCACCGCTCACCACCAGCGGACCGCGGAACACCTGCGCCAGACCTGAGACATCGGTCCAGCGTGCCCGATCGACCACCGCCACGATGCGCGGCCCACGATCTGCCAGCAAGGCGCTGACCGGCCTCGACAAGGTGGGATGCCCATAGACGAGAACGCCCTCGAGCTCCTCGGACAGCGGTCCCCGCACGCATCGCTGGTAATCGGTGAGCGCATTCGGCCCGAAACGCGCGCCCGAAGAGGGTTCCGCCAGCAGCGGCCACCCACCGTCGAGCGCCACCTGTTGGGCGAGTGGCCCCGCCGCATCCCCGGCCACGACGACCGTGCGCGGCGGCATCTCGATTTGCGCCGGCATCTCGATCCGGTGCGCCCCCGCGCTTGCCGGGATGTGCGGAGTTCCCGTGGGCCACGCTTGCTGTGGCCCACCACCATCCGGGCGCCACGGCAAGCGTGGCCCACCACCATCCGGGCGCCACGGCAAGCGTGGCGCCAGGGGCTCGCGGAAGCAGACATTGATCTGCACCGGCCCCGGATCGCTACCCAGTTCACCGGTTCCGGCCCTCACTGCCCGGCTCACCAGTCCGTCCAGCCGCTCGTCTGGGGGGAAATCGGCCGGCACGTCCTCCACTCGCCTCATGATGGGCCCGAACAGGCCGAGCTGGCGCGTGGTCTGGTTGGCGCCGGTACCCCACATCTCGTGAGGGCGATCGGCGGTACAGGCGATCACCGGCAGCCCGGCGCTGTCCGCCTCGCACAAGGCCGGATGAAGATTCGCCACCGCAGTACCCGAGGTGGCGACGACCACCACCGGAGTTGGCTGGCCGCTCACCGCGGTGGCCTTGGCGATGCCGAGCGCCATGAAGGCCGCAGCACGCTCGTCCAGACGGACGTGCACGCGTACCAGGCCCGCCTGCTCGGCACTGTGGAGCGCGTAGCCCAGCGGAGCATCCCGCGAACCCGGGCAATAGACCACCTGGCGGACACCGCTGCCCGCGAGGGCCACCACCAGGCGCCGCGCCAGCAGCGCGGACGCCACCTCCCCGACTTCGCCCCCGGGGCTCGTGGCAGACTCGGCGCTCATTGGAGGCGCAGGCACATGAGTTCGAGGCGATGGGCCCAGCGCCAGCACAGCTCCACCGCAACATCCTGGCCGACCGGGACGTCAACGCCGACGCGCCGCACCGCAACGCAGCCGTCATCGGGAGCCAGCGGCCGATCGGTCACATCGGAGGCGAACAGCTCGACGGTGGCCAGCCCACAGGCATGATCGAGCCTCGGCAGTGCCGCCGCCAGCTGGGCCCCCACGGACAGCCCGACCGAGGTCTCCAACGCCGAGGAGACCACAACCGGCAGCTTCGCGCGAGCCACCACATCCAGCGCCCGTCGCAGTCCCCCGAGCGGCTGCGCCTTGATGACGAGCAGGTCGGCGGCTCCCGCCGCCGCCACCGCCAGGGGATCACTGGCCCGGCGCACCGACTCGTCCGCCGCCACCGGAACATCGACGGCCCGACGCACCTGCGCCAAGCCCTCCACCTGCCCGGTGGGCTGCTCGACATATTCCAGCCCCTGGGCAGCTGCATCCAGCTCGCGGATCGCCTCGATCGCCTGCTCCACGGACCAGGCCCCATTCGCGTCGACCCTGATCCGCCCAGACTCACCGAGGGCAGCACGTACCGCTTCCACCCGGGCACAGTCGTCGCGCAATGCGCTGTGTGGATCGGCCACCTTCACCTTTGCCGTGCGACAACCCCCGCTGTCCTGGACCAGGGCGGCGGCCGTCTGGGGCGAGACAACGGGAATCGTCACATTCACCGGAATACGGCCGCGCACCACCGCCGGCGGCTGCTCGCACGCCGCCTCGATGGCGGCGCGTAGCCATTCGACCGATTCATCGGGCCCATAGTCCCAGAAGGGTGAGCACTCGCCCCAGCCGGCCGGGCCGTGCAGGAGAAGTCCGTCGCGCACCGAGATACGGCGGAAACGATGGCGCATCTCGATGCGGTAGACCAGCAGCCGGTCGATGCCGCGGATCTGCAGGCATGGCGGCAGTTGGATCTCGCTGAGGCTCGCCCGCTCACTCACCCGGCAATCGTAGCCATGGCTCTCGTCCGCACCGTCCATGCCCCGTCCGTCATCCGTGGGCTCGGTCCGGACGACCACGCGCCCCCGCCAGCCGTGATCATGTGGCGCTCGAACGGATCGCCTCGTCGCTTCGCCAGGGACTGGGCACGGTGCTGAACCCGTTCATCACCGCGGACAATCGCATCGGGCGCTCCATCCGGTAGATGTCCTCGAGCGTGAGCGGCTGTCCATCGGCTCCGCACAAGGGCACGCGCCAGTTCGGGTACTCGTCGACGGTACCGGGCTGGTTCTGGATGCGGGTGTCACCGACCGCATCGACGAGCGTCACGCTGAGCACCCGCGACGGGGTCCAGGTGAGCAGCCGGTACAGCGCCAGCACATTCGCCTCGACCGGATCCTCCACCCGATCGTCGATGGCCCCGCGCTGGCACAGATAGTCCCACCAGCGACGCAGCTGCTCCCCGGCGATGCGTTCTTCGTCCTCGAGACTCTCGGTGAGCAGCCCCAGCTTGGCCCGCAACTTCACATGCGCCTTCGTGAGGTAGCCGGCCGTGGGGGGCAGGTCGTGGGTGTTCACCGAGGCCAGGCAGTATTCGCGCCAGTTCTCCGGAGGAATCGGGTTGCCCGCATCGTCCTCCTCGAACCACAGCACGGAGGTGCCGAGGATGCCGCGCTCGGCGAGATAGCGGCGGGTCCACGGCTCGACGGTGCCCAGATCCTCCCCGATGATCACGGCCTGGGCCCGATAGGCCTCCAGAGCCAGGATGCCGACGAGTGCCTCGTGGTCATAGCGCACATAGGTGCCCTCCCGGGGCCCCGAGCCTTCGGGAACCCACCACAGGCGGAACATCCCGATGATGTGATCGATGCGCACACCCCCGGCGTGCTCCAACACATTGCGCACCATGGTGCGGAAGGGGGCATAGCCGAGGTCTTCGAGCCGATCCGGGCGCCAGGGCGGCTGGCCCCAGTCCTGCCCCAGCTGGTTGTAGGCATCCGGTGGTGCCCCCACGCTCATGGCGTCCGCATAGACGTCGCGCATCGCCCAGGCGTCCGAACCGGCGGCGCTCACCCCGACAGCCAGGTCGGTGATGACGCCTACCGGCATCCCGGCGTCCTTGGCCGACTGCTGAGCGTCGCTGGCCTGGGAAGCGGCGATCCACTGCAGCCACTCCTGGAAGTCCACCTCGTCGCGGTGCTCGTCGTGGAAGCGGTCGACCTGGGGAGAGCTGGGGCGCTGCAAGGGCGCATCCCACAGCCGCCAGTCCGGGCCGTGGTACTCGCACAGCACGGCCCAGGTGGCGAAGTCGCGCAGCGTGCGTCCCTCCCGGCGCCGGAAGGCATCGAAGATCATCTGTCGCGAATCCGTCCGCCGGGCGGCCCAGATGATGCGAAGCGCCTTGCGCTTGTACTCCCAGCACAGGTCACGTGCGATGATCTTCTCCCCGGCCAGGCGATCCCTCAGCTGCTCGCGCAGCTCGGCGATGCGCGCCCGGCTGTGCTCGTCGAGGGTGGCGTATTCCATGATCGTCTCGGGGCGGATGTACAGCGGGTTGACGAACAATCGGCTGCTCGGCAGATAGGGCGAGGGCTCCATCGGCGGAGCCGGCTGGGCGGCGTGCATCGGGTTGACGAGCACATAGCCGGCGTACTGCTGCGAGGCCGACCAGGCAGCCAGCGCCCCCAGATCGACGAAGTCCCCCACCCCCCATGAACCGGCGCTGCGCACGCTGTACAGCTGCGCCGAATAGCCCCAGATCCGTCGCTCGCCCATCGACTGGGGGAAGCCGAGGAAGGCCGGTGAGACGATGAGCGTGGCCCGGGCCTCGCGATCGTCCGAGCTGGCCTGCAGGCGGTGGTAGCCGAGTGGAAGATCGCCGGGAATCTCGAAGGTGGCCTCGCCGATCAGCTCCTCGCCGATCTGGCGTGGCGGGGCGAAGTTGTCCACCTGTGTCGCCTCGGCCGAACCACCCTCCTCCAGCCTGATGCTCAGCCGGGCGGGATGCCCATCGGCGACGTGCAGATTGACGCGTACCGGCTGGCCCTGGCGGGTCACGACCACCGGTGGCAGCAGGCGACGCCATGGCTTGTCGCGCTGGTCACGCAGGGCCTGCTCGGCGGCGCCGGGGGCCGACACGTCGATCCCGAGGGCGGCGAGCACGCTGACCACGGTCTTCTCGCTCACCTGAACCTGGCGACCCTTCCAGTCCCAGAACTCGGTGGCGATGCCGAACAGTTCGGCGAGTTCGTTCAGTGCAGGGTCACCCAGGGCCATGGCCACACCCTAGGACACCCGGCGGCCCATTCCGTGACGAGTTCGCCGGCACCGGACACGGCCCGGTCATGGCCGCACGGAGATCACCTGGGTCCGGGCCAGCAGATCGTGCAGTGCCTGGCGACGCGGGTTGAACAGCGGCCACAGGCCGTTGGCTGCAGTGAGCACGAAGCCCAGCGTGCTCAGCTGGGAGAACAGAGAGAAGACCTGGCAGAACAGCCACCCGGCGTTGCGCAGCAGGCTCGTGGACCAGCGCAGCCCGAAGCGTTCGCGTCCGTGTCCGGCCCGCACGACGCGCAGGCCCATGAGCAGCTGGCCGATGGTGGCGGCCTTGAATCGCATCATGAGGGTTGCATAGCAGAACTGGGCGACCAGCAGCGCCACGTTGTAGACGATCCACAAGGTGGTGATGCCATATCTGGGATCGGCCGGGGAGAGCGGAATATCGGTATTGCCGGCGCTCACCGCGGTCAGCACATCGGCCTCCCAGGCCTCAATGCCCGCCACGAGCCGTTGTCCGAAGAGCATCAGCGCGAAAACCTGCACGACAGTGAGGAGCAGATAGTCCACGATGAGCGCCGCGAGCCTGGACCACCAGCCAGCCAGCCGGACGCCGTCGTCGGTGGTGGGGCCACCACCCGTGGCGAAGCCCGCCTGCGTGCGGTAGGGCATCGGTCTGGCATCGAATCCGGCGGCGTACCTGCCCGGGCGCTCAAGGGAATCGGTACCCGGGTATCCGCCCGGGGCCATCGGGCCCGCCGCAGCCGGTGGTCTGTCGGCCGCGGTCCTCGAGGGGGGCACCCTGGTGTTGCGTGTCCACCGCTGCCCGTCCCAGTAACGCTCGAGTCGGGCGTCGGCCGGGTCGGGATACCAGCCCATCGGGGGCAGCTGGGGGTCGCCGGGCTGGAGCCGGGACTCGTCGTCTCGTCGTTGCGGTCCACCGGGATAATCGCTCACGGTTCACAGCATGCCATGCCGCTCATCCGCTCGTTCACGGCGCCGATCGTGCCGGGGGCGTGTCGTGGACCGGCCCGATACGGATGGCAACCAGCAGGCACAAGCCCGCGGCGAGGGTGGGGACGAGATAGACCACACCGAAGACGGTGCTCCAGGCGTGTCCGGTGTGTAGAGCCGCATAGACCGACCCGGCAATGCCGATCACGAGAGAGTTGCCCAGGCCCTCGCAGACCTGCAGGGACGAGGTCCATCTGCCCAGTTCGGCTGGCCTGCTCAGCGTCATCACGGCCAGCGAGGTACTCGCGACGGTAAGCCCCATCCCGAATCCTGCCAGCCCATAGGAGCTGAGGATGAGCCCCACCGGCAGCCGCGGCCAGACCGCGCAGGCCAGCATGAGGGCTATGCCCACCGCTGTGGAGCCCGCACCGGCAATGACGATCTGGTCACGGCGCAGTGCCAGCCAGGGCCTGGCCTGCAGCCACGATCCGAGGGACCAGCCCACCGAGCCGATGCTGAGCATGAAACCCACCTGACGCAAGCTGAGCCCGTGCGCCTGGGTAAGCAGCAACAGCAGATAGGTCTCGGCCGTCATGAACGCGCCGGTGGCCAGCCCCCGCGACGCCACCACGGACGGCAGACCCGGTGCGGCACGTAGGAATCCTCTCGGCATGATCGCCGGAACAGCCACGCCCAGCGCCACGATGCCGGCGATGCCAACCCCGATGGCCACCAGATCGAGCCGATGACCGGCATACTGGACCAGCGCGGCCCCCAGGGCGGCGGCACCGGCAGCCCAGATCGGGGTCTGTCTGCCGCGTGCGAAGGGCGGGGCTGCACCCTCCGACGGATCGCCCGCGGCATACCGGATGCTCTCGGCGCGCCAGAACCGGTACATCGGGCGCCATCCCACCACCAGGCCTGCCGCAAGCACTGGCAGCAGCCCCCAGAACACCCAGTGCCAGCCGATGTGCTCGGTGATGAAGGCAGCGACCGGCGGCCCGACGAAACTGGGCAGCACCCAGCAGAACGAGAAGACAGCCATCAACCGGGGACGCTGCTCGTCGCTGAAGGCACGCCCGACGAGCACCATGAGTGCGACATTGAGCGCGCCACCGCCCAGTCCCTGGACGGCTCGCATGGCGAGCAGCAGGTCCATGCTGCTCGCGGCGCCAGCGCCGAACAGGCCGACCGCGAAGAGGACGAAACCTGCGGCCAGCGGAGGGATGACGCCGATCCGATCACAGGCACGTCCGGCCAGCACGATACCGAGCACCTGCGAGGTGGTGAAAATGGTGAACGCCCAGTCGTACAGATCCAGCCGTCCGAACTGGCTGGCTGCCGTGGGCATGGCGGTGAGCGTGCCGTAGGACTCGAAAGCAACTGCCAAGACACCGATGAGAATGGCGGCGACCAGACCCCGGCCGGGCTCTCTCGTGGCGGCGTCGTCGAAGGTCACGGCGAACCATCAAACCATGGCCCGTGCAGGGAGCACCAGCCTGCCCTTCGGATGAACGTGACGCCTGCACAGTGAATGCCATGCGAGTCGTGACACCATGGGTGACATGAGTCAGCTGGCACCAGGATCACAGACAACCGTCAAGGAGCGCACCCAGCCCGTCTACGAGGACGGGGACGAAGAGCGTTTCAGCCATTTCGTGCCGAAGGGCAAGCTCATGGAGGCCATGGTCAACGGCACTCCAGTGGTTGCGTTGTGCGGCAAGGTGTGGGTGCCCAGCAGGAACCCCGAGAACTTCCCGGTCTGCCCCACCTGCAAGGAGATCTGGGAGCAGATGAGCCCGGGCAAGGACAAGGGCCCGGACCGCTGAGCGGGGGCCGGCTCGCCGCAAGGCAGCAGTTGGTCAGTTGCCGGACCCGATCCCGCGGGCGGCCCGATAGACGGCGCGCCTGATGTCGGGCTCGAGATAGACATAGGTGCACATCGGCTCGGCCTCGCGGATATTGCGTTCCGCCGCATCGATGACCGCCGAGACATAGCCGGCGCTCTGCGTGGGGGCAACGGCGATCTTCGCAGCCACCAGCACCTGCTCTGGTCCGACATGCACGGTCTTCATGTGGATCACTGCCTCGATCCCGGGCGTGCTGGTCAGCGCGGCAGCGATCACACCCGCCATCTGGGGGGTGGCCGACTCGCCCAGCAGCAGGCTTTGCATCTCAACGCCCAGCAGCACGGCCACGGCGATGAGCAGCAGGCCGATCATCCCGGCGCCGAGCGCATCGAATAGCCCGTTTCCGGTCAGCAGGGTCAGCCCCACCCCAAGCAGCGCGAAGACCAGGCCCGCCAGCGCGGCAGAATCCTCCAGCAACACCACGGGCAATTCGGGGGCCCGCGACTCGTGGACGAACTGCGCGATGCTCAGCTGTTCACGAGCCGAATGCGTCTCCCGAAGGGCCGTGCGCAGGCTCACCGACTCGGCAACCAGGCTCAGCCCGAGGACGACCAGCGGGACCCACCACCACGACGAGGCCAGCAGCTCGTCGGGCTCGCCGCGCAGGACCTCGGCGATCTTGAGACCGGTCTCGTACAGGGCGAACAGGCCTCCGACGCTGAACAGGATGATGGAGACCAGAAAGGCGTTGATGTAGCGCTGACGGCCGAATCCGAAGGGGTGCACGGAGTTGGGACCGCGCTTGGCGCTGCGTCCGCCCAGGAGCAGCAGGACCTCGTTGCCGGTGTCCGCGAAGGAGTGGATCGCCTCGGACAGCATGGAACTCGCCCCGGTGAGCAGCCAGGCCAGGAACTTCGTGAGCGCGATTGCCAGATTGGCCGCCAGTGCGGCGACGGTCGCCCTGGTGGCTCCCCTCGTGGGGTGGGCGGACCGGTGGCTGCGTGCCTTCCCGGGCGCCATCAGATCTGCTGGCCGGGTGTGCCACCGCGCCGTGACCCGATGCGCAGATAGGCAGCGCCGTACAGGCCCTTCTGGAGGAGCGCGACATAGCGATCGACGTCGCTGCCCTGTCCGGCGTCGAGCGCGCAGATCCGCACGTCGTGGGCCTGTGCGGTCTCGAGCAGGGTCTGGCGCTCCACGGCCATCTCGGGGCTGTCTCCCATGTCGTTGAGCACCAGCAGCACCGGGCGCAGCGAGGCCTGGTGCTCGGTGGGGTCGGCGAAGGGATCGCGGGGACCGGTCGCCTCGATGACGGGCAGCAGTTCCTCGCTTCCCACGGCGAGTGCTGCCAGGCCGGTGGCGCGCCGCAATGCCTCGGCGACTCGCCGACTGGCGCGGGCCGCGAGCACGGATCCGCCCCAGACCAGCGGAAGCGCATCCGCCAGCCCGAGAGCCAGGTCTTTGGCGGCATTCGTGGACAGGTCACGATAGGGGCTGGACTCCTCGGCCACCATGTCGGCCACCTCGGCGGTGTCGGAGGGGACGACATCGGGTCCCAGCTCGACTTCGTGCAGCACTGACATGAGGGCTATCGCCGCAGCGAGGGGGTCGCCGGTCGCGGTCGGGACCCGCAGCGTCGAGGTGCCCTCAGCGGCCGCCCACACCGGGGAATCCTCGGGTGTCGCGACGAGCAGGGCGGCGCCCCGGCGGGCTGCCTCGTAGGTGGCCGACACGAGGGCCGCATCGGAGCCGTCACGCGAGGCGAGCACGACGACCAGGTCGAGAGCTCCCACCCACGCCGGCAGCCCGGCGAAGGGCCACGCGACGAACGGTACCGGGCAGCAAGGCTCGAGGACTGCCCTCACCAGGCGGGCCTCCTGGCCGACGATGATGACGCCGCGAGGACGTCGGCCGGCCTCGAAGTCCGGTTTACCGAGGATCTGTGCCTCGAGTCGGATGCGCGCGCCGGCACCGGCCAGGAAGCGCAGCGAATCGTCGGCCTCCGCCAGGATCTGCGGGTCGTCGAGCGCCGCGTCGTCGAAGTCATTCATGACCGATCTCAGCCCCTGTGCGCATGGCGGGCCTGGTCGACCAGCAGGACCGGGATCTGATCGCGCACCGGATAGGCCAGCCCACACGCGGTGTTGGTGCATGCCAGCTCGGATCGTTCATAGTCGACCGCAAGCTTCGCGTGACAGCTCGGGCATGCCGCGATGTCGAGAAAGCCGGCCGACAGATCGAGTTCGGATGTTCTTGCCACGGTGCGTCTCCTTGTGTGCGGCGGTGTTCAGGCGGACAGCAGATCGCAGGCGGGCCTTCCCCCTGCACGCAGTTCCGTGATGACCCCCGCCAGGAACTCCAGTGTCTCTCGTGGCCCGCTCACCGCATGGCAGGGCACGCCCAGCGCGCGCACCGGATAGTCGTTCCCGCCGGGCTCGAGCCGGTCCCCCACGAAGAGCATCTCGTCCAGACCGATGCCCGTCTGTTCTGCGAGCTGGGCCATGCCATATCCCTTGTCGATTCCGCGGCGGGTGATGTCGATGGAGGTGGAACCGCCGGCCCTCACTTCGAGTCCGGGCAGCTCGGCCGCGACGGCTGAGCGGAGCGCCTCACGCTTCTCGCCGGCGGGATCCCAGTTCCTCTTCGATGCCACGTCGGCGTGCTGGCCGAGTGCCGAATAGGTCACCTGACTGCCACGATCCTCGATACGATCGCCGCGGACCAGCGCGTCCGGCTCCCACAGATGAAGGGCCTTGGCGTGACGGGTCAGGGCCGTGATCGCCCGTTCGCGCTCGTCCACTGTGAGATCACGGGCATAGAGCTCGCGCCAGGCCCCGTCGATGTGGCGCAGATAGCGCGTTCCGCAGGTGGGCATGAGGTGCAACTGCGTGAGATCGGCCTCAGCGGGGAGCCGGTCGAGCAGCTGCTCGCGGAACTGGCCGAACTGGCCGCCGGAAATGACGCAGACCGGTCGCAATGTCAGCAGATCGGTGAGCGTCCGGCTCATCGCCGGTGGCAACGGTGACTTCGATGGCGCCAGGGTGTCGTCCAGGTCGAAGGCGATGAGCGCCGGGAATCGGTCGCGGCAGCTGTTCTCCATGCAGGCCAGACTAGTGCACCGAGCCCCTCAGGCCGGTGTCCACCGGGGTCCGCTCACCGCTGCGTACCCCGCCCCCGATCGGTGATGACGCGCAGATGTCCGCGGTGGGCCAGCTCCACCACAGTGCTCTCGTCGGGGCTGTCGGAGCGCACGGGCGCCTGGCCGAAGCCGATCTCGCGCACAGCATCGGCAAGGGCCAGCAGATCGTCCTCGTCGGGGGCGGGCGGTTGCGCGCTGGCATCGGTGAGGCGGATGATCTCCCAACCGCGTGGCGCGCTCGTGGACTGCGCATGGGCACTGCACAAGTCGTAGCTGCCCGGCTCGGCCGCGGTCGCCAACGGGCCGACCACGGCAGTGGAATCCGCGTAGGCGAAAGTCAGGGTGGCAACAGCTCTCTCATTGCACCCGTTCCTGGAACAGCGCCTGTCCTTCACGGCTCACAGGCTAGTCCAACGCCAGGCCCCCGCACCGGCCGACTCGCCACAGCGCGCCTACGCTGGGAACATGCGTACCCGTGACCGCCACGGGCGTGGCCTGCGCGGGCCACTCGCCCTGCCCAATCCCCTCACGACACGGCCCGTCGCGGTGCCCCAGCAGCCACGCGGCCTGGCCTATTTCCTGCTGTGCGTGCAGGATGCGGTGTCCGAGGTGGCAACACACTGCCCCGATGTCATCGACGAGATCGACATCGGGGTCGACGAGGTGCCCGATGCTCGCACGCTGTGGAACGACATCGGCGAATATGACGCGGTGCCTCTGGCTGCCGCCGTCGAAGCGGTGGGCGAGCAGCATCCACGGGTGGTCATCTACCGTCGCCCGCTCGAGCGGCGCGCGGCGGACCGGGAGGATCTCCACGAACTCGTCCACGAGACCCTGGTGGATCAGCTCGTCGCTCTCACCGGGCGCAGTGTCGACGAGATTGACCCGGACCAGGGAGAGGACTAGGAACAGCGTCCAGCCCTTCGACAGTGGACGGCGAATCAAGAGTCAGGCGCTGAGTCAATCGCGGGCGGGGCCATGACCACGCTGTTGCCGGCCAGTACAACACCCCTGAGACAGATGTGTTCAACGGGGACCTCGGGGTCGTCGATCTTCCCGAGGAGGAGCTCCATGGCTCTCAGCGCCATCTGCGCCACTGGTTGCTGAAAGGTTGTCAGCCCGATCCAGGCGGAGTCGAGCGGTGGCATGCCATCGAAACCGCTCACCGAGACTTCTCCCGGAACGGCCACACCGTGCGCTTCCAACGCACCGGCCACCTCTACGGCCCGCAAATCGGTCGGGCACATGACAGCCGTGAGCTCTCGCTGCGAATCCGCGGCCTGGCGAGCCGTGTCATCGGGTCTGCCGCGCTCGAGCAGTTCACGAACGATCTCGCCGGCGCCGCGCTCGAGGGGCGCGACAACCTCGACCACCGTGACGCCGCGCTGACGCAGCCGCGCCGCCATCGCCATGGAGCGATCATTCTGGGTGAGAGCGCTGCTGCGAGGAACGATGAGGACACCGACGACACGGTGCCCCAGATCGGCGAGGTGGTCGGCCATTCTCAGACCACCGTCAGCCTCGTCGCAGTAGACGCTGGCAAGGTGGGGATGCAGCTCCGGACGCCCGACGACCACGGTTGGCACCCGAAGGGCGAACTCCGCAATGTCATCAGCAGGAAGCAGTCCGCTGCACACCACAAGACCATCGACGCGCAGTGAGATCAGGGCGGCCAGTGCGGCCTTCTCATTCGCGACTCGCCCCACACCGGTGGTCGTGAGAACCCTGTACCCCGATTCGAGTGCCTGTTCCTCGACGACCGCCCGGATCTGGGCGTACAGCGGTGACACCGTGTCCCTGACGACCATGCCGATAGTGCGGGTCCGTCCCCGCACCAGACCGCGGGCCATCGCGTTCGCCACATAGCCGAGCTGGCGGGCCGCGAGCTCAACTCGGATCCTTGTCGACTCCGAATAGGGACCGGTGCCGGCCAGCACCCGCGCCGCCGCCGACTTCGACACTCCGGCCTGCTCTGCGACGTCGACGATCGTCGGTTGGACGGGGCGACAGGCTGACATGGCTGGAGCTTATGACGAAGATCGAAAGCTGTCGTCTGCCGGACACCTTGCCGGCCCTCCGCCAGCGTCCAGATGCCCCCGCACAGCCAGCTGTTCGCCAACCGTTCAACTGACTGACCCCTCAGCTACGCCGCTGCCTCACTTCATGGGTTCACGATGACGTTGTGGGAACGCTCCCATACGATGAATTCCGCGACCGCAGGAGGACACCACAGTGAAAACTCACTCAATCGCTCGCTTGGTCATTGCCACCTCACTCGTGCTCGCCACGGGCGGCCTGGCCGGCTGCGCACAGAGTTCCTCAGCCGCCCCCTCGGCGACCACTACCGGCGACACCGCACTCACTGTCTTCATCAGCGGCGACACCAATGTCCAAGCTCTCTGGGACAAGGCACTGATCCCCGCCTTCGAGAAGACCAATCCCAGGATCTCCGTGACCACCACGATCGACCTGCACGGCGAACACGACGCCCAGACGCAGGCCAATCTGGCTGCCGCCACGAAGCAGGACAAGACCGTCCCTTACGATCTCATCGATGCGGGCTTCGTCCCCACCGTGGGAAAGACCGGACTACTCCTGCCTGCTGACGAGAGCTCGATCCCCAATCTGAAATCGGTCCCCGAAGCGACCCGTGCCCAGGGTGGTTCCGGTGGTATCCCCTACCGAGCATCGAGCGTGTTGCTCGCCTATGATTCGACGAAGGTCACCGCGCCTCCCCGCACCCTCGACGCACTTCTCGATTGGATCAGGGCAAACCCGGGCGAGTTTGCCTACAATTCCCCGTCAACCGGCGGCTCCGGCGGCTCCTTCGTCACCACGGTGCTGTCCAAGTACCTGAGCGCTGCACAGCAGCAGACCATGGCGACCAGTTACGACAAGTCGCTTGAAAGCAGCTGGGACCAGGGTTTCCAGACCCTTCACGATCTTGGCCAGTACATGTACCAGAAAGGTGTTTACCCCAACGGCAATGCCCAGGTGCTTCAGTTGCTGGAGAGCGGGCAGATCTCGATGGCACCGGTGTGGAGCGACCAGTTCATCACTGCGCAGAATTCTGGAGCCATGCCCAAGACAGTGAAGTATTTGCAGATATCCAATCCATCATTCACCGGTTCCGCCTCATTCCTAGGGATTCCCAAGACAGAGTCGGATGCCAAGAAAGATGCCGTCTATAAGCTGGCTGATTTCGTTCTCTCGACGCAGGGGCAAGAAATCGTGGCAGACGCCGTTTCAGGATATCCGGTAGTTCCTCTCAACACTCTTCCGCAGAGCGTGGCGGACAAATTCAGCGCCGCCAATCCGTCAGCACTACGGTTGTCCTTCTCCTCCCAGTTCACCTCGGACATGAATGCCGAGTGGAGCGCAAAGGTTCCGAAGTGAGTGAAACAACTGAGCTCGGCACCCAGGTCGGCAGAGTCTCGGACGACTCCTCCACAGATCCAGTCCCTGCCCCAGTCAAAATCGATACCCCGACCAAACGAGCAGATCATCGCCGGCACACAGCCACCGGAATGGTATTGGTGGCTGCTCCCACCGCCGTCGTGCTCGTTTTTGTCGCATTTCCAGTTTTCAATGCCCTGCTCTTCAGTCTCGGTTTCACAGGCGGGATTAATTCGACACTTGCCGAAATCGGTCAAGACATCATCTCGACTCCCTCATTCGCCGTCTTCGAGAACTTGTTTCACGACTCGATGTACATGCGCGACCTGGGTGCAACGCTGATCGTCACCTTCGCCTCCACGGTTTTGACTATCGGTGCCGCCTGCGTGATTTCAATCATTCTGCGGCTCTATGGGGGCTATTTGGGCAAGTTGCTCAGTATTCTGGCGGTTGTCCCCCTGTTCGTGCCGGTGGTGATTGCCAGCTGGGCCATCCTCACCTTCTACGACGGCACTGGGTTCCTGCGCAGCGTCGCCGCCAGTCTGGGGTTCAGTGCCCCAACCTGGGGATTCACCCTCACCGCAGTCACCATCGGCAGCGTGTGGACAAGCCTCCCCTTCGCGGTCCTCCTCATTGCCGGGGCGATGCAGGGAATCCCCGATGCCCTGCTGGAGGCAGCGCACGATGCCGGAGCAGGGAATTGGCAGGCAATCTGGCATGTTCTCTTGCCACTCGCGAAAATCCCTCTGACGATCGCGTCGACTTTCACGTTCATCGGAGTGCTTGGCTCGTTCACCGTTCCGTACTTCACGGGACCGAATTCACCCACCATGCTAGGCGTTGACCTGTCCCGCTATTTCACCGCGTTCAATCGTCCACAGCAGTCAACGGCGCAAGCGTTCGTCGTCTTCGCCTTTGCATCGGTCGCCGCAGGGCTCTATCTGTGGGCCACCATGCACTCGAATGAGCAGACATCGTGAAGGGGAAGCCAGTAGAAACCAATGATCTCCGGGCGCTCGGCGAGACGCACCAAGACACCCACGGAATCATCAGGGGGAGCCGCAGACTTCATCACCATCCATGGCACGTTGTCATTCTGGTCTGGGGAGTAGCTATTATTCTCGCATTCTTCATTCTTGGGCCTCTTTGCTGGCTCAGTCTCCATGCCTTCGCCAGCAATTGGACCTATCCCCATCTACTGCCCGAGGGATGGACGTTCCACTGGTGGACGGTCGTCTTCTCAGACCCTGGCCTGGGCGTCGCCATCCACAATTCGCTGGTCTTCGCACCACTGACTGTTGCGATCTCGGCAGTCATCTGCCTGCCTGCCGCCTATTCTTTGAGTCGCATCCCGTTCCCTGGCCGGCGAGTGGTGCTGGTTGGCCTGTTCGCAACCAACGCCTTCCCGAAAATGGGATTGTTCGTCACGATGTCCACCTTGTTCACCGCGCTGAATCTCATGAACACTGTGACCGGCATTCTCATCGTGCACCTGCTCGGCACGATCGTCTTCATGACCTGGCTGCCAGCCGCGGCATTCAGTGCCGTCCCTCGCAACCTGGAAGAAGCCGCTCGCGATTCCGGAGCCGGCTGGTGGCGCACATTCCTCACCGTCACCCTGCCCATCGCCTGGCCGGGAATCCTGGTAGCACTCGTGATGTGCTTCCTGGCATCCTTCGATGAATCACAGGGCACATATCTGGTCGGTGCACCCACCTACATGACCATGCCGACCGAGATGTACTCGCTCGTGCTCAACTCACCTCGCCAGGTGGCAGCTGTTTTTTCCATCATCCTCACGATTCCCTCGGTGGTGCTCATGACATTGGCGCGACGCCACATCATGGGTGGTCGGCTCGCCGATGGTTTCCAGATCAGATAGGAGCCCCGCCCATGACAATGGCCCCCGTATCAACAACTTCAGCCAGCATTTCCAACACTGCAGGCGCCACCCCTGGTCTCGAACTGCGCAGCCTCTACAAAAGTCTCGGCGGGCACTCCGTGGTTGCAGGGGTTGAGCTGAGCGTCGCCACGGGCGAGTTCCTGTCATTACTGGGGCCCTCAGGCTGCGGCAAGACGACAACCTTGCGGATGATCGCCGGATTCCTCACTCCCGACCGAGGACAGGTGATCATGGCTGGCCGTGAGGTCACCGGCGATCCCCCCGCGCGTCGACCGAGCGCCATGGTTTTCCAGAACTACGCTCTGTGGCCCCATATGACCGTCGCCCAGAATGTCGCATTCCCCCTTCGCGCACACCACGTCCCTAAAGCCGAGATTTCCCCCCGCGTCGGCGAAGCCCTCGAACTCGTGGGACTGTCACGACTCGCTGCGTCGAAACCGTCCAAGATTTCGGGTGGCGAGCAGCAACGCGTCGCCTTGGCTCGGGCATTGGTCCAGCGGCCCGACATCCTCCTTCTCGACGAACCGATGTCGAACCTCGATGCGAAACTGCGTGTCGAGGTTCGCGACGAGATCCGCCACATCCAGCAAGTTCTCGCCATCACGACAATGCTGGTCACCCATGATCAGGACGAGGCGCTGAGCGTTTCCGACCGGATCGCCGTCATGCACGATGGCCGCCTCGAACAGGTGGCGACGCCGCAGCGGCTCTACACCGCCCCAGCCACCGAGTTCATTGCCTCGTTCGTCGGCACTACGACGGTCGTCGGTGACTCCTTCCGCCCAGCGATCACTGCCAGCGCGCTGCAGGAAAGTGGCCACCGAGGCCTACCTCGCGCCGATGATGTCCTCATCGCCCGACCGGAATCGGTCATTCTCACCAGCCCCGAGGAACCTGGAGCTGTGTGTGCCCATGTCGTTCTCGTGCACATGCGGGGCCATTTCACCGAGGTCGTCGTCCGGGCACCGAAGGGCGATGAGTTGCATGCCTTCTGCACCGGGCACTCCTGGCACATCGGTGACCGGGTCGGTGTCGTCATCGACCAGTTGCTGACCTACCGCTCCTCAAAACTACTGTCCGAACCCGCTACGCACACACCGATGCCCGCCACCGGCGGGAACAGGGAGAGCCTCACCGCATGAACGAACTGAACACCAAGACCACCCCCAGGCCCCGCCTCGTTGCACACCGAGGCGCCTCCCAACTGCGCCCGGAGAACACGCTGGCTGCCCTCGTCGAAGCCGCTCGCCTCCGAGCGGACATGATCGAGGTGGACGTGCGACTGACTGCTGACAAGATACCGGTGCTGCTCCACGACCCCACCCTCGAAAGGCTGTGGAATCACCCGCACGCGGTGAGCAAGACGAGCTGGCAGATGGTTTCCACACTGCGCCACGAGAGTGAGAAGATCCCCGCTCTGGCCGATGCGTTGCGCGCCCTGGCCGGCAGCGGTTGCACGCTGCTCATCGACCTGGACGAGGAAGAGTGTGCTTCGGTGGCCTGCGAGCAGGTCCTTTCGCTGGGATTCGAAACGCCAGTGGAGTGGTGCGGCACCCAACCAGCGATGGCCCGGGTGCGTGCGCTGGACCCCTCGGCCCGGATCTGGTGCCCGTGGGCGCGGCTGGACGTTCCCACCTTCGGTGATCTGGGAGCGTTGCGCCCGACCACGCTCAATGTGGACGCCGCCTTCCTCACCCCAGAGATCGTTGCCGCCGCCCATGCACTGCACCTGCAGGTGGCGTGCTGGACGCTCGACGAGCCGCAAGCGGCGCGCTGGGCGGCGCAGCTGGGGGTCGACTCGATCACCACCAACGCTTTGCCTCTGCTCCAGCGCGTGCTCTGGGACCAGGACACCCGCGAGGAGCTGGCGGCGGGTACGCGCGCCGCGCCGGAACCCGACGAGGACGAGGTCGCTGAGCAGGCCATTGTTCTCGCGCGCCGGATCGCCACCGAAGTCATGGCATTCACCCGCCAGCAGCAGATTGGCGTGGTGGCGCGCAAGGCACATGGAGCAGATCTCGTCACCGATGTCGACCGGGCCATCGAAAGGGAGGTGCGTCGCGTCGTGCGCCAGCACTTTCCCGAGCACGGCTTCCACGGCGAGGAATATGGCACAGCACCAGGGAATGCCTACACCTGGCACCTCGACCCAGTCGATGGCACGACCAACCTTGTCAACAAAGTTCCGTGGACCAGCATGTCGCTGTGTCTGGAGCACGAGGGCACGCCCCTGGTGGGGGTGGTGGCGGACCCGTGGCGGCAGGAGACCTTCGAGGCTCGTCATGGTCACGGTGCCCGATGCGACGGTCACGCCATGCGCGCCGGAGCTGCGCAAGGGTGTACGTCATTGGCGGGCACAACGGTGGGCACCGAGCTGGATGCGCATCGTCCCTGGCAGGGCATGATCACATTCATGACCTCGCTCGCCGATCGAATGTGCACGATGCGCATCATGGGTTCGGGCACACTGACCTTGGCCCAGGTTGCGGCTGGCCGCAGCGCCGGGGCATGTGTGTCGGGCTTCCACGCGATCGATCACGGCGCGGCCGTGCTGCTCGTGCACGAGGCCGGCGGCGTGGTGGCGACTCCGTCCGGCCCCATCTCCGGGTTCCCGGAGCACGCAGAGCCGGTGCTCGTTTCGGCGCCGGAGGTGTTCTCCGAGCTGTTCGAGCTGTGGCATACTTCGCTCGCAACGGCCCAGTGACGTTCCCCCGCGGCTGGCTGGGTGGACACAGTGGATAGCAGCGCCCAGACGTCAGATGTCTGGTCAGCTGGCCCGGCGGCGCAGTCTGCGGCGTTCCCGCTCGGACAGGCCTCCCCAGATGCCGAACCGCTCATCGTGCTCGAGGGCGTATTCGAGGCATTCCCCGCGGACGGGACATGCCTGGCAGACCTTCTTGGCCTCGCGGGTCGAGCCGCCCTTCTCCGGAAAGAAGGCCTCGGGATCGGTCTGGGCGCACAATGCCCGCTCCTGCCATTCGAGAGCGGCTTCCTCGTCCGATGCCGTCAGCGACAAGAGTTCCTCCATGACACTTCCTCTCGGCCGGATCGTCTCGACCGACCCCGAAACGGCGCTTCCCGAAACCGGTGACACAGCTGGTCGTCCCGGTAAACGCTGCCCGGACGAATCACAAGAGTGAAACTACATGACTGTCACCACGAGCGGGCCCGGCCGAACAGATCCGGGGGAAGATGCGACTCAGGTCTCACCTCGCAACCACTCGTGCGAAACTGGGCGGCGAGCTCAGAAGGACTCCGGTGCCGGGTCCTCGGGTGGCAGGGGCGTCCACTGCGGGGGATTCCCCGCGCCCGACGTCCCCCTGCTCGGGGTGTGCCCGGCGAGGTCGGGGGATGCCTCGGCCCCCGCCGCGCCGGCCTGCCCGGACGCCGGGGCGGGGGGCTGCACCCCTGCGGCCCGCTCGGCGGCACTGGCCCATGGCCTGTGCACCCTGATGGGCCCGCTCGCCGGATCCGAGAGATCCTGCCCCAGGGCCTTGATACTGGGCTGCTGTCCTCGCACCCAGCTCTGCGCGACAGCGCTCGGGTCGGGGCCCGAAGTGCCGGTGGGTGGGGCACCATCGGCTGGACCGGCCGGCGCGCCGCGCGCCGCATCCCGCGCCCTGCTCCACACCTCTGCGATGGCCTGCTCGGGTGGCCAGAGAGGCTCACTGCCCGCCGCCGCGGAGCCGCCCTGCTCGACTGCGGATCGGCCCGCAGCAGGCGAGGCTGCGTCGTCTGCCGCCCTGGCCAGCGCCGCGAGGCGCCACAGCACTGCAGCAATGACGCCCTTGCACAGCACTTCCATGAATCCGCCGATGGCCTCGAGCACCCGCACCACGACAGATCCTCCCGCAGCAACTCCTACGACGAGCAGGAAGAGGTCGTAGGCAGTGACCACGCTTACCACTGCGGCGGCGCTGCGGGTCACCCACTTGACACGCCGCACAGGCGGGCTGATGAGCACGCAGCACAGCACAATGCCCAGATCGAGAAGGACCCAGACGAGCCCCACTGAGTTCCCGGTGACGCGGGCGGCGGCTGCCAGGCCGAGACCATCGTGGGCCATGCTCCACCCGAAGCGAATGAGATCCAGGACGACATAGAGCGCAGTCACCGCCACCAGGAGCCATGCTGCTGGCTCGCGCGTCCTGCGCAGCAGTTCACTCATCGGGACCCACCTCCTTGCAGACCGGCGCCGTGCCCGCCGATTCGCCGGCGCGGTCGCCGCCCGCAACGATTATGCCAACGCCGGATCGACCTCGCGCGCCACGCTCGCCGCGAGGGCCTTGACCTGCTGCGATGCGCTGAGCGGGCAGACCAGGGTGGCCGTGGCGGTGCGCACTGCCACCATCTCGTGCAGGCCCGATACGGCCAGCACCGATCCGTCGGTCTCGGCATTGATGAGTAGGCAGCCGGTGGTGTCTGCAGCCACCACCTGCCCCTGACGGGCATTCCCTGCGTCGTCATGGGGCAATTCCGAGTACAGACTGGCGAAGCTGCCCACGTCGGCCCAGCGCGCGCTCAGCGAGACACCAACCACATGTGCGCTGCCCTGCCCACGGCTCACCGGTTCCACGACCGCGAAGTCGACGGAGATCTTCTCGAGATCGGGATAGATCCGCGCGATCTCCTCGGGATGAGCGGCCAGCCGCACGACGGCGCGGTGGGTGCGGGGCTTGAGCTCCCGAAGTTGTTCGAGCAAGGTGGACGCGCGCCAGACGAACATCCCGGAGTTCCACCAGTAATCGCCGCTGTCCAGGTACTCCTGGGCGAGCAGCGCATCCGGCTTCTCACGGAACTGCAGAACCTGGCACACTCCCTCGAAGCCCGGCACGGCAGGGCCCTTGTGGAGATAGCCGTAGCCGGTGTGGGCACTGGTGGGCACGACTCCGAAGGTGACCAGGGCGCTCGGGTCGGTCTGCGCCACCTCGAATGCCACGCCCAGACGCTGCTGGAAGGTCGCGACCGGCTCGATGAGCTGATCGGCGGTCACCATCGCGACGATGGCCTGCGGATCGCGGGCCGCGAGAACGGCCGCCGGCCAGGCCACAGCATTGAGCGAATCACGGCCCACCGGCTCGCCCAGCAGGTTCTCCGGCGACATCTCCGGCAATTGCTCCGAAACCAGCTGCGCATAGGAGGCACCGGTGCAGACCAGCACATTGTCGGCGCCCACGACTGGGGCAACTCTTTCGAAGGCCAATCGCAGAAGGCTCTTGCCAGAAATGAGACGGAGCAATTGCTTCGGTACGCCCTGCCGACTCAAAGGCCACAGTCGCGTCCCCGAGCCTCCGGCCATGATCACTGCATATCTCACGGGCACACAGTATCGGTTTCCCTGTTCGCGTCCAGTCCGCTGACCCGCCAGGACAGCTCCAACCGGTACCGTAGGCGCCATGGCCGATCCGAGTGACGAACAGCGCCGCCGCGCGGACCTCGAATGGCTCTACGGCGGTCGCGACGACAGCCCCGCGCCGCCCAGTCCCGGGCGAGTCACCAATATCTCGAACACGGCCGATATCGAGCGCCGCGAGCGTGAGTACCTCGCCCGGGCGGCCGCCCGACGGCAGGCATCGGGTCAGCGCCCCCTGTCGCCACCGTCCATCCGGGAGCCACCCGCCGAGCCGCCACGCTCCGCGCGGCCGGCACGCACTGTGCCGGTGATGCCGAAACGCCGCCATCGCGTACGACGCACTGTCCTCACGATCCTGGTCCTGCTCCTGGCCTGGCTCGCGTACACCGTGGCAGTGCCCATCAAGGCCTGGTCGCAGATGCCCCAGGTGAACTGGGTGCCCAGCGGCGCCCGACCGGCCTCCCAGCCCGGAACGGCGATCCTGCTCGTCGGCAGCGACTCCCGCAGCGATATGACCCAGGCGGACAAGGACGCGCTGGGCACCGGCGACGCCGACGGCGGGCGGACCGATACGATCATGATCCTGTACGTGCCCCCGCAAGGAAAGTCCGTACTCATCAGCGTGCCCCGTGATTCCTATGTGAACATCCCCGGATATGGCAAGGAAAAAATCAACGCGGCATACGCCTATGGTGGTCCACAGTTGCTCGTGCAGACCGTGGAGAATGTCACCGGCCTGCGCATCGACGGGTACTTGGAAATCGGGTTCGACGGATTCGCGAATGTCGTCAATGCGGTCAATGGAATCAATGTCTGTCTCGATTCACCGATGGACGATCCATTGGCCAATATCAATCTGCCGGCCGGCTGCCAGACCCTCGACGGCGCCAAGGCACTGGGCTATGTACGTCACCGCCACGGCGATCCGGAGGGCGACCTGGGACGCGCGAAGCGCCAGCGCGAGGTGGTGGCAAAGGTGGCGAACAAGCTGAAGTCGCCCGCCACCGTGATCAACCCGCTGCGCTGGTGGGAGGTGAACATGGCGCTGTCCGGGGCCTTCACACGCGGCGAGGGATCCGGGCCCGCAGAGCTCATTGCGCTTGCCAGGGGCATGCTCTCGGTGGCCTCCGGCAATGGCTACACGGTGCAGGTCCCGGTAGCCGACCCAGCCGGCTGGTCGGACGACGGCACCCAGTCGGTGGTCATCCTCGACTCGGCGAAGGCGCAGGCAATGTTCTCCGCGCTCGCCAAAGGTGACACCAGCACGATGGGCCAGTACGCGAGCTGAACCGAGCGCACCGCGAGCCGTGCAACCGCGCAGTGTTCAGCCGCGCTGTGCCCAAACCGCGCAGTGTTCAGCCGCGCAGTCTTCAGCCGAGCCTGGCCCGCACGGCCGCGCCTTTGTCCAGGGCACTGTGCCGGAGCTGGTCCTGGAAGTCGAGCATCTTGGCGCTCAGCGCGGGGTCGCCGCTGGCAAGAATGCGCACCGCGAGCAGCCCGGCATTGCGAGCGTTGCCGATCGCGACGGTGGCGACCGGTACGCCCGAGGGCATCTGCACGATGGACAGCAGTGAATCGAGTCCCTCGAGATTCTTCAGCGGCACCGGAACGCCGATCACCGGCAGCGGGGTGAGGGCCGCGAGCATTCCGGGCAGATGCGCGGCTCCGCCAGCACCGGCGATGATGACGCGCAGACCTCGGGTGTGCGCCTCGCGTCCGTAGCGCACCATCTCTTCGGGCATCCGGTGCGCGGAGACCACATCGGCCTCGAATCCGACCCCGAATTCCGAGAGCGCATCGGCTGCCGACTCCATGGTGGGCCAGTCCGAATCCGATCCCATGACAATGCCCACCTGGGCCTGGTTTGTGCTCATTGCTCCCCCGTCGACGTTGTGAGTATTCAGTTCCGGCGTGTTCTGCCCCATGGCCGGTTCAGCCGGCCAGACCCATGAGGACCGACGGCCGGTTCACCCGGCCAGACCCATGAGGCCCGATGGCCGGTTTACCCGGCCAGACCCATGAGATATGCCGCCGCGGCGCGGGCGCGCCCCTGCACATCGGCGAGATCGTCGCCATAGGTGGTGACATGGCCGACCTTGCGTCCGGGCCGTATCGACTTTCCGTAGAACTGCACCTTGAGCCCGCCGTCGCGTCCCACGGTGGCCAGTTCGGCGGTGAGATCGTCGCGGCTGCCACCCAGCACATTGCGCATGGTGCACCAGGGCTGGCGTGCCGAGGGGTCGCCGAGCGGCAGACCCGCCACGGCGCGCAGGTGGTTCTCGAACTGGCTCGTCACCGCCCCGTCGATCGACCAGTGGCCGGTGTTGTGCGGGCGCATCGCCAGTTCGTTGACGACCACCTCACCATCGCGCCGCTCCATGAGTTCCACCGCCAGCAGGCCCACCACTCCCAGCTCGGCCGCGATCCGGCGCCCCAGGCGCTGGATCTGGGCGGCCCGGGCTGGATCGAGACCGGGGGCGGGGGTGGTGGTCTCCACGCAGATGCCGTGTTCCTGCACCGTCTCGCTGACCGGGTAGCTGACGCACTCGCCGTGGGGATTGCGGGCCACGATGACCGAGAGCTCGCGGGCGAAGTCGACGAACTCCTCGCCGACGATCTCGACCTTCTCCCCGGCGCTCTCCTCGAGGCTCTGGGCGAACGGCTCTTCGCACTGCTCGGCTCCCTCGATCTTCCAGACCCCGTGCCCGTCGTAGCCACCGCGCGACTCTTTCGCAATGAGCGGCCAGCCGATCTCCTCCCCGAGGGCACGCAATGCCTCCGCATCGCGGCACACCCGCCAGCGCGGCGCAGGAAGTCCCAGTTCACCGGCCAGCCGGGCGCGCATGAGGGCCTTGTCCTGGGCGTGGACGAGGGCAGCCGGGCCGGGGCGCACCGACAGCCCGGCAGCTTCGAGCTTGGTCAGCAAGCTGGTGGGGACGTGCTCGTGGTCGAAGGTGAGGACGTCGATGCCAGCCGCGAAGTCCGTGACGACCTGCGGATCTGTGTAGTCCCCCACCGTCACCTCGTGGACCACCCGTGCCGCGCTCACCTCGGGCCCTTCGGCAAGCAGCTTGATCTCCAGGTCGAGCCCGATGGACGCCTCGTACAGCATCCTGGCCAGCTGTCCGCCCCCGATGATCCCAATGGTGTGCGCCGAATTCACGGTCCAAACCTAGCGGGGCCTGTGAGAACATGACGCCATGAGCACTCACATCGTGGCGATGGGCGGCGGCGGCTTCTCGATGGCAAGGAACGGCGCTCCGACGAGCCTGGACCGCTACATCCTGGATCTGTCGGACGCCCGCTCGCCGCTGGTGTGCTTCGTGCCCACCGCCTCGGCGGATTCGGCGCCCTACATCAACCGTTTCCTCATGGCCTATTCGGGGCTTGGCGTACGGACGATGGTGCTCACCCTGTGGCAGGGCGCCGCCGAGTCGGTCAAGCGCCTGCCCGACGCCGATGTGTTCGTCGTGGGCGGAGGGAATACCGTCAACCTGCTGGCGCTGTGGGACACCCATGGCGTCTCGTCGATATTCAAGCGGTTGGCGAAGGATCACAGCCGCAACGTCGTCTTCTCCGGCCTGTCGGCCGGGGCGGCCTGCTGGTTCGAGGGCTGCCTGACCGACGCCTTCGGTGACATGCGGGGCTGGCGCGGCGGGCTGGGGCTGCTGGGCGGCAGCTTCTGTCCCCATCTGGACGGTGAGGACCGTGGCGCCACCTATACCCAGGCCGTTGCCTCCGGCGTCATCCCCGGCGGCTATGCCGTGGACGACGGCGCAGCGCTGCACTTCATCGATGGGACGCTCACCAAGGTGGTTGCGGAGCGCGAGGGACCGGGCGTGCTGCACGTCCTGCCCAGCAACGAACCCTCCTCGAGCGGCGTGCTGAGCGAGACTCTTCCGGTCGACGTGCTCTGAGCCAGTGACCTGCGCGCCGGTGACCACCGCGCGACCAACGAGTCGCTCGGCGGTTCACGCGGCTGGCGGCTCATCCTGGGCCGGTCAATCGGCCGATTGTTCACCCAGGGTCGCGATGAGCGCCCGCACCACCGCGTCGAGCGTCGCCTGCGCCTCGTCCAGTTGAGCGCCCGCCTCCACCTCGTGCATGGACGCGTAGAGCACGCCGGCGGTCATCTCGGCGGCCACTGTGGCCTTGGTGGGGGCTAGGGGTGTCCAGGCCTCGACAAGTACGCCCGACAAGCTGTGATGGGCGTGGTCGACGGTGCGCGAGGTGTTCGGGTCCAGGCGGTGCTTGCTGATCCGCATGAGCCAGCCATGTCCGGCACGCGTCGCCTGCTCGAGGTTCGCATGCGCCCAGGCGAGGATCTGCTCGCGGGGGTCATCCGTGGAATCCATGCTGTATTGGACCGCCGCGAACCATTCCGGCATATAGCGTTCGACGACCAGGCCTCGCAGATCGTCCACGCTGTCCACATATCGGTAGATGGAATTGCGCGCCACACCCGCCCGCGCGCTCACCGAAGCGGCTGTCAGGCCGTCGGGTCCCTCATCGCGCAGCACGGCCTCGGCTGCGTCCACGAGTGACGCCAGCATCCGTTCGTGGTGCTCGCGGACCGTGGGCGCGTTGATCTTGGGCATGCACAACACCTCCGAGAACCCCGACACAGTGACTGCGGCATCTCCCAACGCTACCCCGGACCCCTCCCAGCGCTGCAGGGGGTGGGGTCAGCTTGTTGCATAGCTGGCGTAGATGAGCTCGGCGAGAACGTTCTGCACGTCGGCTACCTCGGGGACGCCCGGCAGCTCCAGCGGCTGCTCGGAGCTCGTGACCAGCCGGATCGTGCCGCACCCGCAGAGCCGATCGAGCAGGCTGCGACGAAAGGCCACATCGCTGATCCGGTTGAGCGGTAGATCGTGGCCGCTGCGGTGCACCAGCCCGGTCCTCAGCATGATCCGACGGGTGGTGATCGTGTAGCTCGTGGTCAACCAGCGCAGCGCCGGGGACAGCACGAAGATCACGACGCACACAAGGAAGATCGCCGCCAGCCCGATCCGCACCCATGACACCGCACTTCCCCAGTTGCGCGGCACCTGCCCGATGACGATGCCGAAACCGGCCGCGAGAAGGATGAGCATGAACGCCGGGCCCATGAGCACCCGGGGGTGGGAGCGCAAGCGCACCACCAGCTGCTCGTCCGGTCCCAGCCCGCCGCGTAAATGCCGCATGCCACCATTGTGGCAGTCACCGACCGATGCCTGCAGTGACGCTACGCCCAACCGGCTCAGCGCAGGTGCACCACATCGCCGGCACTGTGGGCCTCAACCTGCCCGCCGCGCTCAATGAGGATGGCCCCCGTGGGGTCGACACCTACCGCATGGCCGGTGAGCACGCCGGCGGCGGCACGCTGCACGTCGACATGCAGGTTCACCTGACGCCCGATCGTGTCGCACGCTGCCTCGTACTCCGCGCGCAGCTCACCTCGGTCCTGCCACAGCCCGAACCAGCGCTGCAAGCTAGCGAGCACCTCGGCGAGCACCGCCGTCTTGTCGTGCGGCAGGCCAGCGAGCAATAACGATCCGGCGGTCGGCACCGGCAACTCGCACTCATCCATGCAGACATTGAGCCCCCAGCCCAGCACGGCCAGGTCCCCGGCTCGCTCGCACAGGATGCCGCAGACCTTGCGCCCGTCCACGAGCACATCGTTGGGCCACTTGAGGGTGACCCGGCCGGCTCCCGCGTGCGTGTAGCGTTCCACCCCCTCGCGCACCGCCAGGCCCACCAGAAGGCTGAGCCAGCCCCACATCGGGGGAGCAGGCCGGGGCGCCACCACGGCGGAGCAGGCCACCGAGGTCCCTGGCGTGTCGCGCCACTCGCGCGCGAACCGCCCCCGGCCCTCGGCCTGGTGCTCGCTGAGTACCACAAGACCGGCGTCGCCGCCTGCCTTGATGAGGGCGGCAGCATCCTGGTTGGTCGATCCGGTCGATGCCCGCCATCGGATCGGGCCCCAGCAGCTGCCCGGTCCCAGCAGCGCGGTGAGTTCATCGACGGACAGGGGCGCAGTGGTCGGCACGCCCTTCACTGTATTGCCGCGGGGACGCTACGCGTCTGCGTGGCCAGCGTCTGCGTGGCCACAGGCGAAGCCCGGTCCCAGAAGCCACGGGCGAAGCCCGGTCCCAAAAGCCACGGGCGAAGCCCGGTCCCAAAAGCCACGGGCGAAGCCCGGTCCCAAAAGCCACGGGCGAAGCCCGGTCCCAGAAGCCACGGGCTTTGTCCTTGCCATTTCGCAGCGGCGCGCTCAGCCGATGAGGGTGCTGCCCTCCTCGGTTCGGAAGGCGTGCGGGCTGGGGCGCCAGCGCATGATCGTCCAACCCGGGTCCGTGCACATCCGGGCCGCTGCCAGTCCGGACGCCAGGGCGAGCACGCCGATGAGGGCGTCCATGCCGAAGGTGATCGCCTGGGTGGTGTTGCTCGCGTTGAACCAGTACAGCGTGCGATACATCGCAGCACCCGGCACCATGATCACCGAACCCGGGACCGACAAGGTGATGCGCGGCAGCGTGTTGTGGTTGGCGAAGGCGAAGGCGAGCAGGCCGGTGATGAGGCCGCCGATGAAACTGCCGGCCGCATCCGGCACGCCGGCTGCGGACAGCGCGAAGCGGGTGAGATTGGCAAGCGTCCCGGCCAGCGCCGCCCGCCAGATCATCGCCGGTGTGGAATTGAACATCACTGCGAAACCACAGATACCGATGAAGGTGCTCACAGCGATGGCGATCCACCACCACACGCCGGTGATCTGATAGCCAGGCGGCAACGGCTCCAGCCCGAATACCAGGCAGATCGCCCACGCACCGGCCCCGGCCGACAAGACGATCGCCATCGCATAGAAGGCTCGCGGCAGGCCGGCACCGAAGTCGAGCCGGGCGATATCGAGGACGGCGGTCATCATGGGAAATCCGGGAACGAGGAACAAGATGGCCGCCACATAACCGGTTCCGTCGACATTGTGCAGCGGAAGCCATGGCTGGGCGCGGCACAGCACGGAGACGATGAGGTAGACCAGGCTGGACACTGCCCCGGCGATGGCCGCCACTCCGAACTGGTTCGCCTCACGGCGCGCGAGCGTACGGCGCACGGCCTGTCCGCTGGCCGAGGCGATGAGCACCACGAGTGCTTCCTCGATGCTGAACCGATTGAGCACAGCGAACGCGGCGCACGCCATCCCGGCCGAGAGCACATTGAGCCAGGCAGGCCAGATCGATTTCACGTGACGAGAGATGTGATCGAGACGGCTCTCCAGGAAGAAGGCGTCGCAGCCGTTCGGCATATTCCTCGACAAGGTCTCGAGCGCCTCGATGCGCCGGGCATCCACGGCCACCCGCGGAACTTCGCGGACGACGGTGCGGAAGTTGTCGCCCATATGCGTGGTCGTGATGATCTCGGTGAGCGAAACGGCAGCATCGTGGCGGTCCATGCCCAGGGCCATCGCGGCCCTCGCCATCGCGTGCTTCACCCGATAGGCACCAGTGCCCGCGCTGAGCAGCATCGAGCCGAGCCGCACGACCGCCTCCGTCCGGTCCACGAAGTCCGGGTTGTCCCAGCCATTGGTCCTCGCACCGTCGCTCTCGTCCCCGCTCACAGCGACCATTGTGCCCACCAGGGCCGCCGCGTTGCCCGGGGCTGTCCATCGCGGCCGCTAAGGTTTCGTGCATGGCGACGAACATCCACACCACTGCCGGGAAGCTCGCCGATCTCGGTGAGCGGATCGACTCGGCGGTGCATGCGGCCTCTGCGTCCAGCGTCGAGAAGCAGCATGCCCGCGGCAAGATGACAGCCAGGGAGCGCATTCTCGCGTTGCTGGACGAGGGCACCTTCACCGAGATGGACGAGTTCAGCCGACACCGCAGCCACGCCTTCGGGATGGAGAACAACCGCCCGTATGGCGACGGCGTGATCATCGGGGTGGGGGCAATCCACGAGCGCCCGGTGTGCGTGTTCAGCGAGGACGTCGGCATCTTCGGTGGCTCGCTGGGGCAGGCGCACGGTGAGAAGATCTGCAAGATCATCGACTTCGCCACGAAGACCGGCGTCCCCCTCATCGGCATGAATGAGGGCGGCGGCGCCCGCATCCAGGAGGGCGTGGCCTCGCTGGCGATGTATGGCGAGATCTTCCGCCGCAACACCATGGCCAGCGGCGTGATCCCGCAGATCAGCATCATCATGGGCGCGGCTGCCGGCGGGCACGTGTACTCCCCGGCCCTCACCGACTTCGTCGTCATGGTCGACCAGACGAGCCAGATGTTCATCACCGGACCCGACGTGATCAAGACCGTCACCGGCGAGGACGTCACCATGGAGGAGCTGGGCGGTGGACGCACCCACAATGCGATCGCCGGCAACGCCCACTACCTGGCCGCCGACGAGGCCGATGCCATCGAGTACGCCCGCGACCTCATCAGCTATCTGCCGCAGAACAATCTCGAGGACGCCCCGGTCTACGAGTTCCCCGACGACATCGATGTGCCGATCACCGATCACGACCGCACTCTCGACACGCTCATGCCGGATTCCCCCTCGCAGGCCTATGACATGCGCGAGGTGATCCGAACCGTCCTCGACGACGACGAATTCCTCGAGGTCATGGCCCTCTACGCCGGCAATGTGATCTGCGGTTTCGGGCGCGTCGAGGGCCGCAGCATCGGCATCGTGGCGAATCAGCCGCTCCAGTATGCGGGCTGTCTGGACATCAAGGCGAGCGAGAAGGCGGCGCGCTTCGTGCGCACCTGCGATGCCTTCAACATCCCGATCCTCTCATTCGTCGACGTGCCGGGATTCCTACCCGGTGTGGAGCAGGAGCACAACGGGATCATTCATCGGGGCGCCAAGCTCATCTATGCCTACTGCGAGGCGACAGTGCCGAAGATGACGGTTGTCACCCGCAAGGCCTATGGCGGGGCCTATATCGTCATGGGTTCCAAGCATCTGGGGGCCGATATCAACCTGGCCTGGCCCACCGCCCAGATCGCGGTGATGGGCGCCGATGGGGCGGTGAGCATCCTGCACCGCAAACGGATCGCCGCAGCCGCCGATCCCGAGGCGGAGCGTCGCCGGCTCATCGAGGAATACGACGCCCAGATGTCCAATCCCTATGTCGCGGCGGAGCGGGGCTACTTCGACCAGGTGATCTACCCGCACGAGACACGCTCCCAGGTGATCCGCTTCCTGCGTCTGCTGCGCACCAAGCGCGAATCGCTGCCGCCCAAGAAGCATGGGAACATCCCGCTGTGAGTGCACGCAGCGAGGGTCAGTCACCGGTCTTCCCGCTCCAGGTGACCAAGGGAGAACCCACCGACGAGGAGCTGGGGGCGCTGAGCGTGGTACTGAGCGCGATGCTCGCGCCCGCCCCTGCCAGGGAGAACGTGGACCGCACCCAGCTCAGCGGCTGGAAATCCTACTGGCGCACGATCCGCCAGCCGCTGATGCACGGCCGGGAGGCCTGGGGGTCGAGCCTGCGCTGAGTTGTTCAATTCTCGTGCTTCTGGTGGGCACCACAGCGGCCATGAAATGGAAGTACAATTCAGTGGGAATCGGAATTCCCCCTTGGTCGGAGCTGTGAGGTTGTTATCGCGTTATGCGGAGTGGGAATACCAGATTTCCGTGAACAAGAGGACATCTGTGCGAACCTCATGGGTCGTGCTCGGTTCGTCAGGCTTCGGCGGGGGTCCTGCTGGCCCCCAGCCGCGCCTGGCGCAGTGGTGCGCAGGCCAGCAGGGGCACGGTTCCGGCGAGCCCGAGGATTGCGCAGCACCCGAGCGCGAGGGGGGTGCCCCAGCGCTGAGTCAGCGTACCGAGCAGCAGATTGGTGACCACGGCGGGCATCATCTGGGCCATCACGAGCACAGACGCGAACCGGGACTGCAGCTTGGCGGGAGTGAGCAGGACGAACAGCGGCGACAGGTGCCCGCTGAAGACCATGAGCCCGGCGCCCAGAAGGAACGCGGCACCACCCACCGCCCACGACGAGGGCAGCACAGCCATCGCAGCGACAGCGAAGCAGGCAAGGCCCACACCGGCCACCAAGGCCACTTGGGCCCGGTGGAGTGGACCGAAGATGGCCAGAGCGGCACTGACGAGCACTGTCCCGGCCGTGGACGCCATGACGATCGCGCCGGTGGCGCCCGCCGACCAGGCGCGGGAGCGGGCCAGCAATGGCACGAGCAGATTCGTCACCGGAAGCAATCCTCCCGCAACCAGGACAAGCGATGCCACCAACGCCCTGCCGCTGCGATGGCGGCGCAGGGCCGACAGCCCCTCGCGCAACTGGGTGAGGGTGTTTCCCGTTGAGGGGTTCCCGGTCAGCTCATGTCTGGGATGCAACCGCACGAGCACGCCGATCACGAGCAGGAAGGTGACGATGTCGAAGACGATGGGAGCGGGCAGGCCACCCCAGGCGATGAGCAGGCCACCCAGGCCCGGGCCGGCCAAGGTCGCGACGGTACCCAGGGTGCTGCTCACCGACATCGCACGGGGCACATCTTCAGGCTCGACGAACTGACGAATGAAGACGAGCTCGGACGGTGAACGGAAACCATCGATCACCGCGGCAATCACGGCATAGCCCACCAGCAGGGCTACCAGCGGCACGCCCAGACGCCACGCCCAGACGCCACGCACCGAGGAAACAGCCCAGGGCCAGCACCGACACGACAAGGGTGCCGATGAGCAGACGCCGCTGACCCGTCCGATCCCCAGCGACACCACCAAACAGCAGACTGACGACCATGATCGCGCTGGACAGGGCACTCACCGCCCCGGCGAAAACCCCGCCGAATCCCGAGCTCGTCCAGCTCAACGTGAAGTTCCACACGTAATCACCCAATTGCGACAATCCCGCCGCACACAACCACACAACGATCGTCCCGGTGACCCACGAGCTTCTCTGCTTCTTCAGTTCAGTCATGTCATCCCACTATGAGCCGCCTTTATGGCGAGTATCGATAGACAGGGCCTGAGCGATGATTCGCAGAATCCGGCTCTCGGACTACTCGCGCGAGAATGCTACATCAAATCGCCCCGGCTCCGGAAACGAGTCTGATCCCACAGAGAATTGAGGATCCTGGCAGCTTCGGCAGAGGGGGCATGAAGAGCGACCCGCTCTACCGAGCCCGCCGGACCCTGCTCGCCGAAGCCCGGCTACTCACCGAGATCCAAAAGCTCGCCCGCACCCTCACACAGCGCGCCACCGAGGTGTTCAGCTATGTCGACTGGCCCAGCGCCCGCACATTCTTTTGGCGGCTCTACTGAGTACAATCGCAGGTGGCGTCAGCGGGGGTGTTCCCTACTCGACCGGTCAAGGAGCCAACCATGCGGACTATTGCCGCCGCAGTCATCGTCTCGATCATCTTCGCCGTCACGCCCGCGGTGCCGGGGCCCCATTCTGCGAACCCCGATTCGATCAGCGCCGCCATGTGCCGGATGTTCCCCGTTCTGTGCCGCTGAAACCGGACGCCACCCGGATCAGATTGCGCCGCTGCGGAACGCCCAGGTCACCATTCCCACCCGGTCGGCGCAGTCCAGCTTCGTGAGGATCGCGGAGATGTGGGTTTTCACCGTTGCCTCGGAAACTCCCAGGCGCGCTGCGATCTGGCGATTCGTGAGCGACTCGACCACCAGGCACAGCACATCCATTTCCTTTGCGGTGAGCGGGTTCGGAGACTTTTCGTGCAGCACCGAGCCCGCCACCGAAGTCAGGGCACTTGTCGCGCTCGGCGAGAAGACGCCATTCCCAGCGCGCGCTGCTCGGATCGCGTCAGCGATCCGCTCCGGCGCCTCGTCCTTGGTGAGGAAACCGATCGCGCCGGCGTCCAGCGCTTCTGCGAGGAAGCCCGCCGCTTCGAAGGTGGTCAGCATGATCACCGGCGGTTTCGGACGCACCGCCTGCAACAGCCGGCACGCCGGGATGCCCCCCAGCACCGGCATCTGGACGTCGAGCAGCAGCACGTCCACCTGATCATCAGGGTTGCCGTCAGTCAGCCTGTCGACCGCCTGCTGCCCGTCCCTCACCGCCCAGCGCAGGTCCAGGTCGTCGAAACGAGACATGATCGCGCCGAGTGCCCGACGCGCGAGCGCGTCGTCGTCGGCCAGTCCAATCCGGGTCATCACGCTCACTTTCGGTCATCTCCCCGCCCTCGGCGTTGCCCCATCTGGGGATTCGGACCACCGCCATCCACTGACCGGCGTCGCACTGGGTTGTGATCGTGCCGCCGACCTGCGCAAGCCTCTCCCTGAGCCCCTCCAGCCCCGTGCCCGAGGTGGGCAGATCCGGGTTGGCTGGCCTGATCCGGTTGGAAACTATCAGGTTCAGCCGGTCACGGTTCGCGTTCAGCGTCACGCTCACGGGACCTGCCGAATCGCCGTGACGGACGGCGTTGGCGCCCAGTTCGCGCAGCGCGGCGGTCAGCACCGAGATCGCGGCGCGGGATGCGTCTGGTTCGAGTTCGACCTTCGCGTCCAGCGTGAATCCACACGAGACGAGCATCCCGCGCGTCCGCAGCCACTGCGCGGTCAGATCAGCCGGAGCAGCGGACGCGGTTGGCTTCGTCCTCAACAGACCGATCACTTGGCGCAATTCGACCAGCGTTGTGCGTGCCTCTTCGCGTATTCCCTCGACCTGTTGCCTGGTCTGGGTGGACAGATCGGTCCGGGCCAGCAACTCTGCGGCCGAAAGCACCACATGGGAGATGGAACCGGCCACCACATCGTGCATGTCACGGGCCAGCCCGATCCTCTCCGCCTCCCCGCGCGCGACTTCGAGTTCGAGACGAAGCGACGACTGGATTGCCACCACCCTCACCATGGCCCCCGACATCCATGCAGCAAAGAACAACGCGCCGACGATGGCGCCGCCAAGAAGGTACTCGGTGCTCCAGATCACCGCACCGGCAATGGCCAGAACCAGCATCGTGAACCGGAGCCAAGGCCGTGACTCGACGGCCACGTCGAACAGGCCGATCAGCAAGACGAAGACTGCCAGGCCCGGCGTCTCCACCGGAACCAGCAGAGAGACAGCGAACAGAACACCGACGCCCAACCACGCGGGCGGCAACCATGTCGCCACAAAGGCGCAGGCGATCGCGGCCAGGTCGAGCCACAGACCCCAGCCTGCTACTCCGGTCGCGATCGCCGCGATTCCCGCCAGCACTGCACCGACGACGAGAACAGCGGTCCGCACCGGCTTCCAGCGCGCCAACAGGAGCGGGAACCACTCCGTCGTCGGTATGGGCACGTCTTCACTCCGTGGTTTGTGCGATCAATGGGATCTCCCCATCAGTATCCGCCCTTCTCGCGCCACCCACTATTTCGGGTTCGCGAATACCTGTGTCTAGGTGATGTCGCGGCGATACAGAGCAAAAGACCCAATGATGAGGGCTCCGGCCGCCCAGACCGTCAGCGTGGCGACGTCGCTCCAAGCGGACGCCGTCATTGAGTTCTGCAGCGGGTCGAACATCGCATTGGCCGCTGCCATCGGGAGCAACCGAGCCACCGACGCGAGGCCGGGGCTGCCCAGGCCAAAGCCTCCGGCGATCACCGGCAGCACCAGGATCAGACCGAACAGCATGAGATAGCCGTCGATGGCGCGTCGCGCGATGGCCCCGATCCCCAACCCGAGCAGGGCCAGCAGCACCGCTGCCGGGACGCCACCGAGAACCACCCTCAGCGCCTCCGCCGAGGTCTCCGGGGCGGCTGAGGTACCGAGCGCGAGCCCCGTCAGAGCACCGGCGACCGCACCGGCGGAGAGCGCAACGGCCACCGCCACCTGCAGCGCGATCTTCGCGACGAGGACCGGCCACCGGCTTGGCACCCACATGAACAGCGACCTCGCCACGGCAGTCCCGCCGTCTCCCGATATCGAGGCCAGCCCGGACAGCGCGGCCAGGTGCGGGATCAGGGCGAATCCGGTGGAGACCGCGGCCACGCTCTTGCCGCCCGCCAGGTCCAGTTTCGTCGAGATCCCGGCGGTCACGCTCAGCCATGCGCCACCCGTGCTCACCACGATCGCAACACCCAGGAGCATCCATGTGAACAGCGACCTGGTCAGCCGAACTCGTTCATAGGCCAGCGCACCGGTCAGCGCGGACGCTGCGCTGCGGACGCTCCTTCGCGGACCGGAGCTCGTGAGGTCGGGTTCAGTTGTTGGCTGGTTGCGCATGGCTGATTCCTGGAGCAGATGTATGGATATCCAGCAGGGCCCGCCGCGGGGACGACGGGACTACCCGCTCGGCGGCGAGTTCGCTGTCGATGAAGTCGAGGTACACATCCTCGAGTGCTGCGAGCTCGGTGTGCAGTTCCCACAGCTGCGCCTGGTGCTCGAAGGCGAGTCGACCCACTTGGTCACCCGACAGTCCCACCACCACCAGCCGCCCCGGCTCGTTGACGATCCGTCCGCCCGCCCGCTGAATCGCCGGGCCGAGCCGATCCGCGTCTGGCGTCCTGACAACTGTCCGCTGATCCGTTCCGATGAGGAACTTGGCAATCGGCCGGTGGGTGACGATCCGTCCGTTGAGGATGACCGCGACATCGTCGGCGATGTCCTGCACCTCTCTCATCTGATGCGACGAGAGCAGAACGACAGCACCGGCTTCGGCATAGTGGCGCAACAGCCGGCGCAGCCACCGCATCCCCTGTGGGTCCAGCCCGTTGGCGGGCTCGTCGAGCATCAGGTTGGCGGGGTTGGCCAGGATCGCCATGGCGATGCCCAGACGCTGCCGCATTCCCAGGGAGAGTTCCCGTCCGCGCCTGTCCCGGAACCCGTCCAGGCCGCACTCCTCGACGACCTCGGTGACCCGTGAACGGCTCAGGCCGTGGGTAGCACCGAGGTAGCGGAGGTGTTCGTGCACCCGCCACCGTGGGTGGATGGCAGGCGGGTCGAGCAGTCCGCCCAGCATCGAAGCCGGATGCTCCCACGACCCTATCGGACGGCCGTCCACGAGCGCGGTGCCCGCAGTGGGGCGATCCAGTCCCGCGATCAGGCGCATTGTCGAACTTTTGCCCGCCCCGTTCGGGCCGAGGAAGGCCGTCACCCGGCCTCCGGCGACTTTCAGGTATGCGTCGTCAACGACCCGACGCTGTCCCCGGACCTTGACCAGGCCGACCGTCTCGATCATCTCCTCACCGGGCGATCAACAGCAGTGCGGTGTTGAGTGCGACCGCGACGCCAACGAAAAGAGCCAGCCGCACCGGCTGAACCCGCAACGCCGCCCGGGCGAGGCCTGAGTAGATCAAGATGCTCACCACGCCGAACCCCACCCGCAGCGACACATTGGTCAGGGTCGTCATGCCCTGTGTCCCGGCGGTCAGCTGTATCACCGCCACGGTGACCAGGAACGGGAGTTGTCCGACCAGCACCCAGAACCAGCTCAACCCGAGCCCAGGCCGCCGCACCCGGGCGATGGCGGCCAGCAACACCGCCAGGACGAATGCCTGGAGCAGCGAGAAAAGGACGGCCCACGCACCCGAGGCCACCCGCAGCACGGTCAACTGGACCTGTGGGGACGCGAATGGCGAATCCGTGCCCAGTCGCAACGACTTCTCCTCCAGCGTCGAACCGGTCGCGGCGATTGTCAGCGCGGCCAGGAAGAGCGCCAGGATGGCGACGTAGACTTTGCGCATCCTGGTGAGCCGCGGGGCCTGTTCTGTGTCAAGTTCCATTGCGGGGGTCTCCGTCGTGGTGGTGTTAATTGAGCTGTTCATTTCGATAGCTTGATGCGGTGTCACTGTCGGCACGTGCGGCAAGCGGGGCTTCGGCCAGGTGATCGGCCCTTTCATCGGGCACCTCCGCTCACCCGCGGGCTAAGGTCGACCGTCGACCCAGGGAACAGCGTGAGGTCAGCCTCGGCCCAGTCGCTGACCTCGTGGGTTGCCAGGAGCACCGTGGACCGACGGCCCGCGCGCATCAACTCCGCTCGCGCGATTGCGGAAGCGGCGGCGTCCAGGCCGTTCAGGGGCTCATCGAGCAGCAGGACGTCGACGTCCGGCAAGGTCAGGGCCAGAGCCAGCACGCACCGCTGGCGCTGCCCCAGCGACAGCTCGCGGACGCACACGGACAACATCCCCGGGTCAATCAGTCCGGACGACACAGCGCCCCCAGCACCGAGCTCGAGCTCCATCAGAGCGAGGTACTCAGCGACCGTCAGCGAGTCGAGGCTCAGGAAGTCGGTGTCGAGATAGACGAGTCGCCACAGCGTCCGCGCCTTCCTCAGACTGTTGTTCGCGCTGGGCAGGAGACCACCCAGCAGCTTCAACAGGGTCGTCTTGCCCACGCCATTGCTACCGCGCAGGGCGATCACGCCGCGCTCGGGCAGTTCCACCGACAGACCGGCGAAGACGACATGGTCTCCGTAGGAGAAATCGAGACCGGAGATCGAGATCACTGCATCAGCTCCACTCGTGTCGCGGACAGGCCGTTGAGCCAGCCGGGGGTGTCCAGATGGGCCAGTATGGCGAGGAGCGCTGCCGTGCCGGCCAGGAGTGCCGAGACGGACGCAACGGAGGTGACATTGCTGAACTGGAAGGGCGTGTTGAAGCCGACGACGCCGACGGCCGTCACCGCCACCGCGAAACAGCCCGCGGACGCCAAGCCACTGCGCGAGGTCAGGCCTATCTCGTCGAGCCTGCCGGCGGGCAGCACCACGGTTTTGCGTTGGACCACCACGACGTCACCGACCACCTCGACCGCGAACAGCGTCGCCAGTAGCAGCCCGGTTGCCGGTGCACCGGCCATCAGCAACTGAAAAGCGGCCACCGCCATGGTGGGGGCCAGAAGCAGCACGGCGTTCAGGGCGTACCACCGAAGGACGCGGCCACCGGCACCCGCGACGTCTCGCAGCAGGAAGAGCCCGTAGCCACGCGCTTCCGGGGACAGGTACCGGGCCAGCCGGGTGCGCAGCAGGAGTGCGGCGATGAAGCTCGTCAGCAGAGGCACCGCGGGGACGAAATCCGTGCGTCCAACGGTTTCGAGGACGAACTGGACGGCCCAGCTCGTGGCGACCGCGGTCATCACGATCGACGCGGCCTGACGATCCATCCGCGTGGACCTGGGTGCCAGTCGGCGGCGCCCCAGCCAGTGCGCGGCGAGCATCGTGGACGCGCCGACGACGGCCGTACAGGCCGCGGCTGCAAGGACCGCCCAGCCATGGCTGGGCACGATTGAGGGCCACCTGTGCCCGGGAGTGTGCAACAGCCGCTCCGTGGCGTGAATGAGCATGGCGATTCCGGCCAGGACCGCGGGCAGCCAGGGGGTGCGGCCGGTCCGTGTGGCCGATCGGCCGGCGGCGCGCAGCGGCGGGATGACAATGGCCAGCAGTACCGCCAGCACTAGCCACGCTCCGCTCGGGGTCGCCAGGCGCGCTGCCTGTGCGCCAATCACGATAAGGATCGGGTAGTCGGGAGCCGAGAGCCCGATGACCAGACCGGTGGCGCGTGACCCGCCACTTGAGAGCAGTTGGCGATGGCGTCCGAGCAGCCGCACGGTATGCGAGCGAGCCGAGAGCACCGCTGCCAAACCGACGCCGATCAGCAGGGTCGGCCACCAGGCTGCGAAGGCGGAGGAGATGAGAGGCAGCCTCCTCGCCGGATCGACCAACGCTCCGGCGAGGCAGCTGAGACAGGCGCTGACCCACGAGGCGGCGACAAGCGCCCGTCGGCCACGAGCGCCGACAGATATACCGGCCACGCCGAGTGCGGAGGCCAGACGGGTGGCGAGCACCCGGGACTGCTGGGTGGCGCCCCAACGAACTCCGGAGGGAAGCGCAGTGCGCATCAGGGCTGTGAGCATGCTGGCTGTGCGCATCGTGCGTGCCTTTCGGAGTTCGTCGGGGTCAGGGATGGGTGCTGGTCACCAGGCGACGAACTGCTTCAGCGCCCACCTTTTCGCCAATCCGAAGATGGTGCCGGCCAAGGCGGTGCCGAGACCGAAGGAGGCGACGATCGAGGCGGCGAGCGCCGCCCATGAGATCGCAGTGATGCCGGCCGCCCCGGGTGTCGAGTTGTTTCTTTCGCCGGTCATTAGTCTGTCCGGCGGCGCGGGTTGCCGCCTCGGCCACTCGGATCATCCGATCGGCGGACCCGAGCGGCCGCGGCGCGTGGAGAGTCCCGGCGAACGGCAGCGGCGAGAGCGGTGCGCCCGCGTTCGGCCGGGCCTGCTGCTGGGCGGAACTTATGATGTGGGAATGCAGCTGGTTCTCGCGTCCTCCTCACCGGCCCGGCTCACAACCCTGCGGGCGGCCGGCCTGAGCCCGGTTGCCGCGAGCCCGGCCATCGACGAGACGGCGGCGACGGGCGAGAGCGTCGAACATCTCACCAGGCGGCTGGCGACGGCGAAGTGCCATTCGGTGATCGAACGACTGAGTGCCGAAGGGACGCTGAGCGAGCCCGCAGTGGTGGTTGCCTGCGACACGCTGCTGGAGATCGAGGGCCACATCTACGGCAAGCCCGGCACCCCCGAAGCTGCCATCGTCCGCTGGTACCGGATGCGTGGCCGCGAGGGCGTGATCCACACCGGTCACCACATCGCCGTACTGCGCGGCGGTCAGCGCGACGAAGCGACGAGAGTGGCCTCGACGGTCGTGGGCTTCGCCGACCTCACCGACGCCGAGATCGCCTCCTATGTGGCCACCGGAGAACCGCAGAATGTGGCCGGCGGATTCACGATCGACGGCTGGGGCGGACCCTTCGTCACCGGAGTCATCGGCGATCCGCACAATGTGGTGGGCATTTCGCTGCCGCTGGTGCGCCAGATGCTTCTCGACCTGGGGGTCGGCTGGTTCGATCTGGTCCACGACACGGCCCGGACCGAGGAACATCCCCGGGCCGCTCGGCGCTGAACCGGCGCCCAGAGGCACCCGGTGACCACAGACCGATTCACCGGACAGGGCACCGCGCCGGCACAAGACGATTCATTCCGACACGCTCACTGGGCAAGGCGACGCAGCGTAAGTCCAGCCAGCGCATCGGACATGGTGAACGCACCCTGCCAGCCCGGCGCCTCGAAGATGAGCGAGTCGGCGCTGCGCGCGGTGACCGTATAGCCCAAGGCCGGCAGGCTGGCGTTCAGATAGTCCAGAAGCCCCTGGCCCTGAGCCGCTGGCACGACAAGGGTGACGACATTGGACTGGTCGACGCGGTCGCGCAGGTCGAGTCCGGCGGGCACCGTGAATCCGGCCGGCCCGTGCATAAACCCGAGTGAGGACAGCGTCACACCGGGCATCGGGGTGGACGGCCTGCTCGACGTATTCGGGGGCGGAGTCTGGGCCGCAGAACGGGTCGCCATGCCCTGGGGCGTGTTCGGCTCCGCGCAGGAGCTTGCTGTCAGGAGCATTGTCACGAGGGCCATCGCCGCTGCGAGCTCCCGTGCCAGTCGCCGGGCATACCGCCCTGGCCCGGTCCGCTCGGGCCGCCGTCGGGAAGCTGAGGGCTTGGGGCCACCGGCCTGGGCTACTGACACGACGCCAGCCTAAGTGAGGGCGCCAAGGATCCATGGGCGCCGGTCCCCCGGGCCCCGGCGATCAGATCCAGTCCTTCGACTTGAACACGCCGTACAAGACAGCGACGCAGACCGCGATTAGGCCGGTCGACACCCAGACGCCTGTGGAGGTCCCGAATCCGAGGAAGGGCACGTTCTGGCCAAACCAGCCAGTGATGAAGGTGGGCACGGCGATGATGGCAGCCCAGCCGGACAATTGCTTCATCACGACATTCATCCGGGTATCGGCCAGCGAGATGTTCGTCTCGTAGATACTCGATACCAGATCGCGCAGCGACTCGGTCCACTCGCTCTCGCGCTGCACGTGATCGTGGAGATCCTCGTAGTAGCCGCGCAGCGGCATCACCCACTCCGAAAGGTCAACGCTGCCGCGGATGACCGAGGCCACCACCTCGCGCATCGGAAGGCAGATGCGCCGCACTTCCACGAGCTCGCGACGCAGCTGGTAGGTGAGGCGCTGCACGGTACGGGTATTCGCCTCCTCCTCGAAGAGCAGGTCCTCCAGCTCCTCCATGCTGTCGTCCAGCCTCTCGATCACCTCGAAGTGCCCGTCCACGACGGTGTCGAGCAGGCCATGCAGCAGGCCGGGAGTGCCCATCTCGACGAGCCGGGGATTGGTTTCCCAGCGCCGCACCACCTGGCCCATGTCCCAGTCGGGGTCCGTCCGCACCGTGATGAGCGCATTCGGCAGCGCGAACGCAGAGATCTTCGCTGCCCTGATACGCGACTGGAAGTCCGCGCCGGCAACGAGCCGCAGGGCGTGGACGAGGATGAACCAGTGGCTTTCGTGGCGTACCGCCTTGGCCCTTTCGCGAGGTGCCAGGGCGTCCTCGACGGAGTGCAGGTCGAAGCCCAGTTCGCGGGCCAGCTCGGTGAGCTGACGCGGCTGGGGCTTGAGGAAGTCCAACCAGACCAGGTTGGCCCCGTCGGCGATACGTTCGGACAGCTGGTCCAGCGGGAATCCCTGCTCCACGAGCCTGCCGTCACGCCAGACGCAGTTCTGCACTGTCGCCATCATCGGCCTCCATCACTGCGGGCCCACAAGAGCCCGCATCTAGAATCGGCGGTGCCCTGCCTATCCCATGGAGGTTCCATGACGACACCCGAGTTCATCGTGAACCTACGCCGCCGTATCGGCCATGAGCCACTGTGGCTGCTCGGCTGCTCGACGGTGGTGCTGCGCGAGACGCACACCGGCCCCCAGGTGCTGCTCGGCAGGCGCGCCGACAACGGCAACTGGACGACCATCGACGGAATCGTCGAGCCGCTCGAGCCCCCCGAGAAAGCGGCCGCGCGGGAGTGCCTGGAAGAGACCGGGCTGCGCGTGAGGATCGACCGGCTCGTGATGGTGGGCGTCACCGGCCCGATCCGTTATCCGAATGGAGATGTCTGCTCCTTCGTCGACCATGTCTTCCGCGCGCACTGCGCACCGGGCAGCACGGACGAGGCGGGCACCGGCGACGGCGAGAACTCCGCAGTGGGCTGGTTCGAGCCCACGGCACTGCCCGAGGCGATCACGCCGGTCTCTCGTCGCCGGATCGAGACGGCGCTCGCCGACGCCCCCGACGTTGTGCTGGCCGGACGCTACGAGCAGGTCTGAGACCGCCCGAACTCCGCTGGCGCATCGGGACAGCTGCCTGTTGCGCTCCTAGACTGGCGATCATGCCCGAAGGTCACGTGCTCCACCGACTCGCCCAACGCATCGGGGAGCTGTTCGACGGGCATCCCGTTCAGGTCAGTTCACCCCAAGGACGTTTCTCGGAATCGGCTGCGCTGGTGGACGGCTCGACGCTGCGCAACGCCGAGGCCTGGGGCAAGCATCTGTTCATCGACTTCGATGCACCGATCCCCACCGAGGTCCTGCACATCCACCTCGGGCTCATCGGCAGTCTTGGTATCGCCCCTACTGCCCCGGCGATCGGCCAGGTGCGGGTGCGGATCTGCGATGGGCAGTGGGCCGCCGATCTGCGGGGCCCCCAGCTGTGCCGCCTCATCACTGTCGAGCAGAAGGCCCTCGCCACCCAGAAGTTGGGCGCCGATCCGCTGCGCGCCGACGCGGATCCCGAACGAACCTGGCAGCGCGTCCACCGCTCAGCGCGGCCGATCGCGGCCCTGCTCATGGACCAGTCGATGTTCGCTGGCGTGGGCAACATCTATCGGGCCGAGGTGCTGTTCCGCAATCACATCGACCCGCACTGCCCGGGCCGCCAGCTGCATCGGGAGAGCTTCGAGGCGATCTGGGCGGATCTCGTGGCGCTCATGGCCATTGGAGTGCGCGACGGACGCATCGACACGGTTCGTCCCGAGCACAGCCCCGAAGCCATGCACCGTCCGCCACGGGTCGACGCCCACGGCGGAGAGGTCTATGTGTACCGCCGCGAGGGCCAGCCCTGCCTCGTGTGCGGTGCCCCCGTCCGCCATGAGGTGCTGTCGGGACGCCAGTTGTTCTGGTGCGCGCCCTGCCAACGGCAGCACTGAGCGAGGCCCGGTTGTCCTAGACTCACCACAGCAGTGCCGTCCTATGTCCTGAGGAGGAACCAGTGGTGAGTTCCGCACCCACCCGCACCATCTCGAAGGTGTTGGTCGCCAACCGCGGTGAGATCGCTGTGCGTGTCATCCGTGCAGCGAGGGACGCCGGCCTGGCGAGCGTGGCTGTCTATGCGGACTCCGACTCGTCCTCGCTGTTCGTGGAGCTGGCCGACGAGGCGTTCGCGCTCAACGGTTCGACCCCGGCCGAGACCTATCTCGACATCGACAAGATCATCGGCGCCGCGCACCGCAGCGGCGCCGATGCAGTGCACCCCGGCTACGGCTTCCTCTCGGAGAACGCTAGTTTCGCCCAGGCCGTCATCGATGCCGGGCTGGTGTGGATCGGCCCCCCGCCGGCCGCCATCGAGAAACTGGGCGACAAGGTGACTGCCCGTCACATCGCCCAGAAGGTGGGCGCACCTCAGGTGCCGGGTACCCCCGATCCGGTGAGCGATGCCGCCGAGATCGTCGAGTTCGCGAACACCAACGGCCTGCCGGTGGCCATCAAGGCGGCCTTCGGTGGCGGCGGGCGCGGCCTCAAGGTGGCCCGCACCGTCGAGGAGATCCCCAGCCTGTATGCCTCGGCGGTGCGCGAGGCCGTCACCGCCTTCGGACGCGGCGAGTGCTTCGTGGAGCGCTATCTCGACAAACCACGCCATGTCGAGACCCAATGCCTGGCCGATGAGTACGGCACGGTGGTGGTGGTGTCCACTCGCGACTGCTCGCTGCAGAGGCGTCACCAGAAGCTCGTGGAGGAGGCTCCGGCGCCCTTTCTCAGCGCCGAGCAGGTGGACCGGCTCTACTCCTCGTCGAAGGCGATCCTCAAGGAGGCCGGCTATGTGGGGGCCGGGACCTGCGAGTTCCTGGTCGGCCAGGACGGCACCATCAGTTTCCTCGAGGTCAACACCCGCCTCCAGGTGGAGCATCCGGTCACCGAAGAGGTGAGCGGCATTGATCTGGTGCGCGAGCAGTTCCGGATCGCCTGCGGCGGACGCCTGGACTACCCCGATCCGCCCTCGGTCGGCCATTCCTTCGAGTTCAGGATCAACGCCGAGGACCCGGGACGCAATTTCATGCCCGCTCCGGGCACGCTCACGAGGTTCCGCCCGCCGTGCGGTCCGGGAGTGCGGGTCGATGAGGGCTACAAGCGCGGGATGAGCGTCCCTGGGGCCTTCGATTCGCTGGTGGCGAAGCTCGTGGTGAGCGGTCCCGACCGGCACACTGCGCTGGAACGTGCCCGGCGCGCGCTGGCCGAGTTCGTCCTGGAGGGCATGCCCACCGTCATCCCCTTCGACAAGGCGATCGTCGAGGAGCCAGCCTTCACCGCATCCGACGGCGTCTTCGGCGTATTCACCGACTGGATCGAGACAGAGTTCGACAACCACATCGAGCCCTATGCCGGCGAACTCGGCGTGGTCGAGGAGGCAGCGGAACGCCAGAGCGTCGTCGTGGAGGTCAATGGGCGTCGTCTCGAGGTGAAGCTGCCGGCCGGGCTCCAGGCGGGAGCCCCACGAGCTCCCAAGCTGCGCCGCCCGACCAAACGCGGGCGAGGTGGCGGCAAAGTCACCGAGGTCAGCGGAGATGCGCTCACCTCACCGATGCAGGGCACGATCGTGAAGGCCTCGGTCGCCCAGGGCCAGCATGTCGATGAGGGTGAGACCGTCGTAGTGCTGGAGGCGATGAAGATGGAACAGCCCATCGCAGCCCACCGCTCCGGGATCGTGCACGAACTCGTCGAGGCCGGCACCCCGGTGGCCAGCGGCGATGTGCTGTGCAGGATCACAGACTCCTGAGTGTGACCCGGCAGACCGATCATCCGTGCATCGAGGGGTCGTCCCGGGCAGTCGGCCGGTACGGGAGCCCCGAGAGCTGGCGCGGCCATGCGGTGCTCGAGATCCCGGTGCCCCAGCTGGAGCCCTTCGTCCGGGCTCGCACGGCCTTCTACGATCCGGGATTCGTCAGCGCCGATCCGCGCTTCTGCCATGCGCACATCACGCTGCTGGCGCCGTTCGACGAATTGCCGGAGCGCGATGCCGTGGCGAGAGCCATCGCATCGATGCGCGCCTTCGATTTCCGGCTGGCTGACTTCGATGTCTTTTCCGGCGGCATGATCTACCTGAGACCCCAGCCCCTCAGCCCGTTCCGGCAGGCAACGGCGTCGCTCCTCGCCGCATTCCCGCAGGTCGTTCCCTATGGCGGGCCCGACCCGGTGCCCCATCTCAGCCTCGATGTGCTGTCGGCAACTGTCAGCCCGGCCTCGACGCGACGTCAGGTGGGTGACCTGGTGCCGGCACGCTGCCAGGCCGAATCAGTGGACCTGTGCTGGTACGAGTCAGGGGCCTGTCGGCTCGTCGAGCGCTGGCAGCTGTCAGCGGACTGAGCGAGGAGCGCTCCAGGCGGCGATCACGTCACAAGACTGGGCTCCACGGGACACCCATGTCGCTGGACGGGACGGGACGCACACGGCACTGGACGCGACGTGTCTCAGCGGCACGGGACACACAGTCGTCAAACCCCGGCATCACGTCACGTAGTTCGGCTGCGCTTCCTCTCCAGTGCCACTTCGCGGCCGCTCCACAACCAGAATCGGGCACCACAGCCCGGGCAACCCGAATAGTGACAGACCCTCCGCGTGGTGCCCACTTTTGGTTCGGCAGTGACGGCGTGATCGCGGTCAACGAGGGTCCGCCGCCTGCATCGGGGACCTGCCGGACTCGGGCTCTCGAGCCAGCACGTCCCAGGGGTGCGCCGCCTGCACCGAGGACCTGCCGGGACAGGACCCCAGCCAGTCCTCGTCACAATTCACCAGAACACTGATATGAGAGTGGATTTCATTTCCATTAACACAGTCAATTCTGACCCCACCTGGAATTGAAAGTCGAGACGCTGTTGATTTTCATTCGCAGTTCAATTCATGCGCACTGCTGCGAATCATTCTGATTATCATTCACATATTTGAATTCCTGGATATGGCGTGCAATCCTTTCATCAGCGGAAAAGCAGCAACAACAACACAGGAGATTTTCATGGCTGATGACACGAACAAGACCACCGAGCACCACCTCGCCGAGCACACTCTGGCCCAGCACACCCATGGTGAGGGCTGTGGCCACGAGGTAGTGCAGCACGGTGATCACGTGGACTACATCCACGGGGGTCACCGCCACGCTCTCGACGGAGACCACTACGACGAGCACTGAGACCCGGCTCCAGGTGTCGTTCGGCCGCTGACAGGGCCGATCCGCACACCCAGCAAACATATGGCGAGATGGCGAGGCGCCTGCCCCTGGATACACATTCCAGGGTCGGCGCCTCGCCATTTCTGTCCCAGTTCACCTTCCGGGGCGCACCAGCCCAGCGCTCTCCTTCCGGGGCTCACCTGCCCAGAAGATGGCTTGAGGCCAGTCCACAACCAAAAACGGGCACCACAGTCCGCCCAATCCGAATAGTGACAGACCCGGTCTGTGACGCCCACTTCCGGCGCGATCTCACCACGCTGCACAGAAATGCCGACCCCTGCTCGGCCCGAGCCCGAATGACGCCCACTTCCGGCACCATCTCGCGACGCCACGCCACCGCACCGTGCCACAGCTGAGCGGCCGAACAGTTGCAGACCCACAGTGCATGAGCCAGGAGGACGTGCGTCGGGCTAGCCGCTCAGGCCCAACTGTTGAGCACCTTCATGTACTGCGCCCGCTCGAAAGCGTGCGGGTCGTCCACCGAGGAGGCGTCCATGGCGCCCCGCAGCTCATCGACCGACTCGTAGTCGTGCTCGACGAGCCAACCCTTGAGCTCGGCGAGCATGCTCGTCAGGGCACCGGCTCCGCCATCGAGCAGCGCCGAGGCGGTATAGGCGACCTGGCCGCCGACGATCAAGGATTTCACGACGTCCTCGCCGGTATGCACCCCGCCGGTCACGGCGAACTCCAGTTCGGGCTGCTGGGCGGACAAGATGCCCACCCAGCGCAGGCGCATGGGCAGTTCCGCCGAGGTGGACAACGCCAGGGTCGGCACCACCGACAGCGAGTCGAGATCGAGGTCGGGCCCGTAGAAGCGGTTGAACAGCACCAGCGCGTCAGCGCCGGCGTTGCGTGCCCGCACCGCGAAGTGAGGCAGCGAGCTGAGGAATTCCGAGATCTTCACCGCCAGCTGCCGTTCACCGATGACACGCTTGACGCTCGCGATGACGCGCAGATAGCCCACCTCGACGTCCTCGGGAGACCGGCCTGGCTCGACCGGCAGATCGTACAGGTTCAGCTCCATGGCGTCGGCGCCGGCCTCGACCAGCTGCGCCGCATATCGGGCCCAGTCGCCGGGCTGGGAGCCGTTGACCGAGGCGATCACCGGAATACCGAGCGCCTTCTTCGCCTCCGCGACGAGCCGAAGATGCGCATCAGCTCCCGTGTTGAGCTGCTCGACCTCCGCCAGCGGCGCCGAGGCGAATTCCGCGAATTCATCCCCGGTCTCCAGCACCATGGCAGTTTCGAGCTCTTCGGCCTCCACCTCCTCGGCGAACAGGCTCGGCAGCACAACCGCGGATGCACCGGCAGCTTCGAGGGACTTCAGTCCCTCAATGGTGCGGTTCAGCGGGTTGGAGGAGGCGATGATCGGGCCACTCAGCTGAAGGCCGAGGTAGCTGGTGGACAGATCCGGGTTGGCGCTCATGAATCTTTCCCTTCGTCGGTCTGCTCGGTCGTGTTCGGCTCGTCGTGATCGCTGGGAAGTGCCCTGTGCAGCCCGGCGAGCTGGCTGTACAGACGCCAGCGCTCGTCGGCGTCGCCCTGCAGGAGCTTGCCCAGTTCCTCGGCGCGCTTCGGGTTGCTGCGCATGAGCATCCCGAACCGTGCCTCTGCGGCCATGTAGTCCGAGACGCGCCCGCTCGGCGCCTTGTAGTCGAGATGCAGGGGAACCGCGTCCTCGTCCGCGCTCGGGCGGAACCGGTAGAGCGGCCAGTAGCCGGTCTGTACGGCCTGCTCCTGATGACTCATGGAGGTGGCCATGGTGATGCCGTGCGAGATGCAGGTGCTGTAGGCGATGATGAGGCTCGGGCCCTGCCAGGCCTGGGCCTCGAGCATGGCGCGGACCACCTGCTGGGGATTGGCGCCCATCGCCACCGAGGCCACGTAGACATTCCCGTAGGATTCGGCGATCATCCCAAGGTCCTTCTTCGGGCTGGCCTTGCCCTTGGCCGCGAACTTCGCCGCAGCCCCCCTCGGGGTGGCCTTGGACGCCTGGCCGCCGGTGTTCGAGTAGACCTCGGTGTCGAGTACCAAGACATTGACATTGCGTCCCGATGCCAGTACATGGTCCAGGCCACCCGAGCCGATGTCGTAGGCCCAGCCATCGCCACCGACGATCCACACGGTCTTGTCGACGAGCTCGTCGGCCAGTGTGGCCAGCCGCAGTGCCTCGCTCTCGTGGCGCCCGGCGAGAGCCGATTTGAGCTGCTCCACCCGCGCCCGCTGGTCGGCGATGCCCTGCTCGTCTCCCTGGTCGGCCCCCAGCAGACCCTGCACCAGTTCCGGATCCAGGCCCGGCAGCGCGGCGACCAGCCTGCGGGCTTCCGCGTTCTGCTGCTCCCAGGCGAGCCGGATACCCAGGCCGAACTCGGCGTTGTCCTCGAACAGCGAGTTGCTCCAGGCCGGCCCGCGACCGTCCGCATTCGTCGTATAGGACGAGGTGGGCAGATTGCCGCCGTAGATCGACGAGCAGCCGGTGGCATTCGCGATGATCATCCGGTCGCCGAACAGCTGGGTGAGGGTGCGCACATAGGGTGTCTCGCCGCAGCCCGAGCAGGCCAGCGAGAACTCGAAGAGCGGCTGCAGCTGCGCTGCCCCCTTGACCTGGTCGTGGCGCACCGCGGTGCGGTCCACCTCGGGCAGGTCGAGGAAGTAGTCGAAGTTCTGCCGCTCGACATCGAGGTGCTCGAGGCGGGGCTCCATGTTGATGGCCTTGTGCTTGACCTCCCGCTTGGAGCGCGCGGGGCAGACGTCCACGCAGATCCCACAGCCTGTGCAGTCGTCCGGCGCGACCTGGACGATGTACTGGTGATCGGTCAGCGTCCGGTCGCGGTAATTCTTCGTCTGGAATCCCGCCGGGGCGTCCGCCAGGGTGTCCTGAGGCACCGCCTTGACGCGAATTGCGGCATGGGGGCAGGAGATGGCGCACTTGCCGCAGTCGATGCACAGGCTCGGATCCCAGATCGGGATCTCCTGGGCGATGCCGCGCTTCTCGTACTTGCTCGTGCCCACCGGCCAGGTGCCGTCCACCGGGAAGGCGCTCACCGGCAGGAGATCGCCCTCACCGCGCAGCATGATCTCGGTGACCCGCTTGGCGAACTCGGGAGCAGTATCGGGCAGGCCTGCCATCCGGTTGACCGCACTGGTGGCTGCCGTGGGGACCGCGATGTGGTGCAGGGAATCGATGGCCGCGTCGACGGCGGCGAAGTTGCGCTCCACCACTACGCGGCCCCGCTTGCCGTAGGTCTTCTCGATGCTGGCCTTGATTCGGGGAATCGCCTCCTGCTGGGCCACCACCCCCGAAAGATAGAAGTAGCAGGGCTGCATGACGGTATTGATCCGCTGGCCCAGGCCGCTCTTGCGGGCGATCGTGGCGGCATCGATCACCCACAGGTCGAGCTTGCGGTCGATGATGATCTGCTGCACCTCGACCGGCAGGTGCGCCCAGCTGTCGGCTCCGTAGGGGGAATTGATGAGTACCGTGGCCCCGGCCTTGGCGAGGTCGAGGGTGGGCATCTTGTCGAGCAACTCGAACTGGTGGACGGCGACGAAGTCGGCCTCCTCGAGTAGATAGGCCGCATCGATGGGGGCATCGCCGAAGCGCAAGTGGCTGACCGTGGTCGCCCCGGACTTTCGGGAGTCGTAGACGAAATAGCCTTGCGCGTAGCGTCCGGGCTCACCCGCGATGATCTTCACCGAGTTCTTCGACGCGCCGACGGTGCCATCGGAGCCGAGCCCGAAGAATATGGCCGAGAGGCCATTGTCTGCCGGGCGGAAGCCGGTGTCGACCGGCAGCGAGAGGTGGGTGACGTCATCGACGATGCCCACTGTGAATCGCGAGCGCGGGGTGGGCGAGGCGAGGTCGTCGTAGACGGCCTTGGCCATGGCCGGGGTGAACTCCTTGGAGCCGATGCCGTAGCGTCCCCCGGTGACCACGGGCAGTCCGGCCTCGAAGTGGTCCGCGTGTTCGACCAGGGCCATGAGCGTGTCGGCGAACAGCGGCTCGCCGTTGCTGCCGGGCTCCTTGGTGCGATCGAGGACGGCCACACGGCGCACCGTGGGCGGGAGCGCGGCGACGAGCTGCTCGGCAGGGAAGGGTCGGTAGAGCCTCACCTGGAGGACGCCAATCCGCTGGCCTGAGGAATTGAGGGCATCGACGACCTGGCGCAGCGTGCCGCCGGCCGAGCCCATCACCACGACCACCCGATCCGCATCAGGAGCCCCGTAGTAGTCGGCCAGGTGGTACTGGCGTCCACTGCGTGCAGCGAGCTCGTCCATGAGCTGGGCGACGATGCCGGGCACGGCGTCGTAGTAGGCGTTGACCGCCTCGCGCCCCTGGAAATAGACATCGGGGTTCTGGGTGGTGCCTCTCAGCACCGGCCGATCAGGGCTCAACCCCCGCTGGCGCTGCGCCTGGACGTCCTCCTCGCGCACCAGCGCCGCCAGGTCCTCGCGAGCCAGCGTGGTGATGGTGTTCACCTCATGGCTGGTGCGGAATCCGTCGAAGAAGTGCAGGAAGGGAACCCGGCTGCGCAAGGTGGCGGCATGGCTGATCGCCGCGAAATCGTGGGCCTCCTGCACTGACGAGGCGCACAGCATCGCCCAGCCGGTCTGGCGCACCGCCATCACATCGGAGTGATCGCCGAAAATCGAGAGTCCCTGGGTGGCGATCGCGCGGGCCGCCACGTGAATGACCGCCGGGGTCAGCTCGCCGGCGATCTTGTACATATTGGGGATCATGAGCAAGAGGCCCTGTGAGGCCGTGAAACTCGTACCGAGCACGCCCTTGGTGACGGCGCCGTGCAGGGCCCCGGCCGCGCCGCCCTCGGACTGCATCTCGATGACCTCGGGGACCGCGCCCCACAAATTGGTCCTACCAGCAGCGGCCCACTGGTCACAGCTCTCGGCCATCGCCGAACTGGGCGTGATGGGGTAGATCGCGATGACCTCGCTGAGTAGGTGCGCAACTCGCGCCGCAGCCTCGTTGCCATCCATCGTCTCGCGGTGGTCGGTGTCCGGGTTCAGCGGGCGAACGGCTTTCCGGTCGGTGCTTTCGATCTGAACAGTCGATGTCATGGACGCCTCCTTCGGTTGGGGCCTTTTCTACCCCGCGAATCCGGGGCCGAGAACCCTGCCCACATGCCGATTCGCCATTGATCCCGAAGACACTACGCTGCTACGCGGACGGGGACGCGCGCGGGCGCCCGCGCGCGCGAATGAATAGAGAACGGACATGCACATCGCCACCGATGACCAGGGGCTGCAGGCATTGCTCTGCGCAGCAGAACACTGGCTGGCCGAGGATCCCGATGACGTGACGAGGCGGCACGTGCGCACGCAGATGCGCGCCGCTCGAGGCGGGCAGCAGGAAGCAGTCGACGAGCTGGCCGACGAGTTCCGCGGGCCGCTGGCTTTCGGGACGGCAGGCCTGCGGGCAGCCCTGGGACCCGGTCCGGCTCGGATGAACCGAGTGGTGGTCTGCCGGGCCGCGGCCGGAATCGCCGAGTGGCTGCATGGGCGCGGCGAGACCGGCCGGCCGGTGATCATCGGCCACGACGCCCGGCACGGTTCGGCCCGCTTCGCGCTGGACTCGGCACAGGTTCTCGCCGCGTCCGGCTTCGAGGTGCACCTCGTCGAGCAGGCGGCACCCACCCCGCTCATAGCCTTCGGTGTGCGCCATCTGGGTGCCTGTGCCGGAATCGTCGTCACCGCCTCGCACAATCCGGCCGGCGACAACGGGTACAAGGTCTACGACGCATCCGGTTCGCAGATCATCCCTCCGAGCGACGAGCAGATCGCGGCATGCATCGCGCACGCCAGCGAGCTGCCACTGGCACGACTGAGGCGCAGCGATTCCTGGACCCCGGCCGGCCCTGCGCTGTTCGACGCCTATCTGCACCGGATCTCCTCTCTGCTGGCCGACAAGGACCCCCGCGAGGTGCGCTGGGTGCACACGGCCATGCACGGCGTGGGTGCCTCAGTCCTGCGGCGCGCGGCGCGGGTGACGGGCCTGCCGGAGCCGGTGGAGGTCCCCGAGCAGGAACAGCCCGATCCGGACTTCCCGACCCTGCCCTTCCCCAACCCGGAGGAGCCCGGCGCGATGGCCCTGGCGATAGCCCTCGCGCAGCGCACCGGTGCCGACGTGGCCATCGCCACCGACCCGGATGCCGACCGGTGTGCCGTCGCGATCCCCGAGCGCCAAGGCTGGCGCCAGCTGACGGGCAACGAGCTGGGCGCTCTGCTGGCCGATGACGCGATGCGCCGCGGGCAACCCGGTGTGCTGGCCCGCTCGGTGGTCTCGGGCAGCCAGATCGATGCCATCGCCGCTGCCCACGACCGTGAGCTGGTGATCACCCCCACCGGCTTCAAGTGGATCGGCCGGGTACCGAGGCTGGCATTCGGCTACGAGGAGGCCATCGGTTACTGCTGCGATCCCGCCCAGGTGGCCGACAAGGATGGCATCAGCGCCTCGGTGATCGTCTTGCGCCTGGCCGCCGAGCTGAAGGCCGAAGGGCAGCAGCTGTGCGATCGGCTCGACGAGATCGATGAGAGATATGGGGTGCACATCACCAGCCAGCTCGCCTGGCGCGTCGCTGACAGGCGGCTCATCGACGACACCATGAACTCGCTGCGGCGCACGCCGTGGAGCGAACTGGCCTCCGGTCCGGTCGGGATGCGTGATCTGCTGGGCGGCGGTGACGGGCTGTCCGGCATCAACGCTCTCGAGTTCACCCGAACCGGGCTGCGGGTCTTCGTGCGGCCCTCAGGGACCGAGGCCAAGCTCAAGTGCTATCTGGAGGTCGAAGTGCCGCCAGCCGTCAGCGAAGTTCTCGAGGAGCGTCGCGCCGAGGGCCGGCGGACGATGACGGCGCTGCGTTCGCAAGTCCAGGCCCTCATCGGCCTGCCACCGGATGGTGCCGGTGCCATGGACACCGCCAATCAGTGACGGTGCCAGGGGCACCGCTGGTCAGTGCCGGTGCCATGGACACCGCCAATCAGTGACGGTGCCACAGGCACCGCTGGTCAGTGCCGGTGCCACAGGCACCGCTGGTCAGTGCCGGTGCCACAGGCACCGCTGGTCAGTGCCGGCGCCAGGGGCACCGGTGATGAATGATGGTGCCATGGGCACCGCCGACCTCATCGCCGCGACGGTCATCACGGCAGCCGCCATCCTCGGCTGCATCGTGACCGTCGCCTGGAAGGGTCGTGACGCGCGTCCGGCACACATCGCCCCTGGGCCAGCGGGCCCGCCACCGCCGGGACACGCCGGTGGCGGCCGCCGGGTGGTGCGCGACACGGCCCCGCCGGGCGTGCGGCCCGGCCAGCTGGGAATGCTGCTCGACGCCCGGGCCGAGACGAATCACCTGGTCGCCACGATCATCGATCTCGCAGTGCGAGGCTGCCTCACCGTGGCTCACGAGGAGGACGGGTCGTGGACGCTGCGGCGCACCGACACCACCCCACCCGATCTCCTGGTCTACGAGCGCACGCTGCTCAAGAAGCTGTTCCCCACCGTCCAGGGCCGCCGGCGGCGCACCACGAGCACACTGCAGATCACCCTCACCAAGGGCGGTTTCACGACCGCCCGCGAAGCGCTCGCTCGCCAGGTGGGCGAGATGGGCTTTTTCCGGATCCCTCCGCAGAGGGCCCGGCGCCAGATGCGCCGGGCCGGTGCGGCGATCAGCATTGGCGGGGTGCTCATCGCGCTGCCGCTCATTGCCCTGACCGGTGAGCTGCTCACCGCCGTCGCCGTGGTGCTGGCAGGCCTGGCCGTCATTGCGAGCGCCCCCCTCATGCCGGCCCGCACACAGCTGGGGAGCACGATTCGCCAACAGGCCGAGGACTTCCGGGCCTTCCTGGCGGCTGCAGATCCAGAGCTCATCGACTGGCGGCGCCATCCGCGCGCCTTCAGCGAGTTCCTGGCGTGGACAGTCGTCTTCGGCTTGAGCCCCACCTGGACGCGGCTCTTCCAGCGACTCACCGACGAGGGCCGGCTGACGCCCAAGACCCCCTGGTATCTGCCTGTCAAGGAGTCCTTCTGGCATCGCGAGGGGCATATCGAGGCGCTCGGCGAGCTGGTGAGCGAGTTGTCCGCCGCTATCGAGATGGCAGACCGCCACGAGGAGGCCACCCCCGATGACGCTGCGGTGCAGCGCTGGTGAGCCGGTAGCGAGGCTAGTGGACCGCCGGATCGACCAGCGCGGGCAGCAGAGCGGCGGTGTCACCATCCAGGCGCACCGTGGCGAGTTCGTCTGCCCTGGTCGCACCGTGATTGATGATGATGATCGGCACGCCCCGGTGGGCCATCCGGCGCACGAACCGCAGGCCTGACATCACGGTGAGGCTCGATCCGGCGACGACGATGACACTGGCGGCCTCGCACCATGCGAAGGCGGCCGCCACCCGCGGCTTGGGGACCGTCTCGCCGAAGAAGACCACATCGGGCTTGAGCAGCCCGCCGCAGTGGAAGCAATCGGGCACTGTGAAGCCCTGCCAGTCCTCCACCTCGGCGTCCGCGTCGGGGCGAAGCTCCGCGGGTCCCAGCCGGTCGTTCACGGCAACTGCGGGATTGAGTTCGGCGAGGCGCTGCTGGAGATGGGCCCGGGCTTCCACGCGTTGACAGCGCAGGCAGACGACGTCGGCGCTGCGCCCGTGCAGGGTGATGAGCTGGCGGGTCCCGGCGGCCTCGTGCAGTCCGTCCACGTTCTGGGTGATGACGCCCAGCAGGACACCGGGTCGAGCCCGCCGCTCCCAGCGGGCCAGGGCCCGGTGTCCTTCATTCGGCTTGGCCTGCGACAGCTTCCACCAGCCCTGGTAGTTGCGCGCCCAGTAGCGCTGACGGGCGAGCGGATCGGAGACGAAGTCCTGGTAGAGCATCGGTGTGGCGCGGATCGATCCGGGGCCGCGGTAGTCGGGCACACCGGAGCCGGTGCTGAGCCCGGCCCCGGTGAGCACGACCGCGTCGCCGACCGATTTGAGCAGTTCGGTGGCCTCCTGCACGGAGCCTCGCAGATTCCTCGAGGGCTGCCAGCCGCTCGTGGCGCGACGGACGTGGCTTCGTATCCCCATGCGGGCCCCAGAACTCATGGCTCAAGGCTAGACACCCCACCGCAGCTCCTCGGGCAAGCTGTGGCCGCCCTCTGCCTGGACCAGCCGTGGCCGGCCACCCCCCTCTGGGCGAGCCTCAGCCGGCCACCCCCTCTGGGCGGGCCTCAGCCGGCCACCCCCCTCTGGGCGGGCCTCAGCCGGCCGCCATTGTCTCGTGCAGCGTGCCATGCTCGATCCGCAGTCGGCGTTGCGCCCCCTCGGCGACCCGCGGATCGTGGGTGACCATGACGACAGTGAGCGAATCGGCCCGCCAGCGCTCGAGGAGCAGCTCGAGGATCTCATCGCGGGTACCGACGTCGAGATTGCCGGTCGGTTCGTCGGCAAGCAGCACCCTCGGCTTCTTGACCAGTGCCCGGGCGATCGCCACGCGTTGCTGCTGGCCCCCCGACAGCTCGCTGGGCAGGTGATCGGCACGATCGGCCATGTTCACGCTCTCCAGGGCCTTCATCGCCCGCTCGCGCCGTTCGGCGGCAGACACGTGCAGAGGCACAAGAGCGGTCTCCACATTCTCCTGGGCCGAGAGGGTCGCGATGAGGTTGAAATTCTGGAAGACGATGCCGATCCGCTCGGCGCGTACCTTGGTGAGCTGGCGCTCCCCAGCCCTCGCGAGCTGGACATCGCCCAGCTCCACATCGCCACTGCTCGGCACGTCGAGTGCCCCGAGCATCTGCAGCAGAGTCGACTTGCCGCCGCCGGTGGGTCCCTCGATGGCGACGAGCTGGCCATCGGGGATCGTCAGGTTCACGTGGTCCAGGGCGGTCACCGGGTGGCGCCCCGAATAGGTCTTCGTCACATTCGTCAGGGTGTACATCTCACTCCACGCTCCTCAGTGCCGCCGCGGGACGCAGCCGGGCCGCACGCCAGCCGCCGATGATGCCGGCGACAAGGCCGCCGATGAGAGCCGCTGCCAGCCCGATAATGATCGTCTCAGCGCTCACTGGATTGTGCAGGACGACATTGACGGCCGTGCTGGCTCGCTCGAGGGCGCCTCCGCCCCCGCCGCTGGGGGCTCCCCCCGGAACAGTTCCGCCGCTCTCGCCACGCGAACGGCCGCGCACCGAGAAGCCGCCTGTCGATCCCGACAGCGTGATCCCCAGCTTGTTGAGCACGAGGATGGCGATCAGTCCCAAGACGACGCCACTGATCGCGCCGACCGCCGCACGCAGTAACGACTCGACGGCCACCTGACCGACCACCCGCGGGTTCGACCAGCCGATGGACTTCAGCGTGCCGAAGTCACGGGTGCGCTGATTGACGCCCGAGACGGTGAACAGGATCGCCAGACCGAAGGCCACCGCCAGCACTCCGTAGGACAACCACCTGCCGAGTGAGCCGACCAGGGTTGCTGCCGAGGACAGCGATCCGGTCACGCTCTCGGCCAGCGTCTTGTCGGTGGACACGGTGGCCGAGGGCAGCGCCTTCCCGATGGCTGTCGCCACCGAATCGACCTGGCCGGAGTTCGCCGCCTGGACGTAGATCTCGTTGATCTGGCCGGTCAGGCCGGCAAGCTTCTGGGCGGTGTCCAGCGGCAGGAAGACATCGGAGACGGTGCTCGACGTGGAATCGACGATGCCGACCACCTTCACGTTCGCACCACCGACCGAGATCGTCTGGTTGAGGGCGATGTTGTTGGTCTTCGCATAGGTGGACGAGACGAGCGCGACATCCTGGCCAGAATCGCCGCTTGCCAGCGTGCGTCCGGAGGTAACCGTCAGAGTGGACAGCGGGCCAAGGGTGGATCCCGGGGTCACGCCGGTGACGGTGGTGCTGTTGAGATTGAACTGGCCCCCGCCGAAGCGGTGCCGCTCCTTGTCACTCGTGCCCGAGCCTGTGGCCGGGCTGCTGGGTGCGGGGCTGGCACCGGAGGTTCCCTCGGCTCCGATCTGGCCGTGGAAGGTGGTCTGTTCCAAGACGAGTGCCGAGACGGCATTCGAGACGCCATTCACATGCTGGGTGGTGCCCAGCGCGCTGTCGGCAAAGGTCTGGTTCTCACGACTGGCGCGAAGAACGGTGCTTGACACCGAGGTGTTTCCCTGGGCGTCGCTGTTGCCGGAGCCCTGTCCGAACCCGAAGCTCTGCTGGGCGGACGCCGAGGTGCTGGGGCGCTGTGTGACGGTGATATCGGTACCGACTCCGTAGACGGCCGCCAGCACCTGCGACTGGGCCTTGCTGACTCCCGACGAGACCGAATTGACGACCATCAGCAGGGCAACGGCGATGGCGAGTCCGACGGCGACCACGATGGTTTGCTTGTGCCGTCGGCTGAGCTCGCGGCGAGCGTAGGTCATGAGCATGACGCACGGCTCCTCTCTCTTGACAACGTCATGCTCTCGGAGCCGGTTGTGGAGGAACTGCCAGGGTGCTGTGGCACTGCTGTGGTGCGTGCGCGCCGTGGCCTTCACAGCTCGGTGACAGGCGGCATGCCTGGACGGCCGGTGCCATGCAGGTCTGCGCACGACGGCGTTGCCCTCGAGAGTGGCCGAGGTCGAGCGAGCCATCTCGGCCGGGCTGCCCCAGCCCGGCCATTCGTGGCCGGGTCAGCCGATTGGGGCCCACTGCGGCCCCGTCTCGCCCAGCTTCTCGTCCAGCTTGCCGAACAGCGGCACCGGCTTGCTCAGCGGCGTCCCGGGCACCACCTGACGCGACCGCCACACCGCCTGCTCGTGGGCATAGTCGCCCATGAGCACCGGGTAGCTCGTCGCCTCCTCACCCTCGCCCTCGCTCACCTGGCGAATCTGTGGCTGGGCAGCCCACACGCCCTGCCCGCCGAGCATCTCGAAGACCTTCTGCGCCGAATGCGGCAGGAAGGGCGTAAGAAGGGTGTTCGTGTCGCAGACCACCTGGAGGGCGGTGTTGAGCACGGTGTCCCGGCGTTGCGGGTCGCCCTTGAGCTTCCAGGGTTCCTGGCCGCTGAGATACTGGTTCGCCAGTGCGGCAACGCGCATCGCCTCGGTGATGGCAGCGCGGAATTTGCACTGCTCCAGCAGCTCGCCGACGGTCTGGAAGGCCCGCCGTGAGGCGGCCAGCAGGTCCTCGTCGGCCTGGGTGAGCTCGTGGGCTGGCGGGATGGCGCCGTTGTTCTTGAAGGCCATGGACACGGACCGGTTGACCAGATTGCCCCACTCATTGGCCAGTTCGTTGTTGTTCCGGCGGACGAACTCGTCCCAGGTGAAGTCGGTGTCGCGGTTCTCCGGTCCGGCAACAGCGATGTAGTAGCGCAGCGCGTCGGGGCCGAACTCGCGCAGGAAGTCACCGACGTAGATGACCACACCGTGGCTCGTGTCGACCTTGGAACCCTTCATGGTGAGGAACTCCGAGCTGACCACCTCGGTGGGCAGGTCGAGAGTGCCCAGCCACTCGCTCGGACGCCCGCCGCGGCTTCCCTTCCCATTGATGCCGAGCAGCATGGACGGCCAGATCACCGAGTGGAAGACGATGTTGTCCTTGCCCATGAAGTAGTAGCTGCGGGCATCGGGATCCTGCCACCAGGCCTTCCAGGCATCCGGATCGCCGGTACGCGCCGCCCACTCGATGCTTGCCGACAGATAGCCGATCACCGCATCGAACCAGACGTAGATCCGCTTCATGTCCTCGTGCTCCCAGCCCTCGACCGGGATCGGGATGCCCCAGTCGAGGTCGCGGGTGATGGCGCGGGGCTTGAGTTCCTTGGCGAAGTTGTAGCTGAAGTTCAAGACATTGGGGCGCCAGTCGTGGCGCGAGTCGAGCCAGGCCATGAGCTGCTCGGCCAGTGCGGGCAGATCGAGGAAGAAGTGGGTTGTTTCGACGAACTGCGGCACCTCGCCGTCGATGCGGCTGTGCGGGTTGATGAGGTCGGTCGGGTCGAGCTGGTTGCCGCAGTTGTCGCATTGGTCGCCGCGCGCGGCGGTGAACCCGCAGATCGGGCAGGTGCCCTCGACATAGCGGTCGGCCAGGGTGCGCCCGGTGCTCGGCGAGAGCGCCCCCAGCTGAGTCTGCTTGATGACATATCCGTTCTCGTAGAGGGTACGGAAGACCTCCTGGGTGACGGCCTCGTGGTTGCGGGTCGTCGTGCGGGTGTACAGATCGTAGGACAGCCCCAGACCTTGCAGGTCGTGGACGATGACCTCGTGGTACTTGTCTGCGGTCTGCTGGGGGGTGAGCCCCTCGGCTTCGGCCTTCACCTGGATCGCGGTGCCATGCTCGTCGGACCCCGAGACGAGCAGGACCTCGTTGCCCGCCATTCGCATGTATCTCGCGAAGACGTCGGAGGGAACCCCGAATCCGGAGACATGACCGATGTGACGAGGGCCGTTGGCATAGGGCCAGGCGGCCGTCGCGAGAATGTGGGCGCACATGAGCCACAGGATAGCGGTGGGCGGGAACCGGCCGTGATCGTGCTGGGGAGCGAGCGCCAGGTACGGGAGCGGCCGGGCACGGGAGCCCTCCGCGAGATGATGGCCCCGTGACGATCTCGCCGAGTTGGCAGCTGGCCGTAGCCCTCGCGGCCCTGGTGGCGCTGGGGATGGTGGCCTCGGGGCTGGGCCGAATGGGGCTGGCGCGCGCAGTGGGCTGGGCCAGTGCCCGGGCGACGGTGCAGCTGTTCGGCATCTCGTTCATCGTCGTGCTGTGCATCGGCAGGTGGTGGAGCAGCGCCCTGTTTCTGCTGGCGATGTTCGCGGTCGCCGTGCGCACCACCACCGCACGGGTGGGCGTGCGGAGGGCCTGGCCCTGGTCGGCATCGAGCATCGCCGCAGGTGTGCTGCCGGTGCTCGCCGCCGTCTTCTGCAGCGGCGCCGCGCCCGTCAACGGCTATGCCCTGCTGCCGATCGGCAGCATCATGATCGGCAATATGATGAGCGTCCACACGCTCAACGGACGCCGGGCCTTTCCCGCGCTGCGCGATGGCCTGCCGAGCTACGAGGCGGCGTTGTCCGTGGGGCTCCAGCGCGGCGAAGCGATCGGGTTGGTGCTCGCGCCGGTCCGCAAGGAGGCAGTGCTCCCCGAGGTCGACTCGGTGCGCACCTCGGGTCTGGTCACCCTGCCCGGGGCCTTCATCGGCGTCCTGCTGGGCGGCGGCACTGCAGTGCAGGCCGGTGCCTCCCAGCTGCTCGTGCTCTTCGGGATCTTGTCGGGCCAGATCGTCACCGTGGTGACGATGAACGCGCTCATCAGGGCTGCACTGCTGCTGCCCGATGAGCTGCATGAGCGGCTCATCGGCTGAGCCACTGAGGGCCGGGCACCCGCACTCCGGGATAGGGTCGAACCGACGTCGAAAGGCAGAGACGATGACCGACACCGTGGAATTCCATGTCCAAGACGGCGTGGGACACATCATTCTTCGCCGGCCCGAGGCCCTCAATGCACTGACTCCGGACATGATCTGGCAGATCAGCGCCCGGCTCACGGCGTGGCGCACCGATGACGAGGTGGCTTCGCTGGACATCAGCGGCGAGGGCAGGGCCTATTGCGCCGGCGCCGATGTGCGCTGGATGCGCACCGTGATCCTCGAGGAGGGGCTCAATGCTGCCCTCCACTTCCTCGACGACGAGTATGCGATGGACCGGCTCGTCGCCGAGTTCGGCAAGCCGGTGACGACCCACCTGCACGGGGTGAGCATGGGAGGCGGCCTTGGTCTGGGCATGCACGGATCTCGGCGGATCGCCGCCGCGGATCTGGCGCTGGCCATGCCGGAAACCCAGATCGGGCTGTGGCCGGACGTGGGTATGCTCTACGAGTTCTCCCGGCTGCCCGGCGAGACCGGAACCTGGCTGGCGATGACCGGGACGACCATCGACGCGCCCACTGCGCTCGCGCTCGGGCTGGTCGATGAGGTCCAGGGCGTCGATGCGCCCCCCGAGTTCGACCGGACCTGGATCGACGAGTGCTTCTGTGGGGACGATCCCGCCGCCATCATCGCCCGGCTGGAGGCCAGCCAGGACAACCGGGCGCGCGGCGCCGCTGCCCTCATTCGTTCGCGCTCCCCCCTGTCGGTGGTGATCACCCTCGCCGCCATCCGGCGGGCGGCGCGGCTGGTGAGCGTGGGCGCGGTGCTGCGCCAGGATTCGGCGATCGCGCACGCGATCCTTGCGGACTGCGATGTCGTCGAGGGGGTGCGCGCGCAGCTGGTGGACAAGGATCGGGACCCGCACTGGTCGCTCGGCCGGCTCGAGGACGTGGATCCGAGCTGGGCGCGCGAGGTCGTCGCCTGAGCCGCGCCCGGCCCGCTGGCCGGCGCTCAGGCCGGCTGCGGGGTTCCCTGGCAGAACAGCAGCCGCCAACGGGGCCGGCCCAGCGAATCGTCGCGCACCCACACCGAGCTGCGCAGGCTTGTGCCCGATGGCGAGGTGGCCCGCCAGCGCAACAGCAGGGCGTCGGGTCCGAGCCGGGCACTTCCGAGCACCTCGAGGCGGGTGGAGCCGCCCAGCGGCTCGATCTGTGCCATCAGCCTGTTGCGCGTCCAGATGCGTCCGCTGGACCCGTATTCGACGAACTCGGGGTGGAGCAGGACGCGCAGTCTGGCGGCATTGCTCCGCACGGCGTCGGTGAGCAGCTCGCGTTCGGCGGCCACCACTGCGGCCAGATCTGCGTCCTCGGGTCTCGGCTCGCCACTGCCAGGAGCGCCAGCGCGGTCCGCATCGTCGAACAGCCCGGGCTGTGCATCCGAGGCGATCTGCGGGACGGCGCCGGCCACCGGCCCGATGCCCCGCTCATCCCCGGCGGTGCCGGCGCGAGCTGCACTCCGGGGACGATAGCCGGGACCCGGGTCGGGCTCGTCCCCGCGCTGGAAGGCCAGAGCCGCGCCGTGGGCCCTGCTGTCGGCCGCCTCATTGAGCCGGTGTCCGGCATGGCCCTTGACCCACTCGAAGGTGACTGAGCGGCCCTGCATCGCGTCGTCGATGGCCTTCATGAGCTCGACATTGCCGACGGGCTTTCCGTCGCGCTTGACCCAGCCCTTGCGTTTCCAGGCCGCCATCCACGTGGTCACCGCATTGATCACATACTGCGAGTCGCACAGGATGTGCAGGGGCTCGCCGGGGTCGACGGCGGTGGAGCGCAGCAGGTCGAGCACGGCCATCAACTCGCCCATGTTGTTCGTGCCGTGCGGCCATCCTCCGCTCGCCCAATGGTCGTCGTCGATGTACCAGGCCCAGCCTGCCGGACCCGGGTTGGACAGGGAGGAACCATCGGCTGCTGCTGTGATCACCGGCTCATTGTGCCCGACCGCGCCGACAGCTGCTGCGCGCGGCGCGAGCGCTCACACTCGGCGCCGGCCCAGCTCGAAGGCACCCGGCAGGAGACTGCTCATCGCGAGCGGACCTTTGGGAGAATCGACCAGGCACTGCGGTCCGCCCATCTCGAACAGGATCTGGCGGCAGCGTCCACAGGGGGTGACGAGGCCCTCGGGCCCCAGGCACGACACCGCCACGAGCCGCCCGCCACCACCGGCAACCAGAGAACTGACCATTCCGCACTCGGCGCACAGCGTGAGCCCGTAGCTGGCGTTCTCGACGTTGACGCCCACCACGATCCGTCCGTCGTCCACGAGGCCGGCCGCGCCCACCGGGAACTGCGAGTATGGCGCATGGGCCCGGGAACGCACCTCCAGCGCCGCGCCGCGCAGCATCTGCCAGTCGATCCCGCCGGCCTTCCCGTCGTGGGCATCGGCCGGACATCCCCGGTGATCCGAACCATCTGCCGCCATGTGCTGCCCTCCCCGAGCTCGTGAGCATCGGCGCACCGGGAGGTGCGTCCCGCTCCCGGGCTCAAGTGTGGCGCACTGTGGTGGCTGAGGCTCAGGCGGCCCTCACCTGGACATCGGCATGCCGGTCGAAGCGATAGCCGATGCCTCGTACTGTGTGCACGATGTCCTCGAACTCGCCGAGTTTCACGCGCAGCCGACGGATGTGCACATCGATCGTGCGGGGATTGGGTCGGGGCTCGGGCTCACCGGCCCACAGCGTGTCCAGCAGCTCGGCGCGGGGAACGGTCTCTCCCTCGTTCTCGATGAGGTGAGTGAGCAGCCGGAACTCCTTGTTGGTGAGATTGATCGGGCGTGCGCCAATCGACACCTGGTGGCGGCCCAGATCGACGACCACCTTCGCCAGTTCCTTGCTGGGGGCTCGTGCCTCCAGCAGATCGGGATCGTGAAGGACCAGACGGACCACATCGATGTCACGCCCGCCCGTCCCGCACGGAACGACGGCTGCCGTCGCGTGGGTCTGGATCTGCGGGACCAGTTCCGCAGCGGTCTGGCGTCAGCCTCAGGGCGCTGGCGCAGATCCTGCGTCAGCGCCCTGAGGCTGACGCCAGACCTGGCCGCCTCGGCTTCGTCGATACCGATGTAGAGGGCGAATCCGCGCGCCTCCACGCGATCGGGAACTGCATGGATGGCTCGGGGAACAGCAGAGCGGGAACGGACTCGGTGAGGACGGATCGGAGCATTGCTGACAGTCATGGGATGCGCTTTCGTGTGGGCCCGGGGCCCGATGCCGAACGTGAGGGACAAGAAGGACAATCGACCCCGGCTCGATGCATCACACATCGCCGGGCGATTGCGGCCGACCGATTGACGCGCAGTGGGCACAAAGGCCCTGGCGTCGGATGTCACAGGCGACAGAAAGTGCAAGCGCAACAGCTCATGATCATGGACCAGCCGCCGATCGCCCCGTGATGCGTGGCTGTGGCGGACAGTGGCTGGATCATGGGTCGATTCTTTCCACTGCCCCACCCGATGTCAACGCCGGCTGCCTGTCTGTGACGCACTGTTACGAGAGACAGCCCCCGTGGCACGCCTGCGGCGCGGGGACCTGGCATCTCAGGGTGCCCAAGGGCCCTGTCGCCGAAACAACCTGCCTGGACATCACAGCTAGCATGTGTCCGCAGCGCGCAACCAGCCTTGCGCGATCCGAAGGATCTCGCCGGTCTGGCGCTGCCAGTCCGGCTCCTGGGTGCGGTAGGGGCCAGTGGCAAGTGAGATAGCCACCGCGGCGGTCCGCAGTCTCAGCTCCACCGGATCGACGCGCCGGTCGAAGACGTCGATCAGCCGGGTGCGCAGCACTCCCAGCCGACCCGCCTGCACCGCGTCCATGCCCTGCACCGTCGACAGATGCGCCATGAGGCAGGCCAGGTCGTCGACGCGCCGCCCTGGCCCGCAGGCATCGACGTCGAGCAGGCCCACGACGCGCCCCCCGGCAAGATGGACCTGGCCCTCGTGGAAGTCGCCGTGGGTCGGCTCGGTGCCGGGCGGTAGTCCTCGCAGGCCGCTCTCGATGGCCTCGACGAGTGAATCCAGGCGGCGCGACTCGCTGGGCAGCTGGCTGGCGACAGTGGTGGCGTAGCGGCGCGTCGCATCGCTCCATGCGAGATGCCGCGGCATGTCGAGCAGCCCGGCGGGCAGGGCGTCGAGCAGGCCGACGAGCTTCTCGCCGGCGATGGCAGGCTTCTGTTCGAACAGCAGATGGCTCATTGCCCGCCCGGGCAGGGCCGAGAGCACGATGAGGTTCTCGTCGGTCACGGCGAGCAGTGCGGGCACCGGGATCCGGGCCCGTGACAGCATGTCGAGCCGAGCGACGGCCTGGTTGAGCTGGCGGGTGGCCAGGGCTTTGACATAGAAGACGGTGGCTCCGCCATCGATCTCGATGCGCACGACGGCATTGCGGCGGGGCCGGTAGCCGACCACGTGCAGGGCGAGGCGTTCGGGACGCAGCGGTGGACCGAGCAGCCCGTTCTCTGCGAGCACGCGACACGCCTGTTCGGCCACCGTGATACGGACCAGCCCGGGCAATTCGGGGTCCTCGGGGTAGAACCAGGCGGCGACCTCGCGCTCGCCATCGCTGAACACCTCGCCGCACCGGTCCTCGGCGCTGAGCCCGCCTGCCCGGGCGCTCAACCCGACGATCTCGCGGACCTCGGCATCGGGCCAGCGCACCTGGCAGGAGTATGTGACGGTCGTGCTGACGCCGGGCTGGGCGTCCACCTGATCGAGCGTGATCGCACCGAGCCGCCCACCATGGGCACTGACGAGGGCAGCGATGATCTCCCGGGCCTGGATGCCGGTGAGCAGCAAAGCGCCGTCCGCGTCACCACCCTGGGCGCCGCGCTCAAGGCGTCCGGCGCTGCGCGGCATCCCGAAGCGGCCACGCCTCACGACGCGGACCCACCCGGCTCCCGCTGCGCCCCGGAGGCCTCGGCACGCTCCGCGTCCTGCTCGCCGGCTCCGCCCGGCGCCGAGGCGAGACGGCGACCGGCGGCAGTGACGCGATCCGCGCCTCCGGCCGGGCGCAGGCTGAGCCAGGCGACCCGTCGTCCGTCCATCTGAGCGACACGCATCTCGAACTCGTCGCCACCGGCAGCTTGGCCAGTGGCGCCGGCATCGAGCGGAGCCGGCTGCAGACGTACTGTGATGACATCGCCGACCGCAGGCACCTCGCCGCGCTGGGCCATGAAGTATCCCGCGACGGTGTCATAGGGGCCTTCGGGAAGCACATATCCCACCGCATCCTCGAAGGCCTCCAAAGTCATGAGGCCGTCGATGTCGCGTCGCAGGCGGTGCCTGCGCGTGTTGTCGTCCACGACGTCGTATTCGTCGGTGATGTCGCCGACCAGTTCCTCGACGAGGTCTTCCAGGGTGACGATGCCGGCCGTGCCGCCGTATTCGTCGAGCACCACCGCCAGATGGGAGTGCGCCCGGCGCATGTCCGCGAGCGCGCGCGGCACCCGGACGGTCTCCGGCAACCTCAGCACCGGCCTGGCGAGGTGACTCACGGGTGTGTCCTTGGCGCCCGGTTCGGTGTCCATGAGGTCGCGCACGTGCAGGAAACCGAGAACCCGGTCGGGTGAGCCGTCGATGACCGGGTAGCGGGAGTGCGGCGCCCCCTGGACATGCGAGGTGGCGGCCGAAACAGGCATCGCGCCGGACAGGAAATCCACTTCGGTGCGTGGCACCATCACCTCGCGCAGGCTGCGGTCCCCGGCGCTGAAGACCTCGTCGACGATGTGCTTGGCCTCGGCGTCCAGGGAGCGGGCGTTGACCACCATGGAACGCAACTCCTCGTCGCTCACTGCCTCTTTCCCGGCGTTGGGATCGAAACCGGCCAGGCGCACGAGCAGGTTCGTGCACACTCCCAGGGCCCAGATGAGGGGGCGGAAGATCGTGGCAATGCCGTTGACGAAGGGCGCCAGGCTCAGCGCCACCGTCTCGGGCTGCTGGAGGGCCAGCCGCTTGCTGAACAGCTCGCTGATGACGATCGAGAAGAACGAGATGAGACCGGTGATGACGATCACCGCGAGCACCTTCGCGAGGCCCTCGGGAATGCCCCATGAGGTGAATGCCGGCGCCACCCAGGCCCCGGCCAGCGAATCGGAGCCGAAGGCTGACGACAGGAAGCCGGCCAGGGTGACGCCGATCTGCACGGCAGAAAGGAAGCGGTTGGGGTTCGCGGTGAGTTCCTTGATCGCGCGGCCGCGCGCACCGCGCCGGGCAAGCGACTGCACCTGGCCCTCGCGCAGCGAGACGAGCGCCATCTCGGCGGCGGAGAAGACGCCGCCGATGGCGAAGAGCAGGAAGATGATGAGGATCGAGACCCATACGGGCATGTCAGCACCGGCCCCTCAGGTTCGCGGCGTTACTGTCGCCCTCCGTGTCGGTGTCCGAGGATTGCCGGGGCTGCTGCTTCACGCTGCCAAGGATAGCGGCGCAGCCGGGTCCGACGGCCGGCTGCGCCACTGGCCTGGATCCGTCCGCCGCGCGGCGGACGTTCACCGGGGGAATCGAGCAGGGGTATTCAGCGTCTGGCGGCCGCCAGGCCCTCGTCAAGTGCGGCGAGGAAGTCCTCGGTGTCGAGCCACGGCTGATCGGGCCCCACGAGAGTGGCCAGGTCCTTGGTCATCTGGCCCTTCTCCACGGTGTGCACGCACACCTGTTCGAGGGTCTTGGCGAATTCGACCACCTCGGGGGTGGCGTCCAAGGCGCCCCGGTGCTTGAGCCCGCCGGTCCAGGCGAAGATCGACGCGATGGGATTCGTGCTGGTCGGCTTGCCCTGCTGGTGCGCCCGGAAGTGCCGGGTGACGGTGCCGTGCGCGGCCTCCGCCTCGATGATCCTTCCGTCAGGGCTCATGAGAACGGAGGTCATGAGGCCCAGCGAGCCGAAGCCCTGCGCCACGATGTCGGACTGCACGTCCCCGTCGTAGTTCTTGCAGGCCCACACATAGCCGCCCTCCCATTTCAGGGCCGAGGCGACCATGTCATCGATGAGCCGGTGCTCGTAGTGCAGTCCGGCTGCCTCGAAGCGTTCGCGGTACTCCGACTCGTAGATCGTGGCGAAGATGTCCTTGAACTGGCCGTCATAGGCCTTGAGAATCGTGTTCTTGGTGGACAGGTACACCGGATAGCCGCGCTGCAGGCCGTAGTTGAAGCTGGCGCGCGCGAAGTCCTCAATGGACTTGGTGAAGTTGTACATGCCCATCACGACGCCGCCCTCGGCGGGCATCGTGACGACCTCGAGCTCCATCGGGGCCGAGCCGTCCTGCGGGGTGTAGGTGAGCGTCACCGTGCCGGCGCCGGGAATCTTCGCATCGGTGGCCCGGTACTGGTCGCCGAAGGCGTGACGGCCGATGACGATCGGCTTGGTCCAGCCCGGTACCAGCCGAGGCACGTTCGAGATGACGATGGGCTCGCGGAAGATGACGCCGCCGAGGATATTGCGGATCGTGCCGTTGGGCGAGCGCCACATCTTCTTCAGCCCGAATTCCGCCACCCGTGCCTCGTCGGGAGTGATCGTTGCGCACTTCACCCCCACGCCGGTGCGCTGAATGGCGTGCGCCGCGTCGACGGTCACCTGGTCATCGGTCGCGTCGCGGTTCTCAATGCCCAGGTCGTAGTAGTCGAGGTCGATATCGAGATAGGGCAGGATGAGCCGCTCCTTGATGAAGCCCCAAATCACCCGTGTCATCTCGTCGCCGTCGAGCTCGACGACCTGGCCAGCGACCTTGATCTTGCCCATGCACCCATGCCCTTCTCATCGACGACTGCTGTGCCCAACCTAATGGATGTGCAGTCACCAGGATCGCAAGGCCGGGCCGCTGGGACACATCGATCGTGCCAATGCCCAGCCGGAAGGGCGCAACTGTCCCCGGACGGGGCAGGTTTCCCCGGGCAGGGCAGGCGCAAGGCGGGTACCCGGCGTCCGGAGGACAGCCGAGCATCGTAATGTGAGAGACACATTCGCGGTAAAGAGGAGAACCTCGTGAGCACTACACCTGTCAAGGTCGCCGTTACTGGCGCCGCCGGTCAAATCTGTTACAGCCTGCTGTTCCGCATCGCCTCGGGAGCGCTCCTGGGCGACACGCCCGTCGAGTTGCGCCTGCTGGAGATCACCCCGGCGCTGCCCCGCCTCGAGGGGGTCGTCATGGAGCTCGAGGACTGCGCGTTTGCGAACCTTGCCGGTGTCCAGATCGGCGATGACCCGGAGAAGGTCTTCGACGGCGCCAATCTCGTCATGCTCGTGGGCGCCATGCCGCGCAAGGAAGGCATGGACCGCAGCGATCTGCTCAGCGCCAACGGAAAGATCTTCACCGGCCAGGGCAAGGCCCTCAACAAGGTCGCCGCCAGCGACGTGAAGGTGCTGGTCACCGGCAATCCGGCCAACACCAATGCCCTCATCGCGATGGACAACGCGAAGGACATCCCTCGCGAACGCTTCAGCGCATTGACCAGGCTCGACCACAATCGCGCGAAGTCGCAGCTGGCGAGCAAGCTCGGTGTCGGTGTCGGCTCGGTGACGAATATGACGATCTGGGGCAATCACTCCAACACCCAGTACCCCGACCTGTACAACGCCAAGGTCGATGGCAAGAATGCCTTCGCGCAGATCAACGACCAGGACTGGTACGAGAACGAGTACATCCCCACGGTCGCCAAGCGCGGCGGCGCGGTCATCGCTGCCCGCGGTGCATCGTCGGCCGCCTCGGCTGCCAACGCGACCGTCGAGGCCATGCACGACTGGGCGCTGGGCACCCCCGCCGGCGACTGGGTGTCCATGTCGGTCGTCTCCGATGGCTCCTACGGCGTCCCGGAGGGCCTCATCAGCTCCTTCCCGGTCACCTGCGCGAACGGCTCCTACTCGATCGTCCAGGGCCTGGAGATCAACGACTTCGGCAAGCAGAAGATCGCCGCCTCGGTTGCCGAATTGCAGACCGAGCAGAACGCGGTCCGCGAGCTCGGCCTCATCTGAGCACAGTGCCCCCAGGGGGCGCGACGCGGGGGGCGGGTCACCATTGGGTGACCCGCCCCCCGCGTCTTGGCCTGGGTGCCGCGTCTTGGCCTGGGTGCCGCGTCTTGGCCTGGGTGCCGCGTCTTGGCCTGGGTGCCGCGTCTTGGTCCAAGTGCCGCTGCCTGTGCCGGGGCGCCGGGCGCAGCCACACCCCGCGCCCCCTGCGTGGATGTGCCCTACTGCTTGGGCGGCACGAGGATCGAGAGCACGCACATCCCGACGCCGGCGATGAGCAGGACGCTCACGTCGAACCATCTGCGGCGCACCACGAGCAGGCCAGCGAGGGACTCGGGCAGTACCCAGCGCAGCAGACCGGCGAATGCCGCGCCGGCACCCATGAGCAGCGAGCCCCGGCGCCAGTGCCCGGTGCCGGCGACGACGCCCCCTACGGTGAAGATGAGCAGAGCAATGAGAATGGGCCACTGCCGCCACAGCGGACCCTCATCGTCCGGAGCCGGCGCGGCATGGCGGGGCGGCGCGGCAGGCTCGTCGGGTTCCTCCTGGTCATCCTGCGCGGCCGCATAGCGCGGCCGCGGCGTGGGAGCAGTGCGCCCCTCGCGCCCCGAGGCCGAGTCGGGCCCGTTCACTGCACCTGTTCGACGTTCTGCTCGGCGCGGTCCACCACATTGGCGAGCAGCATGGCGCGCGTCATCGGGCCGACTCCACCGGGATTCGGCGTGACATAGCCCGCCACCTCCCACACATCGGCGGCGAAGTCACCGACCGGCTTGTCGTCGACTCTCGTGACGCCCACGTCGACGACCACCGCACCGGGCTTGAGCATGTCTGCGGTGACCAGGCCCGGGCACCCGGCGGCACCGATGACGATGTCGGCGCGGCGCGTCTCGGCAGCCAGGTCGCGGGTGCCGGTGTGGCACTGAGTGACCGTCGCATTGACATTGCGGGCCGAGAGCAGCAGCGCAAGCGGACGCCCCACCGTGATTCCGCGTCCGATGACGCACACCCGAGCACCGTCGAGTGAGATCCCATTGCGGGTGAGCAGCTCGACGATGCCTCGGGGCGTGCAGGGCTTCGGCCCGGGCTGGCCGAGCACGAGCTTGCCGAGGCTGTCAGGGGTGATGCCGTCGGCGTCCTTGTCGGGATCGACGAGTTCCAGCACCCAGTTCTGGTCGATCTGCGGGGGCAGCGGAAGCTGCACGATGTAGCCGGTGCACATCGCCGAATCGTTGAACACCCGGATCGCCCGCTCCACCTGCTCGCGGTTGGCGTCGGCGGGCAGATCGGCACGGAACGATTCGATGCCCACCTGCGCACAGTCGCGGTGCTTGCCGTCGACATAGATGTGGCTCGCCGGGTCGTCACCGATGAGGATGGTGCCCAGTCCCGGCGCCACGCCATGTTCCTTGAGCGCGTCGACGCGGGCCTTGAGTTCGGACTTGATCTGCGCGGCAGCGGCTTTGCCGTCCAGTTTCACTGCGGTCATGGAGGCTCCTCGAACGCTGATCAGTGGAAGAAGTGGCGGTTGCCGGTGAAGTACAGAGTGACACCGGCCTGGGTGGCGGCCGCGATGGTCTGCTCGTCGCGGATCGAGCCGCCGGGTTCGACAATGGCTCGAACCCCGGCGTCCATGAGGATCTGCGGGCCGTCGGAGAAGGGGAAGTAGGCGTCGGAGGCAGCAACCGAACCCTTGGCCCGGTCACCGGCCCGGTCGACGGCCAGCCGGCAGGAATCGACCCGGTTGACCTGACCCATCCCGACCCCCACGGAGGCGCCGTCGTGGGCGAGCAGGATGGCATTGGACTTGACAGAGCGACACGCTGTCCAGGCGAAGCGCAGATCGGCCAGTGTCGCCTCGTCGGCGGCGGGGCCCGCCTGCAGCACCCAGTTGGCGGGATCGTCGCCAGGAGCGTCGAGTCGGTCAGGATCGCTGACGAGCAGCCCCCCGGAGATCTCACGCCACATGGAAGGCTCGAAGCGGTAGTCCTCGGCGAGCAGGATGCGCAGATTCTTCTTGGTGCGCAGCAGTTCGAGAGCATCCGGATCGTAGCCGGGGGCCACGATCACCTCGGTGAAGATCGGCTTGACCTGCTGTGCCATCTCGAGGCTGACCGGGCGGTTGGCGGCGATCACGCCGCCATAGGCCGACAGAGGGTCGCAGGCATGGGCCTTGCGGTGCGCCTCGGCGATGTCGGCACCCACCGCGATACCGCAGGGATTGGCGTGCTTGATGACGGCCACTGCCGGGCGCTCGTAGTCGTAGGCGGCCCGGCGGGCTGCATCGGTGTCGGTGTAGTTGTTGTAGCTCATGGCCTTGCCGTTGAGCAGCTGGGCGCCCACCAGGCCCGGTGCGGCGCCCTCGAGGGCGTAGACCGCCGCACGCTGGTGGGAGTTCTCGCCGTAGCGCAGGTCGCTGACCTTGTGCGCAGCCAGTCCGGCGAATTGCGGAAGACCCTCGGAGGTGGTCTGCTCGGCGAGCCAGCTGGCCACTGCCGCGTCGTAGGCAGCCGTGTGCGCAAAGGCCTGGGCGGCCAGGGTACGGCGCTGCTCCAGGGTGAAGCCGCCCTTCGAGAGGGCCTCCTCCACCAGTGCGTACTGAGCGGTGCTCGTGACGATTGCCACCGAGGGGTGGTTCTTCGCCGCGGCGCGCACCATGGAGGGTCCGCCGATGTCGATCTGCTCGATGCAGGCATCGAATTCGGCACCGGAGGCAACCGTTTCGGTGAACGGGTAGAGATTGCTGATGACCAGATCGAAGGGCTTGATGCCGAGCTCGTCGAGCTGCTTGCGGTGGGTGTCGAGACGCAGATCGGCGAGCAGCCCGGCGTGGATTGCCGGATGCAGGGTCTTCACCCGGCCATCAAGGCATTCAGGAAAGCCGGTGAGCTGCTCCACCGGCGTCACCGCCACGCCGGCGGCTGCCAGCCGCTTCGCGGTGGAGCCGGTGGAGACGATCTCGACACCCGCGTCCGCCAGGGCCCTCCCGAGCTCCTCGAGCCCTGTCTTGTCGTAGACGCTCACCAGGGCCCGTGCAATGGGCTTGCGGGTGGATTCAGACATCGATCACCTTTCCACGGTTGGCTGCCAGGTCGTTCACTGTGTGCACGAGCATGTCACGTTCGGCCACCTTGATACGTTCGTGCAGCGTCGCCTCGTCGTCGTCGGCGACGATCGGGACCTCGTGCTGCGCAATGATGGCGCCGGAGTCGACCCCGTCGTCGACCCAGAAGATGGTGGCGCCGGTGCTCTTGGCACCCGCGGCCAAGGCGTCGCGGACCGCGTGGGCGCCGGGAAAGGCTGGCAGCAGTGCCGGGTGGCTGTTGATGATGCGACCACGGAATCCGCTCATGAAGGGCTGCCCGAGCAGCTTCATGAAGCCGGCCAGCACGATGAGATCGGGATCGTAGCGCTCGACGGCCCGGGCGAACTGCTCGTCCCAGGCGGCACGCGCCGCACTGTCACGCGCCAGGAGGACCGGCATGGGCACACAGAACGTGGGCACCCCCGCCGTTCGGGCACGCTCAAGACCTGCGCAGTCAGGCATCTCGGAGCCGACCGCCACCACGCTGGCCTGCAGCCGGCCGTCCCGTTCCGCATCGAGCAGGGCCTGGAGCAGTGTGCCGGCGCCGGAAACCAGGACGACGACGCGGTAGTTCACGTCGGCAGTCTAGCCTCCGCCCGGGTCAGGACCGGGACGCCCCGCTGGTGCCGGGTCTGGTGCGGGTACGGCGCCTGCCCCCTGCGGCGGTGGGCGCGCGGGCTGCCCGATCGGCCGCGTCGCCTCGGAGAGGCCTCAGTACGACGGCCAGCCAGCCACCCACCATTGCCGATGCGCCGAACACGGTGGGCGCCAGGACCACAAGCATCGGGAGCCGCGCCCCCAGGCCGACCAGCTGTGTCGCACCGAGGCTGCCCCGGGCCAGGAGCTCCAGGAGGCAGTACGCCAGGCCGGTGCCAAGCCCCACGACAAGACCGACCAGCGCGGCCGTGTCTGCGCGCAGCGGTGTGGCGCGCGTCCGCCGGGAGGCCTCGTCGCGGCGGACGCGCACCGCCACCACACCACCGATCGCTGCGCATGCTGCGCCGGACAGCAGCCACAGCAGGCCCCACGGGGAGCCACCCGAGGTTTCGGGCAGCGCGCCGAACAGCGGGATCGCCGGGACGATGCCGGGCTGGGTGTGTACCGGGCTGTAGAGCGCCGTGGTGCCCACCGTGAACCCGGCGCCGAGCAGCCATGACCCGGTCCACAGCACCGCATTGGGCACCCACATGGCTTGGCCGAGCGAGAACAACACGGAGCCGAGGGCTCCGGGCACGAGTTCCTCATGGGCCCAGATGATCCGCTGGCGCCCGGCGATCACGGCAGCACCGAAGACCACGGAGCTGACGAGAAGGAAGGCAGCGAGCGCCACCGCGATGCCTGCGGCCAGGCCCGAGATCCAGCCTGCGTGGCTCAGGCCGATGACACGCCAGCCCAGGGCTCGTCCGGCACCGATCAGGGCGAACAGCCCACCGACGATGAGCCCCCCGACGATCGCGCTTCCGGTATTGCGCGGCTGGCCGAGCAGGTTGACAGCGATCACGAGCACGAGCACGTAACTCATCGAGAACCACATCCCCACCCGCATGGCCAGCGCGCCGGGCGCCGTTGTGCGGATGTTCGCCGAGAGCCCTGCCCGATCGGCGAACGGCTGGGCTCGCGAGGAGCGGAGCGGACCCCTCGCTATGGCAGCGCTCAGCGAGCACACCATGACGACGATGATCGCGGTGAAGCCCAGGGGCACGAGCGTGACCGCGACCCCGTCCAGCACGAAGGGCACGCCGTTGGCGAGCAGCCAGGCATGGATCGAGAAGGCCACGACCTGTTCGAAGCCCCCAGGCGCACCGGAGCCGAGCCAGGCCAGCGAGCTATAGGCCAGCACCACGAGGATGCCCGCAGCTGCGGTGCCGAAGGCGGCGAGCACGCATGCCAGCCTCCACGGCACAGCCGCCATCCAGCTCAGCCCACGACGGTGGGTCTTGCCACTGCCGGACCGCCGGGGCCAGCGCACACCCTGGCCCGGCCCGCGCATCCGGGTGCGTGCGGCGGTCTGCGGTTCTGCGGATCCGCGCGTCCTCATGGCCACCTCCGTCCCGACATCGCTTCGACGATACCGGAGTGGCCACGGCCGGTCTTCGCGCCGCTCAGCTGACCTGCTCGGGCAGGGACTGCACCACCTCACGCATGAGCCGTGCGGTCTCGCTCGGAGTACGTCCCACCCGGACGCCTGCGGCCTCCAGTGCGGCCTTCTTGGCCCGGGCTGTGCCCGAGCTTCCCGAGACGATCGCGCCGGCATGGCCCATCGTGCGTCCCTCGGGTGCGGTGAAACCGGCGACGTAGCCGACCACCGGCTTGCTCACATGATCGGCGATGAAGGCTGCGGCGCGTTCCTCGGCATCGCCGCCGATTTCGCCGATGAGCACGATCGCCTCGGTTTGCGGATCGGCCTCGAAGGCGGCGAGGGCCTCGATGTGGGTCGTGCCGACCACCGGATCTCCCCCGATGCCGACGGCCGTGCTCATGCCAAGGTCGCTGAGCTCCTTCATGAGCTGGTAGGTCAGCGTCCCCGACTTGGAGACCAGGCCGATGCGTCCCGGCCCGATGATGTTCGCCGGGATGATGCCGGCGTTCGCCACAGAGGGCGAGATGATGCCCGGGCAGTTAGGTCCGATGAGGCGAGTGCCGGCGTCCAGGGCGGCCTCGACGAAGCGCGAGCTGTCCTGCACGGGCACGCCCTCGGTCACGCACACCACCAGGCCGATTCCGGCGCCCACGGCTTCCATGACCGCCTGGTAGGTGCGCGCCGGCGGGACGAAGACGACCGAGGTATTCGCCCCCACTGCCTCGACGGCCTCGCGCACGGTGTCGAAGACCGGCAGCTCGCGGCCGGGCACCGGGAGGCGATGGCCCCCCTTGCCGGGCGTGACACCACCGAGCACAGGGGAACCGGCCGCGGCCATGAGGCGGGTGTGCTTGGTGCCCTCCGAGCCGGTGATGCCTTGGACGATGATGCGAGAGTCCTCGTTGAGCCAGATGGTCATCGTTCAGCGCTCCCTCGCGCCGGCGGGCGCGTCTTGTGACTGGCTCGCGCCGGCGGGCGCGTCTGGTGACTGGCTCGCGCCGGCGGGCGCGTCTGGCGACCAGCCCGTGTCGGGCTCGTGGACCGCCAGCTCGGCTGCCCGGCGAGCCGCATCGTCCATGGTCTCGACCAGCGTGATCGCAGGATCGGCAGCTTCGCGCAGGATCTCCCGGCCCTGCTCGACATTGTTGCCATCGAGGCGTACCACCACGGGGACCGGCAGCTTCCCGACGAGCTCGACCGCCCGGACGATGCCGTGGGCCACCTCGTCGCACGCGGTGATGCCGCCGAAGATGTTCACGAAGACCGAGCACACCTGGGGATCCGAGAGCACGATGTCCAGGGCGTCGGCCATCACCTGGGCCGATGCTCCGCCGCCGATGTCCAGGAAGTTCGCGGGGCGTGGACTGCCGGGCAGGTCCTCACCCGCGCGGGCCACCACATCGAGGGTGCTCATCACGAGTCCCGCGCCGTTGCCGATGATTCCCACCTCACCGCCGAGGCGCACATAGTTGAGCCCGCGCTGCGCCGCCCGCAGCTCCAGCTCGTGGACGCCCGTGTCGTCGCGGTGGACGGTGTTGCTGCGGTGGCGGAACAGCGCGTTGTCGTCGAGACTCACCTTCGCGTCGGCGGCCAGGATCTGCCCCGATCTGGTGAGGACGAGCGGGTTCACCTCGACCAGCAGGGCATCCTCGGCGACGAACACCTCGCCCAGCTTCACCAGCGTCGCCACGAGCTCTTCGCGAAGCTCGTCGGCGAAGCCTGCCTGCCGAACGAGGCGGGCCGCTGTCTTCGCGTCCAGGCCGGATCGGGGGCTGACTGGCACCCTGGCCAGTGCCTCGGAGCGCTCGCGAGCGAGCGTCTCGATGTCGACCCCGCCCTCGGCCGAGCACAGCGCCAGCCAGCGCCGTTCGGCCCGATCGACGAGCAGCGAGAAGTAGTACTCGGCGGCGATGTCGATGCCCTCGACCACGAGCACGGCACGCACCACATGGCCCTTGATCGTCATCGTGAGGATGCGCTCGGCGGCGGCCTCGCATTCCTGAGCGCTGTGACACACAGCGATGCCACCGGCCTTGCCGCGCCCTCCCGCTTTCACCTGCGCCTTAACGACGACCACCGGACTGCCGAGCGATACGGCTGCCTGGCGCGCCTGTGCGGGAGTGCGGGCGAGGATGCCGCGCGGCACCGCGATGTGATGGGCCGAAAACAACTCCTGGGCCTGGTACTCGTAAAGGTCCACTGTGCTCTCTTCACTCGGCACCGACGGACGGCACCGGATGGCGGGATGGGATTCACTTGTGCCCGGCCGGAGCCGGGTGCAGCCGGGTCAGCGTCGTCGTCCCGGGCCTGCGGTCCTCGGATCGGCCGATCCACACTGCCCGGCCAGCACCGATGAGGTCTGGGACCCCCGACTTCGGGAGCACCAGATGCCTGATGAACTCCCCTCCGACGATAGCCGGTACCCGGCCTTCAGCCCAGCCAAACGGGCATTGCGAGCTGTCGGGATTGCGGCTCAGTCACGGCTCCAGGCCCGTGGATCGATGGATCCGCGGTAGGCAGGCAGCTGCAGCGGGGCGTCGTCCTCGCGGAAGAAGGCCCATGGCCTGGTCACACCCGCCGTGCCCTCGCGGCGCACCCGGTGCACCTCGTCATGGTCGATGGGCACCTCGAGGACCCCTGGTTCGCACCCGCCCAGCTGCGCGAGCACCTCGCCCTGGGGGCCGAAGGCCGCCGAGCGGCCTACTCCGGGAGGCGAGGCTGCGTTGAGCGTGACGACATTGATCTGCTGGGTGATCGCGTGGGCGCGCGCCAACACCATCTCCTGCTCGCGGTCGGGAGTGGTCGTCTTCACGAGGTTGAGGATGGTCTGCGCACCGAGCCAGGCGAGATTGCGGGCAACCTCGGGAAACCATGAGTCGAAGCAGATGGTCAGCCCGAACCTGCCCACCCCCTCGATGTCGAACACGCAGAACTCGCCGCCCGGCGTATAGGGCTCCTCGGGACGCCAGGGGAAGATCTTGCGGTAGCTGGCGACGAGATCACCGCGCGGTCCGAGGACGACGGCTGTATTGAACAGCTCCCCGCCGGGTCCCAGCTCGCACAGGCTGCCCGGCACCAGCCACACCCCCAGCTCACGGGCCAGCCGTCCCAGCCGGGCGACGAGCGGTCCGTCGAGGGGCTGGGCCGCGGCCCGCAGGACCTCGGGGCGGGCGAGGTCCGGTTGCCCGTCCGCACACAGGTGCATCTCGGGCCAGACCATCATCTGAGTCTGCGGGTGGGCGTCCAGCAGGTCACGACAATGCCGTTCGAAATGCTCTGGGGGAGCCGACAGCGGCAGCGGGGTGGCCTGGACGGCGAGCACTTGGAATGGGCGATGCGTCTCGCGCGGTTGCGTGGGCGCGCTCATGCCCCGGCATCCATCTGTGGCGGAGGCCGGCGGAAACCGCGGGTCAGATAGGTCAACACGACAACTCCCAGTGCCAGCCAGCAGCCGCCGACGATGAGCGCCGCGGCGTCGAGCTGGGTGAGCAGAAGGACGACGACCAGCGCGCCGAGGGCCGGGAGGAGATAGCCGGGGAGCACCCTCACCGTGACGCCGCGGGCACGCTGTGCGCGGCTCAAGGCGATGGCGGAGACGTTGACCATCGCGAAGGCGATGAATGCGCCGAAGTTGATGAATGACGTCGAGGTGCTCACATCGAGGAAGCATCCGATGAAACCCACGGCGGCCACCACGAGAATCGCATTGCGGGGTGTCGCGGCGCGTCGGGTGAGGGCCCCGAAGAATCGCTTGGGCAGGACACCGTCTCGCCCCATGGCGTACATGAGGCGCGATGCCGAGGCCTGCGCCGCAATGCCCGAGGCGAACTGACCGACCACGAGCCCCACCAGGAAGACCGCCGAGCAGAAGGCTCCCCCGATCCCCTTGGCGATGTCGAAGGCAGCCGAGTCGATATCGATCACATGGACCAGCGGATGGACCAGCTCGGTGAAGTAGGTGGAAACCACGAAGATCCCGCCGCCGATCAGCGCGGTGAGCATGATGGCCCGGGGAATGGTCCGGTCGGAATCCACCGTCTCCTCCGCCAGGGTCGTCACGGCGTCGAAGCCCAGGAACGAGTAGGCGGCGGTGGCCGCTCCCGCCGTGAGTGCCGAGAGGCTGGCCGGCTCGCCGATGAACGGGCGCAGGCTGATCAGGGACTGGCCGTGATGGGTGACGGTGTATCCCGCCAGCACGGTGAACAGCGCGATGACAAGCACCTCAGTCGCCAACAGGATGAGATTCGCGCGGTCGGCGACCTTGATGCCGAAGATATTGAGGGCGCTCGTCACCACGATGAAGCCCACGATCCACACCCAGTTCGGGATCGTGGGGAACTGCGCATTGAGATATGAGGCTCCGATGAGCCAGATGACCATTGGTATGAACACGTAGTCGAGCATCGAGGCCCAACCCACGAGGAAGCCGAGGTGATTGCTCACCATCCGGCGAACGTAGCTGTAGGCGGAGCCGGCGACCGGGATCTCCCGGGCGAGCCGGCCGTAGCTCGCAGCGGTGAGCAGCATGGCAATGAGCGCGATGAGATAGGAGCCCGAGGTGCCGCCATGGGACTTCTCCGAGATCACCCCGAAAGTTCCCAAGACGATGATGGGTGCCAGATAGGCCAAGCCGAAAGCCAGCACCGAGTGCAGGCGCAGCTGCCGGTGCAGCCGCCCTGCGGGCTCGGGAGGGGCTGTGGGGCTTGCCAGCTGTGTGGCGTCGGTGGTGGGCATCGCGTGCCTCCTTCGTCTGGGGTTTTCGGCCCGGCCGTGCGGCCGCCCATATGGTTTCGGTCATATGGTTCGGGCCGTATGGTTCGGGCCGTATGGTTCAGGCCGCGGCGCCCCGCGGGCCGTCCGCCGCGCTCGTGGCAGTGCACCGCCCCAGGGCGGCCTCGAGGATGTCCAGGCCGGCGTCGAGCTGAGCATCGGTGATCACCAGCGGTGCCAGGAAGCGCAGCACGTTGCCGTGGGTCCCCGCGCTCTCGACGAGGAGCCCGTGGGCCGCGCAATCCCTCACGAGCGCCGAGACGAGCTCGGCATCGGGCTCCTTGCTCGCACGATCCTTGACGAACTCGAGGCCGATCATGGCGCCCAGGCCCCGGATGTCACCGATCGCCTCGAAGCGGTCGGCCATCTGCCGGTACCGGGCGCCGACCTTCTGACCGATCTGCACGGCGCGCTCGGGCAGCCTGTCGCGATCCATGATCTCCAGCACCTTGAGCCCCGCCGCGCAGGCGAGCGGGTTGCCGTTGTAGGTGCCGCCGATCACGCCACCGGGCACCGATTCCATGATCTCCTCACGGGCCACCACGGCGCTGAGCGGGATGCCGGCGGCAATGGACTTGGCGCTGGTCACGATGTCGGGGGCAGCCCCGGCCTCGCGCCAGTACTCGGTCGCGAACAACCGCCCGGTGCGCCCGTAGCCGCACTGCACCTCGTCGGCGACGAGGAGGATCTGGTGCTCATCACAGATGCGGCGCAGCGCCTGCACCCAGGAGATCGGCGCCGGGATGAACCCGCCCTCCCCCTGCACAGGCTCGACGACGACGGCAGCGACGCTGCTGGCGGGAGACGCCTGCTCGAAGACCTCTTCGAGACGCCGAAGGTAGTAGTCGATGGCCTGCTGTCCGCTCAGTGCCCCGGGGGCGCGGTAGAGATCGGGGAAGTCAGCCCGGCAGACACCGTCGGGGAAGGGCCCCATGCCCACCGAATAGGCCTTCTTGGCGGTCATTGCCATGGTGAGCAGGGTGCGTCCGTGGAAGGCCCCCGAGAACACGACGATGTTGGGGCGACCCGTGAACGCCTTGGCCATCTTCACGGCGTTCTCGTCGGCCTCCGCACCGCTGTTGGCGAAGAATGTGCGCCGCTTGTCGCCTCGGACCGGGGCGCGTCGCGCGAGTTGCTCGGCCAGATCCACGAATCCCTCGTGGGTGATGATGTTCGACATCGCATGGAAGTAGCGGTCGGCCTGCTGCTTCACCGCAGCAACCACCTCGGGGTGGGAGTATCCGACATTGAGCACCCCGACGCCGCCGACCCAATCGAGGAAGCGATTGCCGTCCACGTCCTCGACCATGGCTCCCGCTCCGCGCTCGATGACCACTGGATAGCCGCAGCGGACCGCGCTCGGGACCACATCGGCGCGGCGGGCGATGATCGCGGCGGCGTGCGGTCCGGGCAGCGTCGGTGTGACAATGGCTGGAAGTGCTGTGCTGAGCATCGTCTCTACTCCTGAAGTCGTCATCCCAGGACACCTCAATGCCGGTGTCCCGATCTACAGTCTCGGCGCGCCGGCTGGTTCCCCGACAGGTCCGGTCGGCACAAGGATGGGGCAATCGTTTGTGCTGTGAGCACAACCTGCTGGCACATGAGCCGGTGGCTGGCGAACTCGGGAAGGGTGAACGATGGGCGGCTTCCGGACCGAGACCTCGGTCGAGATGCTGCACCGTCTCACCGCCGGCCGTTTTTCTCTCGAGCTGTGCGCCGGAGCATCGGGCCTTGCCAATTCCGTGTCGTGGGTCTATCTCGGCGAGGACTTGCGCAATGTCGAGTTTCTGCGCGGTGGTGAGTTCGTCATCACCACAGGCCTGTTCACCAAGGACGGCACAACTGTGGACGAGTTCGTCGGGGCACTCATCGAGCACGGCTGCGCCGCGCTTCTCGTCAATCTCGGGCCCTATCTGGACCGCAGCCAGCTCAGCGCCGAACTGCTGGCTCGCTGCGACACCACCGAGTTCCCGCTGTTCGTGATGCCCTGGGAGATTCACCTCGTCGACATCATGCAGGAGATCTCGGTGGCCCTGCTCGACGCCCGCCACCGCGAGGGTGGTCTCGACGCTGCATTCGAGGCCGCGATCTACCAGCAACCGGTGCCCACCAGCGTGCTGCACGGCCTGCACCAGTTCGGTTTCCCCACCCACGCCCCCTATCGAGTAGCCGTCATCCACAACCTTGTCGATCTCACGCCGATACGGTCCGCCCTGAACCGCACTGGCGTGCGGTACCACATCTTCCGGCACGACAACCTCCACGTCCTCGTCCATGGGGCCGAGGCGCCGGGCACCAGCGAGTCGGAGATCTCCGCCCTGCTGTGCCGCCACAGCAGCACCTCAGTAGGCATGAGCGCGACCATCCCCGATCTCAGCGAGCTGGGCAGTGCCTTCCGGCGCGCCCTGTTCTCGCTGTCGGTGGCCGACCTGTGGCAGCGTCCCTATGTCAGCTTCGCCGAGCTGGGCGCCCTCCAGCTGCTCTTCTGCGTCTCGGACTCACGAATGCTGGAAGATCTGTGCGCCAGCTATCTCGGCCCGCTGATCGCCTACGACGAGGCACACGAATCCGATCTTGTGCGCACTCTCCAGGTTTTCCTCCTCGCGGACGGAAGCGTGCGGTTGACCGCCGAGCGATTGCCGGCCCATCGCAACACCGTGGTCTACCGGATGCGGCGCATCAAGGAGATCCTCGGTGTGACGCTCGATCTCGCCACCGAGAAATTCAACCTGCTCCTGGCGCTCTACATCCGCGAGTACCTGGCCATGTGAGCCCGGGAGCCGCCCCGCCGTGGCCGCACCGCTGCCTTCGCCGGCGGGCGGTGGGCCTAGAGCTTCTCCAGCGGCGCGAATCGCAGGGCGAGCCGCTTGATCCCGCCCGAGCCGAAGTCCACGTCGGCCTGGGCGCTGTCCCCCGAGCCCTTGGTGGACACCACCGTGCCAAGGCCGAAGGAGGGATGCATGACGCGGTCGCCGGCGTCCAGGCTGGGGATCGTGCGTCCGCCGGGCACCTGGCCGCGGCCGGTGCCGAAGACCGGGCCCGAGGGCTCCAGGGAACGCCTCGAGTCGGCGAGCCGGGCCGAGGCGGTGGTCTGCCAACCGGCAATCCGGCCCGCGGTACGGCGCCAGTCGATGAGCTCCTGTGGGATCTCCTCCAGGAAACGGCTGGGGGGATTGGCCTGCGGCTTGCCCCACATCGAGCGGACCAGCGCCCGGGTGACGAACAGCCTGCGCCGGGCGCGGGTGACGCCCACATAGGCCAGCCGGCGTTCCTCGGCGAGTTCGCCCGTCTCGGCCAGGGCTCGAGCGTGGGGAAAGACGCCGTCCTCCATCCCGGTGAGGAAGACCGTGTCGAACTCCAGGCCTTTCGCGGTGTGCAGTGTCATGAGAGTGACGACCCCCGAGGAGCCCGGCTCGGCATCGGGGATCTGGTCGGAGTCGGCAACCAGGGCGATGCGCTCGAGGAAGGCACCCAGCGAGTCGTCTGCTTCGGGCATCGCGCCGACCAGCTCGTCGGCCAGTTCGCCCGGATCGGCGTTGGATCCGGTGTCGGCCCGCAGCCCAGCATCGAGATCGAGGGTGTGCGCCTGGGCCACGAACTCCTGGGCCACCGCGAGCAGCTCGACGAGGTTCTCCACGCGCGTCTCGTCCTGGGGATCGGTGGAGGCCTTGAGCTCGTCGACAAGCCCGGAATCCTTGAGCACGGCAGCGAGCACATCATCGGCGGGCGCCCCGGATTCCACGAGTCCGCGAAGGCCGGCCATGAGCGCACCGAAGGAAGCCACCTGGTTGCGGGAGCGAGTGGCGAGCCCCGGTATCTCCTCGACGCGTTCGATGGCCTGGCCGAAGGTGATCTGCTCACTGGCAGCGAAGAGCTCGAGCGCCGCCTCGGCCCGGGCCCCGATGCCACGTTTGGGAACGTTGAGGACCCTGCGCACCGAGACGTCGTCGGCCGGGTTGGCGAGCGCCCGCAGATAGCCCAGCGCGTCGCGGATCTCGCGACGTTCGTAGAAGCGCACCCCGCCGACCACCCGGTAGGGCAGGCCGAGCCTGATGAAGACCTCCTCCAGCGCCCGCGACTGGGCGTTGGTGCGATAGAAGACGGCGATATCGCGATAGTCGGATTTGCCCTGGTCGTGCAGTGCATCGATCTGCTCGGCGACCCAGCGCGCCTCGTCGTGCTCGGAGTCGGCCGTGTAGCCGATGACCGCCTCGCCGTCCCCAGCATCGCTCCACAGTCGTTTCGCCGGACGCCCGGAGTTGTGCTGGATGACCGCATTGGCCGTCGAGAGGATGGTCTGAGTGGACCGGTAGTTCTGTTCCAGCAGAATCGTGCGGGCCCCAGGGAAGTCCTTCTCGAAGTCAAGGATGTTGCCCACATCGGCGCCACGGAAGGCGTAGATCGACTGGTCGGAATCGCCCACCACCATGAGCTCGGGGGCGCCGATCTGCGGGCCCGACCCGCCGCCCGCCGCCGGAGCGCACAGCTCGCGGACGAGCATGTACTGGGCGTGGTTGGTGTCCTGGTACTCGTCGACGAGCACATGGCGGAAGCGCCGACGGTATTCCTCGCGGATCTCGGGATGGCTGGCCAGCAGGGTGACCGTCACCATGATGAGGTCGTCGAAGTCCACGGCATTGGCGGCCACGAGCCGGCGCTGGTACTCCGCATAGGCCGCCGCGTGGAGCTGGTCGTTGCCGCTCTCGGCGCGCTCCAGAGTCATGGCAGGGGTCAGCAGCTCGTTCTTGGCATTGCTGACCCAGTTGACGAGGGCGCGTGGCGCGAAGCGTTTCGTATCGAGATTCTGGTCGCGCAGCACCATGCTCATGAGCCGTTTGGTGTCGGTGTCGTCGTAGATCGAGAAGCTGCGACGCAGCCCGATCTCGGGGGCCTGTCCCAGCTCGGAACGCAGGATGCGCACGCACGCCGAATGGAAGGTGGACACCCACATGGCCCTCGCCGGCCGCCCGACCAGCGAGGCCACCCGGCTGCGCATCTCGGCGGCGGCCTTGTTCGTGAAGGTGATGGCGAGAATCGACCCGGGCACGACGCCGCGGTGCTCGATGAGCCAGCCGATCCGGCGGGTGAGCACCCGCGTCTTGCCCGAACCGGCACCGGCCACCACGAGCACGGGCCCGCCCTCGTGGACGACGGCCTCGCGCTGCGGCGGGTTGAGCCCCTCCAGGAGCTGTTGGGCCCGTGCGTCCAGGCAAGGAGCAGGCCCTCCGGTAGCGGCATCGCCAGGCTCGAGGCAGTCGAGTCGCCTGCCGAACTCGGCGAAGGGATCAGCATTGGTGGGTTCAGTCATGGCCCCTCAAGACTAGGCGCGCCGGCTCCCCTCGTCCCCCGAGCACTCGCCGCCCAAGACCTGGCCGGCGCTGGCCCGATTGCTCGCCGCTCACCGCGACCGGGTGAAGGGCATGCCAGTTCGGCGCCAGTACTGTGTGTCCATGCCTGTCACACCCCGATCCCGCCGCATCATCCGGAACGCCGCACTGGGTCTGTTCGGAGCCCAGTGCGCTGCCGCCGGCACGCTTATGGCGGTCGATGCCGTGCGCAAGCAGCGGGCCAATCCCCCGGAGTTCCCTCTCAGCGAGACGATGGAGGCACACGCCGGTGACGACCAGCTGTCGGTCTACGGCTATGGGGCGCCGCTGTTCGACGACATGATCGAGGCCATCGAGTCGGCCCAGCACAGCGTCTACTTCGAGACCTTCATCTGGAAGGCCGACCCGGTGGGACAGCGGTTCAAGGATGCGCTCATCGCAGCAGCCGAGCGCGGGGTCGATGTCCATGTGGTCTACGACGTCTTCGCCAACCTGGTGGTCGATCCGCGGTTCTTCCGGATGCCCGACACCGTCCACGTCAAGCGCCATCCGCTCTTCCAGTCGGCGGCCTTCTGGCGGCTGCGGAACACCGGGCGTGACCACCGCAAACTCCTCGTCGTGGACTCACGGGTCGCCTTCGTGGGCGGTTTCAATATCGGCGCGCGCTACTCGCACGACTGGCGCGACACCCATGCCCGGGTCATCGGGCCGACCGTGGCGGAGCTGGAGAACGCCTTCGTCGCCTATTGGAATCTGCGTCCGGCCCACCTGCTGCCCAACCTTCCCAGCTGGAAGCCGTCGACCAAGCCCGAGCTGCCTGCCGTGAAGAACCGCAACTGGCAGGGCCAGATCGCCATCCAGCGCAATACCCCTCGCTGGGCCGTCTACCCGATCCGCAATATGTATCTGGAAGCCATCGACCGTGCCGAGCGCAATATCTGGTTGACGACGGCATATCTCATTCCCGACGAGGACTTCCGGACAGCCCTCGGCAGGGCCGTCGACCGGGGGGTCGACGTGCGGATCATCGTGCCGGCCGAGTCGAACCATGTGGTCGCCGACTGGCTCTCGCGTGGCTTCTACTCGGGCATGCTGCGCGACGGCATCCACCTGTACCTGTTCCGCGGTGCCATGGTGCATGCCAAGACGGCCACCATCGACGGGGTGTGGTCGACCATCGGAACGGCAAATCTCGACCGGCTCAGCCTGCTGGGCAATTACGAGGTGAACGCCGAGATCCGCAGCCATGAGGTGGCCGCCGTGCTGGAAAGGCTCTTCCTCACCGACCAATCCAACTGCACCGAGCTCGAGCTGGAGCACTGGGAGAGCCGAAGCCTTCTCGCGAAGGCCACCGAGATCCTGCTCGCACCGTGGCGCCCGCTGTTCTGAGCCGGTCCGCCCTCAGACCAGCTTGCGGTCAGTGGCCCATTTGGTGAGCTCGTGACGGTTCGACAGCTGCAGCTTGCGCAGCACGCTGGACACGTGGGTCTCGACCGTCTTGATCGAGATGAACAGCTCACGGGCCACCTCCTTGTAGGTGTAGCCGCGCGCAATGAGCTTCATGACCTCACGTTCGCGCTGGCTGAGCCGGTCGAGATCCTCGTCCACCGACTCCACCGAGATGGATCCGCTGAACGCATCGAGCACGAAACCCGCCAGCCGCGGGCTGAACACCGCATCTCCGGTCGCCACCCGGTCGATGGCCTCCACCAGTTCGGGGGTGCTGATCGACTTGGTGACATAGCCGCGGGCCCCGGCCCGGATGACGCCGATGACGTCCTCGGCGGCATCGGAGACCGACAGCGCGAGGAAGGTGACCTCCGGCGCGCTGCGATGCACCTGGGAGACCACCTCGGCTCCCCCGCCGCCGGGCAGATGCACGTCGAGCAGGACGACATCGGGCCTGGCCTGGAGGATCACGGCGACAGAGCTCGCGACGTCCTCGCCCTCACCGACCACGTCGACCAGCTCGGGGGAGGCGCTGGTCAGCTCGTGGCGCACCCCAGCCCGGAAGATCGCATGGTCATCGACGAGGACTACCCGCCAAGGGCCCTCGTGGTCTTCGCCGCCGGTTTCTACCAGCGGTTGCGGAACATCGCTCATCGCGGCATCTCCAATCTCACTTCGGTACCCTCGCCGGGCGCCGTGCGCACCCGGGCAGAACCACCGTGCCGCTCCATGCGCTCCACGATCGATCTTTTCACACCCATCCGGTCGTCCTTGATGTCCGAGAGCTCGAATCCGGCGCCACGATCACGGACGAAGACCTCGACGCGCTCGTCGTCCACCTCCGCGTAGACGTCGATGCGGTTGGCCCCTGAGTGCTTCGCGGCATTGGTCATGGCCTCCCGGGCAGCCTGGATGGTGGCTGTCAGGCCGTCGGTGACCGGCGCATCCCCCACGCAGACCACCTCGATGGGGACGCCACGCTCGTCCTCCACCTCGCTTCCAGCAGCCACCAGCGCGGCGTGGAAGGTCTTAGGGCCGGGATTGTCGGCATACAACCAGGAGCGCAGCTCCCGTTCCTGGCGGCGCGCGAGGCTGGCGACCGCCTTGGGGTCGTCGGCCTGGCGCTGGATGAGCGCCAGGGTCTGCAGCACGGAGTCATGCAGGTGCGCCGCCATGTCGGCCCGGGCGTCGGCGAGCAGCTTCTCCTCGCGGGCCTGGTTGAGACTGGTACGCATCTGGTTGATCCACGGCGCAGCGACGACACAGAAACCCACCAGGGTCAACGCCGCGACTGCCAGCACCGAGGGCAGGTTCGGCCCGCTGACCTGGCTATAGGCCACCAACCACACGGCCGCGCCGACCATCGACATGCCGGCCGCCATCCGAAGCGCCGAGGCCCAGCGAGCCCCGCTCACCAGCGGGGCAAGCCAGCGCGGCGTCGCCTCGTCACGCTCGGCGGGTGTGTCCGCCTGACGCCAGACCAAGGCCACGCCCACCGCGGCCAGAGCGATCGGCCAGAAGAAGGCGTTGCCGGGGCCGAAGCCGATCTGCCTGCCCGCCAGCATGAGGCCGACGCACAGCGCCACGACGGCAACGACGCTCACCGTCGCCTGGGCACTTCTCGCCCGTGGGGTGCGCCGCATATCGGCATGCCGGGCAGCGGCCAGTCCGGGAGCCTCCGGCGCGGGGGGCTCATCGGGAAGCAGCACCCACAGCGCGGCATAGACGACGACGCCGAGATAGTCGGCCATTGCCAAGAAGACGACGCACAGACGCACGACCCAGACCGGCCAGCCCAGGTGCACCGCGACGCCGGTGCAGACCCCGCCCAGCCAGCGTCCCTCGTGGCGTCGCACCAACGCAGGACGCTCGGGAAGGCGACGGCCCACGGGGCTCGCGCCACCGCCCGGGCTCGCACCATCCAGCGGGCTCGCGCCATCCAGCGGGCTCGCGCCACCACCCGCGCCGCTCACCTGCCCGGCCGGGCCGCGACCGCTGCCTGTGCCGGCATCGCTGCTCGTCACCGTGCCACCTCCCCCGCCGAGTTCTCCGATTGTCCGGGCTCACCAATCAAGACTCCCACGTCTGCCACCCGATCCGAATCCGCCTGGCTGCGCACGGTCCGGCAGGACTGCAAGTGGGGGTGGGTTCAGGGTGAGGCCGCATGGGCGGCTCCAGAGCCACGCGCCAGACTTGAGCCATGTCCTTGCCCGCCCCGCACCGTGGCCGCACCGGCCCAGTGCGCACCGGCGGAGACCGCCCTCGGACCAGAAGCCGGCCCGGCCTGGTTCGCGACCCGCAGCGCGGGTACACCGGCGGGCTGTGCCAGGCGGTGGCACAGCGCTACGGCATCGATCCGATGCTCGTACGGGTGCTCGCCATCGTCCTGGCGCTGAGCTCGGGACTCGGGGTGGGACTCTATGTGACCGTCTGGTCGCTCACACCGGCGGTGAACCAGCGCGACGCCCCGCTCGACCGCATCCTTCCCGGTGCGCGCAGATGGGGACCCACCAGTGTCCTGGTCTACGCCGTGACGATCACCGGGGTCGTCGTCATCCTCGTGGGGCAGGTGACTCCACTGGGCTGGTGGCCGGCCATCGTCTTGCTGCTCGCCTGGCTCGCAGTGCGTCACCTCGGCCGCCAGCCCACCGTGGCCGCCCGTCCTGCGGGGCTGATGGGCCACGGACGCGGCGGCGGTCGCGCTCTGAGCGTCGTCACATGGGCGAGCCTGCTGGTCGCTGGGCTGGCGGCGGTCGCGGCGGCGGCGAGCGCCCCGCGCTGGACGACCCTGTCGCGGCTGTTGTGCGGTGCCGCTGCCGCGCTGCTCGTGGTGGGGCTCGGCCTGGTGGTGGGCTCGAGGTGGGGGCTCTCGCGGATCTTGCGCAGTACCGGCATCGTGCTCGGCGCGGTGGTGCTCTCCCTCGACGCCCCTTATCTCGTCGTGTCGAGCGCCTCGAGCCGCGCCACGACCCTGCGCTACGCCGACGCCGCCGCCTTACCCAGCGGGCCGCTGGTCATCCACGACGCCGAGGCGCGTATCGACCTCAGCGCGCTGCAGGGCGCCCAGCCGCTCAGTGTCAGCCTGCAGGCCAGCAATGCGGTCATCCACCTCATCACTCCGGCCGGCCGTCCGGTGCAGATCAGCTTCGAGTGCACGGCGGCCCAGGTGCGGATACCGGGCGCTTCGGGCTGCAGCGGGATGGGCTCGGGGCACTGGAGCCGCGGCGGAGGAACCGGTGGGCCCCTGCAGATCTATCTGAACGCGCGTGGCTCGGACGTGCAGGTGACACCATGAAAGTGCATCGACGCAGCGCGCCACGTCCGGCAGAGATCGGCTCGGCACTTGTCTGGGGCCTGCTGTTCATCGCCATCGCCGTCATGGCGCTGCTGGTCGCCACCGGAGAACTGAATACCTCCTCGCTTCGCTATCTACTTCCGGCGACACTCATCGTGGCCGGGGCGCTGGGGCTCCTGGTGAGCCGCCCGCGCCGCTGAGGAAGATCACCGACCGGCCCCTGCCGGTCCGGTCCACACTAGGGAGAGGAAAACCACCATGAGCGAACGCAAGCTTGTCAGGAGCAGGGATCACCGAATGATCGCCGGAGTCGCCGGCGGTATCGGGGAGTATCTGAACATCGATGCCAATATCGTGCGCCTGGCCTTCGTGCTCGTCGCCGTGTTCACCTTTGGAACCGCCCTGCTGCTGTACGTGGCGGGCTGGCTGCTGCTGCCCGACGAGAAGGACGGCGTGCGCGGCTTCGACGAGGTCCGCGAGCGTATCCAGGACTTCCAGCACGGGCGCTCCCGGCGCGACGACCCGAACCAGGACACCTTCGATCCCTACGCGGAGAAGTGAGAGGCACAGGCCCGCGCGGCCCACGGACGCTCAGTGCACCGGGCCGCGCAGGACTGTCCCCTCGCCGCTCACGAAGCGGCCGGCGAGCCGGGCCGGCCCCTCACTCCCATTCGATGGTGGCCGGTGGCTTGCTCGTCACGTCGAGCACGACACGGTTGATCTGGCGGCATTCGTTGGTGATCCGGGTGCTGATTCTCTCCAGCAACTCATAGGGCAACCGCGACCAGTCGGCCGTCATGGCGTCCTCGCTCGTTACCGGGCGCAGCACGATCGGATAGCCGTAGGTGCGTCCGTCGCCCTGCACCCCGACCGAGCGCACCTGGGCAAGCAGAACCACCGGCATTTGCCAGACCTGGCGGTCCAGGCCAGCCGCGCTCAGCTCCTCGCGGGCGATGGCATCGGCGTCCCTCAGCAGATCGAGGCGTTCGCGGGTGACCTCGCCGATGATGCGGATGGCCAGTCCGGGACCGGGGAAGGGCTGGCGCCACACCATCGAGTCGGGCAGGCCGAGTTCGGTGCCCACTGCCCGCACCTCGTCCTTGAACAGGGTGCGCAGCGGCTCGATGAGCGTGAACTGCAGGTCCTCGGGCAGGCCGCCCACATTGTGGTGGCTCTTGATGGTGGCGGCGCCGTCGCCTCCGCCGGACTCGACGACATCGGGGTACAAGGTGCCCTGCACGAGGAAGTCGATGCCCTTGTCCCCGGCGATCCCGCGGGCGGCATCCTCGAAGCTGCGGATGAACTCGCGGCCGATGGTCTTGCGCTTGGTCTCCGGATCGCTGATGCCTTCCAGGGCTGCCAGGAAACGCTCGGATTCCTCGGCCACGACAAGATCGACGCCGGTGACGTCGACGAAGTCGTGCTTGACCTGCTCGGCCTCGCCCTTGCGCAAGAGACCGTGGTCGACGAAGACGCAGGTGAGCTGATCGCCGACCGCGCGCTGCACCAGCGCCGCCGCCACCGCCGAGTCGACGCCGCCGGACAGCGCGCACAGTACCCGCCGGTCCCCGACCTCCGCGCGGATCGCGGCCACCTGGTCGTCGACGATCGAGCTGCTCGTCCAATCGCCTGTGCAGCCCGCGATATCGAACAGGAAGTGCTCGAGCACCTGCTGGCCGTGCACGGTGTGCGCCACCTCGGGATGCCACTGCACACCGGCCAGCTTCAGCTCGGCGTTCTCGAAGGCGGCCACCGGCGCGCCGATGCTGCTGGCCAGCGTCGTGAACCCGGCCGGCGCGGCGGTGACCGCATCGCCATGGCTCATCCACACCGGCTCCGTCGGCTCGAGTCCGGCAAGGAGCGCGCCGGCCTGCCGGACACTGACACCGGTGCGGCCGAACTCGGATTCACCGGTCTGGCGCGCCTGCCCGCCAAGGGCGACGGCCATCGCTTGGAACCCGTAGCAGATGCCCAGGACCGGGACCCCTGCGGAGAACAGTGCCGGGTCGACCTGCGGGGCACCCTCGGCGTAGACCGACGCCGGGCCACCGGACAGGATCACGGCCGTGGGGCGGCGGGCGGCCAGCTCCGAGACGGAGAGCGTGTGGGGCACGATCTCGGAATAGACATGTGCTTCGCGGACGCGCCGGGCGATGAGCTGCGCGTACTGCGCACCGTAGTCGACAACCAGCACAAGATCATGGCTTGTGGGCATGGGGCGATTCTATGGCTCCGGACGCCGGCCCCCGGAATCGGGCCGGGCCGGCATGGCACGCCTCATCGGGGCAGGCCGGCCTTGCTCAGCCCTGGCAGCCGATCTCGGTGTGGTGGCGAACGACCTCGGAGACGATGAAGTTGAGCAGCTTCTCGGCGAACTCCGGATCGAGATGGGAGTCCTCCGCCAGCCGGCGCATCCGGGCGATCTGCGCCTTCTCGCGCGCCGGGTCCGAGGCGGGCAGGCCGAGCTCAGCCTTGAGCACCCCGACCCGCTGGGTGATCTGGAAACGCTCGGCCATGATGTGGATGACCGCGGCATCGAGATTGTCGATGCTCTTGCGGAACTCGAGGAGCTCCGGGGGAACCCCGCTGCCGCTGCCCGTCTCATCGATGATCGCCTCGCTGCGAGGCAGTTCCTGGCCCGGCATGACTCCCCCGTTCAGCGGACGACCAACTCGATGCGCTGGAACTCCTTGATGTCCTGATAGCCCGAGGACGCCATCGACCGGCGCAGGGCACCTACCAGGTTCATGGTTCCGTCGGTCACCGAGCTGGGCCCGACGACGACCTCCTCGAGGGTGCCGACCGAGTCGTAGTGCACGCGCCGCCCACGCGGCAGTGTCTCGTGCCAGGCCTCCGCCCCCCAGTGCCAGCCCTTGCCCGGGGCCTCGATCGCGCGGGCCAGCGGACCGCCGATCATTGCCGCATCGGCCCCACAGGCGATCGCCTTGGCGATGTGCCCGGACTGCCCCATCGCCCCATCGGCGATGATGTGCACATAGCGGCCACCGGACTCGTCGAGGTAGTCGCGGCGCGCCTCGGCGACATCGGCGATGGCCGAGGCCATCGGCACCTCAATGCCCAGCACCTGCCGCGTGGTCGACGATGCGGCACCGCCGAATCCGACGAGCACACCGGCGGCACCGGTGCGCATGAGGTGCAGCGCGGTCTGGTAGCTCGCGCAGCCCCCGACGATCACCGGCACGTCGAGCTCGTAGATGAACTTCTTGAGATTGAGGGGCTCCCCTGAGCGGGAGACATGCTCTGCGGAGACGGCCGTGCCACGGATGACGAAGAAGTCGACGCCGGCGGTCTCGACGATCTTGGCGAACTCCTGGGTGCGCTGGGGCGAGAGGGCACCGGCAACCGGCACGCCCGCGTCGCGGATCTGCTGAAGCCGGGCGGTGATGAGCTCGGGCTTGATGGGTTCGGAATAGATCTTCTGCATCCGGCGGGTGGCCTCGACGGCATCATTCACGGTGGCCAGCTCGTCGAACAGCGAGCTCGGATCCTCGTAGCGTGTCCACAGACCCTCAAGGTTCAGCACCCCCAGGCCGCCCAGCCGCCCGAAGGCGATGGCGGTGGCGGGGCTCATGACGGAGTCCATCGGGGCCGCGACGAGCGGGAAACCGAACTCGACCGCGTCGATCTTCCATGACAGGTTGACCAGCTCAGGGTCACGCGTTCGTCGCGAGGGGACGATGGCGACATCGTCCAAGGAGAAGGCCTTCGGAGCGCGCTTGCTGCGTCCGATGTCGTACATGAAGATCTCCGATCAGGGCCGGGCGCATCCCGACGCAGTGACCCAGTCTAGCGAGGGGCACCCCCACCCGGGGCGATGGATCAGTCGTGGTGACCCGAGTAATTGGGCGCCTCCACGGTCATCTGGATGTCGTGCGGGTGGCTCTCTCGCAGCCCGGCCGAGGTGATCCGGACGAAGCGCCCATTGCGCTGCAATTGCTCGATGGTGCGCGCTCCCGAGTAGAACATCGCCTGGTGCAGGCCCCCGACCAGCTGGTAGACGACCGCGCCCAGCGGGCCGCGATAGGGCACCTGGCCCTCGACGCCCTCAGGGATGATCTTGTCGTTGCTCGTCACGTCGGCCTGGAAGTAGCGGTCCTTGGAATAGCTCATGGTGCGCCCGCGGGTGGCCATCGCGCCGAGTGAGCCCATGCCCCGGTACTGCTTGAACTGCTTGCCGTTGATGAAGACCAGCTCGCCTGGGCTCTCGTCGCAGCCGGCCAGCAGTGAGCCGAGCATGACGGTGTCGGCACCGGCGACCAGCGCCTTGGCGATGTCGCCGGAGTATTGCAGCCCCCCGTCCCCGATCACCGGTACGCCGAATGCTCGGGCAGCGCGCGCCGCCTCGTGAATGGCGGTGACCTGGGGGACCCCTACCCCGGCCACCACCCTGGTGGTGCAGATCGAGCCCGGCCCGACACCGACCTTGACTCCGTCCGCACCGGCCTCGCACAGGGCCTTGGCGGCCTCGTAGGTGGCCACATTGCCCCCCATGATGTCGACCTCGGCTGCGCGCGGTTCGGCTTTCAGCCGGCGGATGAAGTCCATCTCGGCCTTGGAGTGCCCGTGGGCGGTGTCCACGACGATGATGTCGACACCCTCCTCGACCAGCGACATGGCGCGTTCCCAGGCGTCCCCGAAGACCCCCACACCGGCACCCACCCGCAGTCGCCCGGTGGCGTCCTTGCTGGCCAGCGGGAATTTGTCGGACTTGACGAAGTCCTTCAAGGTGATGAGGCCCTTGAGCCGGCCCTGGTCGTCGACCAGCGGCAGCTTCTCGATCTTGTGCGTGGCGAGCAGCGCGAGCGCATCGTCGGAGGAGATCCCGACCGGGCCGGTGATGAGCGGCATCTTCGTCATGACGGCGCCCACCTTGCGGGTGGGGTCGGACTCGAAGCGCATATCGCGGTTGGTGATGATGCCCACCAGAAGCCCGGCCTCGTCGACCACCGGGATGCCGCTGATATGGAAGTTGGCGCACAACTCGTCGGCGTCGGCAATGGTGGCGTCCGGGCCGATCGTGATGGGCTCGTCGACCATGCCGGCTTCCGAACGCTTCACCCGATCGACCATTCGTGCCTGGTCCTCGATGGAAAGATTGCGGTGGATGATGCCCAGCCCGCCCTCGCGAGCCATGGCGATCGCCAGCCGGGCCTCGGTGACAGTGTCCATCGCCGCCGACAGGAGTGGCAGCCTGATCTTGATGCGCTTGGTCACACGGGCGGTGGTGTCGACCTCGGAGGGGATGACATCGGACAGGCGCGGCTGCAGCAGCACGTCGTCGAAGGTGAGCCCGAGGGTCGCGAACGGCTCGGGAACACCCGCCGGAGACAGTCCTGCATTGTTGAGATCCGACGCGTCGCCCATCAGTGAACCCCTCCGCCACGAAGCATTGCTTGATTGTTCCGGAATCCTACCCGGGCTGACGAGACCGATCTGTTGGCGGCCCCGGGCCCGCCCGGCCCGCTCGCGGACAGCGAGTGGACGGGCGAAGGCCCGGCTACGGGTGCGAGGCGTCGCCTCTGGCTTCGCGATGCCGGCTGCTTGCACGGGCTCCCTCCCAGAACCGGCCTCCTGCGCCTGCCACCGCCGACTGGCTGGTCGCTGAATTCGACATACTGTGATAAGAAAAAGGTCCTCATGAATGAAGTCATTGTGTGATCCCTGATGACGCTTGGGCATGATGAACATACGAGTCATCATTGTCCAGCTCTAGCCAGGGCCCATTCGTGTGACCCCGAGGGGCGCAGTCGACGGCTTTCGGCGGGCGCATCCGCTCGAGAACGAACGTGTGTGGGACAGCGACAGTTGGGCTCCCACGATGAATTCCATGTCACGTGGAATTGCCCCGAATTCAGGACCGCAGCTATATTCCCTGAGCGTCCTTTGGAAATCGGCTAGAATTGGCTGGGCACCGAGCGAGAGGAGCATCCGATGGCCACGAAGACGGCAACCACCGCGACGACCGCGGCCGAGCGCGAGTTGCGCGTGGCCGAGGCGATCCACAGCGGCGAGATGGAGGGCTTGTCGGTGACGGCCGCCGGCCGTCAAGACGCCCAGGAGTACGTGGCCGGCCGCATCAACTCCGACGAGCTGGTATCCCGCACACGCGCCCGCTATGACCTCGACTGAGTTCGTCGACCCGTATCTCGACCCCGAGACGGGCCTGCTGAGGAATAAGGTTGGTGCACGCACGAAGGCGGCCCTCGACGAGGCCGAGGGCGACCTTTCGTTTGCCCGCTCGGTGCAGCTCATGGATCGCCCGGTGAAGCCGACCAGTGACCTCGCCGAGTTGCGCGCGATCCACCGTCACCTGTTCCAGGACGTGTACGACTGGGCAGGAGAGCTGCGCACCGTTGACATTCGCAAGAACGTGGAGGGAGCCCAGTTCTTCCTTCCTGTGTCGATGATCGGTCGTGCCGCCGGCTACGCCGAGGGGGAGTTGCGCGCGGATCACGAGCTGCGCCAGATGAGCCGTGAGCAGTTCATCGACCGCCTGGCGTACCACTACGACCAGTTCAACTACGTACATCCATTCCGCGAGGGCAACGGCCGGACGCAACGAGTGTTCTGGAACCGCGTGGCCCGCGCCGCCGGCTGGCGGCTCGACTGGCGCGAGGTGCACGGCGCGACCAACGATCAGGCGAGCCGAGCGGCGTCCGAGCAGCGGGACTTCGGGCCGCTGCGCGAGATGTTCGATCAAATCGTCAGCGAAGCGACCCCCATCAGCGAACGAGACGTTTCGCGGCGCACCGGGGAGCGCACCAGGCTGTCGTCCCCCGCCAGCGCTGCCGCGGCCATGAGCCAGCCGCCGAGCGGCGCGTCGAGCGCCCCGCCACACGGGTTGCCACCGCACGATTGAGGTTGACCCCCGTGGCCCGGCCCACCAGGTCCAGGCGCCCGGCGTCGTCGGCCGGGATCGTGGTGCGGGCGACTACTGTAACTCCTTCGCGAAGAAGGCTGCCGCTTTTTTAGGAACTCGATCTCCACCCGGGCCTCGCGGAGTTCCTTCCTCAACTGTTCGATTTCCTTCGACTCGGTACTGGTGAGGTTTTCGGTTCCTGGTTTCGGATACTTCTTGCGGTACTCCTTGACCCATACTCCGATGGTCTGAGCGACGAGATCATATGATTCCGCAGTACGGATCGTCACCGGTGCCGCGCTCCGCGCGACGCCGGCCGACCTCGCCCTCGATGCGCTCGTGCAGCTCGGCTCGGGTGCTCTCGCTCCGGGCGCTGGCGCGGATGCCCGATGCCCACGCCCTGGTGCGCGCCTTCACCTCGTCGAGCTGGTCAGCCGTCAGACTGTAGACGCGCACCTCTTCGGGTTGGATGCGCTCCACGTTGTCGATGGTCTGGGCAAACCACTCACGGGTCGAAACCGGCATCGACCTTCCCGGCCAGGTCCAGCAGTTCCTCGTCGCTGTACCGGCCGGAACGCCGGATCGCGTCCACGTCGAGGTAGTCACGAGTCTCGGCCCGTGAAAACGAGGCCCCGACCTTGTTGCCCACCGCGTCCTCGAGGGACAACACAGGCCCGACCTCCAGCTGTACGGGCGGATGTCCCCGCCAGTCCACTCCCAGGTCAACGTCGGTGCTGCGCCCTCCCGGGCTGATGGCGGTGAGCTGGGCGAAGGTGTCCTGGCGGCGGCGGGTCTCCACGATGTGGCCGGCAGCGCGCAACGCGGCGATAATCCGGTCAAGCGACGTACCGAACCGATCCTGGGCCTGCTGGACAGTGAACAGGTCCACGTCCTCGGTGGGCCGGTCGATCAGTCCGTGCTCGCGGATTGCTCCCGAGCCGGCTAGAGCGAAGCCGGCATCCTCGCCGACCGCTCCCAAAGCAACACGCGTGACACGCCGCCGCTCCTCCTGGTCCCAGCTCACACGACCACCCGAAGCCGGGGGAACCGCCCCTCCCACAAGCCGCGCACACGTGGATCCATGTTCAGGATCGGCCACATCTCCACCAAGCGATCCCGATTCATGAGCTGACGCTGCTCGTCAACAGTCCCCTCGGCCAACAACGCCTGGTAGGCCATGCGACGCCAGCCCAAGTCTGACACGTCCACCCCGAGCCGGTCAGCCTGCCAGCGCACAGAGTGCGGCAGGTCGATGAGGCCGCTGTAAGGCCCGCACAACTCATCGAGCGAGGCGGGCGCGTCGTAAGGCTTGACATCGCGCAACCGCACGCGAGCTGCTGTCACCTCAGCCATGGTCCGCCTCCCCTCAGCTCCCCCAAATTCTACCTGGCCTCCCGAAACTCGTCTGTATGCACTTTCGGGACAGATTGGTTTCGGTTACTACTTCCGGTGTGACCTGTCACCCGATGTGGCGGTGTTCTGTGAAGTCGTCGGGGTCGAAGGTTTTGCCCGCGCGTTTCCAGTGGCGGTCAAGGACGAAGAGGAGTTCGTCGCGGCCGTTCTCCTGGTCATTAGCCAGCACGGTGAATACGAGGCCGGGAGTGAACTTTCCAGCGTCTGCTCCCACTCATGATCTGTGTTGTCGACCTTTACTGGAGTGAGTGATATGCGAAGAATTCGTCGTCCAGGAGCAGCGCTGACTGTTGCTGCCCTTGCAGTCAGCCCAATCATCATCGCGACGCCCGCCTTCGCGCAGGCGGCGTCTCAGACCCAGGAATGACGTGCTGCGCTCGCCGATGTGCCCACCGAGTACGCCGTCAACTCCTCGAACGTCAAGTCGCTGTCGTCCGAGGCTACCGCGGGAGAGGAGCTCCCTGCACTCAATTCGGCAGGCGAAGCAACGGGGTTGCCATCCGCCAGGTCGACACGGGCGAAGAACAGTTGATCCAGCCGCTTGAAGCGGGGCGCGAGGCGGTCATGGCCGTTTGAGGCCGGCGAGGCCGAGGGCAACAGCGGCCCGGTCGACGGTGGCATTGACGTGGTCGATAAGAGCGCCGAGGCGGCTACCTCGTTGGCCGGGCTGAAACAGAGGGAGCATAAACTGCGCGTTCCGGCCGGTAGCGTTCGTTCCGGAAGGTCAAGGAAGTGGAACACATGTGACGCGTAGAGCACTCCCGTGTACAGGTTCCCACCGGCGGTGAGTAGTGTTGAAGCATTTGATTGGAGGGATCCATTGCCAGCAGGTATCCGGTCAGCTGTCCGACTGCGCTGACCGTTGCGCGAGCCTGGTCGACTTGGTGGCGATGGAAGCGCTTACACTGGGTTCCTGCCGCGCCAATAACGTCCGGTCCGCATACGACGACAGATTCGACATCAGCGCGGAAAGCACGAGAACCGCTGCAAAACCCAGGGCCGCAAATAGAACAGTGTCACGCCGTTCTGGACTCGGATCCGTCACGTAAGCGATCGCGGATCGCGACTGTGGCCGATATCAGAGCAACAGTGAGTGCCGGTGCAGCCACCATCACCACAACAACCACGAATCGGGTGACAACAAGGAAACGCCCGCACTCGGCGAGAAGTCGTATACACCTGCCGAAGACCGCAAAACCACGCGTTCCAGAGATTATCTCCTGGCTTGTTCGGGGCATCTGATCCTCCCTTGAATCGCATGGAATTTTAAAAAGCACCAGTCCTAATTAATGAGTAGTGGGAGAAGTTCGCTATAAGAGACTGTTCCTGAAGTTGCCTAAATACTGACTGGCAACTCTGGTGTGACCTCATCATCGACAGTTCTAGTCAGCGAAATAAGTCTGTTGAAACTGGAGTAGATCATTTTTGGATGCTCGTATATGATCGCTATCCGTTCGCCGTAAAAGGTATGAACAAGCACGGTTTCAACAAGTCCAATCCTATTAGGTTGATGAATCATAGGGCACCTCCTCGCTCCCTAGCGCTCGAGGGTTTGTCTGCGCTTTTACCCTTGGACGACTACTTGCGTTTAGAGACTTATTCCTAACTCGGCGTTTCGCTTAGGGCATTGGCCCTTTCCTTGGGATAATTACTGTACCACCACTAGTTATCCTGACGGGAAAGAACCAATGCTGATACAGT
>NZ_FOGZ01000022.1 GCF_900111365.1 Propionibacterium cyclohexanicum
CCCTGGGCTTCCGCAACCTCACCAACTACATCGCCAGAAGCCTGCTCGAGACAGGCGGATTCAGACCCCAACTACACCCTCGATTGGGATGAGCCACTCTCGGTGGCGGGCCTTCACGGTCACACTCGTCGGCTCACCCCCGCATTCGCGGGGAAGACCCCTGCCGCCAGCATTCGGCGGCTACGGCTTGGGGCTCACCCCCGCATTCGCGGGGAAGACGTCTTGTCCGATGATGGCGTTTTGTGCGATGAGGGCTCACCCCCGCATTCGCGGGGAAGACCAGCGTGTGCCTGATCTGATCCATGATTTTTCCGGCTCACCCCCGCATTCGCGGGGAAGACCGGGCAGTATTTTAGAGGGTGCCTTTCACATACGGCTCACCCCCGCATTCGCGGGGAAGACTCCGCGCCGTTCAACCTCACGTGGGCTGTCGCGGGCTCACCCCCGCATTCGCGGGGAAGACTCTCCAAGGTCTCTCATGGTTCTAAGCCGCCCGGGCTCACCCCCGCATTCGCGGGGAAGACCCTTCTTCTGCTGTCCCAGCGTGACGTTGACAGGGCTCACCCCCGCATTCGCGGGGAAGACCCGAATGTTCGGGGGTGAGCCGACAAGCACCAGGGCTCACCCCCGCATTCGCGGGGAAGACTTTTGTGCCCATCGACCTTCGCCGCCTTGAGGAGGCTCACCCCCGCATTCGCGGGGAAGACGACACCACCGCCACCATCACCCGCTGTGGTGTAGGCTCACCCCCGCATTCGCGGGGAAGACCGCGACGCTGGCGGCGCGAGCGTGACGCGTACCGGCTCACCCCCGCATTCGCGGGGAAGACTATCCGTGTGGAAGTTGATTTTTCAACATACCGGGCTCACCCCCGCATTCGCGGGGAAGACCGGTATCTGGCGGCTGCTATGCAGAGTTGTTTGGGCTCACCCCCGCATTCGCGGGGAAGACGCCGACCAGCCGTTGATGAGGAAGGGCAGGAGGGGCTCACCCCCGCATTCGCGGGGAAGACGTCTCCGACTGGCGCACCGGCCTATGGGGCGAGGGCTCACCCCTGCATTCGCGGGGAAGACTAGAGCTGAAAGAAAATTCGTGGCGGCCACCGCGGCTCACCCCCGCATTCGCGGGGAAGACATATCTTCCCAGATATTGTCACCCTGGTAAGTGGGCTCACCCCCGCATTCGCGGGGAAGACTGCTTGCGGATGACCGTGAGGGCGCGCTTGACGGGCTCACCCCCGCATTCGCGGGGAAGACCCCAGGCCCGCTGGGTCCTGCAGCAGACTGACCGGCTCACCCCCGCATTCGCGGGGAAGACGGCTCCGGACTGTGGGGGACGCCCTCACGTGAGGGCTCACCCCCGCATTCGCGGGGAAGACCACGTGGAGGGAGAACGGACAGCCGACCTTGCGGGCTCACCCCCGCATTCGCGGGGAAGACAACAGTCGCCAAGTCAGTATCAAGCGGGGACGGGGCTCACCCCCGCATTCGCGGGGAAGACTCGCATTCTTGGAGCTCAACGGGCTGGAAATCGGGCTCACCCCCGCATTCGCGGGGAAGACCCAGACGTAGGCGGCGCGGAGCCCGAAGCCTCGGGCTCACCCCCGCATTCGCGGGGAAGACTGGCCGTTAAGGCTTCTGACCAGATCACGATTGGGCTCACCCCCGCATTCGCGGGGAAGACGGTCTGGCGTGGGGCACTCTTTTGCGTGTTTGGGGCTCACCCCCGCATTCGCGGGGAAGACTGAAGGCTGCTATCGTGTGTTTCGCCCCGAATGGGCTCACCCCCGCATTCGCGGGGAAGACAATCCGGATCTCCTCAGTTGCCCGATCATGTTGGGCTCACCCCCGCATTCGCGGGGAAGACCCCGGTGTCGAGCACGAGCCGGGTGAAGGCCCCGGGCTCACCCCCGCATTCGCGGGGAAGACCTTGGGTGTGCACGTTGGACCCGAAGGTTGAAGGGCTCACCCCCGCATTCGCGGGGAAGACCAGCAGCGAGCCCGTCACGGCCGCCGCGATCCAGGCTCACCCCCGCATTCGCGGGGAAGACGATCGTCAGGCGCCGGTCGTGTGGCTGGGGGCGGGCTCACCCCCGCATTCGCGGGGAAGACAATCGGATGAATGGACTGCTTGGGGGATGATTGGGCTCACCCCCGCATTCGCGGGGAAGACTCGGGTGTACAGGGTGTCTTCGTCCACCCACAGGGCTCACCCCCGCATTCGCGGGGAAGACCAGGTAGTAGTCGAGATCCACGGGAGGGTGCAGGGCTCACCCCCGCATTCGCGGGGAAGACAGTGGGTCGCGGCGCCGGGCTTGGTGTATTGGGGGCTCACCCCCGCATTCGCGGGGAAGACTGCCAGAAACGCGACAGGGGACCGGCGCCGAAAGGCTCACCCCCGCATTCGCGGGGAAGACCAGTTCTGCACGCTCACTCCCGCCGCGCAGCACGGCTCACCCCCGCATTCGCGGGGAAGACGTCATGCGCCGGAGCGGTGGCCTGGCCGAGACCGGCTCACCCCCGCATTCGCGGGGAAGACGCGCTACACGAACTCGGGCCGTCCGGTCGTGAAGGCTCACCCCCGCATTCGCGGGGAAGACTCTCTCCCCGGCGACCGGTGGGGAGAGACAGACGGCTCACCCCCGCATTCGCGGGGAAGACATATCGTGATCCACAAGATTTTCTCGTATGCGAGGCTCACCCCCGCATTCGCGGGGAAGACTGGAGGCCCGCCAGCCATCAGATTCGTAGTAGAGGCTCACCCCCGCATTCGCGGGGAAGACTCCGCACCGTTCAACCTCACGTGGGCTGTCGCGGGCTCACCCCCGCATTCGCGGGGAAGACAATCTGCCCGCCGCGTGCATGAAGGTCCTCAATGGGCTCACCCCCGCATTCGCGGGGAAGACCTAGCACCGGGATCCTGAGTCGGCCAACTAGAAGGCTCACCCCCGCATTCGCGGGGAAGACCACCCCGGCGCGGTCGCCGGGGTGATCACCTAGGGCTCACCCCCGCATTCGCGGGGAAGACGGCGGTGCGACGTCGGTGGCGTCAGGGGCCACGGGCTCACCCCCGCATTCGCGGGGAAGACTCGTGATTGTGGCTGTGCACCGGACGCGGGCGAGGCTCACCCCCGCATTCGCGGGGAAGACTTGACGAGTCTCTCGGTGCGGCGCTTGACCGGCGGCTCACCCCCGCATTCGCGGGGAAGACCTTGAGCCAGTCAATCCGCTGGGAGGCCTCCTGGGCTCACCCCCGCATTCGCGGGGAAGACGTCGTGTCTGCCGTCGGGCCAGTAGATATCGCAGGCTCACCCCCGCATTCGCGGGGAAGACGCCAGCTACCAACTCCAGGCACCATTCCCATACGGCTCACCCCCGCATTCGCGGGGAAGACCGGCTCGTGATCGACCAGACCGGGCTGCACACGGGCTCACCCCCGCATTCGCGGGGAAGACTACCCCGGCGTGTCCGCCGGGGTAATCGCCTGGGGCTCACCCCCGCATTCGCGGGGAAGACTACCCCGGCGTGTCCGCCGGGGTAATCGCCTGGGGCTCACCCCCGCATTCGCGGGGAAGACGGTTTCAGGGGGTGGGTGTAGGAACTATGCCCGGGCTCACCCCCGCATTCGCGGGGAAGACCAAGCAGGGCATCCTTCGGCGGGACTCATGCAGGGCTCACCCCCGCATTCGCGGGGAAGACCTGCCGGGCTGGGTGCCGATAACGTTCGGCCCGGGCTCACCCCCGCATTCGCGGGGAAGACTTTTTGAACATCGTGCCGCCCGAGCTCGTCACAGGCTCACCCCCGCATTCGCGGGGAAGACAGACTGTCGCCAGCGTGGGGACTGCCGCAGTGGGGCTCACCCCCGCATTCGCGGGGAAGACGTCAGACGCAGCGCAGTGCAATCCAGCCTCGGGGGCTCACCCCCGCATTCGCGGGGAAGACTCGAATCGTTGCTGCGTGGCCAGCACCTCGGGCGGCTCACCCCCGCATTCGCGGGGAAGACGCGGTCTTGAAGCCGGCGCAGGTGTATGTGTTGGGCTCACCCCCGCATTCGCGGGGAAGACACTTGCCGAGGCCGGGCTTCCCGAGCACGAATGGGCTCACCCCCGCATTCGCGGGGAAGACGCGCCCTTCGCCTGCGACGGTCGCGAGAAACTGGGCTCACCCCCGCATTCGCGGGGAAGACGGCCCTGTGCGCGTCCGCCATGTCGGCGGAGAGGGCTCACCCCCGCATTCGCGGGGAAGACGGCGCGGAAGTCACGGCTGGCCTGTGGGCGGAGGGCTCACCCCCGCATTCGCGGGGAAGACATCCCGTGTCGCCGTAGATCACCTGCCATGACGGGCTCACCCCCGCATTCGCGGGGAAGACATCCCGTGTCGCCGTAGATCACCTGCCATGACGGGCTCACCCCCGCATTCGCGGGGAAGACGGTGCGTATTCGGTCCGTGCGATGCGGTCGACGGGCTCACCCCCGCATTCGCGGGGAAGACGTCCGCGTCATCAACCGCGAAGGCGAACCCTGGGGCTCACCCCCGCATTCGCGGGGAAGACCGGTCCAGGTAGTAGTCGAGATCCACGGGAGGGTGCAGGGCTCACCCCCGCATTCGCGGGGAAGACTGCTGCGCGGTGCCGAACACGCCGCCGCGCTGCGGCTCACCCCCGCATTCGCGGGGAAGACGCCTCAGGACTCCCTCATCCTGGCCCAGAACAAGGCTCACCCCCGCATTCGCGGGGAAGACTAGCCGTGCTGCCGGAGTGCCGCGAAGAGCCGGGGCTCACCCCCGCATTCGCGGGGAAGACTCATCGTGGTTCACCCCCGACGACGTGCAGACGGGCTCACCCCCGCATTCGCGGGGAAGACCGGTACCGCTCCGTGATGGCGGAATGGCTGGTGGGCTCACCCCCGCATTCGCGGGGAAGACCACGGTGCGGGCACTCGCCGACAAGGCGGGCTGGGCTCACCCCCGCATTCGCGGGGAAGACCGGCCGCCAGGGCAGATATCTTCGCCTCCGATCGGCTCACCCCCGCATTCGCGGGGAAGACACATCCTCCCAGATATTGTCACCCCGGTAGGCAGGCTCACCCCCGCATTCGCGGGGAAGACAACACCCCCCCACCACCCCTCAACATTGACCGGGGCTCACCCCCGCATTCGCGGGGAAGACGCAAACGCAAGCTCCGCGAAGCCCGCCGCGCCGGGCTCACCCCCGCATTCGCGGGGAAGACGGCGACGGCCGCCCCGGCGGCGAGCCATGCGCGGGCTCACCCCCGCATTCGCGGGGAAGACGGTCTTCGAATGGGAGGTGGAGTGCCCATGCGAGGCTCACCCCCGCATTCGCGGGGAAGACTCGCTCCCCGGGTACTGAAGCGCCATCTCTGCGGGCTCACCCCCGCATTCGCGGGGAAGACTAGTCTTGGCCACAATGGCCCCTTTCAAGAGAGGGCTCACCCCCGCATTCGCGGGGAAGACGGCGTATTCTGTTCCGGAACAGTTCAGAGCATAGGCTCACCCCCGCATTCGCGGGGAAGACCGGGTCAGGCGGGCTGCTGGCGCGGTCGGACGGGGCTCACCCCCGCATTCGCGGGGAAGACCCGAGGACTTGACCTTCCTCAGGAGAATCCACGGGCTCACCCCCGCATTCGCGGGGAAGACCGTGGGATGCTTCATCCTCTCCCGACGATCCGGGGCTCACCCCCGCATTCGCGGGGAAGACGGTCGGGCTCGTGGCACCACTCGTGTGGGACACGGCTCACCCCCGCATTCGCGGGGAAGACCCCTCCAGCTGCGCCGCATAGACCGCCTTCGAAGGCTCACCCCCGCATTCGCGGGGAAGACTCAGCCTCCTGATGCCGGTGATCAAGGCGATCCGGCTCACCCCCGCATTCGCGGGGAAGACTATACCGTATGAATCTGTCCGATTCGACGGGTAGGCTCACCCCCGCATTCGCGGGGAAGACGGCTTCGGCAACCACAGTAGCAACGATGATCGGGGCTCACCCCCGCATTCGCGGGGAAGACACCTAGTGACTAGGTGTGTCGTGCTTGCCGAGCCTAGATAGAAGCATACTCCGCCTCCCCCTGGCGCCTTGCAGCTGGGATGGAGCTCGCGGGGGCAGGATCGCTGGGTCCGCGGCTATCCCACATGACGTCGGGAGCTCTCCGGATCGGGCGACAACCGGAGAGCTCCATCACCAGCAACCGGATGCCCAATGAGGTGGGGGAGCGAGCCGTTGCTTTACAGGCGGCGAGCTTCAATCGCGCCCTGCGTTGAAGTGTTGCCACCCCTGGAACAACGGCCAGAGGGCCGGGATACCGCCAATGGTCATCCTTCAGTGGGCCGCTTGGGTAAGGACACTTATCGGCGACAACCAAGGGGCTGCACAGCAAAGAAGTCGCCGGGGGAAGTGCCTCACCGCCGGGGGAGTGGAGCCCACTATGCGAGTCCCGTCCATTACCGGGCTACGGACGCCCCAGTCGGCTTGGCGGTGGGTGTCTGGCCAGCGCAGCAGGCCTCGTGGCTCCAGCGGCTTCATCAAAGTGGTTCGGAAAACCAAACAGCACGAGCCAAAAGGTCCCAGCGAAGACAGATGAAGACTTGGCCAAATCTCGGAAAACAGGTGCGCAGATAGCTGGGGACCGGTCTACTTCACACGACGTGCGGCTCTGCCGATTCCTCGACAAATTCATTCGGCAGCGTCCACGAGCGGAGGTGGTGGCACTGCAGACTTGTCCACCAGTGCCCACGCCAGTCATCGGTTGTGGTCTCGTAGAGCATTACCACATTGCCCATGGACATGGGAGGATACTCGACGTGCAGTTCCTCGAGGAACTCGCCGATCTCGGCGGCCCGGGAATCGTCGACCATGAGGTCGTGGGAGACCAACGAGAGATGTCCCTTGAACTCATAATCCTTGAGAGGAGTCACCAGGAAATCGTCAATTGGCAGCGACACCGGCAACAGCGCAGCTTTCATGTCGGCAGCCAGTCGGGCAAAGGGCTCGTTGCGACCGCCCTGACCGTTCTCGTTCACATTGAACACGAAGGCTGACCGACTACGCTCGATCCCCTTGTTGAAAACCGGAAATGCGCAGACGCCTCTCAATGCGTCGCCCACGCGCTCAACGAGCTCGTCGGGGGTCGCTTCGGTTTTGAGATTGCCTACCAGGGTGGCATGGGGCGGAAAGGCAGCAGCAGAGACCACGCCGAATTGCTGATATAGCAACACATTCAGTTGCGCCTGAACCCAGCAAGTGCGCGGATCCGGACGAAGGTATATTCCGTAACGAATGTCTTTCATGCCCACTCCTTGGGATATGACATGCACCGGCACGAAAAACAGCGCTGGAGAGTCACAACAGCGCCAAGCTCGTCAGTACCGCGCGGGTGTCCGAATCGGAACGCCACAAAAAAGCGCGCCAGCCGAGTGCACGCGCCGCGTCCACATTGCCCTGGCGGTCATCGAAGTACACGAGCCGGCCGGGGTCCACCGAAAGCCGAGTGCTCACTTCCCGGTAGATCTCGGCATCGGGCTTGGCCATGGCCAGCTCCGCCGAGAAGAACCACCAATCGACGAACGCAGCCCACTCAGTTGTCCTGGCCACTCGGGACAGAGGAGTGGGCGCATTCGACAAGATGGCGACCTTCCGGCCGCAGTTGTGCAGGTCCTCGAGTATCTGCGAGGCCGCGGGACGAATGGTCGACCACACCGCCGAGTCCACGTCGGACAACTCGGTAATCAGGCTCTCGGGAACCGGCCCGATGTCGAGTCGGTCGAGCACCCCGCGCCAATAAGCCTGGGGCGACTCGCCGCGGTCATATGGATCCCGGCCCTGCCAGTAGGCGGTGGCGAAACGTTCGGTGTCGCGCTGCACGATACCCGCGAGGCGCTCAATGAGCCCCGAAGGAGTCGACAGCACTTCGCCAAGATCGAACACGACGATGGGTGATTCAGTGGAACTGCCGTCCGTCACGGTCCGACTGTAGCGATCAACACGCCACCCATCCAGTGGGACTGACAGATCGCGCTGGCCAGGCCGATGACCGTCGAGCAAGCGCAGTTGAGGACTCCAGGCCAGTCCATTCTGACATAATGTGCATTATCGGTCATCCGGACCGAGGCTCAACCGAGAGGGGCAAGAGAGCCTCATCGTGGCTTCTCATTGGCCGCAATGGCCGCCTGGATCCTCGTCACCTGCGCGGCGTCCACTGGGTAACCGAGCACCGCATTCCATACCGGCACCACCTCGGAACTGTATTGATGTCCGTGCCCGGGCGGCGCATCCAGGGCAGCTGGCACGTCGAAGCCGATCTGCCAGAACGACACCCACGGCATCCAGCGCACCCCGGCCGCCACATCCCGGCCGACAGCCTCGCGCATCCAGTCCGGTTCCTTCCAGATAAGTTCGGGTGACCACCACACCACGGGATCGGACGCGTGCTGCAGATACACGACCCGTGGGTACTGCCAGGGCTCGTAGGTCCCGCCGTAGAAGTCATGATCGAGTTCGTCGGGAGTCGTGATGAAACGCACATGACGCCCGTTGTCGATGACCGGCGCGATCTCAGGTGAGCCTTCTCGGCGCTCGGCGACGAACTGTCTCCACAAGGGGGTGAACCCTGGCGTGCCCACCCACACCGCCCCCGACACTTGGTCGAGGAGATCCTGCGGGCTCGAAAAGGCACCCTGCCCGCCATAGGACCCCAGCGATTCTCCCCCGGCCAGCAGTTTCGGACGCCGATCGGCCGGAAGCTCATTCCACCGTTGCTTCACTGCCTTCCACAGCGCCAAGCCGGCCTGCGCAGGTCCCGTCCGGTCAAGGATGTAAGCCGCCCCGCTGGGCAGATAGGAGTACTGCATCGAGGCCGAGGCGCAATTGCCTCCCGTGAGGTATTCAATCGACTCCAGGCTCCACTCGTCCACCCATCCGGCGCCGACCCCCGTTGCCACGAGCAGATAACGTCTCGCCCAGGCGTTGGTTCGATCCAGTTCACGGACGACCGCCTCGGCAGTGGCCGAAAGGTCCCGACCGTCCCGCAGCCCGGCGTAGACCCTGATCGGTTCCATGGCCGGCGCGCCGCTGACCCGGCTGATCTCGGCGGCCCGGGGTCCGTCGGACACGACTGCCTGGCCCTGGGCGCCAAGCGTGTCCCATGCCTCGTTGGAGCCCGGCCCTCCCGAGCGAGTCGTCTGTGTCGGTGCGACGCGATTTGACCACGGGCGCTTGTTCACCGCGGCCGCCGAGCTGTACACCGATTCCACGACAGGCCGGATGATGACGCCCTGGCCCACGGCCACGGCCAGCCCGACGATCAGTGCAGTGGCAAGGAACGGTGCCACCCACTCCGTGAAGATCCGCGACAGTCTCCTGGTCGTCCAGCGCCACGTAGCCGCAATGAGCGTGCCCGTTCCCAACAAGAAAGCGAAGATCGCCACGCCCAGGACGAGTCCCAGGAGCTGGACGACGAATGGGGCTGCCCGCACCGCGACGAGCTCCTGCAGATCAATCTGGCGGCGATAGTTGAGCACCCACGACAGCAGCGTTCCGCCAGCGAGCACCGCGAACCACGCCGTCCGAAGCCCCCGGCCCCATCGTGGATCGATCGTCACGACAAGGGTGAGCACTCGGCTGATCCGCACCCACATTCGCTGGGCCAGAGTCCCCACCAGGTAGCCAAAGGCCATTGACAGGCCAACCGAGCCAGCTGTCGCCCAGCCGCTGCGCGGCAGCAGGCTCGGCGACAGTGCCACCCACGACATGGCCAGGGCCAAAGTGAGTCCCGTCCCCGACAGTCCCATCACCGTAGGCCCGTGCCCACGCAAGCTCAGCTGGGCTGCGGCATCCTCACGACGCCCCCTGGCGGCGGCACTCAGGGCATCCGCAGCATCGGCGCCGCTCACCTGGCTGCCCAAAGACTCTCCTGTGGAACTGGAGCTCCCGTTTGGCTGCGGCGAAGCGAGCTCACCGGTGTCTGGCTCAACGTCAATGGCCTCCGCCACTCAAGCCCCCTCCCCCGCGCCTCCATTGTGCTGCGCATCTCAAGGAGTTCAGTCAAGAAGTCCAGGTCAGCTCGAAAACCAGCACAGATCATGATGACCAGCGTCGATGTCCGTGCGCACCCTCAGGACGCGAGTATCGGGGCGGCGCGAGTATGGGGGTATGGACAGTTTCGTGAAGAGACTCCCCCATCCGCACCCCGACAAGATCCGCTGGGAGGTGCTTGGCCTCGCGTGGCTGGCTCGGGCTCGCGCCGTGCCCATTGTCGAAGTCTTCGACCACGACGAGCGCGCACTGCGCGAGCGGCGACTCATCACCGTGCCTCCCACCCGCCAGGCCGCCGAGGAATTCGGGAGACTCCTGGCCCGGATGCACGCCGCCGGAGCCCGAGCATTCGGAACCGGCCCGGATGGCTGGCCACAGGAGCGCCCCGGCTGGATCGGAGAGGCCGACCTGCCGCTGGGGCAGTACTCACACTGGGGCCAGTTCTATGCCGAGGCGCGGGTCGCGCCCTATGTGCGCCGAGCACGGGAGGCCGGCCTGTTCGCGGCGGGTGACAGCAAGACTTTCGACCGGCTGTGTGAACGCCTCACCGCGGGCGACTTCGACGACGACCTGCCTCCCGCCCGGCTGCATGGAGACTTGTGGGCCGGTAATGCCCTGTACACGGCCGACGGGGTGACGCTCATCGATCCAGCGGCGCACGGTGGCCACCCGCTCACCGATCTGGCGATGCTCGAACTGTTCGGTTTTGCCCATCTGGAGGCCGTCTGGAGGGGCTACAGCGCCGAGCAACCAGCTGCGCGTCACTGGCATCAGCTCGTGGCCCTGCACCAAGTTCATCCGCTCCTGGTGCACACCGTGCTGTTCGGCGCCGGCTACGCCGACCAGGCGCTCGGGGCGGCCCGCATCTTCGCCGGCTGACCGGCGTGGATGCGGGAGGCTGGGGGGAGTCACCACCCATCTGGCACCGTACCCATCTGGCACCGCGCCGATACTGAAAGACCTTGCCAACAAGCTAATGGGGGCTGCAACCCGGCCTGCGCCGATCGCCGCCGCGCGAGGCGCGATGGCCGTGCAGCAGACGATAGAATGCCTCGGGCAGTCTTCCGAGAACGAGGGGGTTTCGTGGTACGTGTCATTGTCGCGGCACACGGGCAGCTGGCCAGTGCGTTGGTGAAGGCAACAGCCATGATCGTCGGATCCGACCCCGAACTCATCGCCGTCGACTTCGAGCTCGACGAGCAACCGCAGGAGCTCTACGAGAAGTGCCGGGCCGCGATGGGCGAAGCCAGCGACGTGGTCTTCCTCGTCGACATGCTCGGCGGAAGCCCCTACAACGCCGCAACCCACTGTTGCGTCGCGCTGAGCAGCTGCGATGTGGTGACTGGCGTCAATCTCCCCATGGTGATCGATGCGGCGAGCCGAGCCAAGCAGAACGCGAACGTCGCTCATATCGTTCGCACGGCGATTCAGGCCGGCCGGTCGAGCGTGCGAGCGCTCCTCACCCCGCTCGCTCCGCCCGATGCCCCCGATGAGCTCAGCTGACGGCATGCCCGATCGTCGGCCCGCCGCTCGGATCGTGCTCATCCGCCACGGTGAGAGCACGTTCAATGCCACCAAGGTCTTCACGGGCCTGCTCGACGCACCGCTGTCCGTCCGCGGTCGCCAGCAGATCGCGACGGCAGCGGGACTGATTGCCCAGGCACATCTCCACCCCTCCAGGATCATCAGCTCCCCGCTGCAGCGGGCCCACGACACCGCGGCCGGGCTGCAGCAGCTCCTTGCCCCGCGCGTGCCGATCGAGACCTCCTGGCGGCTGGCCGAGCGGGACTACGGCTGCATGACCGGCGTCTCGAAGCACGAATGCCGCCAGCGATGGGGCGATGCCGCCTTCTTCGCGTGGCGCCGCACCATGCACGGAGCTCCTCCGCCAGCCAGCGAGGAGCAGCGCAGCGGCTGGCCCCATATCCCCACTGTTGACCTCGGCCCGCTCGTGCCGGGCTCCAGTGAGTGCCTGGCCGATGTCGTCGAGCGGGTCCGCTGGCTTTGGGCCGATGTGTCGCACTCGATGTGGGCCCGACCAGACAGCCTCATCACCATCGTTGCGCACGGCAATTCGCTGCGTGCTCTGAGCCTGCTGATCGGCCGGTTGAGCGACGAGGAGGTCGAGGGCTTCAACATTCCCGCTGCTCAGCCCCTGGTCTATGAGTTCGACGAGCCCGGAGACCTGCAGCCCAGGAACCGCTTCGGGCGCTACCTGGACCCCGCGACCGCGACCATCGAGGCGGCACGAGTGGAGGCTGAAGGTGGCACCTGAAGCATCCGGCCACCCCAGCCGATCGGCCAGGAACCGCGGGCCGCAGTGAACTCCCAGCCCGCCTGGCGTCACCCCCGCGTCATGCTCGTGGCCACTATGGTCGCCGCGGGCATCGCGTCGGGGATGTTGGGTGTCGCTGTCAGCCAGATCAGCAGAGGCATCGAGGCGGCAGCATTCGGATTCGAGTTCAGCCATTCGGCCAGCGGCGTGGCGGCCGCGCCGTGGTGGCGGCGGCTGGCAGCGGCGCTGGTGGCCGGGGGCATCTGCGGCATCCTGTGGACGCGGCTGCGGCCTCGTCCCAGAGGCTTCCTGCCCACGGTTCGCCAGGTGGCGGCACGTGGTGTCCAGGGCCGACGATGGCTTCCGGTCGGCGGAACCATCGCTGACGGCCTGGGTCAACTGCTCATCGTCGGCTCCGGAATGTCCTTGGGCCGTGAGGCGGCACCCCGCCGGTTCGCGGCGCTGCTGGGCCAGGGCCTGGCCGACAGGTGCGGACTGGATGTCGAGACGCGCCGCGTGATGATCGCCTCCGCCGGCGGGGCAGGTCTTGCCGCGGTGTACAACGTGCCGCTGGCCGGTTTGGTGTACGCCCTGGAATTCGTGATCCGCCCAGATCTGCGAACCCGAGCCGGCTGGTCCAAGGTCGTCGTCTCAACCGTCGTGGCACTGCTGTCGACCGTGACCGCATGGCTGTTCAACCGCAACACGCCGATGTACCGCCTTCCGCCTGACGAGCTGGACGTGAGGGGCTATGGCTGGGCCGTCGCCATGGGGATCGTGGCACTGGCGGCCGCGGTGCCGTTGCGCCGGGCATTGCGGTGGGCCCGCAGCCACACCGCGTTGACAGCGCACCTGTGGTGGTCGATGCCGCTCGGCACGCTCACCGTGGCTGGCCTGGCGCTGTGGGAACCACGCATCGCCGGCAACGGCCAAGTGCTGGTACAGGCCACCCTGGTGGGGGGTCTGCCTGCGGCCACCCTTGCCATGCTGTGCCTGGCCAAGGTGTTCGCCACCCTCCTCAGCTTTCGCTGCGGTGCCACAGGAGGCCTCCTGACACCCTCGCTGGCCGTAGGAGCGACCCTCGGGGCGGCGCTTGCAAAGTTCACCGGCGCCACCGGCTCCCAGGTCTGCACGGCCGCTCTCGTGGGGGCGGCCTGCGTTCTGTCCGTGACGGAAGCGCACCCGGTCTTCGCGGCCACCTTCGTCATGGGTCTTGTGCAGGCCCCACCCCAGCTGTGCCTGGCAATCGGGCTCGGCGTCGCGATCACCTGGTGTGCTCGGCTCCTCAGCCCCGCCGGACGCTCCAGGACGGGATCGTCCAGAGACAGCCCGGACTCGAGCTCTGGCTAGGACGCGGCACCAGCGAGCTGGCCGGGACGCGAGCATCGAGCATGCCCGCCGTGCCTGGGTCCGCCGTGCCTGGGCTCACCGGGGATCAGAGATTGGTCATATGCCCTTCGATGCCCTCCGCTGCCTCCTTGAGGGCTTCTGACAAGGTGGGATGGGCGTGCACGCTCTCCGCGATCTCGGCCGTCGTGAGATCCCACTTCTGGGCCAGCACCAGCTCGGGCAGCAGCTCCGTGACGCCCTCGCCGATCATGTGCGCGCCGAGGATCTCGTTGTAGCGCGAGTCCGCCACGATCTTCACGAACCCGCTCGACGCGGCCATCCCGACTGCCTTGCCGTTGGCCGAGAAGGGGAACTTCGAAGTCTTCACCTGGTAGCCAGCGTCCCTGGCCTGCTGCTCGGTGAGCCCGAAGCTGGCGATCTGGGGCTCGCTGTAGGTGGCGCGCGGGATCATCGTGTAGTCGACGGGCTCGGGGTCGTTCCCGGCGATCTTCTCGGCCGCCACCACCCCCATGGCCTCGGCGGTGTGCGCGAGCATCATCTTGGCTGTGCAGTCCCCGATTGCGTACAGCCCCGGCACATTGGTGCGGCACTGCCCATCGATCTCGATCGCACCGCGCTCGGTGAGCGCTACTCCGGTGTTCTCCAGCCCGTAGCCCTGGGTCCGTGGTGCGAAGCCCAGGGCCTGCAGCATCTTGTCGGCGTGCAGCACCTGCTCCTCGCCGCCCCCGGCGGGGGCAACGGTGACGTCGACACCGTTCCCGGTGTCGACCACCGAGGTGACAGCCGTCGAGGTGAGTACCTTCACCCCGAGCTTCTTGTAGGCGGCGGCCAGTTCCTTGCTGACCTCGGGATCCTCGTTGGGGACCATCCTGTCGAGGAATTCCACGATCGTTACGTCAACGCCGTAGTTGGCGAGGACGAACGCGAACTCAGTGCCGATCGCTCCCGAACCGCCGATGATGATCGAAGAGGGCAGCTGCTCGGACAGGATGAGCTCTTCGTAGCTGAGCACATTGGCGGACTTGGCGGTACCTGGAAGCAGTTTCACGGTGGCACCAGCGGCGATGATGGCGTTCTCGAAGGTGATGTTCTGCGTGTTGCCATCGTCGGCGGCGACGGTCAGGGTTCTGGCATCGGTGAAGGTGCCCCAGCCATTGATCTCGGTGATCTTGTTCTTCTTCATGAGGTAGTGGACGCCCTTGACCATCTTGTCGCTCACCTGGCGGCTGCGCTGGTATGCCTTGGCGTAGTCCAGCCGGAATTCACCCTCGATTCCGAAGGTGTCGGCCTGCTTGGTGAGAATGTGGGCGATTTCCGCGTTGCGGATGAGTGACTTGGTGGGGATGCATCCGACATTGAGGCACACTCCCCCCCACCACTTCTTCTCCACCACGGCGGTCTTGAGACCACGTTGGGCGGCCCTGATTGCGGCAACGTAGCCACCGGGCCCGGCTCCGAGAACAACGACGTCAAAGTGAGCGCTCATGACGGTCACTGTAGAGGATCGCGCTGACGCCCAGGGCGGCCCGCGCACCGCGTTATGCTCTGAGCGCGAGCCTCACCACAGGCATGATCCGGGCGTGTCGCCCTTGGATATCTCACATGTGAGTTAGAGTATCTGCGTGACGCAACAGACCACTCCGGCCAGCATCGGCCGTCTCATCCGCGATGCGCGCAAGCAGCGCGGGCTGACCCAGAACCAGCTCGCCGAGGAACTCAGCACCAGTCAAAGTGCAATCCATCGCATCGAATCCGGAGGGCAGAATCTCTCCCTGGAGACGATCAACAAGATCGCCGCCGCGTTGGAATCCCCGCTCATCGTCGCAGGGAAATCCGGAACCTTGAACCTGAGGATCGAGGGTGGGACCCGACTCGCGGGGTCGATCGAGACCCGTTCCAGCAAGAATGCCGCGGTCGCCCTGCTGTGCGCGAGCCTGCTCAACCGCGGTCGCACGGTGCTCAAGGGAATCGCCCACATCGAGGAGGTCAACCGGCTCCTCGAGGTGCTCACGAGCATCGGCGTCGAGACGCAGTGGTCGGCCGACGGCAAGGATCTCACGCTACACCGCCCTGAGAGCCTGAGTCTGGACACCCTCGACGTCGAGGCAGCCCGCCGCACCCGCTCCATCATCATGTTCATGGGCCCGCTGAGCCGTTTCTTCACGGACTTCAAGCTGCCCTACGCCGGAGGCTGCAATCTGGGGGTCCGTACGGTGGAGCCTCACATGCACTCGCTGAGCCACTTCGGGCTGAGCGTCCATGCCGGCGATGGGCACTACCACGTGAAGGTCAGCTCGGTCAGCACCCAGCGGCGTCACATCGTGCTCACCGAGCGCGGCGACACCGTCACCGAGAACACCCTCATGGCCGCGGCCATCGCGCCGGGCGTCACGGTGATACGCAATGCCAGTCCCAACTACATGGTGCAGGACCTGTGCGCCTTCCTCATGCTCCTGGGGGTGCAGATCGACGGGGTCGGCACCACCACCTTGACGGTGCGCGGCTTGGACGAGGCCCCCGACATCGATGTCTCCTACGAGGTCAGCGAGGATCCCATCGAGGCCATGAGCCTCATCACGGCCGCTGTCGTGACGACATCCGAGCTGACGATCACCCGGGCCCCCATCGAGTTCCTCGAGATCGAGTTGGCCATCCTCGGCGAGGAGATGGGACTCCACTACGACCTGAGCGAGGAATACCGTTCCGGGAACGGGCTCACCCGCCTGGTCGACATCACTGTGCATCCCAGTGAGCTGCGGGCTCCCAAGGACAAGATCCATCCCATGCCCTTCCCCGGGCTGAACATCGACAATCTGCCCTTCTTCGCAGTGCTGGCCGCCACGGCCGACGGCCAGACGATGATTCACGACTGGGTCTACGACAATCGGGCCATCCACCTGCTGTTGCTCAACCAGCTGGGCGCGCGAGTGCAGTTACTTGACCCGCACCGGCTCATCATCTCCGGGCCGACGGGATGGCGCAGCCGCGACATGGTCTCCCCTCCGGCGCTCCGTCCGGCCGTCTGCGTCCTGCTGGCCATGCTGGCGGGCAAGGGAACGAGCGTGCTGCGCGATGTCTACGTGATCAATCGCGGCTACGAGGACCTGCCCACCCGACTCAACGCGCTGGGAGCTCATGTGGAGCCCTTCTACGAGTGAGCCTCACGCAATTCGTGTTGCGCGGAAGGTCTGCGGGGGACGCACGAGCTCGTCCTGGTGAGCCACCAGGGCCAGCTCGCCACCACCTCTACCCGCGGTTCCCGACAGCACTGCATGCACGGCACCGGCGGTGAAGGCCAAGGCCTCGGCCACGGTGTCTCGCTCCAGCAGCCGGGCAAGGAAGACAGCGGCCGTGAGGTCCCCGCAGCCGCTGAAACTGCCTGGCTGACGCGGCGTCTGGACATACCAGGCGCCCGCCGGCGTCACAGCGATCATGGCGACGCCAGTCGAGGTCACCTCCGCTGCCTCGACAGATGTCACCAGCACCACCTCGGGACCGCGGTCCAGCAGCTGGCGTGCGGCGGCCACCACCTCATCGAGGTGGCTGGTGGAGCATCCGGTGAGGGTCTCCAATTCGAACAGGTTCGGAGTCGCCAACCAGCAGCTGGGCACCAAGTGCCCGGCGAAGAATGCCGGCAGGTTTGCCTGGCAGTACAGACCCCCGGAACGCTCCCCCATGACCGGATCGCAGCAGATTCGCGCCGCCGGGTTGCGGCGCCGCACCAGCTGGGCGATGCGCAGCACGGCCCTCCCCATCGCCTCGTCAGGCAGGTATCCGGTGAGCAGCGCATCCACCGAGCCGAGCACTCCCCGCTCGTCCAGGCCAGCGACGATGTCCTCGACCTGGCGGGGGGACAGCTGGATGCCGTGCACGGTGGGGTAGCCGTTGTGATTCGACAAGGCCACCGTGGGCACGGGCCAGCAGTCGATGCCCATTCGGCGCAGCGCGAAGGTTGCGGCGGAGTTCCCTACGAAGCCATAGCTCACCGCGGACTGGATCGACACGATCTGGGCCATTGCGGCATTGTGCCACCGTCTGCCCGGATCCGACCCTGCGTGCACCTGGCCCCTGGCCTGCCCCCCAGCCTCCCGGTTCACCGCGAGCTCGCGACACTTCGGCCTGGCAGCATGGATCCATGTCTGCCGCCGAGATGAGTGCCGTGCGCCCCGCATCATGCCCCGCGTCGACGAGCAGTGCGCCCAGAGGAACCGCGTCAGCGGGGACCGCGCCAACGGGCACCGCACCGACGTCCGGCGGGCCGGCATCGCCCGGAGCGAGAGTTCGCCCGCCCGGTCGGCTCACTCCCCACGGCATCCGGCCCGCCCTGCCCCGGCAGGACATTCCCCGCAGGGAGCGTTTCGCCTGGCGGGCCCGCATCCGCGCCAATCCGGCCACCCTGCTCGTGTACCGCACCGGGGTGGGTGCGTTCGGTACCAGCCTCGTCATTGCTTCCCTGCTGCTCGGTTGGCTGCCGGGCCCCGGTGGCACTCCCCTCATGCTCGCCGGCCTGGCAGTGCTGGCCAGCGAGTTCCGGTGGGCGCACATTCTCACCGTGCAGGCGATGAGATTCCTTCGGCAACTGCGCCGATTGCCGACCCCGGTACAGGCCCTGTTCTTCACCGCCGTCGGCGTCATGGTGGCACTGGCTGCCTGGCTCGGCCTCGTGATCGTCGGGGTGCCCGACTGGCTGCCCGGGTGGCTCGGCGCGGCCTTGGGTCACCTGCCCGGGGTGCCCGGCTGAACTGGCGCCCGCCGGGCCGGGCGAGCACACTTGGCACGTGTCTTCACCGCGCGCCAATGCCACCAGATTCGAGTATTTCGACACTCCCTTCGCGGCATTGGCACACCGTGGCGGCTGGGACGAGCACTGCCCGGCCCCGCTGGAGAACAGCCTGAGGGCCTTCGAACATGCCGTTGGGGACCTGGGATACCGCTATGTGGAGACAGACGTGCACGCGACAAGCGATGGCGTGCTCATCGCCCTCCACGACGAGCACCTCGACCGGGTGACCGATCGTCGCGGAGCAGTCAGCGAGTTGCCGTTCAGCCAGGTGCGCCGGGCACTGATCGGCGGTACCGAGCCCATTCCCACCATGGACGAGGTCTTCGAGGCCCTGCCGCAGACCAGGATCAACATCGACATCAAGCAGGAGAACGCAATTGTTCCGCTGGTGGACGCCATTCGGCGTCACCGGGCCCAGGCAAGGGTGTGCGTGGCGAGTTTCAGCCCAACGCGCCTGCTACGCTTTCGTAGACTGATGGGCCCCACGGTGGCGACCGCGGCGTCCATGGATGCGGTGGCTTGGTCCGCCTATGTACCCTGGCTTCCCAGGCTGATCAACGCCGGAGTCCAGGCCTTCCAGATTCCCCGGACTCAGTGGATCGGGCCCCTCCGGGTACCGGTTCTCACCGCCTGGCTGCGCTCGGTGGCACGCGAACGCGACATGCGCGTCCACCTGTGGACTGTTGACGGCCAGCAGGAAATGACCGAGCTCATCGACGCCGGTGTGGACGGTATCGTCTCGAATCGGATCGACGTGCTCAGGCGCGTCGTGGCCGGGCGTGGCCAGTGGAGTTGAAGGAACAGAATGACCGGCGTGGCGCGTTGTGCCTATGCGCTCTCCCGGCCGCACGGGCATGGGGCGATCGCACATGCATGACGAGCACGTCCTGGACAAGGAGTTGACATGGCAGATCGAGCATTACGCGGCATGGGTCTCGGGGCCAAGAGCTTCGAGGACGAGGAAGGTGTCGAGTTCGCGGCACGAAAGGTGCTGGGTTTTGACTGCCCCAAGGGGCACCACTTCGAGATGACCTTCTCGACCGAGGCGGAGTTACCGGTCGAGTGGGAGTGCCCACGGTGCGGAGCAACGGCTGTCCGCAGCGACGGCACCAAACCGGAGGACAAGGAGACCAAGCCGCCGCGCACCCACTGGGACATGCTCCTGGAGCGCCGCTCCATCCCGGAGCTGGAGGAACTGCTCGCCGAACGCCTCGAAGTGATCCGCAAGATCCCCCACTACTGAGCTTCTCCTCGCCGCCCTCCGGGAGCCGCGAGGCGGTGGCTCAGCGCCGGTCGTGTCCGGCGAGCTTCCTCCTCACCGGCCCCGAGAGCTTCTCGGCCAGCGCGCACAGCTGGGCACCGCGGCGCTCGGCTCCCCACACCGTGGTGCGCACGAGGGCCTCGCCGATGATGGTTCCGGTCATCTTCGATTCGCCGAGCCTGCGATCGGGGAAGCTGATCGGCACCTCCGCCACCGTGCCGCCAGCCTCCAGAACCCGACGTGTGAGGTCGACCTGGAAGGTGTATCCCTTGGAGGCCACCGAGTCGATGTCGATGGCGCGGAGGGCCTCGGCGCGGAAGGCATTGAATCCGCCCGTCGCATCGCGCACCGGGATGTTCATTGCGGCCTGCACATAGATGTTGGCCAAGCGCGACAGCCATTCACGTCGGGCGCCGTAGTCGACCACTTCACCTCCCGCCATCCAGCGCGAACCCTTGACCATGTCGGCGCTGGCGAGCCGGTCGAGGATGGCGGGCAGGAACTCCGGCTGATGCGATCCGTCCGCGTCCATCTCGACGAGTGCCCCGTAGCCGTGCTCGAGTCCCCAGTGGAAACCGGCCACATATGCGGCTGCCAGGCCTGCCTTGCCCTCGCGGTGGAGCACATGGACGTGGCTGTCGGCGCTGGCCAGCCGGTCGGCGATCTGGCCCGTGCCGTCCGGGGAGTTGTCGTCGGCGACGAGGACATCGGCGTCAGGAACCGCCGCACGCAGCCGCGCGGTGATCGCCTCGATGTTCTGGGCCTCGTTGTAGGTGGGAATGATCACCAGAACTGCCCCGAGGGGAGGAGGAGTGACGGTCATGATGCTCCGTTCGCGCAGTTACTCATCGCTGGCCCGCCGCGGCTTCGGTGCGGGGACCCGGACAGTCTAGCCCTGAGGGCTGGTGACTCCCCGCCGGGCGCCTACGGCGCCGATGACTCCGGCCAGAGCCGTGAGGATCGAGATGACAAGCTCGATTGCCGGACCGACCCACATGGCGGGAGTTGTGCCCGAGCGCAGTGGCACGGTGAACGTCTGGGAATACGCACTGGCCTCGGCGCTGCGCGCGAGCACCCTGCCTCTGCCGTCGATGAGGCCGGAGAAGGAGTTGGTGGTCGCCACGACAATCTCGCGGCGCATCTCCATCGCGCGGACGCGGGTGATGGCGAACTGCTGGAGCGGCTGCATGGTGCCGGTGTAGGTGGAATTGTTGGACTGCACGGTGATGACCTGGGCACCATGTCGCTCGGTGTCGTAGACGGTGGAATCGAAGGCCAGCTCATAGCAGATGATGTCGCCGACGCGCACCGTGCGCCCGCCGTTGAGCTGCCCGTCGATCACTCCGGGGCTGGTCCCCTCGACCGTCTGCCGCCCCACCTCTCGAGCCATCGGCACGAGGGCGAAGACAAGCTTCTTCATCGGAGTGAATTCCCCGAATGGCACGGCGTTGCGTTTGGCGTAGCGGGCGGTCTCACCCTGCTCGGTCCACCACAGGCCGGTGGTCTGGCGTCCGTCCTCGCCCGGCCCGTCCGTCACGGCGCCGACGAACATCGGGCGCCCGGCAATGAGCTGGGCATCGTCGAGGATCTGCGCCGTCTGGGGGTCGTCGTTGGGATCCATGTCGGTTGAGTTCTCCGGCCACAGCACGAAGTCGGGCATCGGGTCAACACCAGTACGTGCCCTCGCCATCGCCATGATCGTCTCGGACAGGTGGTTGTCGGTCACGGAGCGGGCATAGCCCATGGTGTGCGGCCCCGCCGAGCCATCCACATCGCCCTGCACCGTGGCCACGGAGATGGAGCCCTGGGCACTGATCGGCCCCGGCGCCCGGGCCAGCAGCGCGCCAGAGCCGAAGAGCAGCGCTGTTGCCGTCAGCGCCGCCAGTCCCCGGCCCAGGGGCCGACGTGAGAGTGCCGACCCCGTGCCGGGGAGATCGGCGTGGCGCCATGCGGCGAAGCCGTCGAACGCAGCAAGGAGCAGGGTTCCCACGAGCGCCACGAGCCAGCCGACGCCGGTGACGCCGATGACCCACAACCAACCGCCGAGCGGTTGATCGGGAGTCGTGAATCCCAGGCGGCTCCAGGCAAATCCGCCGAAGGGAATGCGCTGGCCCAGCGCCTCGGCGAGCGTCCACGCCCCGGCAGCCCACAGCGGCCAGCCCCGCACCCGCTGGACGAGATGCTGGACCACGCCGGTGAGCAGCGTCCACAGCGACAGGAAGGGCACCAGGAGAAGGGGCATCCACCAGCCCACGACGTACTCCCAGCTCACCGTGAGGGCCAGCATGACCAGACCGGCCACGAAGCCACTCCACGCAGCGCGCCGAGCACGGCGCTGGCGGGTCAGCCAGCACAGCAGGGCCACGCCGAAGGGTGCCGTGAACCACAGCCCGTAAGGCTGGAACGCCAGACCCACCAGGGCACCGGCCAGAGCGGAGAGCAGCGTGGAGATCCACCAGGGCAGCGTGACGGGCCGACGCCGCGCACTGACGAGGAGAACGCCCCATGGGCTGGTCCGGGCCGCTGAGATCACGCTGCCACGCTACCAGCGGCCGATGACGCACAAGGCCTCGTGCGGAGGGTCGGTCAGACCGGCGAACCGGTGGCTCGCGAGGGCGCCCGGTCAGGAGCCGGAGCGCTGGGTGACCGGCACGTCCAGAGGCGGGCGATCGTGGAACAGGGTGCGCAGCACCACGGTCGTGGCGGTGTTCACCTTCGCGCGTTCGCGGATCTCGGTGAGCAGGTCGTCCAGTTCGTGGGGGCTGCCCACCTCGGCCAGGCAGACATAGCTCGCTGCTCCGGCGACGGAGAAGCAACTCCCCAGCTGGGGCATCGATTCCAGCACCGACTCCACATCCTGGGAGCTTTCGCCGTGCGGGCGGATCTGGATGATCGCCATGAGCGAGCGTCCCAGCGCCGACTCGTCGATCTCGGCACGGTAGCCGCGGATCACACCGCGTTGCTCGAGTCTGCGGACACGCTGTTGGGCTGCGGAGGTCGACAATCCCGTCTGGCGCCCGATGTCGGTGAAGGACATCCGCCCGTCACGCGCCAGGAGCGCAAGGATGTGCTGATCAGTCGACTCCATAGCCCACATGCTGGCAGAAGCTGGCCGCCCGCCCCGGGCACGACCACATCGTGCAACGCGATGCGCTGTGCTCCCCCACTGTGCTCTGGGCGCCGCATGCCCCTCAGGTCCGGCGCTCCAGCACGTAGATCGCCGAGCCGGCCAGCAGATTCGCCGAGCGCTGCGTCCAGCCGATCGGCAGTCTCGGCGGGCGCCCGTCGCCGTTGAGGGGGATCCTGCGCCGCACCGCGAGGCCAACGTCGTCGAAGAGCTCCTCGAGGGTGAGCAGCGTCGTGTGATGCAGATTGGGCGTGTCGTACCAGCTGTAGGGCAGGTCCTTGCTCTGCGGCATCTTGCCGCCGAGCAGCCGAAGCCGATGGCGCCAGTATCCGAAGTTGGGCATGGTGACGATCATCCGCTGGGCGATCCGCCGCATCTGCTGCAGCACCTCCTTCGGCCGCACCACCGCCTGCAGGGTGCGCGAGAGCACGACGACATCGAACGAGTCGTCGCCGAACTCGCCCAGTTGGACGTCGAGGTCGAGTTCGACCACCGGGACGGCTCGCGAGATCGCCTGGAGGACGGCTTGCGGGTCGCGTTCGACGCCGGTGCCACGACAACCGCGCGTACTCATGAGGTACTCGAGGAGTTCTCCGTCGCCGCAGCCCAGATCCAGCACATTGCTGCCGGCCTCGATGAGCGAGGCCACCCACTGCAGGTCCTGGCGCAACAGCACACCCTGAGCCCGGTCATAGCTGTCGGTCACTGTGCCTCCTGGGCCAGCCGGTGCCGCAGCGGGCTTGGCACAGCTGACTGGCTCGCCATCTCGTCCACCCGGGGTCGCGCCAGCTGCGACGGCCGGGGGTGCCTCGAGTGCGGGCGAGACTGCCCATGCGTGGCCGATCGGTGTACCTGGCGACGTTCCAGGAAGGCGCGGACGGTGTCGAGATAGGGGTCGATCTTGAGCAGGAAGGAGTCATGGCCCCAGGGTGCATGGATCTCCCGGAACGAGACCGGCAGACCACCGGCCAGCAGATGGCGCACGATGCGGCGGGAATGCTGGGTTCCGAAGCGCCAGTCCGAGTCGAAGCTCATGACCAGGAAGTTCACCGGCGAAGCCTGCACCCGGCTCAGCGCCAGGGGATCGGCGAAGGGGTCGAAATAGTCCATGACGCGGGTGAGGTAGAGATAGCTCAGGGCGTCAAAGCGGGTGATGAATACGCTGCCCTGGTGGTCCAGATAGCTCTCCACCGCGAAATCCACACCGAAGCCCCGGGTGGCCGCATCGAACTGCGGGCGTCGTCCGAACTTCTCCTCGAAACCCTCCTCGCTCGTGTAGGTGATGTGGGCCATCATCCGGGCCACCGCCAGACCCACATCGGGATTGAGATGATGCTCGGCGAAGTGGCCGCCGTCGAAGTTCTCGTCGCGCATGATCGCCTCCCGGCCCACTGCGCTGAACGCGATGTTCTGGGCGGTCAGCCGACTCGAGCTGGCAACGACAACGGCATCATCCATGTCCTCCGGGTGGCTCAGTGCCCAGTCGAGCACCTGCATGCCTCCCAGCGAGCCACCGACGGCGGCGTGCAGATGACGTACCCCCAGATGCGCCAGGAGGGCACGGTGCACGGTGACGAAATCATGCATGTCGAGCAGCGGGAAGTCCATCCCGTAGGGCTTGCCGGTCTGCGGATTGATGCTGGAAGGGCCGGTGGTTCCCTGGCATCCACCGAGCAGATTGGACGCCACGACGAACCAGCGACGGGTGTCGACGGCACGGCCGGGCCCGATGAGGTTGTGCCACCAGCCAGGGCGGGTGTCACCGTCGTGCCAGCCACTGGCATGGGCATCCCCGGTCAGCGCATGACAGATGTAGATGGCATTGTCACCGGCATCGTTGAGGGTCCCGTAGGTCTCGTAGGCCACCGTGATGCCGGGCAGGGTTCCGCCCTGGACGAGGCACAGCGGGTGATCGGCGTCGAACAGCTCGACGGATTGTGTTTCGACCAGCTCAGCCGGATCGAAGGAATAGGACGATGTCATGCCCGCTCTCCCCCGACGTTGGCGCACACCAGGGCGCCAACGCGGGGAAGGGCGCGGGCGGGCGTGGACCGGGGACAGTGACCTGCGGAGTCGGGCATCTCCATGTCCATGCTCATCGGCCCGGCAACCGGGGATGAACCCGGACGCTGCGGACGCGTCTGAACCTGGATCGTCATGGAAATCTCCTGTTCCGCGGGCGCCCTGCGGTCATGACGTCCGACGCCAACAAGGCTAGTCGACGCGCAGCCATCCGCCACACTTCGAGATGGCGCGGGCCGGGTGCCTCCGTGCCCGGCGCGATCAGGGGGCCAGGCTGGTGAAGGCATCGCCCGGCTGCACGGCCCGGGTCATGATGCCGGAGGCGAGCAGGAAGGCGGACATATCGCTCCAGCGCTGGGGGTCCTGCTGGCCGATGTTGTCTCCGTAGAGCGAATTGGTGGCCTCCAGAACGGCTTTCGCGGCGTCCTTCTGTGCCTGCGTACTCAGCGTCGGAACGTACTTCGCGGCGATCGCCACAGTGTCGTCGGGATTGGTTCGGCAATAGGCGATCGACCTGGCGAGTCCACGGATGAGGGCCTGGAGGTCAGCTCTGCGATCCTTGACGGTGGCCGCCGAGGCCCCCAGCCCGGCACCGACCAGAGCGGCGTCGGGGGCAAGTCGGATCTCGCGAATGGCGAATCCGGCCTGCCGGAATTTCACCGCGTCATTGTTGGAGAAGCCAAGCACGGAGTCCACCTTGTGGCTGGTCAGGGCAGCCTGCTGGGTGAAGCCGATGGATTGGATGTTCACATCCGAGCGGCTCAGTCCTGCCTGCTTGAGGAGTGCGAGCAGCGCATACCAGTTCTGCCCGTATTCGCCGGGCAGCCCCACACTGTGGCCCTTGAGGTCCTCGGGACGGGTGATCGGCGAGTCGGCTGGAACGATGAGTTCGGCGGGATAGGTCTGGTACAGGGTGGCGAAGCTGACCACGTCGACGCCCTGGGAGCGTGAGACCATCATCTCGTCCCCACCGGCATAGACCACGTTCTCCTCCCCGGCCTGCAGGGCGCCGGTGAGCGATTCGGAGGCGCCGTGGTGGCGCAGCGTCACGTGGAGGCCTTCATCGGCGAAGAATCCCTTCTCGACGCCAACATAGAAGGGGGCGAACTGGATGTCTGGGGTGTAGGTGAGCCCTATGGTCAGCGCCTTCGCGGCGCTCCCGGAGGACTGCGGCGCCGATCCGGAACCTGCCGAACACCCTGCCAGCAGCGCCGTCAGGACCAGGAGAACGACTGCCAGCCGCCTGCTGTTTCGCCGCCTGTTCGGTGCCGGGGCGGCGATGGATTCCACAGACCTGCTGCGTGAGGCTTTCATGCGACCAGTTCCTCGGGTTGCGTGGCGTTCCCCCTGGACGCCGCCGGGATGGAAAGGGGGAGTGTGTCCACCTGCTGCGGCAGGGCCCCAGTGCGGGACCGGGATCTGGGCAGGCGATAGGGATCTGTGAGGTGCTCCACGAGGACGAGGCCCTGGTGGACGGCAACGGCCAGCGTGCACAGCACGATGAGCGTGGCGAACAGCCCGGTGGTGTCGGCCGATGCGCTCTCGACCGAGACGAGCAGGCCGAGCCCCTTGCCGCCCATGACGAACTCCCCCACGACGGCGCCGGTGACCGACAGCGTGAAGCCATTGCGGATGCCGGTGAGCAGGACGGGTCTGGCCAGTGGCGCCTCGATGGACCACAGCATGGCCCAGCCGGACGCGCCGTCGAGTTCGGCGGCCTCCACGACATCTGGGTCGATACCGCGCACGCCCAGCACGGTGGCGAGCACGAGGGGGAAGAAGACGATGAGCGCGCACAGCAGGGCGATCGGCACGATGCCGTAGCCCACCCAGATCACCAGCAGCGGCGCCAGTGCGACAGCGGGAACGGCCTGGGATGCGGCGAGATAGGGGAAGAAGGCTGCCTGGGCGAGATGGGAGCCGGCGATGAGATAGCCCAGCGGCAGGGCGATGACAGTGGCGATGAGACAGCCCATGGCGGCCTCCCCCAGTGTGACGGCAGTGCTGGCCAACAGGGAGCCGTGCACCAGGTCGTGCGTGAGCCGCTTCCACACATCCGAGGGGCTGGGCAGGAATGTGCTCGCGATCGTCTGGGATGCCGCCAGCAGGTGCCAGCCCGTCAGCACCAGAAGGCCCAGCACCAAGGGTGCGACGATGCGCGCACTCATCGGAGCCTGTCGGCCACGGCTGCGGATGCGGCTCATATTCGGTGTCCACCCTTTCCCGGTCAACGACGACCGGGGGTGCGACACGAGGCACGCCGACATGACATCCGGACACCCGAGGGCGCCCTCACAGGGCCATGACAACGCAGCACGCGTGTCCCACGTGCTCTCCCATCCGGACTTTGACCGTCGGTACCGGAATTCCACCGGATCGGCCCTGCCCCAGTGAACTGGGTGAGGGTTCGCGGACTATCACCGCCGGTTCGGATTCTCACCGACCCCGGGCACGTTGAAACGCTGAAGCCACTATAGCCCCACGCCGCTGTGCTCAATCAGGGGGTGGACACCTGCTCGCGGCGGCGGTCCTGCTCGGAAGGGAAGAAGACGATGACGGCAACGGTGGCCGCCGCGACGGCCACAGCGCTGGCGCCCAATCCGATCCGCATGCCCGAGACGAAGCTCTGCTTGACCAGGGGCAGCAAGTCGGCGTAGCGGGGGTCCAAGGTCAGATCGACGGCCTGGGCCACCGAGGCGAGCACCCCATCGCGGGTCTGGGGATCAAGCGCGGCGACAAGCGGCTCGGTCTGCATTGCGCCCCGGTAGCGCGCGGCGAGCAGGCTGCCGATGATCGCGACCCCCATGGCGCTGCCCACCTGCATGAGGGCGCTGTTGGTGGCCGATCCGGCCCCCTCCGATTCGGAGGGCAGCGAGTCCATGACGGCCTGTGTTGCGGCGGGCATGAGCACTCCGGCGCCGAGCCCGAAGAACAATGCCCCGGGCAGCAGCTGGGCGAAGGACTCCTCGTTGGGGGTGGCGGCCAGCCAGGCAAATCCGAGCGTGACGAGCAGCAGTCCTCCGAGCACGGCACGCTTGATCCCCAGGGCGCGCAGCGCCTTCGGGGCGATGACCGCGCCGATGAGCATCGTCAGGGCCACCGGCATGATCGCCAGTCCGGACTGCCAGGGAGTGAAGCCGAGAACGTACTGCAGGAGCTGGGTGAGGACGAACAGGGCTCCGGCGCCGCCTCCTGTGACAAGGCCCGACACCGCCACTGAGACGGCGAAGGTGCGATGCCCGAACAGGCTCAGGCGCAGGATCGGCTCTCGTACCCGGCCCTGCCACCATACGAAGGCAGCCATCAGGCCGAGCCCTGCGAGGAAGGTGACGATGATCGGGGGCGAGGCGATTCCCAGGCCCGGAGCCGAGATGACTGCCCAGCACAGGACGCACAGTCCACCGATTGACAGTGCCGCTCCGAGCCAGTCGGTGCTCTCGTCGGCTCTTTCCGGCGCCACCTGCGGGATGAAGAGGAAGACACCGATCAGGCACAGCGCCGCGACCGGGACGTTGATGAGGAAGATCGCGCCCCAGCGGAAATGAGCGAGCAAGGCGCCCGAGAGCAGCGGCCCGACGGCTGCACCGGCACCATTGGCAGCCGACCAGATGGCGAAGGCCGTGGTCCGTTCGGTGGGCTTGCGGAACAGCACCGAGATGAGGGCGAGGGTGGAGGGGGTCAGGAGCGCGGCGCCGACACCGGTGACGGCGCGGGCCAGGATGAGCAGGCTCGTGTTGCCGGACAGCCCAGCGCCCAGCGAGCAGATGCCGAACGCGATGACCCCCGCGGTGAACGTGCGGGTGCGTCCCCAGCGATCGACGAGGCTGCCGGCGACGAGGAGGAAACCCGCGTAGGTCACTTGATAGGCGTCGACCGTCCATTGCAATTGGTCGTTGGTGGCCCTGAGATCGCGGGCCAGGCTGGGCAGGGCGACATTGAGGATGGTGTTGTCCATCGATGCCATGAACAAAGCCAGTGAGAGGACGAGCAAGCCGAGCCAACGCCGCTTGTCAGCAGGATCTGCGGCCTCGTCGATTCTGCTCACCGGGCGCCCGCCTTCCACACCGGCGCGCCCCCAGCGGCCGCACCTGAAGAGAACCTAATGCATCGGCTGGGCAGTTTCATGGCACGAAGGCGGTGCAAGGAAGCTGTGAACGCGATTTCAACCCAGGGTCGTAGGCGCAGCTCCGACGCCCGGTGGAACTGCCGGGGGCGATGGCAATTCCACCGGGAGCGGTTCGGCTCAGCGGTCCACGCGGGCGTTACCGCCGCCGGCCAGCTTGTACACCTCGGCCTTGCTGGCCATTGAGGTGTCACCGGGGGTGGTCATGGCCAGGGCGCCATGGGCGGCGGCCAGCTCGACACAGGTCTGCAGCGGTTCACCGGCCAACAGCCCGTACACCAGGCCGGAGGCGAAGGAATCGCCACCGCCCACACGGTCGAAGATCTCCATCGACTCGCGACGGGTTGCCTGGACGAGACCGTCCTCAGGGCTCCAGGCCAGCGCACTCCAGTCGTTGGACGACGCGGAATGCACGCCGCGCAGGGTGGTGGCGATGACCTTGAAGTTCGGATAACTGGCCGCGACCCGCTTGATCATCGCGCCGAACTTGTCGGTGGGAAGCTCAGTGAGATTCGCGTCGACGCCTTCGACCTCGAAGCCAAGCGCCGCGGTGAAGTCCTCCTCGTTGCCGATCATGACGTCGACATAGGGGGCGATCTCCCGGTTGACCTCCTGGGCTCGGGCCTGGCCGCCGATCGACTTCCACAGGCTCGGACGGTAGTTGAGGTCGTAGGAGACGATCGTGCCATTCTCGTGGGCGGTCTTCACGACATCGATACAGGTCTGGGCGCTCTGCTCGGACAGCGCTGCGTAGATCCCGCCGGTGTGCAGCCACCGCACACCCTGGTCGGCGAACAACCGGTTGAGCTCGAAGTCATCCGGTTTGGCCTGGGAGATTGCCGTATTGCCCCGATCGGAGGCGCCCACGCTGCCCCGTACCCCGAAACCGCGCTCGGTGAAGTTGAGGCCATTGCGGGCGGTGCGTCCTACGCCGTCGCTCGGCACCCAGCAGATGTGCTCGGTGCTCACTCCCCCCGTTTCGATGAAGTCCTCAACGAGGTGACCCACCTCGTTGTCCACCAGCGCGGTGAGCACAGCGGACTTCAGCCCGAAGACCTTGTGCAGGCCACGGACCACGTTGTATTCGCCCCCACCTTCCCAGGCCCGGAACGCGCGGGCGGTGCGGATGCGACCCTCTCCCGGATCCAGCCGAAGCATCACCTCGCCCAGGGCGACGGCATCGTAGGTGGACGACCCGGAGGGTCGCAGGGTGATTGAGGCAGTCATATGTCAGTCCTTTCCGACAGCAGGTCCCTCGACGGCGCGGACAGCAGCCGCGGTGAGCTCCTGAACATTGTCGAACCTACGCGCGTCGACGAGGTCGGCGGGTACCATCCAGGAGCCCCCCACCGCGGGAACGCATGACAGGGACAGATAGTCGTTGACGTTGTCGAGGTTGACTCCGCCGGTGGGGATGAAGGTGACCTGCGGGAAAGGTGCAGACAGGGCCTTGACGGTCTTGGCGCCCCCGAAGGCACCGGCTGGGAAGAACTTCAGCGTCGTCATGCCATCGGACAGCGCTGAGAGGATCTCGGTGCTGGTCACCACGCCGGGCAGCACGGGCACGCCCAGCGCGCGCGACTCGTCGATCACCTCCTGGCTGTAGCCGGGGCTCACGATGAAGCTCGCGCCGGCGTCGACGGCCTGGTCGACCTGGCGTGCTGTGATGACCGTACCGGCACCGACGAGGATGTCGCCGCGCTCGGCCATGATCTCGATGGAATGCTGGGCGGCAGGGGTGCGGAAAGTGACCTCCGCCACAGGCAGCCCCCCGGCCACCAGTGCCTGGGCGAGGCCGTCGGCGTTCGCCGCGTCATTGAGTACGACGACCGGCACGATGCGGTGGGCGGTGATGCTAGCGATGTCAGTCATTGGGGCGAGATCCTCCTGGATTGCCGAGATGGCTGGGGCGCGAGCTGGCCACCAGCCACTTCTGTTTATTTCTCTAGGTAAAACGATCAGTTTGGTGAATGAAACACTGGTCAGTCTAGGACACGTCCTCGGTGAAGAGCCCTGTCGCAGACCTGTCGAGGGCCCCACATCGGTCAGCCTCCCAGCGCTGCTGGCAGGCTCAGCCCCGCAGTGAGCAAGGGTGGCACCACCTCCTTCATGAGGGCCGCCAGCTCAGCGCGCCGAGAGGCCGTGAGGGCGCCGGCGAAGGTCGTCACGCTCAGGGCCCCTACAGCAGTTCCGGCACGCAACAGCGGCACGCCGAAGCAGGCAATGCCGGGCTCGTTCTGGCCGATCTCATAGGCATAGCCGTGCAGGCGGGCATGGTCGAGCGCTGCCCACAGCTTCTCCTCGGTGATGACTGCGCCGACCTGGGGGTCGTGAAGATAGGCGGACAGCTGATGACGCTCCACCCCGCTGTAGGCGAGGATCGCCAGGCCCAGCGAGGTGCGTGCCGCCGCCACGCTGCGGCCGACTTCCGACCACACCCTGATGACGTGCTGAGGCTCGACCTTGTCCACGTACACGATCTGATCGCCATTGAGCACTCCCAGATGCACCAGCTCGTCGGCCCGCCGGCACAGCGCCACCAGGGCCGGGTGCAGGCTCGCGGCGAGCGAGTCGCCCGAGGAATAGCGGCGGGCCAGCATGAGGGCCGCCGGGCCGAGCGCGTAATTGCCGTTCACCCGGTCCTGGCGGACATAGCCGCGGGCGCGCAGCGTGGCCAGCGCCCGGTAGGCCGTCGACTTGTTCATGGCGGTACCGGCGCACAGGCTCGCCAGGGAGGTGCCCTCCGCCCCTGCGTGGGACAGCGCGTCCAGCAGCGCCAGAGCACGGTCGATCGACTCAATGCGCGGCAGGGCGTCCGTCACTCGTCGACGATGTCGAGGGTGATGTCCACATTCCCGCGAAGGGCGTTGGAGTACGGACACAGCTGATCGGCGTCGTTGATGAGCCGCACCGCGGCCTCGTGATCAAGGCCGGGCACGTTGATCTCGAGGACCACCTGCAACTGGTAGCCACCCGCATCGTTCGCCCCGATCGATACACGCGAGCCGACCGAGACATCTCGCAGGGCGGTACCTTCCTTGCGCGCCACCGCATGCAGCGCGCTGTTGAAACAGGCCGCGTAGCCGGCGGCGAACAGCAGCTCCGGGTTCAGTCCCGCGCCGGAGCCTCCCATTTCCTTGGGCGCAGCCATGTCGGTGTCAAGACGCCCATCGACGGTGCGGACATGCCCGTCGCGTCCCCCTCCGGTGGACAGGGCCTCGGCTGTGTAGAGAGCTTCCATGCCTGATTCCTTTCGATCACTCGATGACAGAACACGGAATCGAAACCCCTTGGCGGGTTCGATGGGCTCCGCCGCCGGCAGGTTCGATTCACACTGTGCGGTATCAAGACTGGCCCAGTACCCAAGGCAGCCAGCGGAACGGCCCTCAGGGTGCCGACAGCGAGGCCGGCAGCCCTCATCGGGCAGGGCCCTCAGCGGGCAGGTCGTTGCGCCAAGAAGGTCGTGGGCACCTCCCGGACGAATTCCTTACCGCATTGCGCGCAGCGCATGGCCACTGGACGTGACGAAGGATTGCCTGCCGGGGTGGCGGCCTCATCGCCATCGGGCAGGCGATCCACCTCGCTGATCACCGAGACATTGGTGGACTGGCACCACGGATTATTGCATCTGACGACGTTGTCACTCATGGATCAACGGTAGGCCACGAGTGCGCTGCGGCACAGCGTGGCGGGCCGAAGATGCTCTCGGTGAATCTGGATGTCCCCTCCGCCTCATCGGGGCAGCTCGGCCTGCGCCGAGGATCGCCTGTCGGTCAAGCCATCACGTGTTCCCACTCGGCACGTCGACCCAGCATGACGCGGACCGCGTCCTTGGCGGCCGCAAGGCTGTGGTGGGCACCCCACCCGCACTGCACCTCGTTGGCCGCAGGCACGGCGTCCAGGTCGAGGATCTCGCGGAAGGTCTGCTCGACCAGGGCGCAGACGCCCGGCACGTTGGGATGCGCAGCAAGGATCAGGTAGAAACCGGTCTGGCAGCCCATCGGGCCGAAGTCGATGACCGCATCGCTATGGTTGCGCACGCATTCGGCGAAGGAGTGCTCGATCGAATGCACTGCCTTCATGTCGAGATGATCCTCATTGGGCTGGCAGAAGCGGATGTCGTACTTGGTGAGGGTGTCCCCGTGCGGCAGGTGCTTCACGTCCGCGACGCGAACGAACGGGGCTGCCACCTTCGTATGGTCGAGGTTGAAGCTCTCCACGTTCATGTGCTCGGGCACAACGACCTCCTTGAGGGATTGAGGGCACGACCATTGTGCCGCCACTGGGGCCCAGCGCTGGTGTAGCGTCCCAGCAAAACTCAGGAACGGAGCGAGCATGCAGATCTCCCGGCGGGCGCAGCAGGCCGCACCCTTCCACGTGATGGAGGTCGCCGAGCGGGCCAGCGAACTCGCGGCTCAAGGCGCCGATGTGATCTGCCTGAACGTGGGCGAGCCCGATTTCGGTGCAGCCCCGGCAGTCCTCGGCGCCTTGGCGCAGCTCAAGGACCAGTCACTGGGCTATACCGGAGCTGCGGGGCTGCCGCCGCTGCGCGCCGCGATCGCCGACTTCTACCGCGCTCGGCATGGCGTCGAGATTGATCCGAGCCGCGTCATCGTGACCTCCGGGGCCACCGGGGCGCTGCTGCTCGCCCTGGCGGCGCTTGTCGATCCCGGCGACGAGGTGCTCATGGCGGATCCGACCTATCCGTGCAATGTGCAGATCGCCGAAGCATTCGGTGCCCGGGTGCGCCTGCTGCCCACGGTTCCCGCCCAGCGCTATCAGCTCGACGCGGCGCTCGTCGAGAGCTCGTGGAGCGAACGCACCCGCGGGGTCATGGTGGCCAGCCCTGCGAACCCGACCGGCAGCTGCATGTCGACAGCCGAGCTGGGCCAGCTCAGCGGACTCATCCGCGAAAGATCAGGGTGGCTGCTATGCGACGAGATCTACCTCGACCTCACCGACGGCGATGCCCCCGGGGGCTCTCGGCGCAGCGTCCTGAACATCGACCCGGATGCGGTGGTGGTCAACAGCTTCTCGAAGTTCTTCGGGATGACCGGCTGGCGGCTCGGCTGGGCTATCGTGCCGCCCGAGCTCGTGGAGCCGCTCGAGAGGCTCAGCCAGAACTATGTCATCTGCCCCTCGGTCCTGGCCCAGCGCGCCGCTCTCGAGTGCTTCACGCCACCCACGCTGGCCTTGTTGGACGCGCGGCGTGCGGAGTTCCGGGCTCGCCGCGATCTGGTCCTCGAGGGCCTGGATCGGCTCGGCATTCCCGTGCCGGTCGCTCCCGATGGGGCGTTCTATGTCTACATGGATGTCTCGGGAACGGGTCTGGATTCGGCGCAGTTCTGCACGAGAGTGCTCCGCGAGGCACATGTGGCCCTCACCCCGGGCGTGGATTTCGGGCCGAGCACGGCGGCAACGCATGTGCGGCTGTCGTACTCGGCGAGCCGGGAGAAACTGTCCGAAGCGCTGCGCAGGCTGGACGCATTTCTCGGTGGGCTGTGAGCGGACCGGGCGGGGATCGGTGAGTCGAGCCTTGCTTCTCACTATCCTGAGCGCGTGCTGAGTGACCAGAAATCTCCCTTGTCATCCATCATCGTCTGCCTCGCATTGACCATGTCCGTTCTCGTTGCGGGGTGCGCGCAGTCGGCACCAGGTGCGGCAGGGCGGGCGGCAACGGGGGCAAGTCCCGTCACCCCCACCCCCTCTCCCACTCCTGACCCGGCGCTGGGCATCGCGCGACTCAAGCTGGCGCAGTACGACTACGAAGGGGCCAGGCAAGCCCTCAAGGACTCGAACTCGCCCGAAGCGACCTCGCTGCGGGCCACCATCGATGCCCAGGACGCCGCGGCAGTGGAGTGGCCCGACAATTCCACGATCTCACATCTGTTCTACCATTCGCTGATCGTCGATCCGGCGCGCGCATTCGCCCCCACTCAACAGCAGCGCAAGGGGTTCGCGGAATACATGGTGACGATCAACGAATTCACCAAGCAATTGCAGCAGATCTACGATCGGGGCTTCGTGCTCGTCCAGCCCACGCGCTATGTGATGCCGGACGCGTCCGGCGCGCTCACGTATCGTCCCATCCGGATACCGGCCGGCAAGAAGCCCCTCGTGCTGTCGATCGACGACGAGAACTACTACGAATACATGATCGGGGCCGGATTCGCCTCGAACTTCACGGTGGACGATCGCGGCCAGGTGGAGAATACCTACACCGATGCGTCCGGGAAGACCGTTCTGGGTGACTACGACGTGCCGACCGTCGTCGACAGTTTCGTGAGGGCCCATCCGGATTTCGCCTACCACGGGGACAAGGGCATCCTGGGCATCACCGGTTACAACGGGGTGCTCGGGTACCGCTCTTCGGTGAAGAGCTATGGCGAGAGCGCCCATACGCGTGAGGAGCAGCAGAAGGCCACGTCGGTGGCCGCCGCGCTCAAGACAGATGGTTGGACCTTCGCCTCGCACACCTGGGGACACATCAACGCCACCAAATCGAGCCTCGCCCAGATCACGGCCGACACCAAGCTGTGGGATGCCGAGGTGCGACCCATTCTCGGCGACACCCCTCAGCTGATCTTCCCATTCGGTGCCGACATCAGCGGGCTCGCGCAGTACGCCCCCGGCAATGCCAAGTACGACTTCTTCCGCAAGGATGGCTTCCGGTACTACTACCCCATCGACGCGAGCCGGCCGTACTGGGCCCAGCTGACCAGGGACTCCTACCGGCAGGCGAGGATCAACGTGGACGGCATCACCATGCAGCGCGAGCTCGACGGGAAGACGACCGTGCTCGACGGGTTCTTCGACACCCGCTCGGTCATCGACCCGGCCCGGCCGATCCCGACGCCCTGAGCCAGCAGCCCGGCCGCACGCGGAACCGGTCGCCCACCAGATTGGCGCACAACGGCCCGGTCGGGTAAAGTCCTGCAACGGGCCGGTGGCCCGGCGGGCTGTAGCGCAGCTTGGTAGCGCACTTGACTGGGGGTCAAGGGGTCGCAGGTTCAAATCCTGTCAGCCCGACCAATACCGTCTTATTCAAACCTTTGGACTGAGTAAGACGATTTTGGGAGTCAGGACGGCTCCCCGCAGATTCGCGGGGAGCCGTCCTTTTTGTTGCGGCGTGAGCGCGTGCGGCGAAGCGGTGGTGCGTCTGCCATTCGTGGAAGGTCTCGTTGATCTCTGTTCGTTCGCTGGTGAGGTGGAGGCCGTCTTCAGCGACGAGGACGTTGAGGCGTTTGAAGAACGCGCCGAGGAGGTTGCGTCGGGCGCTGTCGGGCAGGCTCTCGTACAGCTCACGGGGCTTCTCGAGCAGGTCAACGGATGCGTAGACGCGGTCGACGCCGCGCTGGATGCGGGCGCCGGTGCGGGCGAGCTTCTCTGCCACGGCACCCTTCTGCAGGGTGACGGCCTCGAGGCGTTCGCGGAGCTTGCTGCTGGGGAGCTTGCCATCGGCGGCGAGGTCGATCAGCCGATCCTCCTGCGCTTCGAGCTTGTCGAGCTGTTTGCGGAGCGCGTCTTTCTCTTCTTGTTCGTGGGACTGCATCTCTTCAAGGGCGTGACGTACCTGGTCGCGGATCTCCACCAGTTCCTCAGTGCGAAACTCTTCAGCAGCGACTGCCCTGGCGACAGCATCCTCGACGGCGTCGAGCCGAACGCTGGGCATGGTGCAGAGGCCGCGCTGTTTAGCGGTGCAGAGGTAGTACTCGTAGGTGCCGCCGCGGCCGGTGTTCTGGCTGTAGACGAGGCGACTGTCGCGTCCGGCTTCCTTGCACTCGGCACAGTAGAGCAGGCCGCGAAGGAAGTGGAAGTGGGTGCGGTCACGGTCGCCTCGGCGGTTACGGCCGTCAAGGATCTTCTGCACGGCGAGGAACAGTTCCTTGGAGATGATCGGTTCGTGGCGTCCGGGGTAGAGGCGCCCTTTGTAGCGGATGACGCCGGTGTAGTACGGGTCTCGGAGGATCATCGCGAGCTGGCTCGTGGATAGCGGCCTCGCCGCACGTTTCGATGAGGGGCGTGTGGTGAGTCCTTGGTCTTCGAGCATCATCTGCAGTTGCATGATCGAGTGCTGCCCGGTGGAGTACTGCTCGAACGCCCACCGGATCAGCGGAGCACGGACGGGGTCGACGTCGATGGTGTTGACGAGTCGGCCATCGAAGTCTTTGCGGGCGTTGAGGTAGCCGAGCTTGGCTCGTCCGACCGTGCCGCCGCGTTCGACCTTGTGGGCCATCTTGATCTTGATGTCTTCCCCGCTCATGCGAACTTGGAGTTCGTTGACGACGTCGGTGATCGCTTCCATCGCGTCGCCCATGTAGCCGTCGCCGAAGTTCTCCTTGGCGGAGATCAGCTCGACGCCCTTCTCGCGGAGGCTGCGCTTGACGATGGCGGCGTCGAGGTGGTTGCGGAATACGCGGGAGCGCATGTAGATGACGACGTACTTCACGTCGGGGTAGCTGTCGATGAAGCGCAGCAGCTTCTTGAACTCCGGCCGCTTCTCGATCGTCTGCGCGGACTGGCCAGGTTCAACGAACTCGCGCAGCACCGGGACACGCAGCTCCTTGGCCTTCTTCAGTGTCCACTCGCGCTGCGTGGCGATGCTGTTGCCGTCCTCATCGAGGTCGGCAGCGGTGTTCATCTGCCGGGTCGTCGAGACACGCAGATAGACAACAGCCGCTCCCGTGCGCGTGGCGCGCTCGGATTCGCCATTGTCCTTAAGTAGGTGCTCCAGGCCGGTGATCGACGTGAGCGTCGGTTCTCGGGTGATGGTTGTTTCCTGGGTTGCCGGGTTCATGGGTGTTCCTCCTGTTACGTCCTCCGGATTAACGCTCTCTTTGCCCTCGAAGTCCAGTCCTTTTTGCCTGGTCAGGGCGGGTTCCTGGGAATCCGACAGGGGTCGATGAGTGATGTAGTTTTCTCCACGGCTATCCGGTGTCATCACGGTGCATCGCCTCCTGTTCTTCGTGCTTTCTTGCTTTGGCTCGTGCTTGATCGCGGGCGTAGATGCCGTGCAGGACGAGGGCGAGTTTCCAGACGTCCAGCCGGTCGCGTTGCTCGAAGCTGACCCGCACCCGCTTGGGTACGCGCGGTCGCCCGCCCTGGCGACGGGCGATGGTCTCATCGAGCGGATCTTGGCTACTTGTGGAAGACATAGATCCGGTCCTCCTCTTCAACGAGGTCGAACGCGTCAGCGACTTGTTCGCGAAGTGCTTCGTAGTCGGGGTTCATCTGCTCGATGACGAGCTGACGGTCTTCGGCGTAGGTGAAGACGTCACGTTCGCGTTCGTCGACTTCCGCGAGTTCGTGGATTGCTTCCTCGAAGGTTGCGAAGACGCCGAGGTAGCAGTCATGGAAGTCCTGCATGATGTCGCCGCTCATGGCGTTGGTGTCGGGCAGGCTGAGGTAAGCGCGCAGAGCTGCGTCCCGTTTGACGGAGAGTTCCCCGAGCGTCTCGGTCAGATCTTGAATGTCTTTCGTGCCGTAGATTCCGGGGACGTTGATGCGGAGGTACCAGTCGCCCACCTCGATGCCGGTCGGAACGAGGATGTTGTCCAGACGCGGCGGGTAGGCCTCGACGTAGGTCGCTGACCGAGCGTCGGGGTGTTGTTGGCGGATGAGGTGGGTGCCGAGCCAGTCGATGAGTTCCTGCGTCGACGCCGTGACACCTTCGTCGTTATGCAGGCAGAGGTACTCCTCACGCAGGGTCTCGTAGTCGCCCTCGCCGGTGCGGGCGAAGTCCGCCAACGCACTCTCGCGGCCGAGACAGCGTCCGAGTACGTGCGCGATGCAGCGCGCTGTGCCACTGCGGATATCCTGCCTCTGCCCCGTCGCTTCGGCAATGCCAGCGGCGATGAGTTCACCGAAGCGGCGTGCGGCGACGTCGAAGCGCCGCCAGTCGGGTGTTTCACGCTCAGCGGCGGGGCGCAGCAGCTGCTCTGGGACCGGCTTGTAATGCTCCGCGTCGTGGCGGTTCGGCGTGATCCGTTCGCTCATTGTCGGCCTCCGCTGATGAACAGCACGTAGCGTGCGAGCGCGTCGACCCAGGCTTCTTCCTCGAAGGGAACCTCGACCCGGTCAAGTTCGTCGAGCAGTGCCTCGGTATCGACCTCGCCGGTAGCGGCGAACTGTTGCATGGCGGTGTGGTCGGCGTCGGCGATCGCGCCAGCGATCACTTGTGCCAGGGTCTTCTGCAATTCGGGACGCCCGAGTCCTACTACGAGGTTGATCGCTCGCCGGGTCTCGTCCTTGGTCGGCATCTGCGTGAGTGCCGATGTCATCTCCTGGCGCTCGGCGTTCCTGCCGTTAGTGATTGATGGTGAAGTCATAGTGAACCTCCTTTCGGATTAGGTGATGTGTAGGGGGCGACCACGGCGAGTGATTGCTCGGCGGTGGCCGTGTGGAAGAGCGCGGCGTTGAGGCGGCGGTCTTCCTGGATGGCGCGCCGGATCTTGTCGGCGCGCTCTACGGTGGGGGTTGTCCAGACGACGAGCGGGAACAGTCCGTCGCTTTTCGCTTGCTCGGTGCCGGATTCCCAGTACCGCTGGTAGAGCCCGGATTTACGCAGCACGGCGGGTAGGTGCTCGGTGTCGCGGTCGATCTCCACGAAGCTGTGGGTCTCGCTCTCAGCATCCGCCGTCACGACCGCCAGATCCGGTTTGAGGGTGAGCGCCCCGCCCTGCGCGGCCTGGAATTGTCGCCAGGAGGCGGGTTCGGTGTGTAGTTCGAGGATGTCGAAGCCGCCTGCTCGTGCCTGCTCGGTCAGGGTTGCGGCGTAGCGGGCGACGTCGAGGGTGTGGGCGAGGAACCCGGCTCCGGGGTCGACGTAGCGCCTGCGCCCGGTTTCGCCGCGTCGGGCGCGGAGGAGGCGTTCTCCGGCGGCGGCGAGCTGCCATACGGTCTGGCCCGAACCACGCCCGTGTCCGCCCACACGGCGGCCGACACGGGCGACCAGGCCGTGTTCCTCCAGGCGGTGTAGTACTCGTAGCGTGAGTCGGGTCGCTGTGGCCTGGGTGGCGAATCCCGGCTGCCCGTCCGGCTGCGAGCCGACGGGGAACTCGAGGCGCTGGATGAGCCGGGTATCGAGCAGGCGGAACTGTTCGAGGTCTTCGAGAATCCGTAGGTCGCGGTCGGTCAGGTGCAGCAGGAGTTCCCCGATCTTGTAGGGGGTGCGCGGTGTCATGCGACACCTCCCTGCAGCCTCCAGGAGCCTGGGAGCGGTTGGCCCGCGTGGCGGCCCCGTACCCCGCTCGAATGAGCGGGAGTCCCATCCCTGTTCGGCATGGAAACGCCGCAACAGTGGCGAACAGGGGGACGCTTCAGCAGAACGAACGGAGCATCGAACGGATCACGGAATGGATCAGGAACGACACTGTTCGAACGCCCACTCACGTCTCTCGTGAACGTCCTCATCGTCGTCATGGCCGTCTCCTCCGCTGATGCGAACGCACCGCAGGCACCTCACCCGCGCTCGGTGATGCATCGCCTGGTGGAGGCGTCGCATTCTTCGGCGCTGACCGGCGTTCGGCATGGACAGTCGGTGCGGCGTCGCCAGCGAACCGTTCACGGTAGGCGGCACGGATCTTGTCGGCGTGGCCGGAGTCGGGCGCGGGTGGTTCGGTCTTTGCGGAGAACCATCCCGCCGGTGCTCCGTCCGTGACTAGGTTGCCGTAGACGTGTCTGAGCGCGAGGGCTTGGAAGTCGTCGGTGGTGAGCTTTGTGGTCGTCTTCGCTAGCTCCCGGGCGTCCTTCGGGCTGGCCGCGAAGGTGACCAAGTTTCTGGCGTTCAGCTCGACAGCATCGACGAGCTTCGCAGGCACGAGGCCTCGTCCCTGGAGCGCTACGTGCCAGTCAATTCCGTAAGAACGACTGGTCGCGAGGGCATCGTCGATGGAGGTTGGTAGGTGCAGGTAGCGCTGTACCTCGTCGATGAAGACGAAGCCGGGGCGTGAGCGTGGGTTGTCTTCGGTGGCGCGTTCCTGGGTTGCAAGCCACGCTTCCGCGACGATCAGGCCGCCGAGCAGCTGCGACGCTCCTGGCCCGATCAGTGCATCGTTGAGTGGGACAAGAATGGCGCGGTCGTGCTTCCACGCGTCCCGGACGCGGATCTTCGGCCGTGCCTGTCCGAGTACGGCGGCGATGTTCTTGCGCAGTACGTACTTGCGCAGCTTGTTCAACGGGGCGGCGACCATGTTGGCGCGGCCTGCGGGTGAGAGTTCGTTGAACGTGGCCCAGAAGCCCGCGAGGATCGGGTCGTCCGCGACCGCCCCGATGACGCTCCTGCGATAGCCGTCGTCGGAGAGCAGCATGGGCAGATCCAGCAGCGTGTGCGGGATGCCCCGGCGTTGCCCATCCGCCACCAGGGTGAGGAGCCCGGTGAGTATCAGTTCCTCGGTTCGTGGGCCCCATCCGTCGGTGAAGACGGTCTTGAGAACTTCGAGGATGCCGTCGACGACTGGGCCGGGATCACGATCCCCGATGTCTAGCGGGTTGAAGCCGACCGGGTTCGGCTCCGCGGCATCGATGACGACGATCCGCCCAGCCGCTGACTTTGGGGCACGGGCGACGATGGCGTCGACCAGCTGCCGTTTCGGCTCGATCAGCACCAGCGGCCTACCGGCCGTAATGTCCGACAGTGCGAGGTGGGCGAAGATCTCGCTCTTGCCCGACCCGGTGCCGCCCGTGATCGCTGTATGGAGCAGACGCCCCTCTGGCGTCATCCCGATACGCTTCTCGGCCCCTGGTGCGGTGCTGGTGGCGAAGATCGACACCTTCTCCGTGATGCCGCTTGGCGGTGGGATGAGCTTCGGGTGCCGGGGTGGCAGGCCGGGAAGCTCCAGTTCGTCGACCGGCCAGCAGATAAGCCCGGTGAGTTGCGATGCGGTGAGCGGCAGCGGCCTCCACCCGAGCGCACACTGTTCCCAACGCGACGGTGACTCGTTCACCAGTGACAGCCGTGCGCCGGGCGCCTCGAGCTGTTCGAGTGCGGAGAGGAACTGGCCACGGAGCTGCTGACGACGTTCCGGCACGGCAGCGGTCACGCCGATGCGCACGGTCACCTCGATCCGAGCCTGACCGGCATGCTGCGCAACCCGGCGTCGCGTCTCGGATGGCGCAGACCCCGCGCCGCGCAACACGAGTTCCGGCACTGTCCTGCTCGGGTCGAGGATCTTCGCAGGCACCGCCACGGGTCTGTGACCTCGGCCGAGCACCACCTGGAGCGCGATCGTCTCACCCTTGCGGCGCCCGGCGAAGACGCTGTAGATGCCGTGCAGCACATCCGAGGTGGCGTCGTCGCGGAGCGGCATCGCTTTCGGCGTCAGCCTGAGACGAGCCACCCGCTTCGGTGTCGCTGGCCGAGAGATCCGGAGCGTGCGTGACTCCGGTAGATGGGTGCGAAGCAGCGTGCGGACGGTCGGCTTCCCCGATTCCGCACGCCCGACCAGGTGGGTGATGCCCTCGTCGTCCGCCCAGGTCTCGAAAACCAGGGGACGGGGCGACTCCGGCGTGCTCAGCCGCTCGATCAGGCGCTGCACCTGGGCGGAGGTCAGCTCCATACCGGGCAGCAGCCTCGTGTAGTGGATCGGCTCAGGCATCGGGCACCTCCTTCTCGGGTGTTCCCGCCGAGTCCTGGCGGGTGTGCTGCCGTTCGTGCTCGTGGGCGGCTTCCGCTTCAAGTCGGGCCTGCTCGAGCCCTGCGGCGGTGAGGACGTTGGCGATCTGCTCAGGACGCAGATCATGATTCAGTTCGCTGAAGACCCAGACCCTGCGATCAGGGCGTTTACGGTAGCGGTGTTGAGATTTCCGACTCATACAACACACACCTCCTTCCGGCGAGTCACCGAATTACGTTTGCTACATGCAGTCGCTGAAGGTCGTGCGGATTCCGCTTGACGCGGGTTTCGGACGATTACGAAGTATTCATTTGTCTTTGTCAAGAGGGATTGTGTATTCCACAACGTTTTTCTTGAGGTGAATGTGGACATGCTTTTCACCAACGATCCCGCCAGCGGCGGTAAATGAGCAGCCCGATCCACACCGCCGCGACGATCCCGGCGACCAGCAGCAACCAGCCCCAGATCGCGGACAGCAGCTCCACCGCCAGATACAGGAGGATCACGCTCACGAACACCGCGAAGCAGAACCCGAGAATGCGGGAGGCCATCGTGACGGGCTCCTTGTCGTTCTTGCCGGGCTGTTTCGAGGTGGAGAACATCAGGCATCACCGACCCCTCCGCCTGCCGCGTTCTTGCGGTGAAACGTCTTGTCGGCAGGTACGGGGTAGCCCCACGGAGCGAAGTTCACGTCGCAGGTCTCCAGTTCGTTGCCCCAGAATCCGTAGCGGGGATCGGGGCGACGGGTACGGGCGAACAGCTCGAGGATGCGGGCGTCAGGCCCGGCGATTCGTTCTGCGATGGCGTACTGCTCAAGTGGTTTCTCGGCGTGACGGCCGGATGGGGAGACAAACCAGTCAGGCTGGGCACGATAGTCGGAGACGACGTCCCCTCTCGTGCCGACGAGGAGGATCTCGGATGCGTGCAGGATGCCGATGTGCTTCTTGCCGAAGCCGTAACGGTTGAGCTTGCCCCAGGTGATCCAGTCGCCCACCTCGTATGACCACGCCTTCATGACGTCCTTGGCTTCCTCGATGAGTGACTTGGTCGTCCAGAGGAACAGCCAAGAGTCGGGCTTCGTGTGAGCGCGGATAGCGTCACCCATCCCTGCGATGCGACTGAGCGGCATGGTCGGGTAGTGTTTCTCCCCGCCCTGCCCCTGCCACGGCGGGTCGGCCAGCACCGCGTCATACGGCTCAGCTGCTGTGTTCATGTTGGCCAGCGGTGCTGACGCTTCTGTCGAGCCGCTGGGGAGGATGCTGCTTGCGTCCTCGATTGCGTTGATATTCATGAGGTGAATCTCCTTTCTCCGCCCGAATTTGATGAAGCGCTGGTGGCTTCACGGGCGGCGGATGGACGTTTATGGAGGGTCGGGATGAATTCGTCAATGGTCCGTTCGGGACGTTGTGGATTTCACGGCGTCCCGAACGGGTCGCCGAATGGATCACTGGCTACAGAGGCCGAATAGCGGCGTGAGTGGCAGCGTTTTTCGGTGTTGTGGAATTGGCAACGGGAGGACGAGAAAGCGTCGCGCCCTCCCGTTGCCGTGGCTCAAGTTGTCGGTGGGGTCTTCCCGGAGGCGAGGATCGCCTGGCGTGCCATCTCCCGGGAGGCCTCGTCGCGTTCGGCGGCGAGTTGCTGGGCGAGGCTCAGGATCGTGCGGCGCAGCTGCTCCTGTTTCCGGTCAAGCTCGGCTTCGATCGCCGCGATGCGTGCCTGACGTCGATGCACGAACCAGGCTGTGGCGGCCTCGATAAGCAGCTGGGCGAACAGGATGATCCCGAGTGCGAGGAGCGTGAGCCCGGCCAGGGCGAGGCCCATGCTGAGGCCGTGCCACAGGGTGTCGACGTTCATGTCAGAGCCTCGCGATCCGCTGCCCGGCAGAGATGGCGTAGCTGGCGATGAGCTGCTCGTAGAACTGCCCGCCCGCCGGGGCGACCTTCATGTGGGCTTCGGCCTGGGTGACGAGGGTGGCGACGTTCGTCAGGGCGTGGGCGACCAGGAAGGCGCGGGCGCTTTCGGCGGTGGCTTCGACCTCGACCCGGGAGGTGATCTGTTCGATCTCCTGGCGGGTCTGCCGGGCCAGTGCGTTGCTCTGGTGGCGCTCAGCAGCCGTGCCGGGAGAGATGCTGAACAGGCCACCGCTCGGCGTGTGGTTCTGGGAGGGGATGAGAGCGGACATGATGATTCCTTCTTTCTGGATGGGTGTCAGCGGATGAAAGAGGTTGAGGAAGACCGCGGCGTTGACGCCGCCGCATGGCCGAGGGACGGATCAGCCGCGAGTGCGACCGAGCGCAGCAGAAGTGCTGCATGCTGCACTGAAGGATGGATGAGCGTGTCCAAAGTTCGGGACTCCTGACGGTGAACGAGAGCTGCTGCTGGGGTGCCACAGCTGGGGTGTTTCCCCTTGTCGTTCTGAGTCTCGAAGCCGCTGGTGGGCGGAAGATATGACAGTTCCTGGGCGCTTTCTGGCTACGCTGGAAGCGGCAGACGAAGAGAGGTGGGTGCGGTGAGAACGCAGCTGACCCCGCCTGATGTGAAGGTGATCGCGCGGTCGTTACGGCCGATCGTTACAGCGGGTCTGCCGGTAAGTCCGGACTTCAGTGACGAGACACTGCTCGGGCTCCGGGGCGTGGTGGCGCGCAGCATCCAACCCGATCACCGGCTCAGCCGCGTCAAAGCCTTAGATGACCTGTTGGCGCGGCTTCTCGTCAACTACCCTGATGACGCGCTGGGCGAAGCCGCCCGGGTGCTGTTCGGTATCGCGCCCGGTTCGCGCGGGCTTACCATTACGAGACGTCGGGAACGGGCAGCTGAGCTGATCGACCGGGAGGCTGAGCACTTCCGCAAACGTATTGAACCCGGTGTCGTCGCCGAGGTTGCCTGGCAGTTGCACCGCGACTCGCAGAACTACATCCCGCGCGGACGAGCAGTACCGCCACCCCTGGAGTCATCCGGCGATACTCCGATGATCCGGCAGGGCGATGTTGCTAACGCCGAGGCAGCGGAACATGAGGAACTCCTCTCTCGGGTCTGGGCACACGTGTATGCGCTCAGAGCCGAGATCCTCAGAGTCGAGCGACTCAAGACCTGGCCCTACGATCCCACTGAACCAGAGACCAGCCGGCGGGTGCTCGCACAGGCGTACGAAGCAAGAGACTACGAAGTCGATGCCGTCAGACGACTGATCCAGGCGTACGTCGATCGTTATGGGCAACGCATCACACATGGGGACGCCGAGTTCAATGCCGAAGCACTACTGCGTTTGGCTGGATGGAACGACGAGACGATGCGGTAGTACCCCCGAGTTCACGCCGAAACTGATCCCTTGAGTTTCGCTATTCACAGACAACGCGAGCCCCTGATACGGTGCCAGAAATCCGAGAAACCTGTGATCAACACCGCCAGCAAGTCAACGGCGGAAGCGAAATCCCTGATGGACACGTATGACTAGGGCTAATACGAAGACCTCCCGCACCTCGACGACGAGGCGAGGTGCGGGCGCTTCCTACTGAGGGAATCGGCTACAGTGCTGGCCCTGTCGAGGTCGAAGCGTGTGGTGTGCCGTTCCAGATCCAGCCGGGGGAATCACCGTCGGCATAAGGATAGAGTATGGATCCCTTGGTTATCATCGCGTCGGCGACTAAGAGACTTATTCCTATCTCGGCGTTTCGCTTAGGGCATTGGCCCTTTCCTTGGGATAATTACTGTACCACCACTAGTTATCCTGACGGGAAAGAACCAATGCTGATACAGT
>NZ_FOGZ01000028.1 GCF_900111365.1 Propionibacterium cyclohexanicum
CTGGGCTTCCGCAACCTCACCAACTACATCGCCAGAAGCCTGCTCGAGACAGGCGGATTCAGACCCCAACTACACCCTCGATTGGGATGAGCCCGGAAACCTCGGCAGCATCGACAATCTCACCCGCTATGTCAGCGAAAAAACCGGCGGGTGAACTCCCGATGGCCACCGACCCCCGCTGGGTCGCCCGGGTGCTGGCCGAGTTCGACGCCAGTCCACCGCGCACCGGCGACGCCCACCTCGATCTGATCGCCACTGCCATCTTCCTCGAGGACGTCTTCGCGATCTCCGTGCGCGACGAGGAGATCACCGCCGAGCTCATGGGCTCCCCGACTGCCGTCGGGGATTTCGTCCGCACGCGCCTGGGGCTGGGCTGATGTGCGGCATCTGTGGTGTCGTGACGGCCGGCATCCCGCCGCGGCGCGAGGTGCTGGCGGACATGGTCGCCACGATGCACCACCGCGGCCCCGAGGCGAGCGGGCTGCTGATCGACCGAGCTGCCGCACTCGGCCATGCCCGGCTCGCGATCATCGACGCCGTCGGCGGTGCGCAGCCATTGAGCAATGAGGACCGCACGCTATGGCTCAGCTTCAACGGCGAGATCTTCAACTACGTCGAGCTCGCCGAGCAGCTGCGCGCACTGGGTCACCGGTTCGCCACCGCCAGCGACTCCGAGGTGATCGTGCACGCCTGGGAGCAGTGGGGGCCCGGCTGCCTCACGCGCTTCAACGGCCAGTGGGCCTTCGCGCTGTGGGACACTCGCAGCGAGCGTCTTGTGCTGGCGCGCGACCGGGTGGGCATCTGCCCGCTGTTCTATGCCCGGCTGGCCGACCGTCTCGTCTTCGCCTCGCAGGTGGCCGCGCTGTTCGCCGACCCGCAGGTGCCGCGCGCCCTCGATCCCGACGGACTCGACCAGGTCTTCAGCTACTGGTCCACGGTGGCTCCGGCCACCGTCTTCCGTGGCATCGACCAGCTGCCCCCAGCCCACTATGCGGTCCTGCAGGCCGGTGAGCTCAACGTCGTTCGCTACTGGACGGACAGATTCCCGCCCGCCGGTTCGGAACCGGGCCAGGATCTCACCGAGAACGCCGCCCTGCTGCGCGAGCGCCTCGTGCAGGCGAGCCGGCTGCGCTTCCAGCGCGCCGATGTACCAGTGGGCGCCTATCTGTCCGGGGGCATCGATTCCTCGGTGATCGCCGCCGTGCTCGCCGGCTACACCCAGGCGCCTCTGAGCACCTTCTCGCTGCGCTTCGAGGACGCCGACTTCGACGAGAGCCGCCACCAGCACGAGATGGTGGAAAGGCTGGGCACCGAGCACCACGAGATCGTGGTGCGCACCCGCCAGATCGCCGAGATCTTCCCGCAGGTGGTCCAGCAGGCCGAGACCGTACTGCTGCGTGCAGCCCCGGCGCCGCTCCTGCTGCTGTCCGAGCTGGTGCACCAGAAAGGCTTCAAGGTGGTGGTGACCGGTGAGGGGGCCGACGAGGTGCTCGGCGGTTACGACATCTACCGCGAAGCCCGGGTGCGGCAGTTCTGGGCGCGCGACCCGGATTCGGCCATGCGCTCGCGGGCCGCCGAGCTCCTCTACCCGTGGATGGCTCGAGGGCCCGGGGCCGCACCCCCGTTCGCGCGGGGCTTCTTCGCCATGAACCTCGATGGCGCCGACCCGGCCCTGTCGCATCGTCCACGCTGGGAGTCCACCGCCGCGCTGAAGTATCTGCTCACCACGCCGTGGCGTCGCGCTGCGCCCGGGCCGGCCGATCCCGCCCGGCTGGCCGACGCGCTGCCGGCTGGCAGCGGTGGCTGGGATGCGCTCGCCCGCGCCCAGTGGCTCGAGATGACCACTGTGCTGCCCGGCTACATCCTCTCCTCCCAGGGCGACCGGATGCTCATGGCGAACTCGGTGGAGGGACGCTTCCCCTTCCTCGATCCCGATGTGGTCTCCTTCGCCAACGCCCTGCCAGCCCGCCACAAGCTATTCGGCCTCGACGAGAAGCATCTGCTCAAGCTGGCCTTCGCCGACCTGGTCCCGCCCTCGATCCTGCACCGCGCCAAGCAGCCTTACCGCTCCCCCGACGCCACTAGTTTCTTCCCGGACCGCGGCGAGCCGGATTGGATCGGTGAGGTGAGCTCACCATCCGCGCTGCGCAAGACCGGTGTCTTCGAGCCCGCTGCGGTGAAGGGGCTCTTCGACAAGTGCCGGGCTGCCCGGGGCCGACGGCTCGGCAACACCGACAACATGCGCGTTCTGGGCGTGCTCTCTACCCAGCTGCTGTGCCACGGTCTGCTCGCCTCAACTCGGCGTCCGAGGCCGTCCGGCCAATCGCCGATGAGCGTCATCACCCTGACACCGAAGGAGAGTCCGCATGACTGAGCACACCGATTTCGGGCCGGCAAGCCTGCGCATCGATCCCGAAGCGGAGGTCTCCCGGGTCGCCGAGATGCTCACCGGCTATCTCGCCTCGTCCAAGCGACGCGGCGTGGTGGTGGCACTGTCGGGGGGAATCGATTCCAGTGTCGTGGCAGCGCTGTGTGCGCGGGTGCTCGGGCCCCAGCGAGTCTTCGGGCTGCACATGCCGGAGAAGGAGTCCTCCTCGCAGACTCTCACGCTCAGCCGTCTGCTCGCCGACCACCTGGGCATCGATTCGCAGCTGGAGGAGATCTCCGGCATTCTCGATGCAGCCGGCTGCTACCGGCGCCGCGACGACGCGATCCGGCTGGTCTGTCCCGAGTACACCGAGGGATGGCTCTCGAAGATCGTGCTGCCCAGCGTGGTGGATTCCGACTCGCTGCGGCTCTTCTCGATCGTGGTGCGCCGCCCCGACGGCACGCAGTCCACCCATCGGCTCAGCACGGAGTCCTATTTGGGCATCGTCGCGGCGACGAATTTCAAGCAGCGCGTCCGGGCCATGCTTGCCTACCACCACGCCGACCGTCTCAACTTCGTCGTGGCGGGCACCCCGAATCGGCTCGAGTACGACCAGGGCTTCTTCGTCAAGCTCGGCGACGGCGCCGCGGACGTGAAGCCGATCGCCCATCTGTACAAGTCACAGGTGTACCAACTTGCCGAGTACCTGGGGGTGCCGCAGCAGATCCGCGCCCGACCCTCCACGACCGACACCTATTCGATGCCACAGTCCCAGGAGGAGTTCTACTTCTCGCTGCCCTATGAGCTGATGGACCTGTGCCTGTACGGAAAGAACAATGGCATCGCGATCAGCGAGATCTCCCGCGCGAGTGGGCTGAGCGGCGAGCAGGTGGAGCGGGTGTTCCGCGACATCGACCAGAAGCGCGCCACGACGCGCTATCTGCATCTGTCCGCCGCTGTGGCGCGGGAGGTTCCCGAGGTGGGCTGAAGGCCTCACACCGAAGGCGGCCCGCAACGAGACCGGCGCCAACACCGACTCAGACCGAGACCGCTTCCTGCTGGGCGGCGTTGAGCATGGAGTGGCGCCTGCCGTAGCTCAGGTAGATCACCATGCCAAGGGCGAACCAGATGAGGAAGCGCACCCAGGTCTGCCAGTTGAGACCGGCGATGAGCAGAAGGCAGAAGGCGATGGCGATGAGGGGTGTGTAGGGCACGCCCGGCGCACGGAAGCCGCGGTGCAGCTCGGGTCTCGTATGCCGCATCCACAGCACACCGGCCGAGACAAGCACGAACGCGGCGAGCGTCCCGATGTTCACGAGCTCGGACAAGATGTTGAGATTGACGAAGCCGCCGGCCAGAGCGGTGACGATCCCGAAGAACCAGGTGCCCTTGAAGGGCGTCCGAAAGCGCGGGCTGACCTGGCCGAAGAACTTCGGGAACAGGCCATCGCGCGACATCGAGTAGCAGATCCGCGACTGGCCGTAGAGCATCACGAGAATGACGGTCGTCATGCCGAGGATGGCGCCGATGCTCACGATGACCGCCAGCCAGGCCTGGCCGGTGGCGTGCAGCACGGCGAGCACGGGGGCGTTGAGGTAATGGGCGAACTCGGGATAGGGCACGACGCCAGTCATGATGAGCGTCATGACGATGTAGAGCGCGGTGGAGATGCCCAGCGAGGCCATGATGCCCCGCGGTAGCGTCTTGGTCGGATTGATGGTCTCCTCGGCGCTGGAGGACACCGCGTCGAAGCCGACGAAGGAGAAGAAGACGATCGAGGCGGCGGGAATGATCCCGGCGGCGGTGCCCCCGTGGAAGGAGTACAGGCCATAGGGCGAGAAGGGCTGCCAGTTGCGGGGCCTGACGAACCACACCGTGAATGCGATGAACGCCACGATGACGGCCAGCTTGACGGCCACCAGGACCGAGTTCACCCGCCGGGTCTGGTTGATGCCCACGGAGATGACGGCCGTGACGACCAGCACGATGACGAAGGCCGGAAGATTGAAGACGGTATGCACCCCGGGCGTCGTCCCCTCGGCTGCGGTGAGCGCCGTCGGCAGGTGGATTCCTGCGCTGGACAGCAGGTCGAGGAAATAACCCGACCAGCCCGCCGACACGGTGGCTGCGGTCAACGCGTACTCGAGGATGAGATCCCATCCGATGATGAAGGCGACGATCTCGCCGAAGGAGACATAGGCGTAGGTGTACGCGGAACCGGCCACCGGCACCATGGACGCGAACTCGGCATAGCACAGGGCCGCGAAGCCACAGCAGACGGCAGCGATGAGGAACGACACGGACAGCGCAGGGCCTGCGGTGAGAGCCCCCTTACCGGTCAAGACGAAGATCCCGGTGCCGATGATGGCGCCGATCCCGAGCATCGTCAGATCCCAGGTGCGCAGGGTGCGCCGCAATGGCGTGGCGTGCGCAAGCAGCGACTCGATGCTCTTCTTCCTCATGACACCCATGAACTGCTCCTCCACATCACCGGGCACCCCCAAGCGTCGGTGATGGCAGAACCCCGACGCTCATCGGCAGAACGCTGCCTGAGAGCTGCCGCGCTCCGCCACCGGGGCGGACGCACGCGACAGACTACGACGCGGCGAACCTGCTTCACCCGCTGGCCCGCGCGGGCGACGCCCGCTCAGCGCAGCAGCTCGATGACCCGCTCCCCGGGCCACACATAGCGAGTGGCCTCGACGACCTTCGAGGGCGCGAGCTCCTCGCCCCAGCCGATCCCGGCGCACAGGACAGACACGGCGATACAGGCATCCTGGACGCCCGGCACGAACCACTCGGGCTCGGTCTCCTCGTTGACGAGCTCGTGGAACTCGTCACGGGCCCCGACCAAGGCAGCGCGGATGGCCAGCATTCCGTAGGCGCGCGAGGCCACCTCGTCGTGCTCGTCGGCGTCATGCACCATGCGCTGGGTGAGATACCCGGCGGCCAGCGCGGGCAGTTCGCCGGAGGCCATCCCCGCGCCCTGCTCGGCGAGCCAATCGGGAATGACGACGGGCTCATGGCTGTCGATCGCCTGCTGGACCCGCCCGGTGATCTCCGTGAGCATGCCGCAAGCAAGGCTGACAGATCCCACGAACTGGCACAGGAAGGTCAGCCCGTAGTTCAGCCAGTTGCTCTCGGGGCTGTCCTTGACGTGCTGGCCGCTTTCGACGGCCTGGGCGTCGGCGAGCAGGACGCGCCGGCTGAGATCCCACGAATCGAACCAGCTGAGCGTGACGGTGAAGGGCTGGCGGTGGATTGCTCCGTCGGGACCCGGGATCGGGTCGGGGTAGGCCCGCACATCGGGATCACCCCACCACTTCCCGGTGTACGGATGATCACTCGTCTGCTCGGCCATCGCGTGCTCCTGTTGTTCTTCTGGCGGATGGGCCCGGTGCACACGCAGCACCGGGCTGGCCGTGCCGACACTACTCGGCGACGAGGGTAGGCCGGAAGCGCCGCAGGCGCAGGCTGTTGGTCACCACGAAGACCGAGCTGAAGGCCATCGCGGCACCGGCGATCATTGGGTTGAGCAGACCGAAGGCGGCGATCGGAATGGCGCAGACGTTGTAGAAGAAGGCCCAGAACAGGTTGCCGTTGATGGTTCGCAGCGTTGCCCGGGACAGCCGGATGGCGTCGACGGCGAGCATGAGGTCGTGGCGCATGAGCGTCAAATCGCTGGCGGCGATGGCGGCATCGGTACCCGAGCCCATGGCGATGCCCAGATTGCTCTGCGCGAGGGCAGCCGCGTCATTGACACCGTCACCGACCATCGCCACGCGCCGCCCGTTCTTCTGCAACTCGGTGATGACCGCCATCTTCTGGTCGGGCAGCACGTGGGCGTGCACCTCGTCGATGCCCACGCGCGAGGCCATGTGGTGCGCCGCTCGCTCGTTGTCACCGGTGAGCATGACGGTGCGCAGCCCCAACCTGCCGAACAGCCGCACCGCGTTGGCCGAGTTCTCGGACAGCTCGTCGTTCACCGTGACCAGCCCGATCACCGCTGCACGGTGCGCGACGAAGACCACACTGGCACCCTCGGTCGATGCCTGGTCCGCGCTCTCGCGAAGCTGCAAGGGTATGCCCAGCCCCTGATCAGCCATCAGCCGGGCGTTCCCGGCGAAGGCCTGGAGACCCTCGACGCGGGCCTGCACGCCCAGGCCGGGCAGGATCGTGAAGTCCTCGATATGCTGCGGCGAGCTCGCGGCATGCGCCTGGGCGGCAGCGACGATGGCCTGGGCGATGGGGTGCTCCGAGCCCGATTCGAGACCCGCGGCCAGGGCGAGCACCTCCTCGCGATCGTGCCCCGAGCCTGCGAAGATGTCCTGGACCGCCATCTCGCCCTTGGTCAGGGTGCCGGTCTTGTCCACGACGACGGTGTCGATCGCCCGAGCCTGCTCCAGAGCGTGCGGGCCACGGATGACGATGCCCAGCTGGGCCCCCCGCCCGGTGCCGGCGAGCAGAGCGGTAGGGGTGGCCAGGCCGAGCGCGCAGGGGCAGCTGATGATGAGGACGGCGACGCCGGCCGTCACCGCGAAGCCCAGCCCGGCGCCGGTGAGCAACCAGGCGAGGAAGGTGAGCGCGGCGATGCCGAAGACGACCGGCACGAAGACACCGGCGATCCTGTCGGCCAGCTGCTGGGCATTCGACTTGCCGGTCTGGGCCTGTTCGACCAGTGAGGCGATATGGGCGAGCTGGGTGTCGGAGCCCACGGCAGTGGCCTCGACGACCAGCCGGCCCACTGTGTTGAGCGTGGCGCCGACCACGTGGTCACCGGGACCGACCTCGACGGGCACCGATTCGCCGGTAATGACATGCGCATCCACGTCGGAACGGCCTTCGCGCACGATTCCGTCGCTGGGGATCTTCTCGCCCGGACGCACGACGAAGGACTGGCCGACCGTGAGGGCTTCGATGGGCGCCATGGTCTCGGTGCCGTCGGGACCCAGGAGCCTGACCCGCTTGGCACCGAGCTTGAGCAGCTCGCGCAGCGCCGAGCCGGCCTGGCGCCGCGAGCGCGCCTCGATCCAGCGGCCCAGCAGGATGAAGGTGATCGTTCCGCAGGCGGCCTCGAAGTAGACCGTGTTCAGCGAGTCGGAGGCCATCAGGTGCAGGCTGAACTCGTGGCGCATGCCGATACGTCCGGCGCTGCCGAACACCAGGCAGATGACGCTCCACAGATAGGCGGCCAGCGTTCCGACGCTGATGAGGGTGTCCATCGTCGAGGAGCCGTGTGTGAGGTTCACCCATGCCGACTTGTGGAACTGCCAGCCCCCCCAGAGCACCACGGGCGTGGCCAGCACCAGGCTCAGCCACTGCCAGCCCGGGAACTGCAGTGGGCTGATCATGGCCATCGCCACCACTGGAATTGCCAGCACCGCCGAGACGATGAGCCGGCGCCGCAGGGCATCGCTACGGGCCTGGGCCACCGCCTCCTCGTCCACGGTGGGGTCGGGGAGACTGGCGTCGTAGCCGGCATTGCGCACGACCTCGATCAGCTCGTCGACGCCGGTGGCACTGGGCGCCAGCACATGGGCCTTGTTCGTGGCGTAGTTGACCGCGGCCTGGACGCCGTCGACCTTGTTCAGCTTCTTCTGGATCCGAGCTGCGCAGGACGCGCAGGTCATTCCCGAGACATCGAGGTCAATGGTGCGCAGATTGTCCACACCCGTCCTCATCCGGGTGTCTGCGTCGATCCGGGTCCGGTCCATCGTGTCGGTCATATCCGGCCTTCCCGTCCAAGAGGTGCGTCGTGCTCATAGGGCCCGCCATCGCGCGGGCCAGCGCTCAGGCGAGGCTCACCTGGTAGTCGCCGGCCTCAGAGACCGCCTCGCGCACTGCGTCGAAGTCAACCGGCTCGGCGCTCGTGATGACCATCTTCCCGTCGTCGAGGGTCACGACGACGTCATCGACACCCTTGAGCGCCGAGACCTCCTCGGTGACATGACTGACGCAGTGTCCGCAGGTCATTCCGCTGACGGTGTAGTTGCTGATCATCGTTCCTCCTGTGCTGTGCCGCCCGGATGGGCGGGATTGTGTTGTTCTCCCTGCCGCCATGGCGGCGGATTTCAGCAGGCCTCGACGGCCTTGCCGATCATGAGCGGACGAGCCGAGCGATGGCATCGCTGGCCTCGGCCAGTTTGATCTCGGCCTCGTCGCCGCCGTGGCGGGCTGCCCGTACGACGCAGGTGCTCATGTGCTCGTCGAGCATTGCCAGGGCCACCGACTGCAGCGCTTTCGTGGTGGCCGAGATCTGGGTGAGGATGTCGATGCAGTATTTCTCGTCGACGACCATCTTCTGCAGGCCCCGGACCTGGCCTTCGATCCGACGCAGGCGCTTGAGATAGCTCTCCTGGTTGTCGAGATAGCCATGGTGATGATGGCTCTCGTCGGCGCAGCCGCACTGGCCGGGCTGCTGGGGCTCGTTGATCAGGGGCCCGTTGATCATGGCTGCCGTGTCCTCGCTCACATGGCCCAGAGTAATACCCCCGGGGGGTACGATCAAATACCCCTGGGGGGTATGGACGATGGCCGGCTGCAGAACGCTCGATGATCATGGACGTCGGCATCCCATGGCTGCCCCCCGCCGCGATGAGGATCCGGTGGGGACGAACCACAGATATCCACATGGCATGTGCACGAGTACGCCTGCCGGGGTGTTCTGCTGGGCTCGCCAGCCGCTCCCCAGCGCTGGGAATGAGCTGTCGAGCCCTGGTCCAGACATACCGAGAATTCTCGAGAATCATTCATCGGTGCTTGTCAGGGCGATTTCACTGAGTTGACTGCCGACTTGTGCACATCCATGTACACAGCCGGAGGGCCGACACTCCGCAGGGATCCACACCGATTCCGCGCTGTCCACAGCCCCTGTGGACAAACCGGCTTGCCGAGCCCTGGCAGGGGGTCTATCGTGGGCCGTCCCAGACGGTCCGGACGGCACTCGTGGGCAGGTCTTGGCCCTCGTCGGCGGTTGCCGCCCGCCGGCGGCTGTCGTGCCCTCGCCGGTGGCTATGATCGGCCGGCGGCTATCGTGAGGGACCGGTCGGTGCACCGGCGCCCCTGGTGTCATCCGAACGAGCGGACGGGAGGCAGGCTATGAGCGCTCCAGTGTCCGCCGGCGACGAGCCACTGGCCGGTCTCGACCGCACCCCGCCCCAGGACATCGATGCCGAGCAGAGCGTCCTCGGAGCCATGCTCATGAGCAAGGACGCCATCGCCGATGTCGTGGAGCAGTTGCGCTCTGCCGACTTCTACCGTCCCGCCCATGAGGCCATCTACGAGGCCATTCTCGATCTGTACGGGCACGGCGAACCCGCGGATGCCGTGACGGTCGCCGCTGAACTGGACAAGCGCGGCGAACTCAATCGGATCGGCGGACGCGTCTACCTGGTCGATCTCATGTCCAGCGTGTCGATCGCGGCCAATGCCTCGTACTACGCGCAGATCGTTCACGACAAGGCAGTGCTGCGCCGGCTGGTGGACGCCAGTATCAAGATCGCCCAGCTGGGCTACCAGGGCGCCGGCGATGTGCCCGACATCGTCGACGCCGCCCAGCAGGCGATCTACGAGGTCAACGAGTCCAAGACGAGCGAGGACTACAAGTCGCTCAAGGAATTGCTGGAGCCCACCATCGACGAGATGGAGGCGATCGAATCGCACACCGGCGTGATGTCGGGGGTACCCACCGGTTTCGTCGATCTCGATGAGCTCACCAATGGTCTGCATCCGGGCCAGATGGTCATCGTGGCAGCCCGCCCGGCCGTCGGGAAATCCACCCTGGCGCTGGACTTCGCCCGTTCAGCGGCAGTGCAGAACCACCTCACCACCGCCTATTTCAGTCTGGAGATGAGCCAGACCGAACTTGTCATGCGGCTGCTGAGCGCCGAGGCCGGGGTTGCGCTCAACCACATTCGCAACGGGAAGATGAGCGAGGACGACTGGCAGCAGATTGTCCGCAAGACCGGAATCGTGCAGGAAGCACCGCTGTACATCGACGACTCGCCGAATCTCACGATGATGGAGATCCGCGCCAAGGCACGCCGGCTCAAGCAACGCAACGATCTGAAACTCGTCATCATCGACTACCTGCAGCTCATGACCTCGGGGCGCAAGGTGGAGAGCCGCCAGGTTGAGGTGAGCGAGTTCAGCCGCCAGATCAAGCTGCTCGCCAAGGAACTGGAGATTCCGGTGGTAGCGCTGTGCCAGCTGAACCGCGGCCCCGAGCAGCGCAATGACAAGAAGCCGATGCTCAGCGATCTGCGCGAGTCCGGCTCGCTCGAGCAGGACGCCGACGTGGTCATTCTCTTGCACCGCGAGGATGTCTACGACCGTGACAGTGCCCGTGCGGGGGAGGCCGACTTCATTGTCGCCAAGCATCGCAATGGGCCGACCGCCACCATCACCACGGCATTCCAGGGCCACTACAGCCGCTTCGTCGACATGCAGGACTGAGCCTCGGGATGAGCATTCCGTGAGCTCTCCGTCGAGGCCTGTCCGAGGCAATCGGGCAGCGGGCACCGGGCCCATGGTGCCCCTCATCGCCTTCAGGTCGATGGGACGCTGGATTGGCGTGGCGTCAGACGGCAGGGCAGTCGCTCAGCCCCGTGCGAGGGCCGCGCGCGGCGCCACCCCTGGAACATGGCCAGGCAGGCTCATGCGTGGCCCACGGCGGGAACCTTTCGCGACCATGCCCACGACGAGGAGTTCCACCCGGAAGCGGTGGCCTGCGTAGGGACGCAGCAGTTCCTCGGCACCGTCGTTGTCGAGCCGGCGCCCGCACAGTGCCAGCGAGATGAGGCCGGGGGCGTGATAGTCGCCCGTGCTCCAGGCATCCGCATCGCCATAGGCCCACTGCATCACCTTGGCCGCCGTCCACGGACCGATACCGGGCAGGGTCTGCAGCAGGCGAGCCCGCTCGGCGTTGTCGGGAGCAGCCCGCAGGGCCCTGTCCAGACTGGGAAGGCGCGTCATGGCCCGCACCAGCACGGCGGCCCGCCGGGCATCCACCCCAGCCCTGGTGAACTCGAAGCTCGGGATCTGCGCCCAGGTCTGCGGTGCAGGCGGCACGAGCATGCCATGGGCACGATGACCCTCGGACGAGGCAGGCCCGGGAGCAGCCTCGCCATAGCGCCGCCACAGCCGCCGCAGCCCGCCGAAGGCCTCGGGGCCCGTGACCTTCTGCTCGATCGCGGCCGGGGCAAGGGCCTCGGCCAGATTGTCGGTGGCGCCGATGCGCAGATTGGGATGCTCATGGTGAGCACGCCGAACCAGTTCACAGCGGTCTGTCAGGGCACCGAAGCCGGTCGGATCGTCGTCGCATCCGAGCAATCGCGGGGCCTGCTGCACCGCGCTGACGGCGCCCGGGCCCCAGGAGCGCACCCAGGTGTCGCGCTCGACGTCGAAGAGTTCCACGAGGGCCGGGCCTCCCGCTGCCCTGGTGGCCCTGAACCAGTGCTGGCGTCCGACCCGTCGGTGGGTGGGATCGACAGGGCCCTTGGCAAGGTGGCCAAGAATCGTGTCGAGCCGGCCGGCGGCGCCGACGACCACTCCATGAGCATCGCAGGCGGACTGGGAGGCCGACCCGACCCCGGGAGCGCTTGCGCCGGGTGCACGCATTGCGAGGGGCTCGCCTGCGAGATCGGATGCGGCGAGCCGGCGGGCTGCAGTCGTGGACATGCCAGCCACCCTAGGCACCGACCACGACATTTCTCCCAACGATTGGCCGCCCCTGTGCACACGGTTTTCACCAGCTCGCCCGGTTCCACCGGGTGGGGCCACAGGGCCGCGAGAGCCGGAAAGCAGCGGAAAAGGTACTTGTCCACAGAAGTTGTCCACAGTGTGGATTACTTACACACATGTAACTACACCGCGGTGATCGGCTGAAACCGGCGCGGCCAGGGGTCTCGCGCGAGGACTGGGCCGCACTCGTCGCAGGCGTGTCCATCCGTCGATCCCCTGGTCCGGCCCCGAGCTGGGTAGCTACCCTTCAGGTGCTCCACGGCGCTGTCCGGGGAAGCACTGCCGGTACACAGCCGGTCCGTCATCGACTACGAGAGCACAGATCATGAGCAGACGCATCAAGCCCGTTGAGCAATCGCTCGACGAGACCCTTGAAGTGGGCCACAGCCTCAAGCGCAGTCTGGGAGTACTCGACCTCGCAGTCATGGGTATCGCCGTGGCCGTGGGCGCCGGCATCTTCTCCGTGGGCGCCCAGGCAGCTGCCGACCATGCAGGACCCGCCGTCATTATCTCCTTCCTCATGGCTGCCGTCGTGTGCGGCCTAGCGATCATGTGTTACGCCGAGTTCGCCTCGTCGATTCCGGTGGCAGGATCGGCCTACACCTTCACCTATTCGACGATGGGCGAGTTGCTCGCCTGGATCATCGGCTGGGATCTCATTCTCGAAACGCTCATGGCGGGCTCGGTCATCGCCAAGTATTGGGGCATCTACCTCAGCCAGGCATTCGCGCTGTTCGGGGTCGACGTGCCCACCACCGTCGCCATCGGCCCCCTCAAGCTGGACTGGGGACCGGTGCTCATCGTCGCTGCCTTCACCGTCCTGCTGGCCCTGGGAACCAAGCTCTCCAGTCGCGTCAATGCCGCCTTCACGATCCTCAAGGTGAGCATCGTGGTGTTCGTCATCATCGTCGGTTTCACCTATCTCAAGCCTGCGAACTTCACGCCGTTCATCCCCGCCTCCCAGCCCAACACCGCGCAGACGGCAGTTCTCCAGCAGTCGCTGTTCTCATGGCTCACCGGCGCGAGCCCGAGCCAGTATGGGGTGCTCGGCATCCTCTCGGGCGCCTCACTGGTCTTCTTCGCCTTCATCGGCTTCGACATCGTCGCCACCAGCGCCGAGGAGGCCAAGGATCCCAAGCGCACCGTGCCGCGCGGCATCCTCCTCGGCCTGACCGTCGTCAGCGTGCTGTACATCCTGGTGTCGATCGTCATCACCGGCATGGTGAGCTACAAGCAGCTGGCCGCCACCGAGAACCCCTCGCTGGCGACTGCCTTCGAGCTGGTGGGCGCCAGCTGGGCGGCGAAGATCATCACCATCGGCATCCTCATCGGACTCACCACCGTTGTCATGGTGCTCTTGTTGGGCCTCACCCGCATCGTCTTCGCGATGAGCCGCGACGGGCTGCTTCCGCGCAGCCTCAGCAAGACCTCCGAGAAGCACCACACACCGGTGCGCCTGCAGATCGGCGTTGGCGTGGTCATCGCCCTGATTGCCGGGCTGACCAATGTCAGCGTGCTGTCCGACATGATCAACATCGGGACACTGTCAGCCTTCGTGCTCGTAAGCATCGGGGTGCCCATCCTGCGCAAGACCCGCCCCGATCTGGACCGTCCGTTCAAGATCCCCGCCTCACCCTGGCTGCCATGGCTGTCGGCACTGGCGTGCCTGTGGCTCATGATCAACTTGCCCAATGAGACCTGGATCCGTTTCGTTGTCTGGTTGGCGATCGGCTTCGCGATCTACTTCGGCTACTCGCGGCGGCACTCCCTGGTCGGCAAGCAGGAAGCGCAGGCCCCGCTGTCGGTGAGCTGAGCGGCTGCGCGGGCTGCGGCCTGAGCTGGCGCAGTCAGACCCGGGGCCAAGATTTCGCAGGCGTTACAGGCTCTTGAAGATCCCGGAAACCCGCCGACATAGCCGTTCCTCGTGCCTAGTGTCAGGGACAGGTCAGGCGTCCAGCCGCCGCTGCGCCGTGACCGCCTGACATCCAGAAGAGGATCCCGACATGCCTACAGCAATCCCTGTTGCCCTTCACGGCATCACCCAGCGCAGTGAATACGCCAACGGGATGCTGGCCGAGTGCTGCCTTGACGAGCCGAATGTGGTGCACACGAGCTGCGGCGATCTTGTACCGCATTTCTCCGAGCCGACCGTGCGCAGCAAGGATCTCACGTCGATGACCTTCTATCCTTCCGGCGCGATCCGCACCATCAGCCTGGAGAAGCAGACCCTCGTCCCCACCACCCTGGGGCCGATACGCGCCGAGCTCGTCACCTTCCACGAGAGCGGCCAGCTCGACAGCGTCTTCCCTCTCAATGGGCACATCGGTTTCGGCTGGACCGAGGCAGACGAGTTCGGGCTTGCCACCCCACGGTCCTTCTCGTTCTCCTTCGGCGAGTTCCGCGCGAAGATCATCAACGTGCGCTTCTACCCGAGCGGAGAGGTCAAGAGCCTCACCCTGTGGCCCTCCGAGACCGTCACCCTGCGGACCCCCGCGGGGACCTTCAGAGCACGGGTGGGCATGCGCCTTCATCCGAATGGCGCCCTCTCCTCCTTCGAGCCGGCCATGCCGATCGCCGTGCGCACTCCCATCGGATTCGTGCAGGCCTATGACGTGGATGCGCTCTCGATGGCAGGGGACCAGAACTCCGTGCGTTTCAATGAGCAGGGCGAACTCGTCCATGTGGCCACCTCGGGCGACATCATCGTGAAGAGCGCCTCCTCGACGACGCATCGCATCTCCTCCCGGACCCGGCTGGCGCTGGCCAGCGACAAGCCCGTGAAACTCCCGATCGAGCTCTCCTTCGGCGCCGATGTGGTGAGCATCGACAACGGCGAGGTCTGCGAGAGCTTCTCCACCACCGACACCCAATTCATGGCCCTGCCCGATATCGACACCACCTCATTGGGAGCGTGCGATCTGGGGTGCGACTCCTGTGCGGTGAACTGCGCCTGAGCGCTCGTTTCAGCGCAGTCCCCAGATGAGCGGATGCGGGTCCAGTTCCACCCCGGCTACGCAGGCCCTTCCCCACAGCAGTGACCTCGGCGAGCCCGACCACGGCGCAGCTCGGGGCTCGGCACCCTGTGGTGAATCAGCTACTCGACGCGCCGTCAGCAGACTCGGACCGGCTGGCAGCTTCGAGCCAGCGCGCGAACTCCTCGAATTTCGCGAACATGTCCTCGACCATCAGCCCTGTGTCGAGTCGCTGGTAGACCCGGATCGGGTGCTCCGCATTCTGGCCGGTGAACCGGCCCTGCTCAGTTATCTGCGGGCAGGGACGTTCCACGTAGTCACTGGAGCTCGGCTCAGGTGCATAGAACGACTGCAGGGCCGTGAGCAGCACGAGCGGCGAGTCACCCAGGGTGTACGTCTCCCCGTGGCTGCGACCGGACCGCCGAGCCGAATCGAAACGACGTTCCAGCGCATCGAGGAGGAAGGCGCCAAGGGCGCCGCAGCCGCTCAGTCTGGTGCGCAGTTGCGCCTGCGACACCAGACACTGCCGGTAGACATCGCGGGGCACGAGCCACAGCGGCAGATCCGAGTCATTGAGAACCACCTGGGCGGCCACTGGATCCGTGATGAGGTTGTACTCGGGCTCGGGACGCCTCGCCACACCTGGCGCCGATCCCTCGTATTCGGGGCCTCCGATCCAGATCACGGTGAGGCGGGAGGCGATGGCGGGCTCGATCAGCCATGCGCAGGCAAGATCGGTGAGGCCCCCTCCACACAGCACGAACAGCGGCGCAAGCCCCGGCTCGTCGCGCATCGCCTCGGCAATGATCGCCTCGGCTGCGGGCGAGGGGCGTGCCGTGTGACAGTCGGCCAGACCATCATCGCAACCGCGCAGCAGCTCGCCGGCGAGATCGACATGCATCACCTCGGCGAGGCGTCCGGCTGCCCGGCGTCCCGCCTCGGCACTGCCAGCGCTGGGGTGCAGCGGATCTCCGGCACGAAGGTGACTGGCGATGACGGCGCGGATGTCCACCGAGGGTGAGAGCAGGTGGTGCGCAAGCTGGAAGAAGTTGTCGGGGTCGCCGGCGAAGTCGTTGTCGATGACAACCCGCATGAGCGGAGCTCCGAACTGCTCGCGAAGCCAGGGTTGCTCGCCGATCCGCCACAGGACGCCGGTCATCCTGCTCCTCCCACACGAACACACCGCGGGTTGTCCGTGGCAGACCTGAGCGCCGCCATCCCCCGCTTTTGTTCTAGTGTAGAACAAAAGCGGGGGATGGTCTCTCGCGACGACTGCACACGGGGGTGCACTGTGCCTGATCTGTGGGACATCGAGAAGATTCCCTTCGTCGGTACCGAGAAGCTCGAACAGGGGCTCGGCTTCCGCTACTACCAGCCGGAGCGCACGGTCGCCGGCAAACCCATGAAGGAGTGGCTGCGCTTCGCGGTGGCCTACTGGCATACCTTCGACCAGCGACTCACCGATCCGTTCGGGGACGGCACCGCACAGCGCCCCTACGACAAGTACACCGACCCGCTCGATCTGGCCCTGGCCAAGGTTGACTACGCCTTTGAGTTCTACCAAAAGCTCGGCGTGGAATACTTCTGCTTCCACGACCGCGACATCGCACCCGAGGGCGACACGCTGCGCGAGTCGAATGCCAGGCTCGACAAGGTCGTCGACAGGATCGCCGAGCAGCAGAAGGCCACCGGGGTGAAACTGCTGTGGAACACCTCGAATCTGTTCACCAACCCCCGCTTCGTCTCCGGCGCCGCAAGCTCCCCGTCGGCGAAGATCTTCGCCTATGCCGGCGCCCAGCTCAAGCACAGTCTGGAGATCGCCAAGCGTCTCGGCGCCGAGAACTACGTCTTCTGGGGTGGCCGCGAGGGCTATGAGAACCTGTGGAACACCGATCTGCGTCGTGAGCAGGATCACATGGCCCGTTTCTTCCACCTTGCCGTGGACTATGCCTCACAGATCGGCCTGGACGCCCAGTTCCTCATCGAGCCGAAGCCGAAGGAACCCACCACCCACCAGTACGACTTCGATGCCGCGACGACGATCGCCTTCCTGCGCAGCTATGACCTCGTCGACCACTTCAAGCTGAATCTCGAGGGCAATCACGCAAACCTGGCAGGGCACTCCTACCAGCATGAGATCCGAGTGGCACGAGCCGCCGGGCTGCTCGGTTCGCTGGACGCCAACCAGGGTGACAAGCTCATCGGCTGGGACATGGACGAGTTCCCCTCCGATCTGTACGAGACCACGGCTGCCATGTGGGAGGTGCTCGCCGAGGGCTCGATCGGGCCGCACGGCGGCCTGAACTTCGACGCCAAGCCACGCCGCACCTCGTTCACCGCCCGTGACCTCTTCCAGGCGCACATCGTGGGGATGGACAGCTTCGCAGCGGGCCTGCTCGTCGCCGCCAAGCTCCACGAGGACGGGTACATCGAGAATCTCGTCGCCGAGCGCTACGCCTCCTACACGCATAGTGCACTGGGCACCGGCATCGAGGACGGCTCCGCGGATCTCGCGAGCCTGGAGCAGGCCATCCTCGACGTCCCCCAGTCCGAGCTGCTGGCCGCCACCGCGTCCGATCACCTCGAAGCCGTGAAGGCCACTGTCAACAACTACATCGTGGCCGCGCTCAACTGATCTGGACGCATCATGCCGGTGGGCCGCGGACTGATCCACGGTCCACCGGTGGCCGTATCCCGCCACTCGACAACCGCTGACCTCATATCCGATAGTCCCATAGCGCCGCGACACCGATGTCCGCTGCGGCCCACTGCCCGACTCGCCGACGAGGGGGCAGGTCCTTCTCATAACCTAGGGATGACCTCCTACGATTGCACTGAATTCAGCCTCAGCCATTCGACTCAATTTGTCCTGGGTCGACTACCTCATGCTCATCATCTACTTTGTCACGGTCGTCGCAATCGGCCTGGCCGCGCGCCGCAGAGTGAAATCATCGATGGACTTCCTGCTCTCGGGCCGCTCCATGCCGGCCTGGATCACCGGATTGGCCTTCATCTCTGCGAACCTGGGCGCCACCGAAATCCTCGGGATGGCGGCCAACGGAGCCCAGATCGGAATCTCCACATTCCACTACTATCTGATCGGCGCCATACCGGCCATGGTCTTCCTAGGACTGGTCATGATGCCCTTCTACTATGGCGCCAAGGTGCGCAGTATCCCGGAATTCATGCTCCGCCGTTTCGGCAGAGGCCCGCATCTGGTCAACTCGATCGCATTCGCGGTGTCGAACATCCTCATTGCCGGGATCAATCTCTATGCGATGGCACTCATCATCGAGGCGATGCTGGGCTGGCCGCAGTGGGTGGCCATCATCGTGTCCGCGCTGTTCGTGCTGGTGTACATCGTTCTCGGCGGCCTCTCGTCGGCCATCTACAACGAGGTCATGCAGTTCTTCGTCATCGTGGCCGCCCTGGTTCCCCTCACCATCGTGGGCATGCACCGGGTCGGTGGTTGGTCCGGGCTGAAAACGGCATTGGCCAGCACCCAGGGCGGACTGCTCATGCACGCCTGGAAGGGCACCGGATTGTCCGACACCACGAACCCCATCGGCGCCAACTGGCTGACCATCGTCCTCGGGCTCGGCTTCGTCATCTCCTTCGGGTACTGGACCACGAACTTCACCGAGGTACAGCGGGCCTTCTCGGCCAGGAACATGTCCGCTGCCCGGCGCACCCCGCTCATCGGAGCCTTCCCGAAGATGTTCATTCCGTTCATCGTCATCATCCCCGGGCTGATCGCTGCCGCCACTGTGGGCAACCTCTTCGCCGACGGCACGATCACCTACAACGAGGCCATCCCCAAGCTCATGCAGATGTACCTGCCCCAGGGGGTGCTCGGAGTTGCCGTGACCGGTATGACGGCGTCCTTCATGGCCGGGATGGCGGCAAACGTGTCCAGCTTCAACACGGTCTTCACGTACGACATCTGGCAGGAGTACATCAAACCCCACATGTCCGACCGCTACTACCTGGGGGTGGGCAGGCTCGTCACCATCGCAGGCGTCCTGGTCGGTATCGGCGGGGCCTTCCTGGCCTCCCAGTTCGGGAACCTCATGACATACATGCAGACGCTCTTCTCATTCTTCAACTCACCGCTTTTCGCGGTCTTCCTCATCGGCATGCTGTGGAAGAAGATGACCCCGGCAGCCGGCCTGTGGGGATACATATTGGGTATTCTCGCGCCGATCACCGTGTACATCGGGTATCTCAACCATTGGCCGATATTCAATTACCGTACGGCGACCGCAGAAACCCTCTATGCGGCCATGTGGTCTTTTGCCACTGTGCTGGTCGTTGGCATTGGCGTCAGCCTGTTCACCAAACCCAAGCCGGAGGCAGAACTGGTGGGCATGGTCCGCGGCGTGGGCACGATCGATATGACCGCTGACATGCAGAAGGGCGACGAGAAATGGTATCGCTCTCCGCTGCTGCTCGGCGTCACGGCGCTCGTGCTGTGCGTACTTCTGTACATTCCACTGGCCTGAATCGTCCCGAAAGGGTAGCCATCATGCAATCAGATCCACATATCCCTGACGAAGAACGCCAGCCAGCTGGCCAGCCAGCGTCCATGCCGGCGCTCTCGATACTCACCGAGGAGGAGAAGCGCGAGGCAATCCGCGACACCCATCGGTTCGATCTGCGCAGATTCCTCGGCATGCTCTTCGTCATCTACGGAGTGCTGGTCACCGCCATGGGCATCGCCAACCCGGCGGCCGACAAGGCCCCCACCGGCGGCATCCCGATCAATCTGTACACCGGTGTGAGCATGCTCGTCGTGGGCTCCGCATTCTTTGTGTGGGATCACCTCGCGCCGGTCGCCGACGAGGAGATCCTGCGACACGCGGCGCAGTCCAAGGCACAGGCAATGACAGTGGACGAATAGCAGGGCCCGGGGCTTCCCGGTCCAGACCGAGAGGCCCCGCCCGCGCTTCGGCATCGAGGGTGCTGGCAGCCCCTCAGCCAGCCAGCACCCTCGCGGCCTGCCTCGCCGCTCCGAGCGCCACGTATTCGCCTGCTGGTGGCACATTCACCGTGGCTCCAAGGCGGCTCGCGGCGAGCTCGCGGACCGCCCCGAGCTGGGCGCCGCCACCCACCATCTCCACCTGGTCGATCGCCACCCCTTGCGCACGCACGGCGTCCATCGCCCCGCGCATGAGGGTGAGCAGCCCCTCCACTCCCGCACGGGCCACATGGGCCGGCGTCGCATTCGCCAGCGTCATGCCCACCAGCGATGCCGTGGCGTCGGGAAGATTGGGGGTCCGCTCACCCTCGAAATAGGGCGTGAGCACGAGCCCGGCGGCATCGGGTACGGACAGTGCCAAGCGGCTGTACTCCTCGTAGCCGACTCCCAGGATCCGGGCTATTGCATCGGTGATCCGCGAGGCATTGAGCGTGCAGGCGAGCGGCAGCCAACGCCCGGAGGCATCGGCGAATCCCGTCACCGACCCCGAGGGGTCGCTCACCGGATGGTCGCTCACTGCGGCGACGACGCCGGAGGTTCCCAGGGACAGCAGCGCCTGGCCGGGCCGCAGCCCCAGGCCGAGTGCCGCACCAGCATTGTCGCCGCATCCCGGGCCGAGCACGATATCGCCCCAGCCGCGCGCTGGGTCGCCGTGACCGGCAGGTACCCACGGCCCGAGGATGCGCGGCAGCACGATGCCGCGCATCTCGTCCTGCGTTCGGTGCAGCGCCCGGGCCGCCAGCTCAGGCCGGTAGCGGTCCGCGCCGATTTCGGTGTAGCCCGTGCCAGAGGCGTCCGAGCGGTCGGTCACCAGCTCCTGCACGGACCGGGAGCCGGCGATCCGCCAGGTCAGCCAGTCATGCGGGAGGCATATCGCGGCTGTCCGCCGAGCATGCTCGGGCTCGTGGTCGGCCAGCCAGCGTAGTTTCGTGACGGTGAGAGAGGCCACCGGCACAGATCCGGTGAGCTCGGCCCAGACCGCCGCCCCGCGCTCGGCATCTGCCTCGCCCAGCTCGTCGATCAACGCGCGCGCAGCCTCCGCCGAGCGCGTGTCGTTCCACAGCAGTGCGGGACGGATGACATGGCCAGCCTCGTCGAGGCACACCATGCCGTGCTGTTGGCCGGCCACCGAGAGCGCTGCCACGTCGTCGAGGCCACCGGCGGCCTGGACCGCGTCGAGAAAGCCCTGCCACCAGCGCTCTGGGTCCACCTCGGTGCCCTCGGGATGGCTGCCCCGGCCCTGCCGGACCACGCTTCCATCCCGCGGATCGAAGATGACCACCTTGCACGACTGTGTCGACGAGTCGACTCCGGCCACATATCGACGGTTCATGAACTCACCATCTGCTCTCGGGATTGGCAGCACCCGCCGGGCACACGGGAGCTGGGGCGACGGACGCATCCTCGGCAGGAGCTACAGGGAACGACAGCCGAGCCATCCTCGCTCGCTGGCACGCGCCGAAGCGTCCTTTTGTATCGTAACGCAACAATTTCCTTCCGAGCCGTCCTAGGGTGTCTCCATGCAGGAGCTCCCACCGGCACACACTCCCCGAGGCCACGGCGCGCGGCTGCGGGCGCCGGCGCGCCGCAGCGCCCAGCTGGGGGCCAGCGCCCGTCACCTGAGGGCCCGCAATCTCTCCTTGGTGCTGCAGATCTGCCTGTCCGGGCAAGGGCTGGTTTCTCGAGCAGATATCGCGTCGCGAACCCATATGACCCGGGCAACAGCATCGCGCCTGGTGGATGAGCTGCTCGACTCCGGCATCCTCACTGAGCTGGCGCCGCACGAGGGGGGTACGCGCGGGCGGCCCGCTACGCCGGTCGCTGCGCGTCCCGGCGGTGTGGTGGCAATCGGCATGCAGGTGAACATCAGCTATATCGCGGCCCGAGTCATCGACCTCAGCGGGGCGGTTCTCGGCGAGCTGAGCCGCGAGGGCGACTTCCGCGGAAGCGATTGGCGGGCCGTGACCGGCGAACTGGCGGAGCTGGCGCTTGCGGCGCGCGACGCCTTCGTGACACGCCGGGCCCACTACCTGGGGGCGGCCCTGGGGTTACCTGGCCTCGTCTCTCCGGCCGGCCTGGCCCTGGCCCCCAATCTCGGCTGGCGCGAACTCGGCAGCGAAGAGCTCTGTGAGGTCTTCGCGGATGTCGGGCCCATCACGCTGGCCAACGAGGCGGACCTGGCCGCCTATGCCGTCGCGCACCCTGTCCCGGGCGTACCCCAGGGCCCCGAAAGCTTCATCTACGTCTCCAGCGAGGTGGGGATCGGCGCGGGGATCGTACTGAACCACCAGCTGCTCACCGGTGTGCACGGCTGGTCGGGCGAGATCGGCCATATCTGCGTCGACCCGAAGGGGCCCCCATGCACGTGCGGGGCGAACGGCTGCCTCGAGACGCTCATCGGCCAGCGGGCGCTGGCAGCTGGTGCGCAGCTGGATCCGGACGCCCAGCCCTCGGACGTGGCCGCCGCTGCACGCGCAGGCTCCCGCCCGGCCGCGCAGATCATTCGCGCGGCCGGTGTGGCGCTGGGGTCGGTGATTGGCGCAGTGATCAACACCGTGGACATTCCCGAGGTGATCATCGGCGACAAGCTCGCTCAGCTAGGCGAGGGTTTCCTCGACCAGGTGCGCGCCGAAATGATGAGAAGGGTCCTTCAGGCACGAAGCGAACCGCCTCGAGTAGGTGTCCTGACCGGGAACCAGCGCCTCACGCTCACCGGTGGCGCGCACCTCGTGCTGCAGCGACTCGTGGACGACCCCATCACCTGGAGTTCCCGGGCCTGAACCTCTGCTGAGGCCGGGCCTCAGCCGGCGTTGAGCTTCCAGATGGCCCCCGACAGGGCGGTGGCGAAGGCGGTCCACGCAGCGTAGCCCCCCAGCAGCACGCCGTAGCGCCCGCGTACCCGCCCCGCCGACACGGCAAGAGATGTCGAGCTCGCGGCCAGCACGCCCGCCACGACCGCCGAGGCCGGCAGGTTCTGTCCGCGGAAGAACAACCAGCACCAGCCCGCGTTGAGCACGAGGTTGGCGCCGAGCGCGATGCGGAAGCGATGGGCAGCCTCGGCGTCACCACGCCGCTCCAGCTCGTTGAGCACGAGCGTGGACGTGGCGGCGATGTCGACGTACAGCAGGGTCCACGCGATCGGGAAGACGGCGCGGGGTGGCTGCCAGGACGGCTTGGCCAAGGTGGCATACCAGCCGCCCTCGGGCTCGGTGGCCAGGGAACCGAGTACTGCGGTGGCCGCCACTGCAGACGTGGACACCACAGCATTGCGGATCCGCCGGTCACGAGGACTGGGTCCAGGGTCCAGGGTCCAGCGCCTGAGCGCGCGCACTATCGACATCGCCGTTTCCTCCTATGAGGGTGGTCTTCGCGTCCCGTCACCTGCACGTACCCGCACGACAGCGCTCGCAATCATGGCGCGGATCCGGGCGGCCCGCGGTCAACGGCGCTTGACGACCTGCAGGGTGAAGCTCGGCGGCAGCCGCTCAGCCGGCGTTCGAGGCGAGCTGAACGAGCATGTTGATCATGGACGCCAGGACGACCGCACCCAGGAGATAGGAGATGAGCCCCTGCTCAAGGGCGGTGCGCCGCATGGCCTTGGTCTTCAGATCGGTGTCCGAGACCTGATAGGTCATCCCCAGGGTGAAGGCAAGATAGGCGAAGTCGCGATAGTCGGGGTGCGTGTCGCCATTGAAGTCCACGCCCCCGCCGTGCGCGTAGTACAGGTGCGCGTACCGCAGGCAGTACAGGGTATGAACCGCCGCCCATGAGGCGATGATGCCGAAGGTGCCGATGAGGCCGTCGATCACGAGGTCCTTCTCCTTGGCGCCGAACAACAGCAGCCCCAGCCCGACGATGCTGCCCAGGCAGGCCGCCAGGAGCACGGTGTCGGTGAGACCACGGCTGGGATCGTTGTGAGAGGCATGGCGCCGGGTCTCGGCGGCATCCATCCGCAGCACGAGCAGCCAGGTGCTCGCGACGAACAATCCCGCCGTCACAGCCCAGCCGAACATCGCCGCTGCGGCGCCGTGCCGGACGGCCGAGAACGCCAAGCCCGCCGCCAGCCCGAGGACTGCGCTGAGCGCCAGCCGCAGCGGCATGGAATCAGCAAGGCGCTTCATGCCGCAATCCTAGTGAGCTGCGCACGACCGACCCTGTGTTCTCCGACCGCCGTGTTCCGCACCGCCACGCCGAGTTCAGGCGCTGGCGAGCGCGGCCCCGCGACCTGCTCGCCGCCGCCCCACCGGCGTCCGCCGATGCCCGTTCAGCTCCACCAGATCTGGCGCGCTCGCGGGTTTCCCTGGGACTCGAAAGAGTCACCGGCCTCGCGCAGGACCTGGGCAAGCTCGTCGGCGGTGAAATCGAAGCCCTCGGCACCAGCCAGTGCGATGAAGTCCTCCACCGTGTCCGCCTGGTCGTAGCGAATCCGAAGTGCCTTGTCCGAGCCTCCTGCGATGAGCAGGCGCTCGACCTCTGCTGTAGACATGTTGTCCTCCCTGTTCTGCAATGGTGGCGATGCACGTCATCGGGCAACGAGCAGCAGGCTAGTGGCCCAGTCCGGTCCGCTGGGCGTGTCCGCATGGAGGACAACCAGGACACCGCCGCTCCGGATGCGAGAAGGATGTGGAGGTACGTCTCCGTGGCGCAAGACAGGGCCTGCTGTGGGCGAGACCTGGAGCTCAAAGCTGCGCTACACTGGCCGCACGGGCTGAATGTTTACGTAAACGTACGGTCAGGCCCCGAACGCTACGGACTGCTTCGACGAGGAAGAGGACGATCGTATGACCACGATTGTTGGTGCAACGGCAGGCGCCACCCCGCCAGCCACGGCGGTGGCCAACCGCCACAAGCGAGACTGGCGGGGGTGGGGATTCGTGGGACCGTTCGTCGCGGTCTTCCTCTTCGTCTTCATCGCACCGCTCATCTACGCATTGGTGTCGAGCCTGTTCAGCTACCGGGCATTCTTCGGAACCACCGAGTTCGTCGGGCTGTCCAACTACACCAAGCTGTTCGGTGACCAGCTGTTCTGGTCCGGCCTGGGCCGCGTTGCACTGGTCCTGCTGATACAGGTGCCGATCATGCTTGGCATCGCCTTGGTCATCGCCCTCGCGATCGACTCCGGGCGGTTGCATGGCAGCGGATTGTTCCGTATCTCGGTGTTCCTGCCCTATCTCATCCCCACCGTGGTGGCGGCCCTCATGTGGGGCTTCCTCTATGGCACCAACTACGGGCTCGTGAGCCAGATCAACTCCGCCTTGGGCACCCACATCAACCCCTTCGCCCAGCAGTGGATCCTGGTCTCCATCGGCAATGTCATGACGTGGACCTATGTCGGCTACAACATGCTGATCTTCTACTCCTCATTGCGCAGCATCAACGCGAGTCTGTACGAGGCGGCCCTCATCGATGGCGCGAGCGAGTGGCAGATCATCAAGGCAATCAAGCTTCCACACCTGCGGGGTTCCCTGGCGATCACCACGATCTTCTCGATCATCGGCACCTTCCAGTTGTTCAACGAGCCGAGCATCATGCAGAAGATGGCACCCGCCGTGATCACGAATTCCTTCACGCCCAATATGTATGCATACAATCTGTCCTTCAGCTCCGGGCAACAGGGCTATGCGGCTGCCCTGGCAATTGTCATGGGGCTCATTACGGTGATCGTTGCCTACGCCGTCCAGCTGCGCGGCCTCAGCCTCGATGAAGGGAAGAAGTGATGAGCACCGTTACCGGAAGCAAGAGCCACCGGCGGGCAGCCGGCCTGCTCAAGCCTCGAAAGTACAATCCGAATGTGGTGCAGAAGAACTGGGTGCGCACCATCATCATCGGGATCTTCGTGGTGTATGCGTTGTTCCCGCTGGTCTGGCTGCTCATCAATGCGACCAAGACCCAGCAGGACTTCATCGGGACATTCGGCTTCTCATTCGGCCACAAGTTCGCGTTCTGGGACAATATCGTCCAGCTGTTCACCTACAACAACGGGCTCTTCGGCCGGTGGCTGCTCAATACCGTCATGTATGTCGTGATCGGCGGCGGCGGCGCTGTCTGCCTGGCCATCCTGGGCGGATACGGCCTTGCCAAGTATGATTTCCCGGGTCGCAAAGCAGTCTTCATGACGGTCATGGGCGCCATCGCGGTGCCGAGCGCAGCACTGGCCGTGCCGACCTTCCTCATGTTTGCCAAGCTCGGCTTGACCAATACCCCGATCTCGGTGATCATCCCGTCCCTGGTGGCGCCATTCGGCCTGTACCTGATGTACATCTTCACCCTGGAATCAGTGCCGACCGAGATCCTCGAAGCGGCCCGCATGGACGGCGCCAGCGAATTCCGGACGTTCTTCACAGTCGCGCTTCCATTGCTGGCACCCGGCATCGTCACGGTATCGTTGTTCACCGCCACAACCACCTGGAACAACTACTTCCTGCCCTTGATCATGTTGAAGGACCAGAATTGGTATCCTCTCATCATCGGCTTGAACCAGTGGAACAATCAGGCCTTCATCCCGGGGGCCGAACCGGTTCAGAATCTCGTGGTCATCGGTTCGTTGATCACGATCCTGCCCCTCGTGGCGACGTTCCTCCTGCTCCAGAGGTTCTGGCAGGCCGGGTTGTCCGCCGGCGGCGTCAAAGAGTGACCTCTCCGGTCAGCACTCCACATATTTCCAACAATGATGTTCGAAAAACACACTGAAAGGCGAATCATGGGATTCAACACATCACGGCGCGGTTTCTTGGGCGTTGCTACCGCCGGACTGGCAGCCGCGGCCCTGGCCGGCTGCTCCTCGAACAACACGTCGTCGGGATCCTCCGCCTCCGCGGCAGCCTTCGACGCGAACAAGAGCTACACCCTGAACGTCTGGGCCTGGGAACCGACGATCCAGAAGGACTCGGAGGTCACCAAGGCCTTCACCAAGCAGTACCCCAACATCACGCTCAACATCACCAACACCGGTGGCGCCTCCGACGAGTACACCTCCTTGTCCAACGCCCTCCAGGCAGGCACAGGGCTCCCCGATGTCGCCCAAATCGAGTACTACGCCCTGCCGCAATACTCGATCGGCAGCAATCTTGCCGACCTGACGCCCTTCGGTGCAGGCGACCTGCAGTCGAAGTACACGACCGGCACGTGGAACTCGATCCACCAGACCACCAACAAGGGCGCGAAGGGCATCTTCGCGCTCCCCGTCGACTCCGGCCCCATGGCGCTGTTCTACAACAAGGCCACCTTCGACCGGGCCGGTGTCACGACGCCGCCGAAGACCTGGGACGAGTTCTACGACGCCGCCGTCAAGATCCACGCACTGGGCGGCAACTACTACATCACCTCCGACTCGGGCAATGACGCCGGCTTCCTCACCTCGATCATGTGGCAGCTGTCCCCCGGTGCCTTCAAGGTGGACGGCCAGAAGGTGACTGTCGACTTCACCGGAGCCGATTTCCAGAAGTTCGTGACCATCTGGCAGAAGCTCATCAGCGAGAAGCTCATCTCCACGAGCATCACCGGCTGGTCCGACGAGTGGTTCAAAGGCCTGGGGGACGGCACCCTCGCTTCGCTGCCCACCGGGGCATGGATGCCGGCGAATCTCCTGAAGAGCTCCCCGGCAGCCAGCGGGAACTTCCGGGTGGCCGCGATGCCCAGCATCGACGGATCGGCGAAGAACGCCGAGAACGGTGGCAGCTCGCTGGCCGTGCTGGCGAAGACGGCCGCCGACACCCAGGCCGCTGCCTACAAGTACCTGGAGTTCGTGAGCAACGGACCGGGCGCCACCCTGCGCGTCCAGGCCGGGAACTTCCCCTCGCTGGAGGCCACCCTGGAAGATCCCAATTTCCAGGCGTCCACCGGCGACTTCGCGGCCCCCGACCTGCTGAAGTACTTCGGCAACCAGGAGTACAACAAGCAACTGGCCGCCGGCGCGAAGAATGTGAACTCCGGATGGTCGTACCTGCCGTTCCAGGTGGCCGTGAACTCCAAGTTCGCCGACACCGTGGGCAAGGCCTACAACAATTCGGGCACCACGCTCAAGGATGCGCTGTCGGCCTGGGGCGATGCGATCGTCTCCTACGGCAATGATCAGGGCTACCAGGTGACCAAGAAGTCCTGACCTCGGAGGTCTCCGATCACTCGATACAGGGGCCGAGAGGGGGTGCTGCCAGGCCGAATGCCTGACAGCACCCCCTCTCGTGCATCTCTATGTCGTCGTGCATCCATGCCGCGCACGACGCCGCGCAGCGTTGGCCTGCGGCCTCCAGACAAGCCGACAGATCAGTGGGGGGCGGGTGCGGTGGATCCGCGCACGACGAGGCTGCAGGGCACCAGAACGTGCTGCAAGGCGATGCTCCCGGAACTCACCGCGTCCACCACCAGCTCGGTGGCGAGCCGGCCGAGCGTCTCGAAGTTCTGGGAAACCGTGGTGAGCGGAGGCACCACATAGGCCGAATCCGAGGCATCGTCGAATCCCATCACCGAGACCTCCTGCGGAACCCGCCGGCCCGCCTCGGTGAGGGCCCGGATGACACCGATGGCCATCGAATCGTTGCCTGCGAAGACAGCGGTGATCTCCGGACGCCCGGCGATGATCGTGCCGGCCCGATAGCCGGACTCGGCGCTCCAGTCGCCGGGGAAGACCTCGCCGGGGCGAAGCCCGGCATCCTCGAGTGTCCGACGCCAGGCACGCTCTCGCTTGTCGGCGGCGAAACCGCGGCGCGGGCCCCGGACGTGGCAGATTTGGCGGTGCCCCAGCTCGAGCAGGTGGCGGGTGGCGAGCACCCCGCCCTGGTCCTGGTCGACGTCGACGGTGGGCATCCTCAGTTCCTGGCGTGTCGAGCCCACGATGAGAACAGGCACCCCCGGCGGGAACTCCGCTTCGGCCGAATCGATGAGGCCCTCCTCGAAGAGCAGCACGATCGCATCGACGGCCTCCTCGGCCAGCCTGTTGTATGCCCCCGACACGCTCTTCTCGGTGCGCTCGGAGGTGACCATGAGCGTGGTGGAAAAACCCCTCCCCGCCAAGGTGGTGGACAGCGCATCGATGGTCTTCATATTGCCGTAGGTGCTCAGCGTGAAGGTGATCACGCCCACCGAGTTGTAGCGGCCGCGCTTGAGCGCACGGGCAGCGACATTGGGCCGGTAGCCGACCTCCCGCATGACCTGGATGACCCGGCGGCGAGTCTCCTCACGCACATTGGGCTCCCCATTGGACACCCGCGAGACGGTCTGGGCCGAGACACCCGCGATCCGGGCGACATCGGCCATCACCGGCGAATGCTTGGTGCCCTTCTTCCGTGCGCGACGAACGTGCTGCCCCCCGGTAGGGTGCAGCGCCGAGTTCCCAGCCGCAGCAGCGCGCGACATTGCGATCCCTCTCCCCGATGGCTGTGAACGAGGCTGTTCAGAGCTCTCTGCTATCGTAAACATTCCGCCGGCCCGATGGTGATACGGGCTCATCCCAATCGAGGGTGTAGTTGGGGTCTGAATCCGCCTGTCTCGAGCAGGCTTCTGGCGATGTAGTTGGTGAGGTTGCGGAAGCCCA
>NZ_FOGZ01000001.1 GCF_900111365.1 Propionibacterium cyclohexanicum
CCCTCGGCTTCCGCAACCTCACCAACTACATCGCCCGCAGCCTGCTCGAGACCGGCGGCTTCAGACCCCACCTACACCCTCATCTGTGAAGAGCCGGTAATGACATAGCCCGCGATCGCTGAGAAGGTGATATCGCTTGCCGGATTGGTCACGTAGAGCAGGAACAGCAGTGCGAGAACCGAGACTGCGCTGAGCACCAGGCGATGGCCCGAATACGCCACTGCCGCCAAGATGGCGAGCTGGAGGAAGGTTGCGGTCCAGGCCTCCTTGAAGGGCAATCTCGAACTGACATAGATGACAGTGAAGACCGCCGCGGCAATGGCCGGCCATCGCTCGAGGCGCGGGTTAGCCGATTCGCCAATTACCGCGCGGCCGGGAAGCGCGAGAGGTGTCCTGGAAGCGCCAGCTCACTTCATAGCGGGATTGTGCCACAGCTCCACGGCACGAGACAGGGCGCCCGAACTGGGGCTGCGCATGCGAGCCTGCATTGGCAGCTGGGATGTCTCGAGCCGCGGGGAGGGTCGCCGACAAGGCCGCCGGCGATCTCAGCCCGTGGCGGACAGGAATGCCGCCGTCGCGAACCCGAGAGTGGTGAACAGACCTGCGACGAGCCCGGACTTTCGGGCCGCCTCGGGGATCATCGAGTCGATGAGCATGACGAGCAGCGCCCCGGCTGCGAAGCCGTCAATTGCCGCCTTGAGCCGCGACGACGCGACGTCCGCCACGAGATAGCCCCCAACGGTCGCCGCCGCGCACACCAGCGCGATCGCGATCCACAGACGCAGGATCGCGCTGGCGGGGCGGCCATTGGAGCGCATCTGCGCTGATGACCCGATCGCCTCGGGGAGGTTCGAGACGAAGATTGCGGCAAGCAGCGCGATGCTCACGCCCTCCCCGGATGCGAGCCCTATCCCGAGGACCGCCTGCTCGGGAATCCCGTCGAGGAACGCCCCCAGCGCCAGCGCGGGCCCGGCACCGGTCCCCGCCGAGGGGCCGGTCCGGTGCCGCGAACCCCATCGCTCGAGCATCCGATCTGCCGTGAAGTAGGCGAGCGCCCCTACCGCGAGCCCGCCGGCGACGCCGGGGCCTCCGTCGAGCATCGCGCCCTCCCGGACCAGGTCGTAGCTCACTGCGCTGATGAGGGAGCCTGCGCCGAAGGCCAGCACGGCGCCTGTCAGCTTCTCGGGCCAGCTCCGCCATACGCCGAACAGCGCCCCGATCACGAGCGATGCGGCCGCCACCATCCCCCACAGCACCGCGGCGCCCATACGCCCTCCGTCCTCACGTCGTCGAGACTGTCCCTGATGCTAGTGCGGGAGGTCCCGCGCCGAGCCCGCTGCGGGCCAGCTCCGCCCGAGGCTCGGCGTCGGCCAGGACTGGTCAGCCGGGCAATCCTTCGAGGCACGGGAAATCCCGGGCGACGTCGGGGCCATGGGCAGGCCACAGCGCACCCCGGGGTTCTCCCCGATCGATGGGGCGATCACTGGGGATCGCCGCCATCGCTTTCCTGGCTCGCCCGTTCGAGGCGGGTGTACGCGAGATCGGCGAGGGCGTCGGCGAGATCGGCGATGTAGGCGTCGTCGAACTGCGCTCGGGGCGAGTGATTCGCTTCGGCTGTTGCCGGGTCGATGTCTGCCGGGGAGGTGAGGAGATAGAAGTAGCATCCCGGCACCTCGGCCAGGACGAAGGAGAAGTCCTCGGAGCCCATGGCTGCTGCGGGGGCTTGCGAGACGCGATCCGGACCGAAGAGCTCCGCGAGCTGGTCCAGGGTCGCGCGAGCCTCCTGGGGGTCATTCATCGTGACGGGATAGAGCACCTCCAGGTCGACCGTCGCGGTGCAGCCATGCGCTGCGGCGATGCCCTCCGCAAGGCGTTTGGTCTCTTCGCGAAGGATCTCGAGCGAGCGGGCAGACAAGGTCCGCACGGTGGCACCGAGACTGGCCTGGGACGGGATCGCGTTGATCGCGTCACCGGCGCGCAGCTGGGTGACAGTGAGCACGATCGGGTCGGTCGGGTCGAACCGTCGGGTGGTCATCGTGTGCAAGGCGGTGGCGATCTCGGTGAGTGCCGGCACGGGGTCCAGAGCCCACTGGGGCGAGGAGGCGTGCCCGCCTCGCCCGTGCACCGTGATGTGCAGGCGGTTGGAGCCGGCGAGGATGGGGCCGGGCCGGGTGAACACCCTGCCGGGCTCGCCAGGGGCGACGTGTCCAGCGTAGGCGGCGATGGGACGGGCACCCGCGGCGTCGAGGACGCCCTCGTCGATCATGACAGAGGCACCCTTGTTCCCTTCCTCGCCGGGCTGGAACATGAAGATGACATCTCCAGGCAGTTCCTCGCGATGGGCGTGCAGGAGACGGGCCGCGCCGACCAGCGCGGCGGTGTGGAGATCGTGCCCGCAGGCATGCATCGCTCCGTTGGTCGACGCGAACGCCAGCCCGGTCTCCTCGACGACAGGCAGCGCGTCCATGTCGCCGCGCAGCAGAACCGCTGGCCCGGGCCGCCCACCGCGAAGCACCGCGGTGACGGAGGTGGTACGGGTGCCGGTCGTGATCTCCAGGTCAAGTCCCGACAGCGCCTGCAACACGGCGTGCTGGGTGCGCGGTAGCTCCAGCCCGGTCTCGGGGTGGGCATGGAGATCCCTTCGCAGGGCTACCAGCTCCGGGAGCAGGACGCGAGCGTCATCCATGAATGTCATGCATTCTCCTTAACTTTGAGGACGGCCGCGGGCGCGGTCGTGGTGGCGGGGGTGAACAGGAGGGCGACGGAGCTGACGACGAACCCCGCGGCGCATATTCCCCAGACGATCTGGTAGCCGCCGATCGACGACGCCCCGGCTTCGGGGACGAAGAACGCGGCGAGAACCACCGCGAACACGGCGCCGGCGATGGAGCCGCCGACGGTCTTGAGGGTGTTGTACAACCCGGTGGCGATCGCCGTCTGGTCCGAGGGGGAGCGTTCGGCGATGAGAGCGGGCAGGGCACCGAGCAGAAGGCCGAGCGAGATACCCGACAGGGCCGTGGCGACAAAGTAGGCGAGAAGCGCGCTCCACCCCACGACGAGGATGAGATTGGACACGACCCCCAGCCCGGTCGCGACGAGCAGAAGGGACTTGATCCCGATGCGGCGCGCGAACCAGGCGAAGGTGGACGCGCCGAGAACGCTCAGCGCGGTGGACGCCGCAGAGAAGCCAGAGATCGCGGCAGGCTGGAGGCTGAATCCGTAGCCGGTGGCCGAGGGGTCTGCGGCAAGGAAGGTCGGGCCGATCGTCTGCATTCCGAAGACCAGGATCCCGAACAGGAAGGACGTCACGTACACCGGCCACAGCGCCCGTGAGGTCATCATCCGCAGGTCCACTGCGGGCGGCGTGGCGCGCAGCTCCCAGATCACCCAGCCGATCAGCAGCAGCACCGCGACGGCGAGAACGGCCAGCGTCGATGCGGCGGCAAATCCCTGGCTCTTGGCGAGGTTCAATCCGGACAGTATCGCGATCATCGCCAGGGCAAGGCCCGCGAACCCCACCCCATCGATGGAGGGCGCGGTGCGGACGGTGGTCTCCGGCACCTTGGTGAACACGATGACGGCGCACGCGAGTGTCGCGATGAATGGCACCGCCAGCACCACGGACAGCGAGGTGGTGACCGCGGCGAGGACCCCGGACAGGAGTGCACCGACGAGAGCGCCCAAGGTGAGCGCGGAGGCGAGCATGCCGATCGCGCGGCGGGAGTCCTCCTGGTCGAGTCGGCTGTGGACCAGGGCGACCTCGAGCGGCAGCCACACCGCGAGCGGCCCGACGAGAATCCGGCCGAGGAGAACCAGGGTGAAGTCCGGCGCGAAGGCCACCAGCCCGGTGCCGAGCGCGACGAGGACGACAGCGATGCGCAGCATGCGGCGGTGGCCGAAGATGTCTCCGAGCTTGGAAAGGACCGGTACGCAGACTGCGGCGGACAGGGTCTGCACGGTGACGAACCAGGTGACGTCGGCGTCCGTCACCGCATGGACGCGGGCGATCCGTCCGATGAGCGGTACGTAGAAGCCCTGCACGATGCCGCTGATCAGTTCGACGAAGACGAGGAAGCCGACGACGCCTCCGACGTGCGAGGGCCGGGGCGATGAGTTGTTGTTCATGGCTGGACTCCAATGGTGCGAGGGCAGTGTTCGTTGGGAGGGGGTCAGGAGGCCACCCGTGGGGGAGACGTGACGAGGGCGACGACGAGCGAACGATGGGTCCTCTCGTCCGCCGGCATGGCGCGAACCGCATTGCGGAAGAAGGTGAACCCCGCAAGGGCGTCCAAGATCGTGTCGACATCGATATCGGAGGGCAGCTCTCCCCGCTCGATGGCTCGGCGGAGAATGGCAGTGCCCATCGCCCGACGCGATGCCATGTAGCCCACTGTGAGCAGCTCGTGCACGTCCGGTTCGACGAGCACACCCCACAGGCGCTGGCTGGTGCGCCCAGGGATCTCGCGCTGGGTCTGGTTCCGGTTGTTCTGCAGCGTGAACTGAAGGAGGTCATCGACGACATTGCCGGTGTCCGGTTCGGAACCGGGCTGGAGGAAGGGTGCCAGCGCGTCGACGACGAGCTGCGCGCGGTTCGGCCAGCGGCGGTAGAGCGTTGTCTTCGCGCAGCCTGCCGCTGCTGCGATCCGTTCGATCCGCAGGCCTGCGTAGCCCTCGGTCATGAGCGCACGAAGGGTGTGCGTGAGGATGCGCGCGGTCGTCTCCTCATCCATCGGGCGTCCAGCGCCGTGCGGTCGTGTCACGAAGGACAGAGAACCACAAGTAGAGCTACGCAACGTAGCGTTTTACAAACTCTTAACGGCGCGGGAATGGCACGCGAACCTGATCCTGGCGCACCCTCGCCCGCCGGGTGAGCCGGCTCGGCGGCGGGCCTCCCGGGCTGTTGGACGCAATGACCCGGGCACGTGGCCTACGCTGAATCCATGGCTCTGAGCACCCCAGAACTCCATCGGCTGTTCGCCGAGATCGTCGATGTCGAGTCGGTGAGCAGGCACGAGAAGCCACTCGCCGACGCCGTCGAGCAGGCCCTCGGTGAGCTGCCCGGGCTCCGCGTCGACCGGCTCGGCAACAGCATCGTCGCGCGCACCGACCTGGGCAGGGCGCGCCGGGTGGTCATCGCCGGGCATCTGGATACCGTGCCCGTGAAGAACAACCTTCCTGGCCGCATCGAGCGGCGTCACGGCGAGGACTACCTCATCGGACGGGGCGCCTCCGACATGAAGGGCGGCATTGCCGTCATGCTCCACCTGGCCGGCCAGCTGGACCAGCCGCGCCACGACATCAGCTGGGTCTTCTACGAGTGCGAGGAGATCGAGGCCAGCGCCAATGGGCTCACGGTGATCGCCGATCGGCATCCCGACTGGCTGAGCGGCGACTTCGCGGTCCTCATGGAACCCACCTCGAGCCGCATCGAGGGCGGCTGCCAGGGCTCGGTCCGCTTCCGCCTCATCAGCCGCGGCATCGCTGCCCATAGCGCCCGCAGCTGGCTGGGCCACAACGCCATCCACGACATGACCATCGCTCTCGACAGGATCCGCGAATTCCGGCCACGCCAGGTGGAGGTCGAGGGGCTGAGATATCGCGAGGGCCTCAACGCCACCACCATCAGCGCCGGGATTGCCGGCAATGTCATCCCCGACCACTGCGAGTTGACGGTCAACTACCGCTTCGCGCCCGACGTGCAGGCTCACGATGCGCTGGCCGCGATGCGCGCCCGATTCGACCTGCCCGGAATCGACTTCGAGCTCGAGGACCTCTCCCCGGCAGCGCGTCCGGGACTTGACCGCCCGCTCGCGCAGGAGTTCTGCGCGGCCGTCGGCGGCCAGCCGGGGCCCAAGTACGGCTGGACGGATGTCGCCCGGTTTGCGCAGCTGGGCGTCCCGGCGGTGAACTTCGGGCCCGGAGATCCGGGTACGGCCCACGCCGACGACGAGCGCTGTCGGCTCTCCGAGCTCGACCAGTGCGCCGCCGCACTCGCCAGCTGGCTGTCCTCGGATGGCACCGGCCACCAGCTCGCAGACGGGCCGGTGATGTCCCGGTGAGCGAGCCCACCGCAGCTGCGGACCACGGTGGCCAGCCTCCCCAGGACAACCAGCCTCCCCAGGACAACCAGCCTCCCCAGGACAACCAGCCTCCCCAGGACAACCAGCCTCCCCAGGACAATGTGCCGGTGCCCAATGGCGGCCAGGTCGTCTCGGGGGCGTCGGTTCGCCGCGGCCGCCAGGTCACCGGCCGCACCAAGGACGAGCAGCTCATCGCCGGGCGGCGTGGCGCCGAATGGATTCACAGCGATCCCTGGCGTGTGCTGCGGATCCAGTCCGAGTTCATCCAGGGCTTCGACGCGCTGGAGGAGCTCGGACCGGCCGTGGCCATCTTCGGGTCTGCCAGGGTGGCTCGTGGCACCGGGCAGTACGAGCAGGCCCACCGCATCGGACAACTGCTCGTCGAGTCCGCGCACGCGGTCATCACCGGTGGTGGCCCGGGCATCATGGAGGCCGCGAATCGTGGTGCCGTCGAGGCAGGGGGCACCTCGGTGGGACTCGGCATCGAGCTGCCCTTCGAGGCGGCGTTCAACGACTACGTCACCTTGGGCGTCAACTTCCGCTATTTCTTCGTCCGCAAGGTGATGTTCCTCAAATACGCCCAGGGTTTCATCGTCATGCCGGGTGGCATGGGCACCTTCGACGAGCTGTTCGAGGCGCTCACCCTGGTGCAGACCGGCAAGGTCAAGCACTTCCCCCTCGTGCTGTTCGGCTCGTCCTACTGGTCGGGACTGCGCGAGTGGCTGGAGGAGCAGACCGCAGCGGCCGGCTACATCGCCCGGACTGATCTCGACCTGTTCACCATCACCGATGACGTTGAGGAGGCGGTGCGGGTGGCCACCGGAGCCGCCTTGGGGCCGGACCGAGCCTGACCCTGCCCGAGGGCCTTGCCGCCGGCCGGGGGCGCGCAGCCCCGGAAGCCGAGGACCGGGGGGAGGGGGTGCAGCGCCCGGTGGTGGGATAATGCCGCCGTGTCACAGCCCGAACCAGCAGATCCCGAGGACGCCAGCGAAGAACGGTCGGCGCACGCCCCCCGTCGGCTACGTGCCCTAGCGCACCGATATACCCCTCATCTTCCCCAGTCGTTCCAGGATTCCATCAATCGTTGGCTGCTCTTCGGTGTGGTGATCGGCGTGGTCTCGGGGCTCGGCGCGGTGATCTTCTATTGGTGTCTGAGCCACGCCACCCAGTGGCTGCTCGTGGGGATCGGCGGTTACCAGCCACCGACCACCGTTGGCGAGGGAAGTGGTCTGCCCAACGGGGCCTTCACCCGGCCCTGGGCCATCCCGCTCGTCGTCACGGGCGGTGCGCTGGTGGCCGGCATCCTCGTCGCCTGGCTCGCCCCGGAGGCCGAGGGCCACGGTACGGACGCCGCGATCCACGCCGTGCACCACGATCCGACCTCCCTTCGAGGGCGAGTCGCGGTCGTGAAGGTCATCGCCTCCTCGCTGGTCATCGGTTCGGGCGGCTCGGGCGGACGAGAGGGCCCAACAGCGCAGATCAGCGCTACCGTGATCGCCCAGCTGTGCCGTTGGCTCAAGGTGCCCAGGCAGGATGCCAGGATCGCCGTCTCGGCCGCGATGGGTTCGGGCATCGGGGCCATCTTCCGGGCGCCGATGGGAGGCGCCCTGCTCGGTGCCGAGCTGCTCTACCGCGAGGACATGGAGTCCGACGCGCTCATGCCGAGCTTCGTCTCGTCCATCGTCGCCTTCGCCGTATTCGGCACCTTCTTCGGCTTCCGGCCCATTTTCGGCAGTCACTCTGCGGCCAGCTTCCAGCATCCAGTGGGGTTGATCTGGTACGCCTGTGTCGGCGTCGCGGCCGGAGTGGCTGGACGCGCTTACGCATCGATCTTCTACGGCGGGGGAGCGCTGCTCAAGCGGCTGCCCGTGCCCAATGCGATCCGCCCGGCCATCGGGGGGCTGTGTGTCGGGCTCATCGGGCTCGCAGTGCCGGCTGCGCTGGGCACCGGATATGGCTGGATCCAGCTCGAGATGACGAGCGACTGGCTGCTCACAACGCCCCTGTGGCTGGTGCTCGTCATTCCCCTGGCGAAGATCGTCTCCACCACCTTGTCGATCGGCTCAGGGGGCTCGGGCGGTGTCTTCGGCCCCGGCATGGTCATCGGTGGTTGCGCCGGTGCCGCCGTGTGGCGCCTCGTGCACACCCTTCCCGGGGTCACCCATGACCCGATGCCCTATGTGATCATCGGCATGATCGCCTGCTTCGGGTCTGTCGCGCACGCGCCGATCGGTGTCATGCTCATGGTTGCCGAGATGACAGGCAATCTCACTCTGCTGGCCCCGGCGATGCTCGCCATGGCGATAGCCACCCTCATCGTCGACGGGAAGTCGATTTATATAAGCCAGCTGCGCGACCGCTTCGAGTACTACTCCCTGCGCGAGCGGGGAGGAAGCCTCGGTGGGCATCCGCTCAGCCCGGGACCGCAGCCGTGAGCCGTAGCATGGTCGGGTGATGTGGGCCATCGGAATACTCATCGTCGTTGTCATCGCCTTGGGGGTCTTCGCGGCCCACGGTCAGCTCGGCCAGCTCGGTCCTGAGCTTCCCGACCGTCCAGGTCCGGACCTGCCCGATGGCGAGCTGTCCGCCGATGACGTGAAGCAGATCCACTTCGCGGTGGTCACCCGAGGATACGAGATGAGCCAGGTGGACGCGGTGCTGGCGCGGCTGGAGGGCCAGCTGCGCTGCCACGAGACCGGCGCATTCTCCTCGTCGCTCGAACCCGCGGTCATCGGTTCGGTCACTTCGGGATCTGCGTCGTCCCCGGATTTGGGGGATAATGGGAGCACCGGCGTCAGCGACGGCGTGCATGACGATGAGAAGCGAGGATCGAATGGCAGCAATGAAGCCCCGAACCGGTGACGGACCGATGGAAGTGGTCAAGGAAGGTCGCGGCATCGTGATGAGGGTTCCCGTCGACGGCGGTGGCCGGCTCGTCGTCGAACTCAATGCCACCGAGGCCAGTGAGCTTCTCGATTGCCTCAAGGGCGTCGTCGGCTGACCACCCCGCTGGCCTGCGATCCACCAGCTGAGTCCAGGCCCGACGGCTCTTCTCGAATCAAGGCGTCCGGCATTCCCTGCAGGGGAGTGCCGGACGCCTTGTCGTCGTGGGGCAGCGCCGTCGGATCTCGGCCCTCTGCCACCCGGAGGTCAGGCCCTGTGCTGCTCGAAGTACTGCTGCGCCGCCTGATAGACCGCAACCGTCTGGGCGGCGATGGCCTCCCAGCTGAAATGGTCGATGCAGCGCTGGCGACCGGCTTGCCCATAGCGCGCGGCCCGCGCGGTGTCCCTGGTGAGTTCGTTCACCCTGGCGGCGAAACGGTGCTCGAAGTCGGCGATGTAGTCCTGCTCGTCGCCGTACTGGGGGTCGTAGTCGACGAGCAGGCCGGTCACGGAGTCATCCACCACTTCCGGGATGCCGCCCACGCCAGAGGCCACGACGGCCGACTCACAGGCCATCGCCTCCAGGTTGACGATGCCCAGCGGCTCGTAGATCGAGGGACACGCGAAAACGGTGGCATGGCTGTAGACCTGGCGCACGGCATCGCGGGGAGCCATCTTCTCGATCCAGAACACATCGGAGCCGTGCTCGGCGCGCAGCGCATCGAGACTGCGGGAGAACTCGGCAGCGATCTCGGGAGTGTCCGGTGAGCTGGCCAGCAGCAGGATCTGGGTGCCCTTGTCGAACTCCCGGGCGGCCCGCACCAGATGCACCAGCCCCTTCTGGCGGGTGATCCGGCCAACGAAGCACACCATCGGCCGGTCCAGGTCGATACCGATCCGGTCGAGGAAGTCGTGCCGGGAATCGGGGTAGAACTCCTGGGTGTCGATGCCATTGCGCACCACGTGGAGCTTGGCGGGGTCCAGATCGGGATAGCAGCGTGCGATATCGCCCGCCATCGCGCTGCTCACCGCGATGACTGCCGAGGCGCCCTCATAGGCAGTGCGTTCGGCCCAGCTGGACAGCTCGTAGCCGCCCCCGAGCTGCTCTCGTTTCCAGGGTCGCAGGGGCTCGAGGGAATGAGCGGTGACCACGTGGGGAATCGAGCGGAACAGCCCGGCCAGATGACCGGCCATGTTGGCATACCAGGTGTGGGAGTGCACCAGGTCGAGCTCGGAGGGCAGGGCGGCCACCATGGCCAGATCGGTTCCGAGGATGCGCAGCGCCGCATTGGCACCTGGCGGGAAGCTCTCGGGGTGGGCCGTGGCACCATCGCGAGGGTCGCCCATGCACTGCACGTCGACGTCGACGTGCTCGCGCAGCCTGGGCACGAGCTGGGCCACGTGCACACCGGCCCCCCCGTAGACGGAGGGTGGGTATTCGCGGGTGAGGATTGACACGTGCATGGTCGAATGGTCCCACACCCGCACGGTCCGGCGGAGGTTTGGCAGGGCAATTCCCGCTAGTCCTTGTCGCGTCCTGCGTTCGGGCCCTAGGTTGGTTTTATGGCCTACCCAAATGTTCTTTCCATCGTCCTCGCGGGGGGTGAGGGAAAGCGGCTCATGCCCCTCACTGCTGATCGTGCAAAGCCGGCCGTACCCTTCGGCGGCACATACCGACTCATCGATTTTGTGCTGTCAAACCTCGCCAACTCGAATCTGCTCCAGATCGCGGTGCTGACACAGTACAAGTCGCATTCGCTCGACCGCCACATCTCCACCAAGTGGCGGATGTCCACGATGCTCAACAACTTCGTCACGCCGGTTCCGGCCCAGCAGCGCCGCGGGCCGCACTGGTATCAGGGCAGCGCCGACGCCATCTACCAGTCGCTCAACCTCATCAACGACGCGGACCCCGACTACATCGTCGTCTTCGGGGCCGACAACATCTACCGGATGGATGTGCGCCAGATGCTCCAGGTGCACATCGACGCCGGGGTCGGGGCGACCGTGGCCGGGATCCGGGTGCCGCGTGCCGAGGCGTCGGGATTCGGGATCATCGACGCTGCCCTGGACGGACGGATCAAGGGCTTCCTGGAGAAGCCGGACGACCCGCCGGGACTGCCCGACGCACCCGAACAGTCGCTGGCCTCGATGGGCAATTACATCTTCACGCGCAAGGCTCTCGTCGACGTCCTCGAATCCGATGCGCACGAGGCCGAGTCGAAGCACGACATGGGCGGCAACATCGTGCCCACCTTCGTCGACGCCGCTGACGCCCTCGTCTATGACTTCAAGGACAATGTGGTCCCCGGGGCCACCGAGGAGGACCGCGACTACTGGCGCGACGTGGGCACCCTCGATGCCTTCCACGAGGCGCACATGGATCTGGTCAAAGTGGTGCCCGAGTTCAATCTGTACAACGAGCGCTGGCCGATCTGGACCGACAGTGTGCAAGCCCCCGGGGCGAAGTTCACCCTGCACGGCACCGCCGAGAGCTCGCTCGTGGCGGCTGGCTGCGTGATCTCCGGCGGCGACGTCGATCACTCGGTGCTCAGCCCCAAGGTGCGGGTCGAGAGCGGTTCCTCGCTCGACCGTTGCGTCCTCATGCACGCTGCCTCGGTGGGCCACAACTGCACCCTGCGCAATACCATCCTCGACAAGGGCGTCGTCGTCGCCGACGGCGTCGCCATCGGCGTGGATCCCCAGGAGGATCGTCGGCGCGGCCTCACAGTCAGTGCGGGCGGCGTGACGGCGGTCCCCAAGGACTTCCTGGTGACGGCCGACGGCGCCTCGAGGAAGCCCAGCGACGGGCCCAGCAGGTACTGAGCGTATCGGCCTGGCATACCCCCTGGGGCCGGGGCCGCCCGGCCTGGGGGGACCAAGACCTGTTGGATCGAGGAGGGTCTGCCGGTGGGCTTCAGGCGCGCACGGCGACGAGCAGACCCTCGCCCACCGGCAGCAGCGCGCTCGTGAACTCCTCGGTCTCGATCACCGACTGCAGTGCCTCGCGGATGATGACCGCCTCGTCGTCGTCATTGCCGGGGTCGGCGATCTTGTTGTGCCACAGCGCATTGTTCATGATCGCAAGACCGCCATGACGAAGCAGGCGCAGCGCCTGGGCAAGGTACTCCACGAATTCCAGCTTGTCGCCGTTGATGAAGACGACGTCGTAGGCGCCATCGCGCAGATTGTTGAGAATCCCCAAAGGATTTCCCGGGATGAGCCGGAAACGACGGGTGGGAATCGACCGCCCGAGGAAGGCCTTTCTGGCCTCCAGCTGCCATTGGGCACGGGAGTCGATCGAGGTGAGCACGCCATCGGCAGCCATGCCCTCGAAGAAGGCCAGCCCCGACTCGCCGGTTCCGGTGCCCACCTCGACCACTGCAGTGGCCTGAACAGCGCGGGTGAGGACCGTCAGAGCCGCTGCCGTGCCGCCACTGATCACCGGAGCCTGGAGCACGATCGCCTGGTCGCGAGCGGAACGTAGCGCCTCGGAGCACTCGACGAAGTCCTCGGCGAATGCCAGAGAGCGGGCGTCCAGGACCTCCATGGGTGCATTCTGTGGGCTGCGCGGCGATGTCACGTGCCAAGCCTAGTCTTCCCGGTCTCTACGATGGTGCCGGTAGCGAATGGCACACACAGGGGGACGATGATGGACGAGCCCGTTTTTGGACGAATGCTGACGGCGATGGTCACGCCCTTCGACGACCAGGGCAAACTCGATCTGTCGACCGCCCGGCGGCTGGCCTGCCATCTCGTGGACGAGTTGGGCAACGACGGGCTGCTCATCTCGGGGACCACCGGAGAATCCCCTACGACCAGCGACGCCGAGAAGCGCGAGCTGCTCGCGGCCGTGGTTGCGGAGGTGGGCGACCGGGCGACGATCGTCGCCGGGGTCGGGACCAATGACACCGCCCACAGCATCGAACTGGCCCGTCAGGCCGAGCAGATCGGCGCCGACGGCCTGCTCGTCGTGACCCCCTACTACTCGCTGCCTCCCCAGCAGGGGATCATCGATCATTTCGTGGCAGTCGCGGACGCCACGTCGCTTCCGGTGGCCCTCTACGACATCCCGCATCGCGCCGGAAGGGCCATCGAAACCGAATCGCTCATCACCTTGGCCCAGCATCCGCGCATCAGGGCCGTCAAGGATGCGAAGAAGGACCTGGACGCGTCGTCGCAGGTGATGGCCGCCACCGATCTCGACTTCTATGCGGGTGACGATGCGATCACCCTCCCTCTGCTGTCCATCGGTGGGGTCGGAGTGGTGGGCACCTCGACGCACTTCACGGGACGTCCGGCGAAGCGGATGATCCAGGCATTCCTGGCCGGTGACCTGGCCGGGGCGCTGCGCCTGCACCGCGCCCTGCTGCCGATCTTCACTGGGGTCTTCGCCACCCAGGGCTGCCTCATGGTCAAAGCCGGGCTGGCCCATGAGGGTCTGCCGGTGGGGCGCTGCCGGGCGCCGCTGGGCGAGGCACCGGCCGAGCTGGCTGAGCACTTCGCCCGGCTGCTGGACGCGGCGGACCTCAACTGAGCCTGTGGAGGCACTCGGTGAACTGAACCCGTGGGGCACGCGGTCCGGCATCTGTGGCGCGACACGCTAGCCTTGAGCCGTGGTTCCCTTGGTATTCGGTATCAACGCCGGCGAGTTCATCATTCTCCTGGCGCTTGCCGTGATCATGTTCGGGCCCGAACGCATCCCTGAGTTCAGCCGCAAGGCGGCCCGCATCGTCTACTACCTGCGCAAGGTGGCCAATGACGCGACCCACCAGCTCAAGGACGAGCTGGGTCCCGAGTACAAAGACCTCACGATCCAGGATCTCAATCCGCGGACCTTCGTCCAGAAGCACGTGCTCGACGGTTTCCAGGAAGACATCAATGACATCGAGAACCAGCTCGACACCGTGAAGTCCGAGCTGAACGCCGCGACCGCCGATGTCGAGCAGGCCACCACGCAGCTCAACGAGAGCGCGCACGCCCAGCTGGTGGCCGAACCCGAGCCGCTCAGCGCATCAGAGGCGATGCGCCAGCGCTATGGCGTGTGCTTCGACCTGGAAGCCACCTGAGGCCCCTCGGTCGCGCCGGGAGATCATGCGCTGCCCGGCGCCGGGGCCCCGGCGCTCAGCCCACCGAGAGGGCGCTCAGCCCACCGAGAGGTTGAGCGAGCGCCCGGCCAGGCCCCTCGGGGTGGCCGCCAGCTGATCCGCCAGCTCGATGATGGCCTTGGCGCTCGGATTGTCGGGAGCGGCCAGCACGATCGGGTCACCGTTCTCTCCGCCCGAGCTCACGGCAGCGTCCATCGGGATCTGTGCCATGAGCGGCACCCGGCGCCCGATCCGCTCGCTGAGCTTGGCGGAGGTCTGGGCGCCGCCCCCGGCACCGAAGAAATCCACCCGGTGGGTGTTGCCGCACTGCGGGCAGGTGGCCTCCATCCAGCTCATGTTCTCCACGACGCCGATGACATGCTGGTGAAGCATGTTTGCCATCGTGCCGGCCCGTTCGCTCACCTCGGCCACATTGGCCTGGGGGGTCGTCACGACAATGACGTCGGCATCGGGCAGCTTCTGGCCCAGCGACATCGCCACGTCGCCGGTGCCGGGAGGAAGATCGACGAGGAACCAGTCGAGATCGCCCCAGTAGACGTCCGCGAGCAGCTGGGTGAGCGCCCGGTCGAGGATCGGACCGCGCCACGCGATCACCTGGTCGCGGGACTCCTTGAGCATGCCCATCGAGATCACGCTGATTCCCAGCGCGGGCACCGGCATGATCATGTCGTCGACCATCGTGGGATGCGCGTCGGGCAGGCCGAGCATGTCGGGCACCGAGTGGCCGTAGATGTCGGCGTCGAGCAGGCCCACCGACAGGCCGCGCTGGGCCAGCGCCAGCGCCAGGTTGACGGTGACCGAGCTCTTGCCCACCCCGCCCTTGCCGGACGCGATGGCGAGCACGTGGGTGAGATTGCCCGGCTGGGCGAAGGAGATCTGGTGCTCGGGCCGGCCGCCACGAAGACTGTCGCGCATCGCCTCGCGCTGCTCGTCGGTCATCACGCCCAGATCCACGACGACCTCGCTGACTCCCTTGACAGCCTTGAGCGCCCTGTCGACATCGGCACGGATGGTGGTGTGCAAAGGACAGCCCGCAACGGTGAGGAGGACCTTCACCGTGACGACACCCGCATCGTCGATGCCGATCGAGTCAACCATCCCCAAGTCGGTGATCGGCCTGCGGATCTCCGGGTCCTGGACGGTGTGCAGTGCCGCCCGGATGGCAGGCAGGAGGGGATTCTCGGTTTCGCTCATGGCACCGTGTCTACGTCACGGCGAGCGCAGAATTCAAGTCCGTCTCATGGGGGGGCACGCCCGCTCCGCTGCACATGTGGCGGGGCTGCTCAGGCCTTGGCCTGTGCCTGGTCGGATTCCTCGGGATCGCGGCTGTGGTCCAGCTCGATGAGTAGCTCCTCGAGCTGGTCGCGCAGCTCCGAGCGGACGAAGTCGCGGGTGGCGACCTCACCCACGCTGGCGCGCAGTGAGGCGACCTCGCGGGCCAGGAAGTCCATATCGGCGCGCGACTGGGCGGCCACCCGCCGGTCGTCGTCCAGGCTCAGCTTGTCGCGTGCCTCCTGGCGGTTCTGGGCCAGCAGGATCAGCGGGGCGGAGTAGGAAGCCTGGGTCGAGAAGGCCAGGTTGAGCAGGATGAAGGGGTAGGGGTCCCAGTGCTTCCAGCCGCCCAGCACATTGAGCGAGATCCAGACGACAACGAAGACCGACATCCACAAGATGAAGGTCGGGCTGCCCATGAAGCGGGCGATCAATTCGGCGAACTGCCCGAAACTCTCCTGGGAGAGCGTGATATGCGGTCGGTGCGGGAAGCGGGAACGATCTCCCGGTGTGCTCAGCCGTTCCTCGGCACGGGTGTTCTCCACGATCAGCGTGCCTCCTGGGACTGTGAGTGGACGGGGGTGGATCCGGGCGTGCCCGTGGGCGTGTCCGGATTGGCTTCCTGCTCGTCGGGATGATCGATCCCGTCCATCTGGTCGCCGCGCCAGTCGTCGGGCAGCATGTGGTCGAGCACGTCGTCCACGGTCACGGCACCGATGAGCTGGCCGGAGGTGTTGACCACCGGGGCAACGACCAGGTTGTAGGTGGCGAAGAAACGGCTGACCTTCGACAGATCGTCCTCGGGACGCAGGGTGGGAAGCGTCGTGTCGATGACCGTGGCGGCCATCACGCTCGGCGGCTCGCGCAGCAGGCGCTGGATGTGCACGGCCCCGAGATAACGACCCGAGGGGGTGTCCGTGGGCGTGCGGGTGATGAACACCATCGAAGCGGTCGAGGGAGTGACCTCGGGATTGCACACCTTGGCCAGGGCATCGGCGATCGTCGCATCGGGCGGAAGGATCACCGGTTCCGGCGTCATCATGCCGCCGGCGGTGAGTTCCTCGTACTGCATGAGACTGCGGACATCGGCGGCATCCTCGGGCTCCATGCGCTGCAGCAGGTCCTCGGCGATCTCGTCGGGCAGGTCGCCGATGAGGTCGGCGGCGTCGTCGGGGTCCATCTCCTCCAAGACGTCGGCGGCGCGTTCCACCTCGAGGGAGGACAGCAACGAGACTTGCTCGTCCTCGGGTAGTTCCTGGAAGGCATCGGCCAGCTGCTCGTCCGCCAGCGCCCGGGCCACCTCTGCACGCCGGCTGGGGTCCATGTCATGCAGCTCGCGGGCCACGTCAGCGGGGCGCATGTCCACCAGCTGGGCAACCTTCCGGTCGGTCGCCTGGTCCGCCGCGGCCACGGAGGACGCGATCTGGGACCAGTGCACGGTGCGGATCGCACCCTTGCGCGAGGTGAAGCCGAATGGGCGTTTGGGCAGCGTTTCGCGCAGCGCCACCTCGTGGATCTCCCACTGGCGCACGTGCACCTGGCGCATCGCCACATCGAAAATCGTGGCCGGCTTGCCGTCGGGGGCCATCACCGCTCTGTCGAACAGGTCGTCGTAGACCAGTGTCTCGGTGTCGCGCTTGACGAACCGGCGTGCGTCGATGACTCCGGACAGGCTGACCTGGTTCGCGTCGAGGCTGTACACCCGGAGCATCGGGACAAAGATCCTTCGGGCGGCCAGGAGCTCCACCACCACGCCCTTGATCGTCGGCGGACGCCCAGAGACGCGGATCTGGCCGACGAAATCGCGCACCTTACCGATTTGATCGCCGGAGGCGTCGAGTACGGGAAGCCCTTGGAGCCGAGACAGGAAGACGGATGAGGGATTCGCACTCACGTGCAAAGACTACTCGAGCCGACCCGTGGGGAGCCCGGCCGCCGCGACCGGACTAGCGTGGTGTTCATGAGCCTGCGTCCGCGCCGTTCGGTGCTCTACATGCCAGCGTCCAATCCACGGGCCATGGCGAAAGCCACCTCGCTTGACTGCGACGCGGTGATCTTCGATCTGGAGGACGCGGTGGCGCCCGAGGCAAAGGCCAGCGCCCGGCGCGCCGCCTGCGAGGCGGTGACCTCAGGCAACTACGGCCACCGAGAGCTAGTGGTGCGTGTCAATGGGGTGGGCACCGCCTGGCACGAGGACGATCTGGCTGCGGTATGCCAGGCAGGACCAGACGCGATCACCGTACCGAAGGTGGACAGTCCCGAGCAGCTGGCAGCGCTGGCCCTTCGGCTGAGCGAACTGGGCGCACCAGACCGAACCAGACTGTGGGCGATGCTCGAGACGCCCCGCGCCATTCTCGATGCCGACGCCATCTGCGGTGCCTGCGAACGCCTCGAGGCGGTGGTCGTGGGAACCAACGATCTGCTCGCCGAGCTGGGGGCCCGCGAGGTGGCCGGACGTGCGCCGCTGGGCTATGCCCTGTCCGCAGTGATCTGCGCTGCCCGTGCCCATCATCTCGTGGCCCTCGACGGCGTGTACAACGATGTGCACGATCAGCAGGGTTTCGAGAAGGAGTGCCTGGCCGGACGCGACCTCGGATTCGACGGCAAGACCCTCATCCATCCCTGTCAGCTGGCCTTCGCGAACCAGACCTGGGCGCCCAGTGAAACGCAGGTTGAGCGGGCCCGCGCCCTCATTGCCACCTTCGAGGCGGCCCTGGCACGAGGCGAGGGGGTGGTCACCTTCGAGGGCAGGATGATCGAGAACCTCCATGTGGAGACCGCGCGGCGCACCCTGGCCATGTACGACGCGATCGGTGCTCGCTGAGAGTGACCACGCCTTCGGCGCCCGGCAGGGCCGGTTAGGGTGGAGGGGTCGGTCGTGAATGCGATCGTCCCCTCGGCCACAGGAGCGTGCCATGTCATTCTTCGGTCCCCAGGGCAACGCCCAGTCGGGGCGTGTTGCCCAGCGGTTCACGCTGCAGCACCCCGTGTCCATAGCGGTCTACGACTCCTACGAGGATGCCCAGCACGCTGTCGATTATCTGGCGGATCAGCGCTTCCCGGTCGGGAACCTGTCGATCGTCGGCACCGATCTCAAGAGTGTCGAACGCATCACTGGCGGCCTGAACTGGGGCAAGGTGATCGCCACCGCGGTGATGACCGGTGTCACCTGGGGCGTGCTCGGTGCCCTGTTCATCAAACTGCTGATGCCCTCCACGAGCTTGTCATTGGCCTTGTTCGGGGCGGTGTCCATCTTCATCATCGCCAACCTCATCACCTCGTCGATCAGCTACGCGATGACGGGGGGCCGTCGTGACTTCACCTCGGCGACCCAGGTCATGGCCACCCGCTACGAGATCCTGGGAGAAGCCCCGGTGGCGAGCCAGGCGCGGGCCCTGCTCTCGGGTGGCGCCGGACAGGGGCGCGAGCCCCGACGCCCCTCGGCAAGCCCCGAGCCCTGGACGCAGGCTGGCCCGGGTCAGCCGTCGACAGGCGATCCCGACCCCTCGTCCTTCCCGCCGCCGGCGTGGCCGCCACAGCCGGCACCCGGCCCGCAGGACCCGGGTGCTCAGAGCCCGAGTGCGCAGAACCCGCAGTGGCCCGGCCCGCAGACTCCGGGTGCGCAAAGTCCGGGTGCTCCCCAGGGGCCCCGGGAGCCGCAGGCCCCGAGGACCTTCGATCCCACCGACCGCGGCCAGGGCTGAGTTCTCGGCGGTCTCGAGCCGGTTCCGGGAGCCGGCGGGCCCTGCTCAGCGGGGCGCGATGGTCGACATCCAGGATTCCACCTCGTGGCTGTCGCGAGGCAGGTGGCTGGAGAGGATCTCGTACCCATTCGGGGTGATGACGATGTCGTCCTCGATCCGTACGCCGATGCCGCGCAGCTGCGGGGGAACCATGAGATCTGTCGACTTGAAGTAGATGCCCGGCTCCACTGTGATCACCATGCCGGGCCTCAACTCGCCGAGGCGGTAGTGCTCGGCTCTGGCCTGCGCGCAGTCGTGCACGTCCAGACCGAGGTGGTGACTAGTGCCGTGGACCATCCAGCGGCGGAACTGGCCGCCCTGGGGGCTGAGCGCTTCGTCCACGCTCACCGGCAGGATGCCCCAGTCAGCGAAGGCCTGGGTGAGCACGCCGATCGCGGCGGCGTGCACATCGGCGAACTGGGCGCCGGGGCGGGCGGCGTCCATGCCGGTCTGCTGGGCGGCCCGCACGGCGTCGTAGATCTGGCGCTGCTCCTCGGAGAAGTGCCCGCCGACCGGCATCGTTCGCGTGATGTCGGCTGTGAAGAGGCTGTCGAGCTCGATGCCGGCGTCCATGAGGAGCAGCTCGCCGGGCACCAGGGGGCCATCGTTGCGCACCCAGTGCAGCGTGTTCGCATGATCGCCGGCGGCCGCGATGGTGTCATAGCCCACCGCATTGCCGTCGTGGCGGGCATGCAGACCGAAGATGCCTTCGACCCAGCGCTCGCCGCGGCCGTATTCCACGGCGCGGGCCATGTTCGCGACGACGTCCTCGAAGCCCAGTGCGGTGAGGCGGCAGGCCTCGCGCAGCTGAGCGAGCTCCCAGTCGTCCTTGACGAGCCGCAGCTCGCTCAGTGCGGTGCTCAACTCCGAATCGCGGTCGAGCTGCGCTTCGCCCCGCAGCGCGTCAACCAGGGCGGTGACAGACGGATCGGCGTCGCGTACCACCCGCAGCGGCACCCTTCCATGTCCGGAGGTCAGGGCTTGCGGGAGCTCCGTGATGTCGCCAGTCGGGAATCCACACAGCGCCGACATCTCGTCGAGTGATTCGCGCTGGCCCACCCACATCTCGCCATATCGCGGCGAGGCATAGAACTCGGGATCGGTGCGCGGCACGCGCGGGTGGAAGTAGAGCCTCGCGCTGGCGTCGGGTTCCACGACGAGCACCGCGTCGGGCTCGCGGTCGGTGCCCAACCCGGTCATCTGGGCGAACCCGGAATGGGGGCGGAAGGCGTAGTCGCAATCGTTGTTGCGGACCTTGTAGGCGCCGGCAGGGATGACCAGGCGCTCTCCGGGAAACAGCTGTGAGGCCTCAAGGCGGTGAGCCGCGGCGCTCGGCGCGGAGGCCAAGGTCTGGGGAGGGTTCGGATCGTAGGGCGACCAGCCCTGCGAGATGAACGCCTTGAACGCCTCCGAGAAGGGCGCGCGTCCCTTGGGGAGCTCGATCTTTTCCTGTGCCATCGCCATCATCACCACATTCACCGGATCGGGGCGCCGTATGCGGCCCGTGCTCCGATACTAGGGTCCAAGCGGGCAGAACTGCCCAGGGTCCCTGGCGGGCAGAGCTGCCCGGGGTTCAGGTGGGCGGAACTGCCCTGGGTTCAGGTGGGCGGAGCTGCCCTGGGTTCAGGTGGGCGGAACTGCCCGACCGACAGTTTCGGGGCCGGATAGCCTGGTCCGAACAGGAAGGACTCCCATGCTCGCCGATCCCACCGCCCAACGACGGCTGCTCGATGTCGCTGCGCTCGACTCGAAGCTGCTGCAGCTGCGTCACCAGTCCGGGCACTTGCCCGAGAACGAGGAGCTGGCGCAGCTCCAGACCGTCCGCCTGGAGCTGGTGGAGCGGATCACGGCGACGAAGACCCGCCAGGAGGACGCCCAGCGTCAGCTCGAGCGCGCCGAGGCCGATCTCACGCCGGTAAGGGCCCGGCTGGAGCGCGACGAGAAGCGCGCCAAGGACGGGCTGGTCGTCGAGCAGCGGGCGATGGCAAGTCTTCAGGCCGAGATCGATCATCTCAAGGGACGCATCGACGACCTCGAGGAGGACGAGCTGGAAGCCATGCAGCAGGTCGAGGACGAGGGGCGCCAGCACGAGGAGCTCGTCGCGCAGCGCACCGAGATCGAGAACCGGATGCGGGCACTGCTGAGCCAGCGCGAGGACACCAAGGCCACGATCGCGCGTCAGGCCGAGTCACTCACCCGGGAACGCACCGCCGCGGCCGAGTCGCTGCCGGCCGATCTGCTGGCCGACTATGAGCGCATTCACAAGCGATCAGGCTCGACGGCAGCGGCGGAGCTGCGTGCCCGCCGATGCGGAGGGTGCGGGCTGGAACTCGACGTCGCCGAGCTGCGCCGCTTCGCCGCCGCCCCGGCCACCGAGGTGCTGCACTGCGAGGAGTGCGGGCGCATCCTGGTGCGCACCGAGAAGTCTGGCCTGTGAGCCGGTGCACAGCTGCCCGCTGAACCGGCTCAATGGGCCGGCTCGCCACCTCCGCGTGGCGGCGAAGGTGAGGCGCGGCGCTAGACTGCTGGCGACGAGTCGGCCAGATGACCGCGGTGCCTTGGCGCTGAGGAAAGTCCGGACTCCACAGGGCAGGGTGGTGGATAACATCCACCCGGGGTGACCCGCGGGACAGTGTCACAGAAAACAAACCGCCCGAGCAATCGGGTAAGGGTGAAACGGCGGTGCAAGAGACCACCGCGTCGCAGGTGACTGCGGCGGCATGGCAAACCCCACCCGGAGCAAGACCAAGAAGGACCTTCGGGTCCGCGCAGGCGTTCGAGGGCTGCCCGCCCGAGTCTGCGGGTAGGTTGCACGCCCGGTGCGCGAGTGCCGGGGGAAGGCCGCTGGCAACAGCGGTCGCAGATGGATGGTCATCGGCTCATCGAGCCACAGAATCCGGCTTATCGGCCGACTCGTCACCAATTCTGTCTGTGACTAGGCAAGACTCTGGCCAGGGTGGCTGGAAGTCCGCAGGGAGTCAGAAGGATTCCCGAACTCCTGTCCAGGCTCCGCCCGCGGAGCCGCCTCGCCGGCGTCCTGGCTGCGGTCGCCGGAGTCAGGCCGCAGGTGCGCGTACGTGTTCATGGTTTCCTCAGCCCACTTGTGTCCGAGCCCCACTCGTGCCAAAAGTGACGCAACTTCGCCCTCACGCCCCGAAGCCTGGCGAATCGCCCAACTTGAGTCAGAAACAGCTCGTGAAGAGCCCCATCTCGCGGGCGCTTTCATCTGAGTCAGGGGGGATCCCCTCGCGGGCGGTCTTCGTGAGGCAGCTCGTGGTCGACGGGTCGCAGGGCGGGGTGTGGCGTGGTCGCCCCAGGGCCTGGGGCCTGGTGGGCAGTCGGTGGGAGCGGAGCGCGGCTGGCCGTCAGCTGTTCGCTGGGGGCCTTCCAGCCAGGATCAGCTGTGCCTGGGCGTCACTGAGCGGATAGTTCAGGAACTGCTGGTAGTACTGCTTGACCAGGGAATTCATGTCGGTATTCGGGAAGAGCTCGGGGTGAAGGGTCTTGGCGGCCCAGGGCAGCTCGAGGACAGCTTCGGGACTGTAGCGGTCCCACTGGAAGACTCCAGCCGGGTTTGAGTACACCTTCTTGTCCTGCACGGCTTTCACGCCTGCCCAGGCTGGGTCCTTCTCGAGGGCAGCCGCGGAGCCGGGATCGCCGGTCCCGATGATCACCACGTCGGGGTTCCAGGCCGTGACCTGCTCGATCGAGACGGGCTTCTTGTTTCCCGTGATGGACTGGGCCGCGTTCACGCCGCCGGCGTCCTTGATCCACTGATCGATGATCGTATCGGAGCCGTCCACTTGCAGGGGCTCGAGTGACTGGATGTGCAGCACCTTTGGCTTGCTTGCAGCGGGGATCGTCGCGGTGACTTTCTGGACATCGGAGACCGTGTGGTCGAGGTATGCGTCGTAGGCGGCGGCGCGCGCGCTGGCGTCCTTGCCCAGGATCTGTCCCGTGATCGAGATCGTCTGCTTCATCTGTTCATAGGTCGAGAAGTAGAGCTGCACCGTCGGAATGCCCATGGCCTGGATCTTGTCGGAGTTCGTGGTGCCCGGTGACATGAAATGGATATCGGGCTGCTTTTCTGCCAGCGCTTCGGTGTTGAAGTTCTGCGCGTTCGTGGTGACTGCGTTTCTGAGGCTCGGCTGCACCGTGAACATCCATGGGCTCGACTTGGGGGTGTTCGCCGTCGCCACGATCTTGTTGCCGGCACCCAGCAGCATGAGCACCTCGGTGTGGGCGGGCCAGGAGTCGGCGATTCGGTTGATCGAGGTGGGCACGCTCACCGTGCGCTGCGACTGGTCCGTGATGGTCTGGGTGGACGCTGTGGCGGAGGGCGAGCTGGACGACGCCGCCGGGCTGGCCGAGCAGGCAGCCATTGACAGGGCCAGGCACGCGCCGAGCGTGCCGGTCACGAGTCTGGTGGCCGAAGAACTGGTGTGCAATCGCATGGGTGATCTCCTCATGATCGTTGCTGCGATGCCCGGGCGGACAGCTGGTTGCTGGCGGATCGATCCGGCACCGAAGAATGGGTGAGCAAGGGCACGCACGCCTCGACGGGGGGACCCCCCGGGCCTGCGATGGAACCGATGCGAACTGCGACCCCGTAGGCGCGGTTCATGGCGGCCTCGGTGATGATCTCGGCTGCCGAGCCCACCTGGGCCGGGCCGTGTGGCTCGAGCAGGGTGACTCGGGCATCGCACCAGAGGGCATGGTCGGGCTCGTGGGTGGTCATGACGATGCACAGTCCCTCGCCGGCCAGCCGGCGCACCTGGCGCAGCACGCGTACCTGGTTGCCGAAGTCCAGGCTCGACGTGGGCTCGTCCATGATGAGCAGCTGGGCCTGCTGGGTGAGCGCGCGGGCGATGAGCACCATCTGGCGTTCGCCGCCGCTGATCTCGGTGTACGGGCGCTCGGCCAGGGAATCGATGCCCAGGCGCTCGAGGGACTCGAGGGCCAAGGCCTTGTCGGCCGGGCCCGGCGAGGAGAACAGTCCGAGCCGGGCGGTGCGCCCCATCGTCACGACATCGCGCACGCTGAAGGGGAAGGGCGGGGTATGAGCCTGCGGCACATAGGCAATGAGTCGGGCCTGTTCACGGCGGCCGAGTGTGCGGGCGTCACGCCCGTCGATCAAGACCCTGCCTCCCTGGGGTGCGAGGAAGCCGAGGATGGTCTTGAACAGGGTGGTCTTGCCGACCCCGTTGGGGCCGAGCAGGCACATCACCTCCCCGGAATCCACCGTCAGCGAGAGCTCGTCCACCACTCGGTGCTCGCCGTAGCCACAGGACAGGTCGTCGACAGTGAGCCTCATCGGTTCACCGTCCGGCCATGGACGAGCAGCAGGATGAAGAAGGGGCCGCCGATGAGGGAGGTGAGGATGCCCAGCGGGATCTCCTGGGCGGTCGCCGTGCGCGCCACGTCGTCGGCGAGGAGCAGGAAGGCGGATCCGCACAGCATCGACGCCGGTATCAGCTGGGTGAAATTGGGCCCGACGAATCGGCGAGCCACATGGGGAATCACCAGGCCTACCCAGGCGATGATCCCGCTCACGGCCACGGACGAGGCGGTGAGCAGCGTGGCACAGATGATGAAGATCCAGCGAAGCCTGCCCGTGCTGATGCCCAGGGCCTGAGCCTCTTCCTCGCCGAAGGACAGCACGTTCAGTTTCCAACGCAGCAGGAGGATCGGTATCCAGCCCACGAGCAGCGGGATGAGAAGCACTCCAAGGCTTCGCATGGTGATCGTGGACAGCCCGCCCATGAGCCAGAAGGTGATGGCCGGCAGCTTGTTGTCGGGATCGGCCACGAACTTCACCAGCGAGATGAGGGCCAGGAAGAGGTTGTATACCGCCATGCCGGTGAGCACGAGCATGAGGATGGTGTCGTCACCGTGACCCACCACGACGCTGATCGAATAGGACATTAGGACCGCTGCCACGCCCATGACGAAGGCCAGCAGCGAGACGTCGAGCAAATTGAGGGACATCAAGAGCCCCACAGCCGCCCCGAAACCGGCGCCGGAGGTGGCGCCCAGGATGTCGGGGGAGACCATCGGGTTGCGGAAGAGCCCTTGGAAGACTGTCCCGGCAGTGGCCAGAGCGGCACCGATGAGGGTGGCGGCGAGGATGCGGGGCAGGCGTACCTGCACGAGCACGGTGTGCGTGGGTGATGGCACCAAGGGCTGGCCGGTGATCAGCTTCGTGAACGTGTCCACGACCACCGGTGGGGAGATCGCGAAACGCCCGAGGCTGAAGGAGGCCACGAAGATGACGAGAAATGCGATGAGCAGTGCGAGGAGCACGGCCCGCGGTGCCATGGGGGCTCCGCGCGCACGCGCGCTGGCCTCCGGCTGGTGCGAGTGCACGGCTGTCCGGTTCATGGCGCATTCTCTCGTGGACGACGCAGGCCGGACCGGGTCGGGATGCGGGGCTCGGCAATCCGCAGGTACGAATGGTGCAGGATGAAGATCCCGATAATGGGGATGACAGGCAGGATTCTACGCGTATGCGCGGATTCGGATGAGCTGTCCGGATGTTGACAGCCAGCTGCCGGTCGCCTTCGTCACCACACCGATCCGGGCAGGCAGCCTCAGATGCCGGGATTGCGTGAGGCGGTAGGTCGCGGCTGCGCGCGCACGAACCGGCACCACCTCGACGAGGGGTGCCGGTTCGTGAACGGGCCTGCGGTCAGCTGCTCATGGCAAGGCTCTTGTGTGCCGGGTTCGTATCGTGTGCAGCGGGGGAGAGGTCCGCGGGGCCGGATTCTTCCGGGATCGCTGGTGCGGGGTCCACCGTACGGACAGGCCGCACGCGCTGCGAGAGGAGCGAGATCGCCACGGCGACGATGAGCGCCAGCCCGCTGGCCACCTGCTGCCAGAAGGTCGTCACATGCAGCAAGGTCAGGCCGTTCTTCAGTAGCCCCAGGAACAGCACACCGACGACGACGCCGCCCATGCTGCCCTTTCCCCCGGTCAGCGCGACACCGCCGAGCAGGACCGCCGTGAGGGCGGTGAGCTCGAAACCCAGCCCCAGCTGTCCGGCCGGCGCGCTGTTGAGACGAGCTGCGGTGAAGGCGCCCGCGAGTCCGGCCGCGGCCCCGCACGCCACGAACAGGCCGAAGGGCACCCGGCGCACGTGGATGCCCGACAGATAGGCCGCCTCGGGATTGATCCCGATTGCGTAGACATGGCGGCCGGTGGGCGTCCAGGCGAGGAAGGCGGCGAGGACCACGACCAGGAGCACGCTGATCCACACGGAGACAGGGACTGCTGCGACGAGGCCGACGCCGAGGAAACCGAACCCCGGCCCGTAGTTCCCGCTCGGTGTCGGGCTCAGCAACTGGGCGGCGCCGCGCACCGCGGTGAGGGTGCCCAGGGTGACGATGAAGGAGGACAGCCGTCCATAGGTGCTCAGCGCGCCGTTCACCACCCCGACCAGGGCGCCGGCGAGAATGGCGGCGAGGAGGGCCACGAGGGTGCTGCCATGGCCGTTGTTGGCAACCTGACCGGCGATCACGCCACCCAGGGCAAGGGTCGAGCCCACGGACAGGTCGATCTGGCCGGCGATCACGAGCATCGCGAGAGGGGCGGCGATGGTGAGGGTGACGGCGCTGTCGAGCAGGACACCGCGCAGATTCGGCCAGGTGAGCTGGGCCCCGGTCATGAGCTGGACCACGATCACCAGGACGATGAGCAGGATGAGGAGGGGGCTACGCCCGAGCAAGCGCCCGAACCGTGCCAGTGAGGTGGACATGACAGTTGTTTCCTTTCCGAGCATGGATTCTGCCGGGTGTCAGCGGACGCCGGCCGGGGCGCTGGGAACCGCGCTGTGCACGATGTCGAGGAGCTGCTCGGGCGAGCTGTCCGCGCAGCGGATCTCCCGGAGGATGCGTCCCTGGGCCATGATGAGACAGCGATGGCCCAGGGCGAGGACCTCTTCGGGCTCATTGGTCGCGAAGAGAATGGCGATCTGGCGCGTGTGGGCTTCCTGGCGAAGGATGCGGTAGATCTCCTCCCGTGCACCAACGTCGACACCCTGGGTGGGGTCGTCCAGCAGGAGCACCCGAATGCTCGAGGCCGGATTGACCCACCGTCCGATGACCAGTTTCTGCTGGTTGCCCCCCGAGAAGCTGCGTGCGGGCAGGCCTGGCGCACTCGGATTGAGGCGCATCCCCGAGGCCACTGCCGTGAACAACTCCCGCTCCCAGCGAGCCGAGCGCCACAGGCCATGGCCGCGGTGGCGCTGAACTGCCAAGACGGTGTTCTCGAGGGCCGAGAAATCGGGGAACAGGCCCTGGGTCTTGCGGTCCGAGGGCACGAATCCGATTCCGCGGGCGATCGCCTCGGCCGGATCCCGGGGTATTCGGATGGGCTGACCGTCGACGCGCAGTTCGCCCCGGGCGCCGGCCCGCGCCCCGAAGAGGGTCTCGAGCAGCCTTGTGCGTCCGGCGCCGATGAGCCCGTAGAGGGCGACTGCTTCGCCGGCGTGCACCTTCAGATCAACTGGCGGCGCGTCATGGACCTCGATGCCCGAGAGCCCGAGCACGACCGGCGCATCGGGGCTCACCGGCTCTGGGACGCCGAAGCCGCTCTGCTCCCCGCTGATCGCCGTCACGAGATCGGACTTGCCGATCCCCTCGATGGTGTGCGACCACACCTTCCGGCCGTTGCGCAGCACGCTCACCTGATCCGCCAGCCGCATCACCTCCTCCAGGAGGTGGGTGACGTAGACAATGGCGATCCCCTCCGTCTTGAGCTGAAGGACGAGCTGGCCGAGGGCCTCGGATTCGCGGGCCGACAGCGAGGCAGTGGGTTCGTCGAGGATGAGCAGTCTCGCGTCGCGCTCGAGCGCCTTGGCGATCTCCACGAGCTGGCGCTGGCCCATGCTCAGATCGCCCACCAGGTCGTCGGGACGTGCGGAGCTCTTCACCCTGCCCAGCAGTTCGCTGGCCCGCAGGCGCTGGGCCGAGCGATCGATGAGAGGTCCCCGGTGCAGTTCCTGTCCCAGGAAGATGTTGTCCATCACCGACAGCCCGTCCATGACCGACAGGTGCTGGTAGATCACGGCGATGCCGGCCTTGATTGCCGACCCGGGGGTGAGCCCCTCGGTCACCACGCCATCGATCTCGATGGATCCTGCGGTCGGGGTGGTCCCTCCGCCGAGGCAGCCGATCAGTGTCGACTTTCCTGCCCCGTTGTGCCCGAGCAGGGCGTGCACCTCACCGGAGCGGAAGGTCAGGTCGACGCTGTCGAGGGCCAGGGTCGCGCCATAGCGCTTGGTGAGCTTGCTGACCGAAACCGTCATGGAAGTCTCCTCAGATGGGCGGCGCATCGGGCGTCGTCGGCTGGCATGGGCGATGGGTCACTGGAACGAGCGGAGCAAGGCATCGAGGGCGTCCTTGGTGTCCGGTGTGACCAGGCTCACCGGAACGTTGAACAGCGGCTTGGCGGTGCCGGCACCCACGGAGACGGGATAGTCGACCATCGCATTGCTGATGTCGTCGGGGGAGATCGTGACGATGCCCCGGTAGAAGGTCCCGGCCTTCATCTGCTCCAGGGCGAACTTGTTCGCATCGAGCCCTCCCACATAGGTCGTGCTGCTGTCGGCCGGCCGGCCGGAGCCGATGAGTGCCTGATAGGCGCCCTGTCCGGCGTCGCCCACGGCGGTGAGCACGATGTTCACATCGGGGTATTGCGACAGCAGCGCATTCGTGGCCGTCAGGGCATCCTGGGGAGTGACTGCCTGCTCCTGGGCGACGATCTGCACGCCGGGTGCGCTCTCGTGGAGTCCGGCGACCAAGCCTGCGGTACGTTCCTGGCCCATCTGGGTGGCGTCGTCCTTGAGGATGATCGCCTTTCCCATGCCGCCGATCGCCTGTTTCGCCCATTCGCCGGCATTCTTCCCGAGCTGCTCTCCGGAATCGCGGAAACTGAATTGCAATGAGCCGCTCTGCTGGCTCATATCGCCGCCGTAGGTGATCCACAGCTTTCCGGCGTCCATGTACTGCTTCGCCAGGCCGCCCAGCGACGAGGCGTCCATCGGGAACGAGATGACTGCGTCGATATCGGAATTGAGATAGGTGGTGAGATTCGACACCTGCTGGGTGAGGTCGTTGTTGTCGTTGGTGAATTCGACGGCGACGTTCTTCTCCTTGGCCACGGTCTCGACCTGGGATTTCAGAATCCCGAAGATCGGCAGGCTCGTGAAGGGATAGTCGACGAGGATCTTCTTCACCGTCTTCGGGCCACTGGACGAGGGCGCGCCTGCCGAGGCGGTGATCGTGCTGCAGCTCGCCAGGGCGAAGGCGGCGCACAGGGCCACGAGGGCGGTGAACACGGAGCGGATTGAGCGCATGGCTTTTCCTTCGAGGTGTATGGGGCGATCAGGCTTGGGCGCTGGCAAGAGCCCGGGCTGGTGCCCACTGGTCGGCATCGGAGCGGGCGAAGACCTGCCGGCCTTCGAACCAGGTGGACTGGACCTGGATCCGGGCGAGTTCGGCGGGAGGGATGTCCCAGGGGTCCTGGTCGAGTACCACGAAGTCGGCTGATTTGCCGACCTCCAGGCTGCCGGTGAAGGCGTCGAGCCCGATGACCCGCGCTGCCCCCAGGGTGTAGGCGCCGATGGCCTCATCAACCGAGATGGCCTGCTCCGGCCACAGCCGGCCCTCGTATTGCCCTGTGGGGTCGCTGCGTGTCACGAGCCCGGCGATCCCGATCCACGGATTGGGCTGGGGTGAGACCGGGAAGTCCGATCCTCCCCCGATGGGCACTCCGAGGTCGAGCAGTGCCCGGTTGGGCTGCAGGTGTTCGGCGCGCTCGGCGGGGAGCACCTGTCTCATGGCATCGATCATCGGGCCGGGGAACCACAGCGAGGGAGAGATGTCGGCGACAATCCCGAGCTCCGCGATTCGCGGGATGTCCTCGCTCAAGACGTACTGGCCGTGGGCGATCTGGACCGGCAGGAAGACTCCCTCGCTGTGCACCCTCTCGACGGCCTCGACGACGACGTGCACCGCTGCATCGCCCGTGCAGTGGATCTTCGCGCCCAGGCCTCGCTGAGCAAGGATCCCCAGCCACGAGGAGAGCTCGTCGACATCCATGGTCGTCGTGCCCCGCTCCTGTCCGTGTCCGGGCACGGGCAGATAGGGCTCGACGAAGGCGCCGGTGCGCGCGGTGGGCACGCCGTCCATGAAGATCTTCGCGTAGTTGGGGAGGTGGTGCCTCGAGCGGTACTGCTGGGCGATGTCGAGCAGGGGAAGCCCGACGGCGGGGCTGCCGAAGATGTTGTCGTTGATGAGCATGGAGCTCACCACCCAGGCATCCAGCTCGCCCTGGGAGTCGAGCAGGCTGAGCCCCTGGAGGATACGCGGCGTTGCGGCAGCCTCCTGGATCGCGGTGATTCCGTAGCTCTGCAGGATCTCGATGCCGCGCTGGGAGCCGCGGGCGTACTCGGCGGCGCTGAGATCGCCTGTGGCGCTCCGGGCCTGTTCGACCTGGGCCCCGGCCCGTTCGAAGAGCACTCCGGTCAGCGCGCCGGATGCGTCGCGCACGAGGTGGCCGCCCTCCGGATCGGATGAGTCGGCGGTGAACCCGGCGCGCCGGATGGCCTCGGAGTTGGCCCATCGGTTGTGCTGGGTGTCGTCCTTGAGCAGCACCGGGTGCCCCCCGGATGCGGCGTCGAGCAGCGCGAGGGCCTGCGCGCTGGCGAGCCGGGGCAACTGATCGGAGCCCCAGTTGCCCCCGATCGCCCATTCCTGGGAAGGGTGCTCGGCTACCCATTCGGCCACCTTTGCGGCGATTTCTTGGGGCCCGAGAGATTGCGGGAAAGTGAGCTCGAAGAGATCTCCGAGACCGGCGACCGCATGATGAGTGTGGACGTCGATGAGTCCGGGCAGGACTGTTGCGTCGGCCACATCGAATATCGGGGCATCGGCGCGAGCACGAGCACGGATTTCCGGGTACGAATCGATGGCGGCGATGCGGCCAGCATCGACGAGCATCGATTCGGCAACAGGCTGTGCGGGATTCATCGTGCAAAGGTGTCCCCGGACGATGTACTGGGATTGCGACATGGCGGAATCTCCTCAAGGGAGTGGTTGTCTGGCGGTCGTTCCACAGACAGCATGCAGCAAGAACCCAGACTCAGAGTCTAAAAAGTGGGCTTGTAATATAGTTTTCACAACGCTGTAACTGACGGTGCCGCCGAGACGGCGCGCCCGGCCCCCTGGTCCGTGGCCGTGGCCGGCCGGGCCAGCCCGGCGATGTCACCCGGCGGGGCCGAGCCGGGCCTGTGGCAGCATTGACGGTGTGTCCACCGGTACACCACCTCCTCGCGACGGGCAGCTGAGCGTCGGCACGGTCGTCGGGACCATTGCGATGTCGGTGGGCGCGGTCCTCGCCTGGATGGTCGCGATCGCCTTCGCGTCGCTGTTCGTGCTGGGGGCGGTGTCCGCCTCGGGCGGCGATGACGTGGTCTCCTGGTGGGCCTCTTGGGCGATGGGCGGGAGACTGGGCGGTGGGTTGAGCGGCGATCAGGTCTTCACCCAGGTCTTGGTGAACATCATGCTCAGTGCCGGTATGTGGCAGCTCATGGCGGCCGTGCCCATCTTCCGGCTCAGCAAGATGGTGTACGGCCGCCCGGCCCGGATGGTCTACGGACGCATCATGGGCGCGGCGGGCGCCCTGGTGCTGCTCAACCCGGTGGGGCTGTTGAGCGGGAGCCAGTGGCCCTTCGTCCTGAACCTCGACGCGCTGACCTGGTTCCCCGCCCTTGTCCTGATCGGCTGCGCCCTGGACAACCAGCTGTTCACGCGCCGCAGCGCAGGCACGCTCAGTGCACCGCCGACAGGTCGATGAGTCCCGGGTCGCCACCGGCGATGAGCTCGCCGCTGCTGGGCACGGTGAGAATTTCGGTTCCGGTCTCGGTGATCGCCAGGGTCTGTTCGAACTGGGCGCAGCGCGAGCCGTCCCGGGTCACCACGGTCCAGCCGTCGTCCCACTGCTCGGTGCGGGCGCTGCCCAGCGTGAGCATCGGCTCGATGGTGAAGGTCATGCCGGGACGCATGATCGTGTCGAGCCGGGGCTCGTCGTAGTGCAGGATCACCAGCCCCGAGTGGAAGGCGGTGTGCACACCGTGCCCGGTGTACTCGCGCACCACCCCATAGCCGAAGCGCTTGGCGTACTTCTCGATGACCCGCCCGATCACCGAAACGGGGCGCCCTGGCTTGCAGGCCTTGATGGCGCGGTACATCGATTCGCGAGTGACCTCGGTGAGCTTCTTCGACTCGTCGTCGACCTCCCCGACGTAGAAGGTGGCGCAGTTGTCGCCGTGCACTCCGTCGATGTAGGTGGTCACGTCGAGCTTGACGATGTCGCCGTCCTCCAGGGGGCGGGTGTCCGGAATGCCGTGGCAGATGACCTCGTTCACGCTCGTGCAGATGCTCTTGGGGAAGCCGCGGTATTCGAGGCTGGCCGGCCAGGCGTGGTGATCGCACATGAACTCGTGGGCCACCGCATCGAGGTGATCGGTGGTGACCCCCGGCGCGATCTCGGCGGCAGCCACCAGGATGGCGTCGGCCGCCAGCCGGCCCGCGCGGCGCATCTTCGCCACGATCTCGGGGGTCTGGACATCGGAGCCCGTGTAGACCTCCGGACCGGACTTGCCGAGATAGGGCGGACGCGCGATCTGGGCAGGCACATCGCGCAAGGGGGTCTGGCGGAAGGGTTTCACGGCACTCACGCCTGACAGTGTAGGAGTGCCCACCGCCCCGGCCTGGTGCGGTGGCTCAGCCGATGACCTTGAGCCCGGCGATCGCCGCGCTCATCTTGTCCATCCGGGAACTGTCCCCGATGTTCACGCTGGAGATGAACAGTCCCAGGCGATCCTTGTTCCCGGTGTCGACCACGATGACGTCGACCGTGTCGCCCTTGACCTGAGGCAGGCTGGGCATCGACACATAGACCTCGGAACGCATATGCCAGGCTTGGTGCCCGTCCACCGAGATCTGCTCGTCCACGAGGTCCTTGCGACCCGTGTAGCCGATGTAGTAGCCCGAGCTGGCGAAGCACTCCATGGTCTGGTGCGCGGACTGGCGGATGTCGGTGAAGCCGTCGACGGCATTGAGCGCGCCCACCGACTCGTTGGAGATCCAGCCCGGGTAGACGTCATCGACAGCGGTGTGCAGATCGCTCACCCAGTCGAGATAGAACGACGAGTCGGACTGCCAGCCGGGGATGCGCGGCACCTCAAGCCCCCCGCCGCGCAGCGTGTTCGCAGAGGTCTGACGGGTCGTGTCGCGAACCTGAGTCACCGGGCAGCGGGCCAGCGACTGATCGGCCGAAGGAGTAGGGGTTGGCGTGCTCGTCTCGTCCCACTGCGAGGTGGTCGGGCTCGCCGAGTCGGTGTCCACCGGGGCCTCCTGGAAGGAGGAGCCGTTGCCGGGCCCGAAGATCAGCGCCAGGATCACCACCACCGCCGCCAGCACCGCGGCGATGAGGACGATGGGCCCCCAGCGGCGCTTCGGGCCTGCCGCAGGCCCGGGAGGGACGGCCGACGCGGACGGGTCGGTGGTGGTCGCCTCGCTCCAGGCCTGCCCGTCCCAATAGCGGTAGCGGCCTGGGGTGCCCGCAGGATCGGGATACCAGCCAGCGGTGGGCATACGCGCCTTCCTCGTCGATGGACACGGCGCCGGCCACCTGCTGTGCCGTGGACAGGGCGCGCGTGGACCGGATGGGGGCTTGTCACCGGAGTGTAACCCGATTGGAAGGCAGGCTCGTTCACTGCCTGGCCGGTGGCGCTGGCAGACTGGGTGCATGGATCGCCAAACCGAGTACGTCCTGAGGGCTGTGGAAGAACGCAATGTACGGTTCATCCGCCTGTGGTTCACCGATGTTCAGGGCTTTCTCAAGTCGGTTGCGATGGCTCCCGCCGAGCTCGAGGGAGCATTCGCCGAAGGCACCGGCTTCGACGGTTCGTCGATCGAGGGCTATGCGCGCGTCTACGAGGCCGACATGATCGCCCGCCCCGACCCCAGCACATTCCAGCTGCTGCCGTGGCGCACCCAGGCGAACACCGCCAGGATGCTGTGCGACATCAAGCTGCCCGATGGCTCGCCGGCGCCCGCCGATCCCCGCCATGTGCTCAAGCGCGCCCTCAACAAGGCTGCCGACATGGGCTTCACCTTCTATTGCCACCCCGAGATCGAGTTCTTCCTCTTCAAGGCGCCGTTGGTGCCCGGCGAGCCGCCCGTCCCGCTCGACACCGCCGGATATTTCGACCACACCACGATGGACGACGGCACGGACTTCCGCCGCGATGCCGTGATGATGCTCGAGGAGATGGGCATCTCGGTGGAGTTTAGCCACCACGAGAGCGCCCCCGGCCAGCACGAGATCGACCTGAGATATGCCGATGCCCTGTCGATGGCGGACAACATCATGACCTTCCGGGTCGTCGTGCGCGAGATCGCCGCCTCGCAGAACATCGTGGCGTCGTTCATGCCAAAGCCCTTCACCGATGCGCCGGGTTCGGGCATGCACACCCATATGAGCCTGTTCGAGGGCGACCACAACGTCTTCTACGACGCCAGCGACGAGGTGCGGCTCTCGAAGATCGGCAGGCAGTTCGTGGCCGGCCTGCTGACCCATGCCCGCGAGATCACTGCTGTGACGAACCAATGGGTCAACTCCTACAAGCGCCTGACCGGCGGGGGAGAGGCTCCCGCCTATGTCTGCTGGGGACGCAACAACCGCTCCGCACTCGTGCGGGTGCCGCTGTTCAAGCCGAACAAGTCCTCCAGTGCCCGGGTCGAGTACCGGGCCATCGACTCCGCGTGCAATCCCTATCTTGCCTATGCCCTGCTGCTCAATGCCGGACTGGACGGCATCACCCGCGAACTCGAACTGCCCGAGGAAGCCGAGGACGATGTCTGGGCGCTCACCGAGCGTGAGCGCAAGGCGCTGGGGATCAACTCCCTGCCGCGCAGCCTCGGCGCTGCAATCGCCGCGATGGAGTCCAGCGAGCTGGTGGCCGACACGCTCGGCGAGCATGTCTTCGAGTACTTCCTGCGCAACAAGCGCGCCGAGTTCGAGGAATACCGCCGCCAGGTGACTCCCTTCGAGCTGCGGGAGCACCTGCCGAGCCTGTGAGCCCGTCACCCCCTGTCCGGCGACCGCCCGGCTGTGCGCCGGGTAGGGCACGCTGGCTCAGCGTCGGCGCACGATGGGCAGCATCTGCGCGACATCGGGGGCATGCACCCCGGAGACGCGCAGCCGGTGTGCCTCGCGGGCCTGCGTCCAGCTCAGCGTGCCGATGGCCAGCGCCCAGAAGGTTGCGGTGTCGGTCTCCACGACATTGGGCGGAGTGCCGCGGTGGTGCACCGGGCCCGCTGTGAGCGAGCCCAGCTGCACGGCGGCGAAGGGTGGCACCCGCACCTCGATGGTATGGCCCGGGAAGCGCTCCCCCAGCACCGACGCCACAGCCCGCAGACACTGCGCGGTCCCGGCGCGATCCAGTGTCGTGCCGCAGTGGTCGGCCAGCAGCGCCGCCTCGACGGTGAGGCTGCGCAGCAGATCGGGCAGATGGACCGGCCCGTTGCTCGTACTCACCGCCGGCGGGAGATTCGGCCGGGCCAGCGCCACCGCCGCCTGCGAGCTGGCATTGTCCGCCTGCCGGCGCAGCGTCCCAAGGCTCTCGGTGCCCATGATCGCCCGGGTCGTCTCGTCGTGGTTCATGACATCGGCGTCCCGTGCGCCGATGAACTGGGCAAGCGAGTCCGGAGTGGTCCGGGTGGGGGAGTCGACGCAGCTGAGCACTTCCTCGCACAGCGCGATGAACTCGGCGAGGGCGCGCCTGCCCGTGCCTGCCGCGGCCTGCAACAGGATGGGGAACTGATCGGCCAGCGTCTGTGCCATTCGCTGGACCGACAGCTGGGTGCGCTCGGCCATGCTCGTCATTCCTCTACGATGGTCGATCCGGGTTGTCTGCCGGTGGACCGTGGGTGACGATGGGATTAATTCTGTCTCGGTGGGAGACAATACGCCCAGAGCGCCGCGAGACAGCTGGGATCGGAGGAGCCGTGAGGGCACGCGGACGGACGACGTCGACGACAGCTGAGCTGGCCCGCAAGGGCTTCACCGACGTCACGCGCGCCGCGGGGCTCGTGGACTCGCTCGATCTGCGCACGCCCGGCCTGGTGGACGAGCTGGCGGGAGCCGCCGATCCCGATCAGGCCCTGGTGACGTTGGCGGATCTCAGTGCCGGCGCTGCGGCGCTCATCTCGCAACTGTCCGATGATGCCGGCTGGCGCGCCAGGGTGATCGCTGTCGCGGGATTCAGCCGCGCGCTGGCCCGTCACCTGACCGCTCATCCGATCCATCTTCAGGTGCTGCGTCCCGAGCCTGCCAGGTGGAGCGCGCGGCGCATCCTCGACGACCTGCTGGGCGCCGTGGGCCTGGGCTCCCTGGCGGGTGCCCCGCCCGAGCAGCTGGCCATGGCGAGTGCCGGTGACGAGGGCGCGGCGGACCGGCTGCGGCTCGCGAACAAGCGACATCTGGTGCGTATCGCCGGACGCGATCTCAGCTGTCCCGATCCCAGCACGGTCGTCGATGACATTGCCGCCGAGCTGGCCGATCTTGCCGACGCCGTGATGATCTGTGCGCTGGCCATCGCCCGGGCGCAGGTGAGCGGCTCGGGGGCCGCCAGGCTGGGAATTGTCGCCCTGGGCAAGTGCGGGGCGCAGGAGCTCAACTACCTGTCCGATATTGACGTGCTGTTCGTCGCCGAACCGGCCGATCCCGGCGCCGACGATGGGGCAGCGATGGCGGTGGCCAACAAGCTCGCAGCGGCCACAATGCGGATCTGCTCGGCACACTCGGCGTGCGGCACGATCTGGCAGGTCGACGCCGCGCTGCGTCCCGAAGGCAATGCCGGGCCCCTCACGCGCAGCCTGGCCGGGCACCGGGCCTACTACACCCGGTGGGCCAGGAACTGGGAGTTCCAGGCCATGCTCAAAGCCCGCCCGATGGCCGGGGACCTCGATTTGGCCAGGGGATTCATCGATATCGTGCGGCCCCTGATCTGGCAGGTGGGCGGGCGCGAGAATTTCATGGCCGAGCTGCAGTCGATGCGCCGCCGGGTTGTCGAGCTGATTCCCGCCGCCGATGCCGAATACGAGATCAAGCTCGGCTCGGGTGGCTTGCGCGATGTGGAGTTCAGCGTCCAACTGCTGCAGCTGGTGCACGGCCGGGTGGACGACCGGTTGCGGCACCGGGGCACCCTGGTCAGCCTTCATGCGCTGGCCGACCACGGCTACATCGGCCGGGCCGACGCCGCCGCGCTCGACGCCGCCTACCGTCTCGAGCGCACCCTTGAGCATCGCGTTCAGCTGCAGCACCTGCGGCGAAGCCATCTCTTCCCACCCCCCGGCGATGACCGCGAGCACATTGCGCGCAGCCTCGGCGCGGCCGACGGTGATGCGCTGTGGGCCACCTGGCGGCGCACTGCTCTGGAGGTGGAACGCCGACAGCGCAGGGTCTTCTACTCCCCGCTGCTGCTCACGGTGAGCACGCTGTCCGACGACGAGCTGCGGCTCTCCCCGCAGGCTGCACAGGACCGGCTCAAGGCGCTGGGCTTCCTGGACGCCTCCGGTGCGCTGCATCACATCGAGGCCCTGACCAGCGGCTCGACGCGGGCCGTGGAGATCCAGCGGCAGCTGCTGCCTGCCATGCTCGGCTGGTTCGCCGAGGGCCCCAACCCCGATCTCGGGCTGATCAGCTTCCGGCGGCTCTCGGAGGCAATGGGCTCGACCTCGTGGTATCTGCGCGCCTTGCGCGACGAGGGGCAGATGGCCGAGCTGCTCGCCCAGACGCTGTCCACCAGCCGCTACATCATTGCCATGCTCAACCGCGATCCCAGCGCCGTGCAGCTGCTCCAGGACGAATCCGAGCTCACGCCGCGCAGCCGAGAAAGCCTCATGGCATCGATGACGGCCGTGGTGCGCCGTCACGAGGGCGCCCAGGATGCGGTGAGCGCCGTGCGGGCGCTGCGACGCCGCGAGCTCATGCGGCTGGCCTTCGGCGATGTGCTCGGGCGCATCGATGTCGATGCCGTGGGCCAGGGCCTGACCGCGCTCGCCGACGCGACGATCCAGGCTGCCCTGGTGGTGGCGGTACGGGACCATCCCGAACCGGTGCCACCCATCGGCGTGGTGGCAATGGGCAGCTGGGGCGGCGCCGAGCTCAACTATGCTTCCGACATCGACGCCATGTTCGTTGTCCCCGACGGGACCAGGCCCGAGCAGAGCGCCCAGGCGCTGGCGGTGGTCTCGACGGTTCGGGCACTGCTCAGGTCACCGGGCCCCGAGCCGCCGCTCGAGGTGGACGCGGGCCTGCGTCCGGAGGGCCGCGACGGCCCTCTGGTGCGCACGGTCTCGAGCTGCCTGGCCTACTACCGGCGCTGGTCGCAGACCTGGGAGCACCAGGCCCTGCTGCGCGCCGATGTGGGGGCCGGCGACGAGGATCTGGTGCGGGAACTGCTCGCCGGGATCAGCGAACTGCGCTGGCCGCCCCAGGGGATCAGCGCTGTCCAGGAGTCGGAGATCCGCCGGCTGAAGGCACGTATGGAGGCCGAGCGGATCGCACGCGGATCCGACCCGCACCGCAACCTCAAGCTCGGGCCCGGCGGGCTGTCGGATGTGCAGTGGACCGTCCAGCTCCTTCAGCTGCGCCATGCCGGGCGGCTGCCCGCCCTGCGCAGCCCGTCCACGCTGAGCGCTCTCAATGCCTGCGAGGCCGAGGGACTGCTCGACGCCGAGGACGCCGCAGCGCTGCGGGACGCCTGGCATGCCGCGAGCCGGATGCGCAATGCCACGATGCTGGTGCGGGCGCGCAGCAGCGACCAGCTGCCCTCCGATTCGCGCGAGCTGGCGGCCGTCGCGATGCTCATGGGTCATGGCAAGGCGGAGGCTTCCCAGCTGCTGGAGTCCTATGGGCGTATCACCCGCCATGCCAGCGCGGTCGTGGAACGAGTCTTCTGGGGAGCATCCTCATGAATGTGCTGACCCGCAGGTCGAGGCAGGCCGGGCACGCGCCAGGAGCGCTGGTACTGGTCGGCGGGACGAGTGACATCGGGGTTGCCCTGCTGGCCGAGCTCCTGCGGCGCCGTCCGGCACCGGTCGTGCTCCTGGCGCGCGCTGGGGCCCGGCGACTGAGCGTGGCTCGGGCGCGTCTGCTCGCCGCCGGGGCCAGCGAGGTCACCACGCTGGACATGGACGCCCTCGACACTGCCGGGCATGCCCGGGTGGTCGATGAGGCTTTCGCGCGTCCGGTCGATCTCGTGGTGATGGCGCTGGGGGTGCTCGGAGATCCTGAGCAGGCCTGGACCGACCAGCCCACTGCGGTGCACACCTTCGCGGTGAACACCACCGCTCCGGTGAGCCTGGGGGTGCTCGTTGCCGACCGGCTGCGCACCCAGCGCCGGGAATCGGGGCATGGCGGGCGGATCATCGCGATCAGTTCGGTGGCGGCAGAACGGGTGCGTCGCGCCAACTTCGTCTACGGGGCGAGCAAGGCCGGCATGGACGGTTTCTACCTGGGGCTGGGCGATGCCTTGGCACCCGAGGGCCTGCGGGTGCTCGTCGTGCGCCCCGGCTTCGTGCGCTCCTCGATGACGAGCGGCCGTGATGCGGCGCTGGCGCTCAGCCCCCACAGTCTTGCCCGGCGGATCGTCCTCGCAGACCGGCTCGGGTGCAGCCTGGTGCGGGTGCCGGCGGTGTTCGGGCCGATCATGCTCGCCTATCGGCTGGTCCCCAGGCGGTTGGCGCGTCATCTTCCCTGGTGATTCCTCGGTTCTGGGGGGGGATCAGACGGGTTGCTCGGTGCGCTCACGGTTCGCGGAGGCTGGCGTCGATCCCGGCGAGCAGGAGTGAGATGCCCGCCGAGAAGTCGTGGTCGGGGGCACTCTCGTGGTCGGGGAGGCTGTCGCGGTCGGGACTGCTCGGTGCTGCCTGCGGCGTCTGCGGATCCGGGCGGGCGTGCGCGATGGCCAGCGGCGCCAGTTGGGCGTGCTGCTGTTCCTCGTAGACGTGGCCGAGAATGAGGTGCACGAGGGTCTGGGCGGCCAGCCTCGCCTGTTCCGGGCCCATGCCCTCACGGCGCAGCAGCGCGGCCGGCGCGTCCTCCACGTCCGTGGCGGCCAGCGCGATGGCGCGCATCGAGGAAACCAGCTCGGCGGAGTCACGATGTCCGAGAAGCCGCTCGCGCAATTGCTCGGACCATTGGGCCAGCCCCGGACGCCAGGGTCCGTTGGGGTGGGGCAGGTCGGCGAGGATGGCGCGCACCAGCTCGGCGAGCAGGGTCTGCTTGTTCGCGACGTGCCAGTACAGGGCGCTGGCCTGCACCTGCAAGTTGTCGGCCAGCCGGCGCATCGTCAGATCGGCGAGTCCGTACTCGTCGAGGATGCCCAATGCCGCGTCCACCACGTCCTGCTTGCTCAAAGCCACGAGGCGAGCCTAGGTGTATCCGGCCACCGGGCTGGCAGCCGGTGACTGATCGGCGATTCGCCTGCCAATCGGGTACGGCCGTCTCCTCCCGGCCCTTCGGGGCTCCTCCCGGATCAGACCGGGCCCGCACACCAATCCTCGGGCAGGCCTGTAACACGCTGACACCAGGGGAATGCCCGGGCGTTGTGTGGTGTTGGCCCGTCATGACCACTATCGGAATCATTGGCGCCGGTCACATCGGCAGTCAGATCGCCCGCACGGCAGTGTCGCTCGGCTATGAGGTGGTGCTGAGCAATCGTCGCGGCCCCGAAACCCTCACTGCTCTCATCGCCGAGCTCGGGGACTCGGCGCGTGCCGCCACCCCTGAGCAGGCAGCCCAGGACGGCGACCTCGTGGTCGTGACCATTCCGCTCAAGGCGATCGACACCGTCCCGGTCGAGCCCCTGGTGGGGAAGATCGTCATCGACACGAACAACTACTACCCGCAGCGCGACGGCCAGATCGCCGAGCTCGACGACGAGACCACGACCACCTCGGAGCTCCTGCAGGCCCATCTGCCCCAGTCCTTCGTGGTGAAGGCCTTCAATCACATTCAGGCTGCCCAGATCACCAGCGCAGCCTCCCCGGCTGGCACGCCAGACCGGCGTGCGCTCGTTGCGGTCTCGGATCACCAGCCCGCCCTGGCGGTCGTCTCCCGGCTGCTCGATGCCTTCGGCTTCGACCCGGTGCCGCTGAGCCCGCTCAGTGAGGGCTGGCGCATCCAGCGCGACACCCCCGGGTATGTACAGCCCCTCAGCGCCCCGCAGCTGGTCCACGCCCTTGCCATCGCCACGCGCTACCGGGATGGCGCATGATGATCGGCGCCGCGACGACGACTCGGCAATTGAGGGTTCTGGGCGGCCTGGAAATACTGGGGTCAGCAGGCCGGACAACCACGAGGGAGACACAATGACCACACTCGGCACCAGCGAACTCGACGTCTTTCCGCTCGCGCTCGGCGGGAATGTGTTCGGCTGGACCGCAGACCGGCAGAGTTCCTTCGACATTCTCGATGCGTTCCTCGCCGGTGGCGGCAATTTCATCGACACCGCCGATTCCTACAGCGCCTGGGTGCCCGGACACGGTGGTGGCGAATCGGAGACCATCCTCGGCCAGTGGCTGGCTTCACGCCGCCCGGCGCATGTCACCATCGCCACGAAGGTGGGCCAGCACCCGGATTTCCCGGGGCTCTCCGCGAAGAATGTGCGGGCCGGCGCGCAGGCCTCGCTCAAGCGGCTCGGCGTGGACCACATCGACCTCTACTACGCGCATTTCGACGACCCGGACACTCCGCTCGCCGAAACCGTCGAGGCCTTCGCTTCGCTGGTGCGCGATGGACTGGTGCGCTATGTCGGGGTGTCCAACTACTCGGCGGCCCGCATCCGCGAGTGGCTCGAGCTGTCTGCTGGGCAGCCGCAGGCCCGCCCGGTGGCGATCCAGCCGCACTACAATCTCGTGCACCGTGACCCCGAGGCCGATGTCGTGCCGCTCGCCGTGACACAGCAGATCTCGCTGGTTCCCTATTTCGGCTTGGCCGCAGGATTCCTCACCGGGAAATACCGCTCGGCCCAGGCCACCGGGGATTCACCGCGGGCCAAGGCGGCGTCCGGCTATGCCACCGAGCAGGGGCTGGCGATCATCGACGCCCTGGAGGCCATCGGGCACGAGCATGGCGCCAGCATCGCCTCGACGGCTCTCGCCTGGCTGCGCCAGCGCCCGGCCGTGGCGGCTCCCATCGCGAGCGCCTCACGCGTCGAGCAGGTGCCCGATCTGCTGGCGGCAGCAAGCCTTGAGCTCTCCGATGACGAGATCAGGCAGCTCGACGCGGTGTCCGGGGCACAGTGGGCGGGCGTCACGCAGCGCTGAGCGGTGCCGAGGCAGGCACGACGGCCAGGTGTGCGACGGCTGGTTCACCATCGTCACCGCCGACGAGCGCACCGGCAGCGTCCACCGCGTTCTGCCCGCCGCCGTAGATCGTCGTTGCTCCTGGCGGGACCACGGCCACGTGGCTGAACGCGGGGCTGGAGACAAGACCATGAGGGCGCAGGAGCGGTATGGAGGTCATGGAGCCACGGTGACATCGCGGGCGGGGTTGTGCGGACCCCCGACTTATCCTCCCCGGGATTCGTGCCCCGGCGCCGTCAGTACACCTCGATCTGACGCAGTGCCAGGGGCGCGGTGATGGTGAGCCGCAGCGCGGACAAGGTCTTGTCGCCCAAGGCCTGCGGCACGGTCTGATTGCGCCACAGGGCTGCGGTCGGGTGCACCTGTACCGGCGCCCAGCCTCCGGCGGCCAGTGCCTCGAGGCGGTAGCCGGCTGCGCCCTGCCCGTCCGTGGTGAGCGTCAGATGTGAGGCCCGGAAGGGCTCGCTCCAACGCAACTCCAGGCACGCTCCGGCAGGCAGCTCGATGATGGCCTCGCCACGATCGTCCACCAGCTGGGCCAACGCCTGCTCGCCAACCATCTCGCGGCCATCCGGGCCGGTCAGCGACAGGCGGGCGGCCCGGCTGCGGTCGGGCTGCCAGCTGCGGGCCTCACCGGTCATGGTGCTCATCGATGCCGGCCTGCTGCGGGATCCCCAGTCGCTGGGCTCGGCGCCGAGCCAGAACTCGATACGGCAGTTGGCGTGCAGGACTGCGACAGGAACGCTCACCTGCCCCCACGGCTCACCGTTGATCTCCACGCGCTGGATGAACCGATGCTCCACGTCGTGGGCCACGATCTCCAGCGTCGTGCCATTCTCCCGATGCCAGCGCACGGCAGGGAAGACCGGTGCGCTGAGCACCAGCTCCCCGCTGCCGGGCTGGAGGGGATACAGACCGACCATGGTGAACAGCTGCCAGGCGCTCATCTCCCCGTTGTCCTCATCGCCGGGATAGCCCTGCCCGATCTCCGAACCCACCCACAACCTCTCGGCGATTTCGCGGGTCAGCCACTGGGTGGCGTCCGGACGCCCGGCGTGCAGGTACATATAGGCGCTGTGATGGGCCGGCTGGTTGGAGACCGCGATCTGGCCAAGCCGTACCGCCCTGGCTTCGGTCATCTCGTGAGTGATCTGGGGATAGCTGCCCCGGGTGCGATCGTTCGCGGGCTCGGGGGTGGCGAGGGCGCGGTCCAGCCGGGACGCCAACGCCTGCTCGCCGCCCAGCAGCCGCGCCAGTCCGGCGCCGTCCTGGACAGTGGCGAAGGCCATTCCCCACGCCGATGTCTCGGTGTAGTCGTAGCCCCACAGGAGCGGGTCGAAGTCGTGGGAGTCGAGCCGGAATCTGCCGTCGGGGCGCCTGCCCTGCCAAAAACCGGTATCGGGGTCATAGCATGCCTGGGGGACCAGGCTCCGGTTGGTGAAGTAGCGCGCATTGGTGCGGAATTCTTCGGCCCGGTCGGGTACGCCGAGCTCGGTGGCGCGATCGGCCAGCCGGCGCGACCACAGTGCGATCGACGCATCGCAGATCGCGTTCTCGACGGTCCAGCTGAAGCCCTCCGTCTCGTCGGTGTCGATCCATCCGGTGAACCGGCCTCGGGCAATCGACTTGCGTCCGGTCAGCGGGCTGGCAGAGGGCACTGTTGCGTTCTTCACCGCCGACTCGTAGGCCGTCAGCTCGTCGAAGGCGATACCGTGCGCGCTAGCATCGGCAAAGATGGTGTCCGAGCTCGTTCCGACCATGCAGTCGATGTGGCCGGGGGCGCTCCAGCGACTCATCCAGCCCGAATCGCGGTACTGCTGCACGATGCCGTCGAGCAGCCGCGAGGCCCGTTTCGGGAAGAGCAGGTGGTAGGCGGGCCAGGCGGTTCGGTAGGTGTCCCAGTACCCGTTGTCCACGACCAGTTCGCCGTCCACGACGGCGCAGCCCGTGTGCTCGGCGGTGTCGGGGTGGACGCGGGGTCGAAAGGGCGACGCGTAGACCGGGTGCGGCTCGGCGGGGCTCCCGGCGTTCTCATGATGGGAGCGTGGCCAGGCCAGCAATCGCGCGAGATCGCTCCAGGCGGCCTCGCGCAGCCAGGGTCGGCCACCCTCGATCTCCAGGCGGCCGAGGATCTCGGCCCACAGCGCGTGAGATTCGGCGGCCACCTCGTCGAAGCCGCGCCGGCCTATCTCGAGGTCGAGGTTGTGCCGGGCCTGCTCGACGCTGATGCTGCTCATTGCCGCCTTGATCTCCAGGCGCTGGCCCGAGCGCAGCCTCAGCACGCCGGCCTGCTCGCGCACCCGCGACAGCCGGCGCAGCAGTGCGTGGCCCCATCGTGTCCGCTCAAGGCCGTGCTCGCCCAGGCGCAGATCGTGATAGATCTTCGGCATCTCGGTGGCACGCAGCGGCTGGACGGGCTGCAGCGTCTCGGCGTACACATAGGCGCCGGGCATGGGATTGTCCGGGTCGTCGAAGCCCACCCGGGCGTCGATCGACATGATGATGGCAGCCCGACCGTCGGGCAGGTTCTCGATGCGGGTGCGGCCGCCGAAAGGCTGGTCGACGACCAGTCCGCAGCGTTCCTGCGTCTCGTAGTCGAACCGGAGCACCCCGCCGTGCTGGGTGGCGGTCATCGACGCCGCAATGCTGCCCGGACGCCGGTCCACGCCCACCAATCTCACCGTGTACAGATCGGGCCGGGAAGTTTCCTCGAGGTGGCGGAAGAGCAGCTCGCGGCGCTCGGGCGTCACCTCGGCGCGACCCATCCATGGCATGAAGTGGGCGTTGTTGCGGTCCCCGATCCACGGGCTGGGGGCGTGGACGAAGCCGAAGCCTTGCATCCTCGGCACAGGACCCCGATCGTTCCAGCGGTACAGCCAGCTCATCGCCCGCGCATCGGTGAGCGGTGCGAGAGCGTGCGAGCCTCCGGGTCGGAAGACCATCGGGTAGGTGTTGCCGCGCGAGAAATCATGGTCGGAGTGGGAGCCGCGCATCATCGTCGCCCGGGCCACCACATCGGCGGGCTCCTGAGCTGTGGTGCGGACCCCGGCGAGCTGGAACCAGCCGCTGCCCCGGTGGCCCGGGGGTGCCACGAGTTCCACCTCGGACAGGGTGGCGCCGGCCAGATCGGCGAGATCGAACTCCAGCCAGTTCCACTGGTCTGTCCACAGCCATCCGGGGTCCTCGGTGCTGGAGGGCTGGCCGTACTGATCGGTGAGCTCCACCGCCTTGCCGTCGAGGAGGACGCGCACCCCGACGAGGCAGGAGCCGACGTTGGGCACGGGGTCGGGCGCGCCGCCGCCGGGCGGGTCGAACTGCAGCTCGGGGAAGAGGGCGAAGGCCAGGCAGGCATGGGGCGGCACGCCAAGCCGCCCGTCCAGGCGGGCTGAGCCGCCTTCCGCGCCGAACTCGTAGCGGAAGACGGGTCCGGGGATGAGTCCGGTACCGGATGCGCCGCTGGGGTTGTCGGGGCCTGGGTCAGGACGCACGCTGAGCGATCCCTTCGGGTCAATCCGCGCCATGTTCTGCCACCTCACTGGAAGGATGCATAGATGTTGTTGGTGAAGCCTGCCAGGCCAGCAAGATCCTGCCCCGTGCCGGTGGTCTGCAGGATGCCGCCGTTGAGCTGGATCAGGCAGCTGATCGCATTCGGCACGCCTTCGGGGATGCCGCACACGGCGGGTCCGAAGACCTGCTGGTTGGTCAGGGCCTTGTGCTGGGACTGGCCGTATCCCTCGTCAGGGCTGATGACCAGGGTGACGATCCGGCTGCCCGTGCCAGATGCGTCGTGGAAGACGGCTGTCTGCATGCGTACCCGCACATTGTCGACGTCGGTCGGCAGCATTGTCGGCGATGCACTGGCAGCCCAGCCGTCGGCCCGCTGCGGCAATCTGGCGCTTTCGGCGGGCCTGGGTGAGCTGGTGGGAGTCGGCGTCAGCTGCGGACCTGGTGACGACGCCGTGCCTGCGGTCGGCCCGCTGGGGCTGCACCCGCTCATCGCGAGCACGAGGGCGGCGGTGGCCGCACAGCCAGCGATGGCGAGACGGGTGGGGACGCGCATGGGGCCAGTATGCCGCTGTGCCCGTCCCCACGGCGTCCCTCGCCCATTGCGAGGTCAGTAATGCAGCAGCTTGGCCCGCTTCACATCGTCGACGGTCTGGGTTCCGGCCAGCTGCATGACGATCCGGAACTCATGGGTGAGGTACTCGAAGACAGTCCGGACCCCCTGAGCACCACCCAGCGCCAGCGCATAGATGGCAGGGCGCCCGATGGCCACGAGATCGGCGCCGCTGGCCAGGGCCTTGAATACCTGGGAACCGCGCCGGACCCCTGAATCGAAGATGACGGGCACACGGCCGTTCACCGCGCGGGCAATCGAGGGCAGCACATCGAAGGAGCCGGGTCCGCCGTTGAGCTGACGCCCGCCATGATTCGACACCCAGATGCCCGAGGCTCCCGAGCCCAGCGCCAGCGCGGCGTCGCAGGGATCCTGGATTCCCTTGACGATCACCGGCAGACCGACGTATTCGGCCACCCGGCGCACGTCCGCGCCGGTGATCTTCTGCTTGGCGGCGGCGTAGATCTCGAAGATGCCCTTGCCCTTGCCGCTTGTCTCGCTGAAAGCCGCCAGATTCGCCATCGGCAGCGGGAACTGGAATTCGTTGCGGATGTCCGGCTCGCGGTAGCCGCCCTGCATCGAATCGACGGTGAGCACGACAGCTGCGGCACCGTGACTCTTCGCCTCGTCCAGCAGCGCCTCGTTGAACTCCCAGTCATTGCTCATGTACAGCTGGAAGAACCACGGTGCTCCCTTGCTCGCCTCGGCGGTCTCGGCGATCGAGGTGGTGCCATAGGTGCTCTGGGACATGATGGTGCCGGCCGCGGCCACGCCCTCGGCGGTGGCCGCTTCGCCGCGGGTGTGCGCAAGTCCTTGGGCTGCGGTCGGAGCCATGATGACGGGAGTCTTGATGCTCACGCCGAACACCGATGTGCTGGTCGAGGGGGCTTCGACCGAGTGGAGTACACGCGGTGCGATCTGTACGGTGTTGAAGGCGGCCCGGTTTCGGGCCTTGGTCCACTCGTCCTCCGAGCCTTCGCTGATGTAGCCGAAGCCGCCTTGGGGGATGATCTGGCGGGCCTGGTCCTCCAGCTCGTCAAGGTTGATGATCTTGATTGCTTGCTCCCGGTCACTTTGCTCGTACCCGTTGGTCACCGTCATCGTCACTCGATTCTGCTCTCCCTGCCAGGGAGGCGCGGATGGATTACCCCTTCAGCGGTACCACCGGCTTCCCGGGATCCACAGTGACTCAGCTGTTGGCGTCCCCACTTGTCAGGGAGCCGATGCCGGTGTACCCGGGTTCGCCAGGACCCGAATACAGCCCAGCGCGGCCTCGAAAGGCGCAGAAAAGCCGGGGCCCGCGAGACGAACCCGCAGGGCCCCGGCTTCACTCGCCCGGGAACGGCTCAGATGTGGTAATACAGGTCGAACTCGTAGGGGTGGGGACGCTGACGCAGCGCCGCGATGTCCTCGCGCTTGAGCTCGATCCAGGTGCTGATGAGGTCGGCGGTGAAGACGTCACCGGCGAGCAGATAGTCCTGGTCCTTCTCGAGGGCCTCGAGCACCTCGTCCAGGGAGCCGGGCACCTGGGAGATGTTGGCGTGCTCCTCGGGAGGCAGCTCGTAGAGGTCCTTGTCCACCGGAGCCGGGGGCTCGATCTTGTTCTGGATGCCGTCGATACCGGCCAGCAGCATGGCCGAGAAGGCCAGGTAGGGGTTGGCGCTCGGGTCGGGGCAGCGGAACTCGATGCGCTTGGCCTTGGGGTTCGGGCCGGTGATCGGGATACGGATGCAGGCCGAGCGGTTCCGGTTCGAGTAGACCAGGTTGACGGGAGCTTCGAAGCCGGGCACCAGGCGGTGGTAGGAGTTCACGCTCGGGTTGGTGAAGGCCAGCAGGCTGGGCGCATGCTTGAGCAGACCGCCGATGTACCAGCGGGCCGTGTCGGACAGCTGTGCGTAGCCGTTCTCGTCGAAGAAGGTCGGCACGCCCTTCGACCAGATCGACTGGTGGCAGTGCATACCCGAGCCGTTGTCACCGAAGACCGGCTTCGGCATGAAGGTGGCCGTCTTGCCGTGCTCGTGGGCGGTGTTGCGCACGATGTACTTGAACTTCATGACGTTGTCGGCGCTGATCAGCAATTCATCGAAGCGCCAGTTGATCTCGGCCTGGCCCGCCGAACCGACCTCGTGGTGGGCGCGTTCGATGATGAGCCCGGAGTCCTCCAGATAGCTGACCATCTCGTCGCGCAGGTCGCCGTAGTGATCGGTCGGGGCGACCGGGAAGTAGCCGCCCTTCACCTTCACCTTGTAGCCGAGGTTGCCGCGCTCCTCCACACGTCCGCTGTTCCAGGCGGCGGCTTCGGCGTCGACGCTGTAGAAGGACTTGTTGGCGGTGGTCTCGAAGCGCACATCGTCGAACACATAGAACTCGGCCTCGGGGGCGAAGTAGGCGGTGTCGCCGATGCCCGTGGTGAGCAGGTAGTTCTGGGCCTTGCGCGCGATATTGCGAGGATCGCGGCTGTAAGGCTCCTTCGTGATCGGGTCGTGCACAAAGAAGTTCACGACCAGTGTCTTGGCGGCACGGAAGGGATCCAGGAAGGCGCTGGTGGGGTCGGGCATGAGCGCCATATCGGACTCGTTGATCTTCTGGAAGCCCTTGACCGAGGAGCCGTCGAAAGCCAGACCCTCGTCGAAGACCTCGGGGCCAAACGAGCCGGATGGGACGACAAAGTGCTGCATGACACCCAGAAGGTCACAGAAGCGGACATCAACGAACTCGATGCCCTCGTCCTTCACGAACTTCAACAGGTCGTCGGCGCCTGAAAACATAGAATCCTCCACGCTCTGGATGTGAGCGGGCATCGTGAGGCCCACTTCACGGGTGATGTGGTCACCATAGCGGTCGGCTCCACGGTCCGTGTTGCGGTCATGTTTCAGCCGTGTTACGGCGGCTTCGCATTGGTGTGGCCTGGCCCCGGGCGCTCACAGTTGTTCGCTAAGTTCGAGCCACTGGTCCTCCAGGGCAGAGCTCTCGGCCTTCAGCTCGTCCAGGGCAGCGGCCTGTGCGCCGAGGCCTTGGTAGTCGCTCGGATCGTGCTGGGCCATCGCGTCCTGCCGGGCTTCGATCTGGGACGCGAGCTTCGCGAGGCGGCGTTCGATGGCAGCCAGCTCCTTGCGGGTCGCGCGCTCGGTGGCCGACGCCGACCCGGTTCTCGTCTCGGCGCGATTGCCGGCGGCGCCCGGCCGGTTCTGCTGCTGAGCGGTACGCAGTGCCAGGTATTCGTCCACGCCGCCCGGCAGATGACGGAGCCCCTTGTCGAGCACGGCATACTGCTGATCGGTGACGCGCTCGAGGAAGTAGCGGTCATGAGAGACCACCAGCAGGGTGCCTGCCCAGGAGTCGAGCAGATCCTCCAGCGCCGCCAGCATGTCAGTGTCCAGATCATTGGTGGGCTCGTCGAGGATGAGCACATTCGGCTGGCCCAGCAGCACGAGCAGGAGTTGCAGTCGCCGCTGCTGGCCCCCGGACAGGTCCCTCACGGGGGTGGCCAACTGGCCGGGGGCGAAACCCATGCGCTCGAGGAACTGGGCCGGGGTGAGCTCCTGGGCCTTGGAGCCGGTGCCAATGGTGTAACTGGAATGCAGGCCTTCGAGCATCTCGCGCACCGTGTAGCCCTGGAACGGCGCCAGCTCCGTCATCTGCTGGGAGAGCGTGGCCACCTTGACGGTGCTGCCGCGCTTCACCCGCCCCGAGGTGGGGGCGACCGACTCGGACACCAGCCCCAGCAGGGTCGACTTCCCGGCCCCGTTGACCCCCAGAATGCCGGTGCGTTCGCCGGGCGCGATGAGCCAGGTGATGTCGTGCAGCACCTCATGGGTGCCATAGCTCACCGAGACCCCGAGCAGATCGACCACCTGCTTGCCGAGCCGCGAAATCGCCAGCGACTGCAGCGAGAGGGCATCGCGCACAGCCGGCACATCGGCGATGAGGGCGTTGGCCGCCTCGATGTGGAATTTGGGCTTCGAGGTGCGCGCCGGCGCCCCCCGACTGAGCCAGGCCAGTTCCTTGCGGGCCAGGTTCTTGCGCCGCTCCTCGCGGGCCGCAGCCTGCCGGTCCCGTTCCACCCGCTGCAGGATGTAGGCGGCATAGCCCCCGTCGAAAGGCTCGACGATCTGGTCATGCACCTCCCAGGTGGTCGTGCACACCTCGTCGAGGAACCAGCGGTCGTGCGTGACGACCAGCAACGCACCGCTGTTCGTGGCCCAGCGGTGCGCAAGATGGCCCGCCAGCCACGCGATCGCCTCCAGATCGAGATGATTCGTCGGCTCGTCGAGTGCCAGCACATCATGGTCCCCGACAAGGACGCGTGCCAGCGCCACGCGGCGCCGCTGGCCACCGGACAGCGCGCCAATGGACGCCGAGCGGTCGATCTCGCTCAGCAGACCGTTGACCACATCGCGGATCTTCGGGTTCGCGGCCCAGACATGCTCGGGGACATCGCCCACCACGGCGTCGAGGACCGAGTTCGTGTCGCAGAGATCGTCGCGCTGGTCCAGCACACCGATCCGAATGTCCCTGCGCATCGTCACCTGGCCGGAATCTGCCTGGCGACGTCCGGCCAGCAGGGACAGCAGGCTCGATTTGCCATCGCCGTTGCGTCCGACAATGCCGATCCGGTCTCCCTCGTTCACCCCGAGGGAGACCGAGTCGAAGACGGTTGTGGTGGGATAGGCCAGGGACAGGGCCTCGGCGCTGATGAGATTCGACATGTCGCCCTACAGCCTAGGTGGGCCGTGGCGCCGACTGCGAACCAGGAATGTGCTGCCCGTCACAGGACCAGCCCGGCCGCGGGTCCCACGGGGCGAGCACCCGCAGGCTTGCGGCTGAATCGGGCCAGCGCCCGCGGGGCGCTCAGCCCCGCATGGCCCGGCGCGAGATCTTGGCGTGGCCTCCGGTGGGCATCGGCCCCTTGGGGATCGGAACGCGAGAGCGCAGCTTGTCGAGGGCCTTGAGGCGGTATTCGATCTCCTCGATCTGTTCGGATGTCAACGTCTTCGGCAGCTTCTTGAGATAGGCGGTCAACTTCTCGACCGGCACCTTGCCCTCGCCCTCGCCGACGAGAACGGTCTGCACCTCGACGCCGTAGAGAACCTGCTGATGGCGGCGGACCTCGGTGCGCAGCAGGCTCTGGGAGCCCTTGCCGTCGCCGATGAGGATCATGCCACCCGGTCCGATCGCTCGGTGCACGCAATTGGTCTGCCGATCCACCGCGACAGCCGCCGTGTAGTGCCATTTCTTCTTGTCGAGCATGGTGAGTGCCATTTCGGCGCCACCGGGCTGGCCCTTGACACGGGCGAAGGAAGCCTTCTTCGCCTCCCGCTGCAGCACCCACAGCGCCGCCGTGACGCCGCCCAGCAGTCCCAGCAGTGCCCACAGATACCAGGTTCCCGCCGCCAGACCGATGCCCACCCCGACAATCAGGCAGATCAGTACCGCACCGGCAAGCATCCATGGGATCTTCGGCTGGTACTTCGCGGTGAGCTTGTAGGTCTCACGGATCTGCTTGGCAGTGCCCCAGTCGGTGGGGTCGCTCGAATTCTTCTTGGCGGCCTTGAGCGCCTTGGCCTCGGCCTTCTGCTTCTTGGCCAGTTCCTTGGCCCGTTCGCTCGCCATTGATCAGTCTCCGTGCTCCAGGGAAGGGGGATCGCGGCGTCCCCGCCGTCGAGCAAGTCTAGTGCACCCCAGCGGTGCTGCTCGGGGATGCGGGCACGGCCCGAGTCGCAGCGGCACGATGGGGTCCCGCCCGGTGGCGGAACCCCATCGATATGCCTGCGGATGCTCAGTGATTCAAGCCAAACTCCCCGCCGAAGTCGCCCTCCTCCAGACGGGCCTTCACAGCCGACAGGAAGCGGCTGGCATCGGCACCGTCGACGATCCGGTGATCGTAGGTCATCGAGAGGTACATCATGGGCCGGATGGCGATGGTGTCCTCACCGTGGGCATCGGTGACGACCACCGGACGCTTCACCATCGCCCCCGTGCCGAGGATCGCGACATTGGGCTGGTTGATGATGGGCGTGTCGAACAGGGTTCCCGTGGAGCCGTAGTTCGTGATCGTGAATGTGGCGCCGGTGAGTTCGTCCGGCCCGATCTTGGAGTCGCGGCTGCGGGCAGCCAGATCGGCGATCCGTTTCGCGATGCCCCCCACGTTGAGATCACCGGCCCCCTTGATGACCGGGACCATGAGACCACGCGGGGTGTCCACCGCGATACCGATGTCCTCGGAATCGTGATAGGTGACGGTTCCCGCCTCGACATCGATGCTCGAGTTGACCTTCGGGAACTGGCGCAGTGCCTCGGTGGCTGCCTTGGTGATGAATGCCAGATATGTCAGGCCGGCGCCCTCGGTCTTGCGGAAGCTGTCCTTCGCGCCAGCTCGCACCCGGGCCACGGCGGACAGGTCTACCTCCACCGTGGCGGTGAGCTGGGCCGAGACGCGCAGCGATTCGGTCATCCGCGCCGCGACGATCGCCCGCAGCTTCGACAGCTTCTCGGTGGTGCCGCGCTTGTCGGCGTCCGCGGAAGGTGCGACCGGCGTGGCGGACTTCGCCGCGGCTGCCCTGGCGGCCGCCTCCTGGGCTGCCTTCGCAGCGGCAGCGGCGTCCAGCACATCCTGCTTGCGGATCCGGCCACCCACCCCGGTGCCCTTCACCTCCGAGAGGTTCACGCCCTCGGTTCTGGCGAGCTTGCGCACCAGCGGGGTGACGTAGCCGTCGAAATCGGGGACCGTGGCCCGCGGTGCCGGTGAGGCAGGGGCAGGCTGCGCGGGCCGTTCGGCTGCGGGCTGTGCCGCCGGGGCAGGTTGCGCCTTCTCGGCAGGAGGGGGCGTCGGCGCGGACTGGGCAGGTGCGCCAGGAGCTGGAGCAGGGCTGGCCTGGGGTGCGCTCGGTGCCGGTTCGGCGGGTGCCGGGGCGGGCTGCTGCGCACTCGCGGCCTCGCCGATGACGGCAAGCACCTGCCCCACCTGCGCCGTGTCGTCTTCCTTCACCCTGATCTCCAGCAGGTGGCCAGCCGCGGGGGCGGGGATCTCGGTGTCGACCTTGTCGGTGCTCACCTCGAGCAGGGGCTCGTCGGCTTCGACGGCGTCGCCGACCTCCTTGAGCCAGCGCGAGACGGTTGCCTCGTTGACACTCTCACCCAGTGTGGGCAGCGTCACCTCGGTGAGCTCTGCCTCGGCGCCCGAGGGCTGCGCGCTCGCAGTCTCGGAGGGCTTCTTCTCGGCGGGCTCCTCGGCTTCGGCGGAGGGAACCACGGTCGGGGCCGACTCCTGTGGCTTGGCGGGCTCCTCGGGCTGAACGTGCTCACCGGTGGGGGTCGGCGTCGGCTCCTGGACAGTGGGCGTCGCAGTACTGTGCGAGGCCGGCGCGCCATCCTGGGAGGCCTCACCGATGATGCCGAGGACCTGTCCCACCTGAGCCGTCTCGTCCTCGTTGACGCGGATCTCGGTGAGCGTCCCGGCGACGGGCGCCGGGATCTCGGTGTCCACCTTGTCGGTGCTCACCTCCAGCAAGGGCTCATCGGCGTCGACGTGGTCGCCGACCTCCTTGAGCCATCGGGAGACCGTGGCCTCGTTGACGCTTTCGCCCAGTGTGGGGAGTGTGACTTCGGTCGACATGGTTGTACGGGACTCCTTCACCACAGGTCTTTGTGCACGGCCGGTTCATTCCGGCGGACGCTGCCAGCCTAACGCCCAACGGCGCCTGTGCGAGTGGGACGCGGCGATCCACCCCGCCGCCGGGTCACAGCCGGCAGCGAACACGGCGGGGCGCCCAGCGATGGATCGGGGCGTCGATCGGCCTGGCGGCTCGCTAGCGTGGTGCCCCGAACCAGCGGAAGGCCCAGAACCAGTGGAAGGCCCAGAACCAGTGGAAGGCATTGCGATGACCACACCTGACCGGACGACGGCCACCCGCTCGCCCCAGCAATCGCCCCTGCACGCCTGCCATGAGCGACAGGGCGCCCGGTTCGTGACCTTCGGCGGCTGGCAGATGCCTGTGGAGTACGCCGGGGGCGGGGTGCTGAGCGAGCACGCCGCAGTGCGCACGGCTGCGGGCGTCTTCGATGTCTCGCACCTGGGCACGGTACGGGTGAGCGGCCCGGGCGCCATGAGCTGGCTCAATACGGTGCTCGCCAACGATCTGGGGCGCCTGAGGCCCGGCTCAGCGCAGTACCAGCTGCTGTGCACCGAGCGTGGCGGCGTGGTGGACGATCTCATTGCCTATCTGCTGGCCGATGACGAACTGCTGCTCGTGCCCAATGCCGCCAACTGCGCACAGGTCGCACAGATCCTGCGGGATCTGGCTCCTCGGGGCATCGAGGTGGCCGACGAGCACGGACGTCACGCGATCATCGCCGTGCAGGGACCGTCCAGTCCTGCGCTGCTGGAGAGCCTGGGTCTGCCGACGCAGATGGAGTACATGTCCTTCGCCACGGCGGCGCTGGCTGGCGTCCCGCTCAGCGTGTGCCGCAGCGGGTACACCGGGGAGCGCGGTTACGAGCTGATCGTCGATGCCGGGCGAGCCGAGGGCATCTGGCTGGCCGTGCTGTCGGCCGGTGCGCCCCTGGGTGCGCGGCCCTGCGGACTGGGCGCCCGCGACACGCTGCGCACCGAAATGGGCTACGCCCTGCACGGCCACGAGCTGTCCTTGGAGATCGACCCCGTGAGCGCCGGACTGAGCTGGGCAATCGGCTGGGACAAGCCGAGATTCCGCGGCCGTGAGGCACTGGTGGAGATCCGCAGCGCGGGCCCGGCGCGCCGCCTCAGGGCCCTGCGGGCCAGCGGGCGCGCCATTCCTCGGGGCGGCATGCACTGTTTCGCGGCGGACCAGGGCCCCGGTTCGCCCTCGCTGGGCACCGTCACCTCGGGCACCTACAGCCCGAGCCTGCGCGTCGGAATCGGCCTGGCCTATCTTGACGCGCACGTGCAGCCCGGCCAGCATGTCGGCATCCAGGTGCGTTCCCGGCTCGAGGACTTCGAGGTCGTGAAGCCTCCGCTGTGGCCCAGCCGAGTGCACTAGTGCGGGGGACGGACCGGGCGTCGAGCCCCGCGTCCGGGTGGCGTGGCTACTCGTCCAGCGACATCGGCCCGTAGACCAGCGTTCCGTCGTCGAACAGACTCACCGAGGCGACCCCGGCCTGCGACAGGTCGAGGTAGTACTCGCCCAGCCAGGCCTCTGCCTCCGCGCGGCTGGCGAAACTCTCGTGCAAGCCCAGCTCACTCAGCTGCTGCTCATCGATGGTGACCCCCGGAGCAGGCTGGGCGCTCCATGTGAAGGCCATCAGTACTGCGCCCCTCTGGCGATGGCCGGGGCCGGGTTGCGGAAGCGGCGCAGAGTGATCATCCGCGAGGCCATATAGGCGAGCAGGCCTCGCTTGCGCACGGCGAAGTCAGGAATGCGCTGGGTGGCCTCCTTCTTGAAGCTGCGCCACCGCAGTGCGACATCGATACCGCAGACCAAGAAGAACACCCAGATGGCGATGGAACCGAAGTAGGTGAGGATCGGGGCATAGCGCGCCGCCAGCGAGACGACGAGCAGGATGGCGATCGCCGGCCACGTGAACTCGCAGACCGACCAGTGGGCGTCGACATGGTTGCGCAGCAATGCCCGCTCGGCCCTCGACTCGGTGGCCTCGAAAGCCAGACTGCGCTTCTTCAGACGGGCCTCGCGCTCGCGGCTGCGGATCTCCTTCTGCGTGAGCACCGGATGCAGGCGTTCCATGCGTGCCTGTTCGGCCTGCCTGCGGGTGGGAGTCGGTGCACCCTTCTTGGCCGAGGGGGCCGGCGAACCGGACGGCGCGGACGCGGCGGCTGGGGCCGGGCCCTGGTCGTCCAGCGGCTTGCGTGCACGCAACTGATCCACGGGGTGCTCCTTCTCGGCGGTCTGCCATTGACTGGTCTGGAGTCAGATCGGATCCAATTCTAGGCGCCGTGCGCCGGAGATCCCCCGGGTGTGGGCGCAGTGAGGGACACCCTCGTCGTCCCCCCAATCCCGACCAGCCGGCTCGCCGGATTCGTTTCGGCGCACCCCCGCTTGGCAATAGGCTTGATCCAACCGACTTGTGATGGCCCATCCATCGCAGGCGACGCACGTCATTCGGAAGGACCGACGCAGCTATGGCAGGCATATTCGAGCGGTTGTCCCTCATCTTCAAGTCCAAGGCGAACAAGACCCTGGACAAGTACGAGGACCCCCGGGAAACGTTGGACTACTCCTACCAAAAGCAGGTCGAGCTGCTCCAGAAGGTACGTCGTGGCGTCGCGGACGTGGCCACGAGCCGCAAGCGTGTCGAACTGCAGGCCAACCAGCTGACCCAGGAGATGGACAAGCTCACGGTCGCCGCCCAGCGTTCGCTGGGGGCCGGACGCGAGGACCTCGCCCGCGAGGCGTTGACCCGCAAGTCCGGTCTGCAGGGCCAGCTCGACGATCTCAAGACCCAGCACGACGCGCTGGCCGAGGAGGAGGAGAAGCTGGTGCGCGCCAGCACCCGCCTGCAGGCCAAGGTCGAGGCATTCCGCACCAAGAAGGAGACCATCAAGGCCCAGTACTCGGCGGCCGAGGCGCAGACCCGCGTCAACGATGCCTTCTCCGGCCTCTCGGAGGAGATGGGCGACGTGGGCCGCGCCATTGAGCGCGCCGAGGACAAGACCCAGCAGATGCAGGCCAGGGCCGGTGCGGTCGACGAGTTGCTCGCCTCGGGCGCTCTCGAGGACCCCTCGGGCAGCTACAAGGACGACATCACGCGTGAGCTCGACCAGATGGCCTCGGCCTCGGGCGTGGAGAATGAGCTTGCCGCCATGAAGAACCAGCTCGGGATCGCTGGGGGCCCGGCCGGCTCGGCCCCGCCGGCCGTCGGCACCGCGGCCACCCAGCCGCTTCCCCAACTCGACGAAGGCGACTCCGCACCGAAGCAGGGAGGTCAGTGACCATGATCGTGCGCATTCTGGGGCAGGGGCAGTGGGAGGTCCCCGACGAGGAGGTGGGCCATCTCAATGCCATCGACGACCAGGTGGCCTCGGCAGTGGCCGGCCGTGATCAGGCAGCGCTGTCCGCCAGCCTGCGCCAGCTGCACGACGAACTCGAGGCTGTCGGCACGGCGCTCGCCGACGACGAGTTGCGCAGTTCGGACCTCATCATTCCCGGCCCCGATGCCACTCTCGACGAGGTGGCAGATCTGCTCCAGGACAATGGCGCAGGCGAAGGGCTCATCCCGGGCTGAGACGGGGAGTGGGCCACCAGCTGGCCAGCGGGCTTGCGCTGGGCACGAGGGCGTGCACACTGGGGAAATGAGCGGTTGCCCTGCTCGCCGGCACCAGGAGGCGACGCCGGGCCGGCGTCGTCACACACAATTCTTGAACGCCCTAGAAGGGAAGCAGACATGACGGAAACTCTCCGGGAGTCGACCACCGGGATCACTCTCACGCCGGCTGCGGTGGCGAAGGCCAGTGCTCTGTTGAGCGGCGAGGGACGCGATGATCTGGCCTTGCGTCTCGAGGTGCAGCCTGGCGGCTGCTCGGGTCTGCGCTACCGCCTGTGGTTCGATGACTCGCGGGCAGCCGATGATCTCGTCGACTCCTACGACGGCATCGATCTCGTGGTCGACAGGATGAGCGCGCCCTATCTCGGCGGGGCCACCATCGATTACGCCGACAGCATCGACAAGCAGGGCTTTACGATCGACAACCCCAACGCCACCAGCACCTGTGCATGCGGCGACTCCTTCCACTGAGCCTCGCCCCGATCGACGAACAGCCGCCCAGCCCGTGTCGGGCTGGGCGGCTGTTGTGTGTGCGGGGCATGTGTGAGAGGGCACGTGTGCTGAGGACCTGCCAGGTCAGCCGGCTGCCCGGGCGGGCGCCCGAGGGTGTCCGGCTCAGGCCCAGCTGGTGGGCAGCGGGCGGCCCTCCTCGAAACCGGCCAATGACTGGATGCCCACGACGGCCTTGTCCTGGAATTCCGCCAGATTCCGTGAACCGGCATAGGTGCACGAGGAACGCACCCCGCTGGAGATGAAGTCCAGCAGATCCTCCACTCCCGGGCGTGCCGGGTCGAGATACATCCGCGACGAAGAGATGCCCTCCTCGAACAGCGCGGCCCGGGCCCGCTCGAAGGCGGAGCTGCTGCGAGTGCGATTGCGCACCGCGCGCGCCGAGGCCATCCCGAAACTCTCCTTGTAGCGGCGCCCATCGGGGGCTGACAGCAGATCGCCGGTGGATTCGTAGGTGCCCGCGAACCAGGAGCCGATCATCACCGCTCCGGCACCGCCGGCCAGCGCGAGGGCCACGTCGCGTGGGTGGCGCACCCCACCGTCCGCCCAGATCGCCCCGGAGGCGCTGGCGGCTGCCTGCGCGCATTCGAGCACTGCGGAGAACTGAGGCCGACCGACGCCGGTCTGCATCCGTGTGGTGCACATCGCACCGGGCCCTACCCCCACCTTCACGACATCTGCTCCGGCCTCGATGAGATCGAGGGTGCCCTGGGCGGTCACCACATTGCCGGCCACGATCGGCACGCGGACGCCTGTGGCGTCGGCGTGGCGATCGCGGATCGGGCGTACCGCCTGGAGGGCCTCGATCATGCGTTCCTGGTGGCCGTGTGCGGTGTCCATCACGAGCACGTCGGTATGCGCGTCGAGCAGCGCCTGCGCCCGCTGTGCCGCGGAGCCGCTGATGCCGATGGCCGTGCCGATGCGCAGCCTGCCCTGCGCGTCGACGGCGGGATCGTAGATGCCGCAGCGCACCGCGCCCTTCGAGGTCATGACACCGACAAGCGCGCCCTGCTCGTCGACGGCGATGGCGATGCGGTGGCGGGTGCGGTCGAGGATGTCGAAGACCTCTTTCGGGCTGGTCGTGGCCTCGACGATTGTCAGCTCGGTGCTCATGATGTCGTGCACCTGGAGAAACCGGTCGACGCCCTCTGCCTGTGCAGGGCTCACCTGGCCGATCGGATGGTGCTGTGTGTCGACGACCACGGCAACCCCATGGGCCCGCTTGGGCACCAGATTCATGGCATCGCCTACCGGCATCGTGGGGTCGACGACAACGGGTGTCTCGAACTGCACCGGGGCGCGCTTCACCCGTGCGATCGCCTCGACGACGATGTCAACCGGGATGTCCTGGGGCAGGATGGCGATCCCGCCCCGGCGGGCCACGGTCTCGGCCATCCGGCGTCCCGAGATGGCAGTCATATTCGCCACCACGAGCGGCAAGGGCAGACCGAGGCCGTCCCTGCTCGTCAGGTCCACGTCGAGCCGGGAGGTCACCGATGACCTGCTGGGTGCCATGAAGACGTCGTTATAGGTCAGGTCGTGGGCAGGCTGCTGATTGAGAAAACGCACGTCCCAATTGTGCAGGGCGCTCCAACCGGCGGCGCGACGAGGACTGGCGCTGCGGCGTGCCGGACTGCGCGTCGCGATAGCATGACGGCGTTCAGAAGCTTTCACTGCCTGTGAGGACGGTTCGATGAGCACTGTTGCCGGCTCCGATCCCGCACGAGATGAGCAGCCTGTCAAGGTGATCGTCTATTCCGACGACCGCACGGTGCGCGCCGCTGTCCGGCTCGCGCTCGGACGAAAGGTCGCCAGCGATCTCCCCCCGCTGGAGGTCACCGAGTTTGCCACCCAGCCGGCGCTCATGGCCGCCGTGGATCGCGAGCACTTCGATCTCGCGGTGATGGACGCGGAGGCTGTCCCTGCCGGGGGAATGGGGGTGGCTCACCAGCTCAAGGACGAGGTGGCCGACCCGCCGGCGGTCGTCCTGCTCGTGGCGCGCACCGCCGATGCCTGGCTGGCCGCCTGGTCGAACGCCGAGGCTATCTCGCCCTATCCCGTCGACCCGGTGCGGCTGCCTCAGACGGTCGCCGAGGTGCTGCACCGCATTCGCGAGGGGCGAGCCACTCAGCTGTCACCCGAGGTCTTCCCGGCCCCGGGACAATCGAGCCGGCACGGCGCTGACGATGGTCACGACGTGCCACAGGAGATGATTCGCTGATGTCCGAGCTGACCTGGCCGGCACTGCTCACTGCTCTGTTGCAGGGCCACGACCTCGAAGCCACCGAGGCGGCGTGGGCAATGGAGCAGATCCTGTCGAACAATGCCACCCCGGTGCAGGTGGCTGGTTTCGTGGTGGCGCTGCGGGGCAAGGGCGAGACGGTCGGCGAGGTCAGCAGCCTGGCGGAGGTCATGCGCGGCAAGGCAACCACCGTGGATCTGCCGCACGATGCGGTGGACGTGGTGGGCACCGGCGGCGATCGTGCGAACACGGTGAACATCTCGACGATGGCGGCGATCGTCGCCGCCGCGAGCGGACGCCCGGTCGTCAAGCACGGGAACCGGGCGGCGAGCTCGATGTGCGGCACCGCCGACTGCCTGGAGCAGCTGGGAGTCGTCATCGACCTCGCCCCGCAACTCCAGCCCGAGGTCTTCCGCCGGGCCCAGATCTCATTCTTGTTCGCACCTCTGTATCACGCATCGCTGCGTTTCGCGGCGCCGGCCCGCAAGGAGCTGGGCATTCAGACGGTCTTCAACTTCCTCGGCCCGCTGACGAATCCGGCGCGGCCCATTGCGCAGGCGATCGGGGTGGCAGATCTGCGGATGGCCGGTCTCATCGCCGGCGTACTGGCCGGTCGTGGCAACCGGGGCATGGTCTTCCACGGCGACGACGGGCTCGACGAGCTCACCACCACCAGCCCCTCGGAGATCTGGTTGATCTCGCAGGGCGAGGTGCACCGCACCAGCCTCGACCCGGAGCTGCTGGGCCTTCACCCGGCCGAGCCGGCCGAACTGGTGGGTGGTGATCCCCAGCACAATGCCGGCGTCGTGCGGGCCCTCTTCGCAGGCGAGCAGGGCCCGATCCACGACATCGTGGCGCTCAACGCCGCCGCAGCAATGCTCGCTTTCGACGGCCCGCAGCCCAGCGTGCCCATCGAGGAACAGTTGGCGCCCCGGCTGGTCGAGGCTCGCGCCACGATCGCCGAGGGACGGGCCAGCAGCTTCCTGGATCGCTGGATCGACGTGACGCGCGAGCTCGCGCAAGCCTGATCCGACACGTCGGCTGGCGCGCCCGGCATGCGCCTGCGGTCTGCTGGCCGGCTCCCGGCGCCGCCTCCGGTCAGCCGAATACGGTCCACAGTTGAGCCAGCCAGGGGCCCGACCACAACGCCGGACCATAAGCGAAGGGCGCGCCGCGCCCGCGCAGGGCCGTCCAGATCAGCCCCCACAGCGCGCCGACCACCGAGGCGCCGAGCAGCGACGCGAACCAGAACTCGGCCGACACGGCACCTGACAGTGCGCCCAGCCCGAGGGCGAGGCGGACGTCCCCGAAGCCGAGGCCGGCTCCCAGGCGCCACACCAGCCAGAACAGCGCGCCGGTGGCCGCCCCACCGAGAGCGGCGCCGGCCAGCGCGCCCGGATCGCGCGCCCACCAGGCAGCGAGTCCGATGGCCACGCCCACTTGCCCAAGACACCACCAGGTGAGGCGCCGGGGGAGCCAGGTTGTCCGGGCGTCGACCGCCACGAGCACGAGCACCGCCGAACCCCACGAGATCCACAAGGGCCGATGCGCCGGGACACCCACCACACCCGCCAGCTGGCACAACGCAGCGAGCAGCACGCACGATGCGGTGAAGGGCCATGTGGCCAGCTTCGAATAGGGCGGCTTCGAGTCGGCTCCCGGGCTTGCCGGGTCGGGCTCGGGTTGGCGGGGCAGCAGTCCCCGGGCATGCCATACCACCAGCAGCGCCGCCACTGCGCAGTCCATGGCCCACAGCAGGCCACTCGTCGGGCCAGTCATGGCCACGAGACTAGGCCGGGCTCGAGGCAGAAATCAGCTCTGTGGACGAACCGGCCCCAAAGCACCCGTGGTGCCGGTGCGGGCCAGCACCGCAGCGAGATTCGGCGGGCGATAGTCCGGACCTTTGAGCACCTTCCCGTCCGCCCGGTAGATCGGCCTGCCGTCGGCCCCAAGCTTCGACATATTGGAGCGCTGCACCTCACACAGCACCGCCGGAAGGTCGATGCCGGTCTCCAAGGCCATGCCGTAGATCACGTAGACCAGATCGGCGAGCGCGTCGGCGGCGCCCACGAGATCGCGGTTGCGATCGTCGGCCTGCTTCGCGCTGCGTGCCGCGTCGTCGACGATGCGCCGCGCCTCAGGGCCGTAGACCGCCCCGAACAGCTCGCCGAACTCCTCGGCGATCAAGTCCATCCGCAGGCCGACGCGGTCCCGGTCCAGGCTCGGGGCGTCCTCGGCAACCGGGAGGCCGTAGACCCGGTGGAAGCGTCGCACCAGGCCCTCCGGCCTGTCACCTTCCCGGCTCGAGTCGTCGTCGCTGGGCGTGGCTGGGACCTCGAAGGCGTTGTCCATGGGACGGGCCACCGGCCCGTGCCCCTTGCTCGTGGGACAGGCCACCGGCCCGTGCCCCTTGCTCGTGGGACAGGCCACCGGCCCGTCCCAGGGACGCTCGGGTTCACGAGGCTCGCCGGGCAGCAGATCGGCCAGCCACATATCGCGGCGCACGCCCCGGTGCGCGGTGGCCGCTCGCAGTCTGGCCTGCTTGTGGAAGCCCAGTCGCCAGGCGACCCGCCAGCTCGCCCAGTTCGGGAGCTCGCCGTCGAACTCGCAACGCCACTCCAGCCGCTGGGCGCAGATCGGACCGCGCGGGTCGAATGCCTGCTCGATGACGGCGGCTGCCGCCCGCGTCATGACTCCTTGTCCGCGGGCCTGCCGTGCCGTCCAGAAGCCGATGTCCCAGCTGTTGGCCGGCTTGCTCGACAGCGAGATCATCGCTATCGGCTCGGCCTGCTCGCTGCGGCGTACTGCCCAGGTGAGCTGGGTGCCGGTCTGCCACCCGTTCGGTGCCAGGAAGGAGCAGAAGGCCTGCGCGTCCTCGCGGGTGTAGGGCGAGGGGACGGTCGTCCAGCGCGCGATCTGCGGGTCCTGGCAGGCAGAGGTGACGGCGTCGACATCCTCGGGGACAGGTGGGGACAGGAACAGGCCAGGGGCATCGATGGTGAAAGCGTGCACGGCGAGAAGCCTAGCTTCGGAGATGGCGAAGCCAGGGTCCATGCAACGGCGGCCGGCGCCCCCTGGGGACACCGACCGCCACTCATTGCCCTGCCCGCCCGATGAGGGCTATGCCTTCAGCGTGAGGCTTTCGTGAAACCTGCGGCCTCGGCGGCCTCCTCACTGGAGAACCAGACATCGGCATTGGTGCGGGCGAAGCCCGCGCCGTCGGGGGTGTGGTACTTCATGGAGCGCTGGTTGCCCTTGATGGTGAATCCCTCCGGCGGGTTCTCCCCGACGTAGGAATCGGGGCCGAAGTCCTTGGGCTCGCCGGTGCCATGGACCTGGCCGCCCTCGCCGGCCCATACCTCCTCGGCTTCGTCGAGGGTCTGCGCCGCAGTGGTCTCGACATCCGGCTCGGTGGGCGGGACCGCGCCAGCCCCGCTGGCATCGGGCTCGGCAGGGGTTTCTGGGCCGCGCTCAGCCTCGTCGGCGGGTCGCGGCTCGGCCGATGAGGCGATGTGGGCGTCCTCCGAGATCACCGGTGCGTCCCGATCCTCGCCGTGGGCGCTGGAATCCGGGGTCTCGTGCACCTGTGCCTCGGCGCTGGTCTGATCAGTCGCCGGGCTCGTGAGGTGGTCCACCCGATCGCCGCTGAACTGCGTGGTCACGTCGTCGTCGTCGAAGTCATTGCTCGGCTCGCGCGGTGTCCAGCCGTCATCGCGAGGCATGAGCAGCTGGCGTACGGCCATCACCAGGGCACCGACGACGGCAAGGACGCCGAGGATCGTGAAGAACCGATTGCGTCCGCGGTGCTTTTTCTTCTTCGTCTTCGTCACCCCGCGAGTCAGCTGCGCGGCAGCCGCGGCCTTGGCCGCTCTCTTCGCCGCCTTCTTGGCCTTCCTGCCCTTCTTCGTGGTGGCCTTCGTCGCTGCGGCGGCCTTGAGGGTGGTGCCCTGGGCGTTTCCGGCGATCTTCGATGCCGCCGTCTGGGCACCGGTGGAGGCGGAATCGGCCAGCTTTGCGGCCTTGGCCGCGTAGTCGCTGTCGGCAGGCTTGTCGAGCAGCTCCTGGATCCGGGGCGCAAGACTCTCGTAGCTCTCGGTGACCTTGCCCTTGGTCTTCTCGACATAGGGCGCCACCTTCTCCTGGGCGTTCGCCAGGTGAGGGGTGATCTTTTCGTAGGCATCGGACACCAGCGGGACGACTCTTTCGCGGGCGTCCTTGACCTTGGGAGTGAGATAGTCAGCCGCCGCACCCACCAGTTGCTCGATGGTGGCAGCCCCCTCGTTGAGCGCTCCGCGGGCGTGCTCGCCGGCGGCCGCAGCGGACTGCTTGTGGTCCTTCTGGGACACGATGTCCTCCGATCCTCGATGTGTGCTCGTGGTCGAGCGTGCTCGTGATCGAGCCTTACTTCACGCTACCCGGAGAGGGGCCCCGCCATGCCTTCTTGGGGAAGGGCCGTTGGGATTGACGACCGTGGTGGCACAGCGGCGTACGGGGCGGACCTCATGGAGTTCGGGAATGCGGCGAACAGGGACGCCGCGAACACGGTGCCGATGCGACACGGTGCCGATGCAACACGGTGCCGATGTGATGTCCATCGGCCGGGGAGTATTCGGCCGGGCTCGCGGGCGCGGTGGATCGGAGCCGGCTTGGCTTGTCGGCGAGGTCTGCAAGGATGGGACGGACATCGATTCACGGCCCGGAGCCAACTCTGCGCAACGGGCCAAGAGAGGACTCCCGTGAGCCAAGCCATTCTGCACACCAACCACGGCGACATCGTGCTCGAGCTGTTCGACGACTTCGCTCCCAAGACCGTGACCAACTTCATCGAACTTGCCAGCGGCAAGCGCGAATACCTCGACCTGCGAACGAACAAGAGGGCCACCGGCCCCTACTACGATGGCACGATCTTCCATCGGATCATCGAAGGCTTCATGATCCAGGGAGGCGATCCTACCGGCACCGGCCGTGGGGGCCCCGGCTATACCTTCGCCGACGAGTTCCACCCCGACCTGAACTTCGGCAAGCCCTATCTGCTGGCCATGGCCAATGCCGGGCCCGGGACCAACGGCTCGCAGTTCTTCATCACGGTGGCGCCGACCCCGCACCTCAACCACCGCCACACCATCTTCGGCGAGGTGACCGACGAGGCCTCGAAGAAGGTCGTCGACGAGATCGCCGCTGTCGACACCGACCGCTCCGATCGTCCCCGTGAGGACGTCGTCATCGAGTCCGTCGAGATCAAGCAGTGATTCCGGCGTCCGGGTGCCGCTGCGCTGGGGCGCCCGGACGCGCGTCGGACGTGTTGCCCCCACGCTCGACCGGCGCCCAGCGGCAGTGCAAGGCCGCCGGCCTCCCATGCGGGCGACGAGCCTAGGGGGTGCGGGTGGCCTTCGGCATCGAGACGACACCGAGCCGGCGGTCGCGGCTCAGCGGAGAATGGGCCGTGCCCCTCACCTTCCGGGGCGCCCTCCCGCGCAACGGAGAGGTCATCGACATCGGCGAGTAGGGGCTTCGCAACGACATGGGTATTCGGCGCGGCGACCGTCCTAGAGGGAGAAGGTCGCTTCCAGATCGTGCTCGCTGTAGGCACGGAAGGCGAGGTGGGTGTCGGTGCTCAGCACCCCCGGTATCCGAGTGAGCTTGTCGGTGATCACCTGCGAGATCTCCTCGTAGTCACCCACCCGCACCATGGCGATGAGGTCGATGTCGCCGGTGACCGAGTAGACCTCGCTGATGTGATCGAGGCCGGCGATCTGCTCCGCCACCTCGGGGATCCGGTCGTTGTCGACCTGAACGAAGACAATCGCTGTGATCATGGCAGCATCCTAGTTGGAGGCTTCCCCCCGGCGGTTTCCCCCGCCGTGCGGCGGCCTCTAGGGTTACAGGGTCTAGGAGGCGAGTGTGTGGTACCAGTTCTTCAAGCATGTGCTCTTCCGGCCCATGGTCAGATTCCTCCTGCGGCCGAAGTTCGAGGGAGGCGCCAATGTGCCCCGTACCGGTGCCGCGGTGCTGGCGGCCAATCACATCGGCGCTGCGGACACCTACTGCTTGCCGGCACTGATCGATCGCACGCTGATCTTCCCCGCCAAGAAGGAGCTGTTCGAGGGGCGCACCATCTCGGGTCGTATCGTGGCGTGGTTCCTGACGCGCGTCGGCATGGTGCCGCTCGACCGCTCGGGCGGCCGCGCCAGCGCCGGCGTCCTGGGATCGATCGAGGAAGTGCTCGCCAGGGGCAGCCTGGTGGGAATCTTCCCCGAGGGCACCCGTTCGCCCGACGGCCGGATGTACCGGGGCCACACCGGGGTGGCCAGGCTGGCTCTCACCAGTGGCGCGCCGGTGGTGCCCGTGGCCATGATCAGCACCCAGGTGATGCGTCGTCGAATCGGCCTGCCCACCATGAGGAATGCCCGGATCGTCATCGGTGAGCCGGTGGATTACTCGCCATGGCGAGGCCAGGAGGAGGACAGCCGGGTCTTGCGCTGGGTCACCGATGACGTGATGGCCCGTATCCAGGAGCTGAGCGGGCAGGACTACGTCGATGTCTATGCCAGTCGCGTGAAGCGGGGGAATCTGCGCGGTGCAGATCTGAGCCGCTATCTCAAGCCCGCTCCCACTACCGGAGTCGAGCGCCCCCCCAGCGATGCCCAACTGGGAGGTGAGCAGCGATGAACTCCCACGGTGCCGGTTCCCGGGCTGGCGCCCAGATGAGCGCGCACCCCCGCCAGGGGGTCGGCCGGCTGTTCGCGCGCAGCAGGGACGCCTTCCAGGTGGATGTCGAAGGTGCTGACCGGCTCGTGGACGGCGGGGCGATCCTCGCTGCGAATCACCGCTGGTTCGGCGACATCACCCGGCTGTTCTCCGCATTCGATCGCCCCGTCTTCCTGGCAGTCGCGCACCCACGCCGGTTCGCCCGCCGTCAGGTGCCGGTGGACGGACGCGACGACGACTCGCGCCCGGATGCCCGGGCGCTGCTACGCGCCGGGGAACTCGTCATGATCCAGCCGGAGACCGAACGCAGTCCCGACGGCGATCTGCATCGCGGCAGCCCGGACGTCGCCTGGCTGGCGCTCACCGCCCGGGTGCCCGTCCACCCGGTGGACATCGTGCCGCCGCCGGCCGAGGGCCCGGTGGGGGAGATGGTGTCTGCCCTCCTGGGACCCACGGTGCGCATTGGCGAGCCCCTCGACTTCAGCCGCTACTGGACCACCCCGGCGATCAGCGATGTTCTCGACGGGATCCTCTTGCGCGGATGCACCGACGAGATCATGGCGGCCATCGCGGAACTGTCCGGACAGCTCTACCGCGACGACACCCCTCAGCAGGCCCGCGTCCGGCTCGCCGAGGAGCGCCGGGAGGAGCGCAAGGCCCGCGCCAAGGCCTATCCGACGCTGTCGGAGGAACGCCGTCGCGAGGCGCAGTTGCGAGAGCAGCTGCGCCTCAAGGACCAGCAGGATCTGGCGCGGGCCGCCGAGGAGGCCCGCGCCAGGGTGACTGCCCGGGCCACGCGGGATGGCGAGGATCCGCGCCGTTGAAAGCGGCAGGAGCACTCGCCCCGCGCAGCAGCGCCGCCGGCCTGGCTGCCGCCTGGTCAGTGGATGAGGACGACGTGCCCGGGCCACTATCCTTGAGCGCGTGCCTGAACTGATCCCAGCCCTGTCGACCCTGCGAGCCCTACCTCAGGTGCAACAGCCGAGTTATCCCGACCAGGCTGCACGACAGCGGGCGATCGACACGCTGCGCCGCCTCCCGCCCCTGGTGTTTGCGGGTGAGTGCGACGAGCTGAGGGGCAAGATCGCCCAGGTCGCCACCGGACGGGCCTTCATCCTGCAAGGCGGCGACTGCGCCGAGACCTTCGACGGCGTGCGTGCCGATGCCATCAAGGCAAAGCTGCGGGTGCTGCTGGCGATGAGCGTCGTGCTCACCTATGCGGCGCAGGTGCCGGTCGTCAAGATCGGGCGGATCGCCGGACAGTACGCCAAGCCGCGCAGCAAGGACGACGAGGTGCGTGACGGGGTGACATTGCCGGCCTACCGCGGTGACGCCGTCAACGGCTTCGAGTTCACCGAGCAGGCCCGCCGCCCCGATCCGGAGCGGCTCGTGCGGATGTACAACGCCTCGGCGGCCACCCTCAATCTCGTGAGGGCCTTCGTCAAGGGCGGTTTCGCCGATCTGCGTCAGCTGCACGCCTGGAACGCCAGCTTCGTGCGCGACACCCACGTGGAGAAGCGCTACGAGCAGCTCGCCGGTGAGATCGAGCGGGCGCTGGGCTTCATGGAGGCCTGCGGAGTGGACGGCGAGACGATGCGCACCGTTGATTTCTACGCCAGCCATGAGGCGCTGCTGCTCGACTACGAGTACGCCATGACGCGCATCGACTCGCGCAGTCACGAGCCCTACGACACCTCGGCCCATATGGTCTGGATCGGGGAACGCACGCGCCAGCCGCATGGCGCCCAGGTGGAGCTGCTGCGCTCGGTGCACAATCCCCTCGGCATCAAGCTCGGTCCGAGCACGACGGGCAAGGTGGCACTGGAGATCGCCGATCGGCTCGATCCCACCCGGATCCCCGGACGGATTACCTTCATCACGAGGATGGGCGCCCAGGCGGTCCGCGAGAAGCTGCCGCCGCTTATCGAGGAGGTCGAGGCCTCCGGGCGCAAGGTGGCCTGGGTCTGCGATCCGATGCACGGCAACACCTTCGAGACGTCCAAGGGATTCAAGACGCGCGAGTACGCGGCGGTCGTCGAGGAACTGAACGGCTTCTTCGATGTGCACGAGCAGCTGGGCACCTGGCCGGGCGGGGTGCACGTCGAATTGACCGGTGACGATGTCACGGAGTGCCTTGGTGGCGCCTTCCGGCTCAGCGAGGAAGATCTCGAGAGCCGCTACGAGACGACCTGTGACCCTCGGCTCAACCGTAATCAGAGCCTCGAGCTGGCCTTCATGATCGCCGAGCGGCTCAACCACTACCGGTCGAAGTACGCTCCTGCGCCCCTGACTCCTGACTGGAACGACTGACCCGGGCATAGTGGGAGCATGGAGATCACTCATCTGGGCCATTCCTGTGTTCTCGTCGAGGCCGGCGGGGCGCGTGTCCTCATCGATCCGGGTTGCTTCTCGTCAGGATGGTCGCAACTGGACGATCTGGACGCCGTCTTCGTCACGCACCAGCACGCTGACCATGCCGACCCGGTGGCTCTGCCGCCGTTCGCTGCCGCGCATCCTCAGCTGCCCTTCTACGTGGAGCGCTCGGTTCCCAGCCAGGTCGAACTGGCCGATGCCCATCTGCTCACGGTGGACGAGACGGTTGCCGTCAAGTCATTGCGGGTCTGGGTGGTGGGCGGGAACCATGCGGTGATCCATCCCGATATCCCGCGGGTCGGCAATCTCGGCCTGGTGATCAGCGCGCCCGAGGAACCGACGGTCTTCCATCCCGGCGACTGCCTCGATGTGACTCCCGACGGTGTCGATGTGCTCCTGGTGCCGCTCATGGCGCCATGGGAGAAGGTGGGCGAGACCATCGATTTCGTCCGGGCGGTGGATGCCCCTCAGGTGATGCCCATCCACGATGGGCTGCTCAACGAGCGGGGCCTGGAGATGCTCACCGGGCATCTGACCCGGTTGACCAGGAGCCAGATCGTCAGTGTCCGCGACTCCCGGCCGTGGACTCCGCGCTTCGAGCGCTGAACGTCCGGCCGGGCACCCGGCCAGCTCGCCGGTGGGTGCGCCACCGGGGCAGCGCGGGTGCCGCGATGGCCAGCCACATCGCCGCCAGCATCAGCAGACCACCCAGCACGGTACGAGCGCGAAGGGCTTCCTGACCAGCGAGAATGGCGAACACCGCAGACCAGGCCGGCTCGGCACTCATGATGACCGCGGCCCGGGTCTCATCGGTGCGGGCCTGCGCCCAGGACTGGAGGAACATCGTCAGGCAGCTGCACAGCACCGCGAGATAGCCCACCGCCGCCCACTGCACCGCCCCGTGGGGGATCGCCAGGCCGCCGGGCAGGGCAGCCGGCAGTGACCACAGCGCCACCGTCGCCGTTTGGACGACGGTGATCTGCATGACGTTCTCGGGGCGCACCCATGCGCCGGTCACCAGGATGTGGCAGGCGAAGCCCACCGCGCAACCGATCGTGAGGAACTCTCCGATCCCGAAGCCACCACCCGGGCCACCGTGTCCCAGCGTGAGCACGCCGAGCGCCAGGGCAGCCAGACAGACCGAGCCGGCCAGCGACAGCGGCAGCCGCCGTCGCATCAGCAGGGCTGAGCCCAAGGGCGTCAGTACGACGTACAGACCGGTGAGGAATCCCGAGATCGACGCGCTGGTGCGGACCAGGCCGAAGGTCTGCAGCAGCTGGGAGACGGCGAAGACCGAGCCGATGACCAGGCCCTTGCCCAGCGTTGCCGCGCTCATCGCCAGCTGCCGGTGTGCCAGTGCCATCAGTACGAGCGCTGCGATGCCGAATCGCAGCGCCGTCAGATCGCCCGGCGGCATGGTGGCCACCAGTTCCTTGTTCATGAAGAAGGTCGAGCCCCACAGCATCGACATGAGGACCAGTGCCCCCGACGCCGGGACGCTGACGGGCGTGGGGACTGAGCGGAGCCGACTCACCCGGCCATGCTAGGCCCCCGCGCCACAGTTCCGTGCCGCGTGCTCTCTGCGGTCACCGGGCGGGGTCGCTCAGATGATTCCGCTGCTCAGATGATGTAGATGCTCACTGTGGAACCCTTGGGTGCCTTGGCATCGCGTCCCGGATCGGTGCGCTGGACGCGGCCCAGGTGGATGATGGCGTCGGGGTCGACGGTCACCACCTGGACGGTGAAGCCTGCCTTCTGCAAGATGTCCTGGGCATCGGCGGTGCTGCGGGCGCGGACATCGGGCACTGAAATGAGCTGGGGTCCGCTGGAGACCACCAGGGACACCGTGGACCCCGGCGGCAGCTGGCCGCTTGCCGGGGTCTGCGAGATCACCTGGCCTGCCGGCACCGAATCGGAGGTGCGCTCGACGAGCGCAACGTTCAGTCCGCTAGCACCCAGCTCTGCCTTGGCGCTGTCGGCCGGTTGGCCCGTGTAGTCGTTCACGGTGACCGGTGCCGGGCCCTTGGAGACAGTGAGATTGACGGCAGTGCCGCCCGCCACCTGGGTTCCCGGTTTCGCACTCGCCCCTGTCACGGTGCCGACCGGATGGGTTGCGTCGAACTGCTCGTCCACAGATCCCACGGACAGCTGGGCCCCGGTGAGGGCCTTGATCGCGGAGTCCTTGTCGAGACCCACCACCGTGGGCATCGGGAAGGTCTGGGGCCCGACTGACAACCGGGCGTGCAGCTGGGAACCCCGCCCGACCCGCGCACCGGCCGCGGGCTCGGTTCCGATGACGATGCCCGCGGGAACCGATGCGCTGTGCTGCTGCTCGAAGCTGATCTTCACCCCCGCCTGCTGCGCGGCCTCCAGCGCCTGCGGCTCGCTCAGGCCGATCACTGCGGGAGCGGTGACGAAACGTCCGGCAGTCAGCCACCACGAGCCGAAGCCCGCGATGGTTGCCAGCAGCAGCACCAGGAGCACTCCTACGACGCTTCTGCGCCGGCGGTGTACCCGGTCGTTCGAGATCACGGGGAAGCGCGGGGTCCGCTGGCTCGTGGGGCCCGGGCGTGTGCCGTTCCGGCTGGGACGCGCGACGCGTATGTCCACCGGGCTCAGCGGGGTGCGCACCGGCGGCTGGCCACCGACCGGGCGCCAGCGGCTGGTCGCCGGACGTGCGGGTTGCGAGACGCGCCGCTCCATCCTGGCCGGCGATGAACTGCCCGGGCGGGCAGAGGTTGCCGTACGGGCAGAGGTTGCCGTACGGGCAGCGGGGGTGGTGCCGGCGTGACCGCGATCGCTGGTTCGCGGTGCCGGGTCAGGTGCAGGAGTACTGCGGCCGGCGACCGGGCGGGCATTCCTGGCAGCACGGGCAGTGGCCGGCGCAGGGGCCAGGGTTGCCAGCGGGGGAGCCGACGCGGTGGTCTGGGCCGCACCTCGAGGGTGGCTCGGTGCCGACTGCTGGGGCCAGGTGCGCCCTGCCCGGTAGGCCGCCGGATTCATGATGGCGCTGATCGCCTCGTCGTTCTCGACGCCGGCCATGATCGCCGACCGCGCTCGGCGTACCCGGGTCAGCAGGTCGCGTCCGTCACGAGGCCGCATGCTCGCATCGCGGCGGGTACAGGCCACCACGAGGGCATCGAGATAGTCGGGAAGCGGGGCATGGTTGTGGTCGCGCAAGCTCTGCGAGGGCGGTGGCACCGACTTGGTGACGTGGGCATAGGCCACCTGGATGGCCGAACTGCCCGAGTGGGGTTTCTCCCCGGTGAGCATCTCGTAGAGCACGATGCCGGTGGAGTAGACGTCGGAGCGCATGTCCGCCGTGCCGGTGGTGACCACCTCCGGGGGCATATAGCTCACGGTGCCGATCACCAGACCCCGCGGTGTGGTGACGGTCTGCGAGCTCACCGCTCTGGCCAGCCCGAAATCGGCCACCTTGATCTGACCATTCCCGCTGATCAGCACATTCTCGGGCTTGACATCGCGATGTACCAGCCCGCACTCGTGGGCTGCTGCCAGGGCCGCCGCCACCGGCTCGATGAGCGCCAGCGCACGGGCCGGGTCGAATGGTGCCTCGCGGGTGATGAGATTGCGCAGCGTGCACCCGCGCACGTACTCCATGACGATGTAGGGCCGGCCGTGCTCCTGGCCCTGGTCGAAGACACCGACGACGTGGGGGTCGGACAACCGCGCCGCAGCCCGGGCCTCGCGATCGAAGCGCTGGGCGAAATCGGTGTCATCGCCGAGATTGTCGTGCATGACCTTGACCGCCACGACCCGATCGAGACGGTGATCCTGGGCGCGGTAGACAGTGGCCATGCCGCCACGAGCCAACCGTGCCACGATCTCGTAGCGACCGCCCAAGACATCGCCGACCAAGGGGTCGGCCGTGCTCGATCTGGTCACAGGTGCACTCCAAAACACGGTCGGGGGAAGGGAGGCCGTGTCAGCCTAGGACCAGTCTAGACAGGGCCGGGGTAGTCAGACGCCTCTTCGGTGAGCGCTGGCGTCGGCGCGCCGGGCCCGGGCCAGCGGCGGGCGAGGCGGTGGCCCGAGCCGGCTCAGGCGTCCCGAGTCACGCAGGCCTCGATGAGCCCGCCCAGCGCCCGCCGGCCGTCGTCGGTGATCTCGAGCCTGCCCAGCACCGCACGCGCCTGTGCAGCGTCCTGGCCGATACGGGTCTCCACCGCCTCGACGGCCCCGGAGCCGATGAGCAGCGCACGTGCCCGATCCAATTGCGCCCGATCCAGGGGATGTCCCAGCAGCCCGGCGAGCTCGGGTCGCCGGGCGATCCCCTCGGCCACCAAGACGGTGCGCTTGCCCTCCCGCAGATCGTCCCCGGCGGGTTTGCCGGTGCGCTGCTCATCGCCGAAGACACCCAGCAGGTCATCGCGGAACTGGAAGGCCCGGCCGAGCGGCGAACCCAGTGCCGCGAGCCCCTCCAGCAGCTCAGGTCCGGCGCCGGCGAGGGCCGCCCCGAACTGAAGGGGGCGGGTCACCGTGTAGCGCGCCGTCTTGAACTCCACGACCTGCTGGGCGATCGCGACTGCGTCGCGGCCTGCGTCGAGCCCGGCCTCGGCCACCATGTCGAGGAACTGGCCGGCGTTCACCTCCGTGCGCACCGAATCGAGGAGAGGACGGGCGCGCGCCAGAGCCTGGGGGCCCAGACCGCTCGTCTCGACGCACTCCACCGACCATGCGGCGAGCAGGTCCCCCAGCAGGATCGCGCCGGCACGCCCGAAACCGGCTGCATCGCCGCAGCCTCGGTGGCTGCGGTGCCAGCTCTCCAGACGACGATGCGCGGATGGCTGTCCACGGCGTGTGTCGGAGTCGTCGATCACGTCGTCGTGCACGAGCGCCGAGGCGTGCAGCAACTCGAAGCTGGCCAGCGCGTCCAGCAGCGGCGCCGGATCGTCCGGCTGCCCGGCCACCGCGGCGTGCCCCCAATATCCGAAGGCCGGCCGCAGCCTCTTGCCGCCGGCGAGAAAACTACCGGTGAGCTCCGCCAGCGGTTCCAGCAGCGGACTGATCTGGTGCAGCCGCGCCTGCATCCGGGCGCCGAACAGCTCGATATGCCGGGCGATGGCGGCGCGGAAGGCAGCACCGGCAGGGTCATCGGGGGAGAAGCCACGAATGGACACGAGGCGAAGCCTAACCGGCTGCTGGCATAGCCTGTTGCGCGTGGAGACCAGTTTCCGCCCGAGTGCGATGGACGCCAGGCACCGCGACGACCACCGACGCGAGGAGAACTTCGCCGGGTTGCTCATGAGGGTGACCCGCCCCACCTTCAGCGTCGAGTTCTTCCCTCCGCGCGATGATGCCGGGGCGGTGGTGCTGCACCGCGCGATCCGCGAACTCGAACCCCTGCACCCCGATTTCGTCTCGGTGACCTACGGTGCCAACGGCTCGAGCCGCGAACGCACCCTTGGCGCAGTGCGCGACATCGTGGAGTCCACCGGGCTGCGCGTGGTGGGCCATCTCACCTGTACCGCCCAGAGCGTCACCCAGCTCGAAGAGGTGATCGACACCTACGGCGAGCTGGGAGTCCGCCATATCCTGGCCCTGCGCGGTGACATGCCCGGCGGCCCGCTGGCCTGCTGGCAGCCCCATCCACACGGCCTGCGCAATGCCACCGAACTGGTGGAACTGGTGAAGAGCCGGGGCGACTTCTGCGTGGGCGTGGCCGCATTCCCCGACATCCACCCGGGCTCGACTCCCGGCGACGATGTGGCGGCGCTGTGCGCCAAGCAGGCGGCCGGGGCCGAGTTCGCCATCACCCAGCTGTTCTTCCGCCCCGGCAGCTACCGCGAGCTCGTCTCCCGGATGCGGGCGGCCGGCTGCACTCTGCCCGTGCTTGCCGGTGTCATGCCGGTGACCACCATCCGCCAGCTCGACAAGTTCGCCGAACTGTCCGGTGCGCCGCTGCCCGAGCACCTGCGCACCAGGCTGGGGGCCGTTGCATCGGACCCCGAGCGGGTGCGTCAGGTCGGCTCCCAGATCTGCGCCGAACTCGCCACCGAGCTGCTCGGCGACGGCGTGCCCGGGCTGCACTTCTTTACCCAGAACCGCTCAGTGGCTACCCGAGAGATTCTCGCCAGGCTCCTGGCTTCGCGCCACTGAGGTCGAGCGTCACGAGACGTTGGGTCGGTCGGGTCAGCGCCACGTAGAGCACCCGCGGGCCCCCCGGCGCCTCGGCCACGATGTCGTCGGGGCTCACCACGAGCACCGCATCGTATTCCAGGCCCTTCGCCTGCAAGGGGCTGATCACCGAGACACGCCCGGTGCCGGCGTCCAGGTCGAGTGCCCCGATGGCGTCCAGACGGCTCGCTGGGACGATGACCCCCACAGTGCCCTCCACCTGGCCGATCAGCCGGGTGACCAGCTCCTCGACCCGGGCGGTCAACCCCGCTTCGTCGGTGGACAGCAGCTCCGGCTCGATTCCGGTGCTGCGCACGGCGTTCGGCAACTCGGCCGAGGGCAGGTGGGAGCGGATATAGCGACCCGCCAGATCCATCACCTCGGCGGGGCTGCGGTAGTTCGTGGCGAGCCGGAAGGTGCGCTGGGGGGCGCGTCCGGCCAGCTCGCGCAGCGCATTCTCCGTCTGCTTCGTATCGGGATAGGAACTCTGCGCCGGGTCGCCGACGATCGTCCAGCTCGCCTGCGGTCCGCGACGCCGTATCATCCGCCACTGCATCGGCGTGATGTCCTGGGCCTCGTCGACGAGCACGTGCGAGTAGTAGTTGTGCATGTCCTCGTCGGGTTCGCGCCGGTCGCTGAGCAGATCGGCGGTGGTCACGAGCTCCGCCCGGCTCGAATCGACGAACAGCGAGGGCTCCTCCTCGACAGGGGCGGGAACTGGCCCGAGGATATCGGCCAGCTCGTCGAGCAACGCGATGTCACTGACCGTCCACTGCGGGCGGGGCCGGCCGGCGTCGGGAATGTAGCCGCGGGCATGCTGCAATGATCCCGCCAGCAGCTCCTGCGCGTCGGGGTCGAGGATGCCCTCGGCCACCGTGGCCAGCACTGCGGGCTCCGCCAGCCGGGCGAGAGCCTGCTCGGCGGAGAGGGTGGGCCACCAGGCGTGCATGAACATCCGCCAGCTCGCCTGGGAGGTGATCTGCTCGTCGAACTCGTCGCGTTCGATATCGGCGATCGACTCGGGAAGGCGCGCATGGAGGTTGTCGAGCAGGACTCGTTCGGCCAGCTCGCGGGCCTGGTTCACCTTCCGGCTGGCGAGTACCTGGTTGCGTAGTCCTGCCAGGGTCTTGGCGTCCACATGGAGGATCTCGCCCTTGATGCTCACCCTCAGCAGCTGGGCAGGTTCGGCGACCACAGGGGCGTTCACGAGCCGGCGCAGCAGCTTCACCATCGATGGCGATCCCTTGAGGATCGCGGCGGCTGCCTCGTCCTGGCGTTCTGATCCGATACCGAGGACGTCCTCGGCGACGCGGCCGATGCTGCGCAGCGTCACGGCGTCCTCGCCCAGCCCGGGCAGCACGCGTTCGATGTAGTTCATGAACAGATCGGAGGGCCCCACCACGAGCACGCCGCCGCGCTCCAGGCGCTTGCGGTGGGTGTACAGCAGATAGGCGGCCCGGTGCAGAGCAACGACCGTCTTGCCGGTGCCAGGGCCTCCGGCGATGGTCGTGATGCCCTGATAGGGGGCGCGGATCGCCTCGTCCTGCTCGGCCTGGATGGTGGCCACGATGCTGCGCATGTGCGCGCCGCGGGCCCGGCTCAGCGAGGCCATCAGCGCCCCCTCGCCGATGATCGTCAGATCGGTCTGCGAGTCGGTGTCGAGCAGATCGTCCTCGAGGCTGATCACCTTGTCATCGCGGCAGCGCAGGACGCGCCGGCGCACCACTCCCATCGGATTGGTGGGGGTGGCGCGGTAGAAGGGCTCGGCGGCGGGGGCTCGCCAGTCGATGACCAGGGGCTCGTAGTCCTCGTCGCGTACTCCGAGGCGGCCGATATAGCGGGTCTCGTCGTCGCGATTGAGATCGAGGCGGCCGAAGACGAGGCCCTCGTGCTCCTCGTCCAGCACCGCCAGGCGCTTGGCGGCCTGGTAGGCGAAGGCATCGCGTTCGAACAGCGCAGTGCCGCTCTCCTCGCGCAGCCAGTCGCCGCGGTCACTGGTGAACCGGGCCCGGCTCTCTGCCTCCACATTGCGCGCCTCGACGGCAGCCACCGCGAGACGTTCGTAGACGTGATTCACATGGTGTTGTTCGACGGCCAGCTCGTGACGGAGGACGGCGGCATCGTCTTGTGGTACGGGTTCATTCACAGTCTCAGGTTCCTGTTCCACGGGTCGGTCAACTTTACTCCGGCTCCGAATCGGCCGGGAGGGGCCGGCCAGATCGCAGAATCTCCCGGGCACGGCGCTGTCCACGGACTTGCACGGCCTTGACCCTGCCCCTAGCCTCGAATGTGTGTTCGAATAGCATCTCCGGTGAGGGCTGGCCATCGGGCCCCTCGGGCGAGGGATGCCCGTGGGTTGGCAATGACGTTCGGGTGAGGGGACAGCATGCGCAGCTACGAGCAGACCATTGCGTGCGAGCCGGTCGACGGCTGTCCTACCCGTTTCGTGTGGCGCTCGCGGATCTGGCGGGTGGAGTCGGTCCAGCGTGAGTGGGTGGAGACGATGCCGTGGTGGCTGGTTGCCCCCCGCGGCGATGGTCCCACGGACCGCATCGCCACGGGCCCCCTGCAGCGCCGGTTGTGGCGAGTCGATGCCAGCTCGGGGCCCTACCACGGGGTCTACGAGCTGGCCTGCTGGCGCGACTCCTGGACGCTCGTCGCGGCGGTGGACTGAGATGCCTGGCAGCAGGAGCGCGAGGGGAGCCGGAGCCCAGGGGGAGGGCACGCCGTTCGTCCACCTGCGCGTCGCCTCGGCCTTCTCCCTGCAGTACGGCGCCAGCCAGCCGGCTGAACTGGTCGAGGCAGCCGCCTCGATGGGGATGGATGCGCTGGGACTCACCGACCGCGATGGTCTGTACGGAGCCGTCGGCTTCGCCCAGGCATGTCGCGATGCCGGTATCGCCCCGGTGATCGGGGTCGACCTGGCAGTGCCGGGCGCCGAGGCGGGCGTAGCGGCGTCGCGCCGGGCGAACCCGGCCAAGGGCGGGCGCCTGCGCGATGAGCAGCTACCACGGGTGGTTGTGCTGGCCCGCTCGCGGCAGGGCTGGGCGGCGCTGTGCCGGCTGGTCAGCGCCGCCCACGGCGCTGGGGAACGCGGCAAGCCGCTGGTCAGCGCCGCAGTGGTCGGGCAATGGGCCGCAGCTGGCCAGCTCAGCGTGCTGCTCGGCCCCGACTCGGGCATCGGGCGGCTGCTCATCCGGGGCGACGAGGCCGGTGCCGAGCGCGAGCTGGCCCGCTGGCGTGAGGCCGTGCCCCACGAGCGGATCACCATCGCGGTGGCCGATCTGCTCGCCGGCTCCGGGGCGTACTGCGAGATGGCGGCAGCAGCCATGCTGCGCTTCGCGGACGCCCACCACCTGGGCTGCGTGCTCACCAACCACGTGAGGATGACCCGACCCGGCCAGGCTCCGCTGTGCGATGTGCTCGACGCCGCGCGCCGGCTCACACCGCTCAGTGTCCGCAGCACTGCGCAGCGCACCGGGGAGGACTGGCTCAAGGACGGGGCCCGGATGTCCGGGCTGGCGGCCAGGATCAGCGCTCTTGCTGGGCGCGATGACGCAGGACAGGGGCTGCTCGCCATGACTGGCGCGCTGGCCAGGGAATGCATGCTCGACCCGGTGGCCGACATCGGGCTTGGCGAGATCCACCTTCCGCCGGTTCCGGGCGCCGAGGCCATCCTGCGCGAACGCTGCCGGGTGGGGCTGGCGCAGCGCTACGGAGCCGATCCGAGTGCGGCCGACAGGCTGCGCAGCGAGCTCGAGGTGATCGAGGGGCTCGGCTTCTCGTCCTACTTCCTCACCATTGCCCAGGTCGTCGATATGGTGCACGGCGCGGGCCTGCGGTGCACGGCCAGGGGCTCGGGGGTGGGCAGCCTGGTCGACTACCTGCTGGGCATCTCGGGAATCGAGCCGATGGCCTACGGCCTGGTCATGGAACGTTTTCTGTCACCCCTGCGCAGCGCGCTGCCCGATATCGATCTCGATGTGGAATCGGCGCGGCGCACCGACATCTATCGCATGGTGCTCGAACGCTTCGGGCACGACAGAGTTGCCTGTGTCGCAATGGTCGAGACCTACCGGGTGCGCCATGCGCTGCGCGATGTCGCAGCGGCGCTGAGCATGTCGCCCGGCGAGATCGATGCGCTGGCGAAGGCCTTCCCGCACATCCGTGCCCGTGACGTGCGCCATGCCGTGCGCGAGCTGCCCGAGCTGCGCCGCTCGGGGCTCACCGAGGAAAGACTGGGCATGGTCTTCGATCTCGTCGAGGGATTGGACGGGCTGCCCCGTCATCTGGCGCTGCATCCCTGCGGTGTGATCATCTCCGACCAGCGTTTGCTCGACCGCACCCCGGTGCAGACCAGTGCCAGCGGTTTCCCGATGAGCCAGTTCGCCAAGGACGAGGTCGAGGCCATCGGCCTGCTCAAGCTCGACATCCTCGGCGTGCGGATGCAGTCGGCCATGGCGCACACCCTCGACGAGATCGGCTGCATCGAAGGTCCCGAAGAGGTACCGCGAATCGACGAACTGGAACCCTTCGACGACCCCGAGGTCTACGAACTCATCGCCCATTCCCAGACCCTGGGCTGTTTCCAGATCGAGTCGCCTGGCCAGCGCGAGCTCGTCGGCAAGTTCGGGCCCAGCGATTTCAATGACATCATCATCGACATCTCATTGTTTCGCCCCGGCCCGGTGAAATCGGACATGGTCATCCCCTTCCTCGACGCCAGGGCCGGCTGGTCGCCACCGCGCTGGCTGCACGAGCGGTTGCGCCCCATCCTCGAGGAGACCTATGGCGTGGTCGTCTTCCACGAGCAGGTCATCAAGATCATCGCGGCCCTTACCGGTGTCACCCTGGCCCTGGCCGATGAGGTCCGCCGGGCGCTCGGCAGCCCCGAGGGGCAGCAACGCACCCGCGACTGGTTCCTGTCCCGGGCGCGCGTACAGGGCTACGAAGCCCGTGATGCCGAGCGGATCTGGCAGGTGCTCGCCTCCTTCGCGTCCTTCGGTTTCTGCAAGGCTCATGCCGCAGCCTTTGCACTGCCCACCTATCAGTCGGCCTGGCTGAAATGCCACTGGCCGGCACCCTTTCTTGCCGGAATCCTCACCCACGATCCGGGCATGTATCCCAAGCGCCTGCTTCTCGAGGAGGCGCGGCGGATGAACATCGAGATTCTCGGGATCGACGTGAATGCCTGCGATGGCGTCTTCCACGCCCTGCGAGTGGCTCCCGATCCCGGCGCCCCCGCGGTCGCCTGCGGGCTGCCCGATGCGAGGGGCTGGGCGATCCGGCTGGCGCTGGCCGATGTCAAGGACATCAGCGACGAAGAGATCATGCGGATCGTCGCCGGCCAGCCCTACACCGGGCTGTCGGACTTCGTCACCCGCGCCGCGGTGAGCGCACCGGTGACCGAGAACCTCATCCTCGTCGGCGGATTTGACGCCCTCTACGGTATCGACCCCGACAGCCAACGGTGGGGCGGCACCACCCGCCGTGACCTGTTGCTGGCGCTGGCCGAGCTGAATCGTGAGGCCAGGGCCTCGCGCCGCGCGCATGTCCCCTCGGCGGGCCAGCCCAGCTTCGACTTCACCTCGCGAGACGGCGGGACAGCCGGCCCGAGAGCTGGTCAGCCGGGCGATGTGGTGCCCAGCGGGCTGCCCGAGATGTCACGGGCAGAGCGCACCCGGGCAGAGATCGCCGTGCTCGGCATGGACGTGAGCCGCCACATCGTCGAGTTCTACCGCGAGCTGCTCGACGCCCTCGGCGTGGTGCCGGCCAGCCGGCTGTTCGATCGCCGCAACCGCGACGAGGTCCTTGTCGCCGGGGTCAAGATCGCCACCCAGACACCGCCGGTGCGCTCGGGTCGCCGTGTCGTCTTCCTCAGCCTCGACGATGGCACCGGGCCGTGCGATGTCACCTTCTTCGAGGACGCGCAGGACCCCTATGCCGGCACGGTCTTCAGCTCGTGGCTGCTGCTGGCACGCGGTGAGATCCGGCGCACCGGCCCGCGTGGCATCTCTCTCACCGGCAGCGGCGCCTGGGACCTGGCTGAGATCTACGAGGGCTACTGCCGGGTGCTGGCCGACCGTGGTCGGGCGGGCGCCATGGAGGCAGTTCGCGCCCGGCTGGCGTGGACGCCCGGGGCGTCCGGGCAGTCCGCCGGAGCGCGGCGTATGCTTCTCCATCCCAGCGGGTTCGTCCAGTCTCCCTATGCCGACATCGCGGTAGCCGGCGACTCACCGGCAGCGGCCCCGCGCAAGCTATGGCACGCCAGCCCGGGGAGTTCGGGCCCATGAGCGCGCCAGCTGCCCCGCCGGGTGGCCACTCGGCGGGCGCATCGGCAGGATCTCCCTCGATCATCATGCACGTCGACATGGATGCCTTCTATGCCTCCGTGGAGCAGGTGCGCCGCCCGGAGCTGGCGGATGTGCCCTTCTGGGTGGGCGGCGCGGAGCGGGGGGTGGTGCTGAGCGCGAACTATCTGGCCCGCAGCCATGGGGTGTCAGGCGGAATGCCCTCGGGGCGTGCCCTGCGGTTGTGCCCGCGCGGCGTCGTCGTCCCTCCTGACTTCGATCACTACGCCGCCGTCTCGGCCAGCGTCTTCGCGCTGTTCGGCACCATCACGCGGAAGGTGGAGGCGGCGAGCATCGACGAGGCCTTCCTCGATATCGGCGGTTCCCGGCGTCGCCTGGGTCCGCCGAGGCTGATCGGCGAGATGGTGCGGGCCAAAGTTTTCGACGAGCAGTCCATCACCTGCTCGGTCGGTATCGCCCCGAGCAAGATGCTCGCCAAGATGGCCAGCACCCGTGCCAAGCCCGACGGCCTGCTCCTGATCGGCGCCGAAGAGGTGGTCGCCTTTCTGCACCCTTTGCCTGTCGAGCAGCTGATCGGCGTAGGCCCGGTCATGACCGAGAGACTGCACCGGCTCGGCCTGAAGACCGTGGGCCACCTTGCGCACACTCCGCTGGCCACGCTTCGCCGGGCCTTCGGCGACCGGACTGGGCAGTGGTTGTCCGAGCTGGCCTGGGGGCGCGACGACGATCCTGTCATCGAGCAGGTCCCCGAGCAGAGCATCGGCGCCCAGACCACCTTCCCCCGCGACACCGACGATCCCGGGCTGGTGCGCACGGAACTGCTGCGCCTGTCGTCCAGGGTGGCAACCCGGCTGCGAGGGGCGGGGGCCTGCGGACGGACCGTCACCGTCGATGTGCGTTTCGCGGACTTCACGACGCTCACCCGCAGCAGCGGCCTGGGCGAGCCCAGCGACGTCACCGACGAGATCTACGCCCGCTCCTGTCGGCTCTTCGAGGCGCTGGGCTTGCAACGGGCCCGAGTGAGGAGAGTGGGGGTGCGGGTGAGCCGGCTGGTGCCCAGCGGGTCGGCCTACCGGCAGCCCACCCTGGACGAGCCCGAGCGCGGGATGCGCGAGGCCGAGCTGGCTGCCGACTCGGTGATCGCCAAGTTCGGCCCCCGGGCCGTGCAGAGGGCAAGTCTGACAGCGAAACCCGTTGACGCACCTTTCCTTCCTCCCGCGCCATAGAATGGTGACATTGAAGATCAACGCCGATGAAGGAGGCGTGTGATGCCCCTGTCCGATGAAGAGCAGAGGATGCTCAAAGAACTTGAAGCATCGCTTGTGGCAGACGATCCGCGCTTGGCACACACCCTGGGCAGCTCGCGGTCGCCGCGTCAGGTCCACGGCCGCCGCGCCGGTCTAGCCGGCTTGGGGTTTCTCGTGGGCCTGGTCCTGCTGGTGGCAGGCATCCAGACCATGTGGGTGATCAGCGTCATCGGCTTCGTCGTCATGCTCGGGTGCGCGGTCCTCGCACTGGGCGCCTGGCACCGGGCCAGTCATGTCCCTGCGAGGGGCTCCAAAGGCCCGAGAAGCCCGAAGAAGCAGCCCCCCTCCTCGGGAGCCTTCATGAACAAGATGGAGGACCGCTGGCGCCGCCGCCAAAACGGCGAGGAGCCCTGAGCCCTGTCCCTGATTCCCCTGCAACCCCCGGGTGCCCGCCCGGGGGTTTTTCGTGCCCGCGGGACGTGCCCTCGAGGGGAGCGTTCTGGTCGCCTGGTGGAGGAAAGTGGAGTAACGTGGCGCGTAGTGGAGCACTTGACCCTGATCGGGGAGCGAGGGGGACCCAATGTTTTTGGGCACGTACACCCCCAAGCTCGATGAGAAGGGCCGGTTCTTCCTTCCGGCAAAGTTTCGCGACGAGCTCGCCGAGGGTCTGGTCATCACGCGGTCCCAGGACCGCTGTCTGGCCATCTACCCGATGGCAACCTTCGTCACCATGACCCAACCGGTGAGCACCGCACCCGCGACCCTCAAGCAGGTCCGCGACTACCAGCGCATGCTGGCAGCCGGGGCCAGCGACGAGATCCCGGACAAGCAGGGGCGGGTCACGATCCCTCCAATGCTGCGCGCGTACGCAGCCTTGGACAAGGACATCGTGGTGGCCGGTGCCATCAATCGGGTCGAGGTCTGGGATGCCGCCGGTTGGCAGGCCTACTCCGCCGCGCAGGAGGACGCCTTCGCCGCCATGAACGAGGAGATCCTCACAAACGACGCCGGTCGCTGACTGCGGCATGCGGCTTCAGCCCGGGCCTGGCCCCCTGGTGCACCTTCCCCGGCACCAGGTGACCTGACAGGTCCGGGTTGGAACCGGATGCCGCAGTGCCGGGTCGGGGACGTGTCGAGTCAGGGAGGAGAGGCAATGGCGCAGTCCATACCTCCCACGACAGCTGCGGCCCATCCCGACCCATCCGCCATCCACATCCCGGTGATGTCCGAACAGGTCGTCGAACTCCTCTCACCTGCCCTGGACCACGAGGGTGCCGTCTACGTCGACGGGACTGTGGGCTTGGCCGGGCATGCGAGCCTCATCCTGCAGGCCAACCCGAGAGCCCGGCTGATCGGCATCGACCAGGATGGTGACGCCCTGGCCCTGGCGGCACGTCGACTGGACCGCTTCGGAGGGCGCGCACATCTGGTCCGGGCCCGCTTCGACGAGCTGCCCCGGGTGCTCGATGACCTGGGCGTGCACAGCCTCGACGCGATGCTGCTCGACCTTGGTCTGTCGAGTCTGCAGATCGATCGCCCGGAGCGCGGCTTCGCCTACCGAACCGATGCACCACTCGACATGCGGATGGACGATCGCAACGAACTCACCGCCGCCCGGGTGCTCAATGACTACGAGCCGGGCAGGCTGGTCGGCGTGCTCCGCGAGTACGGCGAGGAACGACAGGCTGCCCGGATCGTGCGTGCCATCGTCGCCGAACGCGAGAAGGCTCCCTTCGAGAACTCCGCGCGGCTCGTGCGCGTCATCGAGTCCGCCATCCCGGCAGCCGTCCGGGCGAGGTCCAGCGGGCACCCCGCCCGACGCACCTTCCAGGCCCTGCGCATCGAGGTGAACGGGGAACTGAAAGTCTTGCAGGCCGTGCTGCCACATGTACTTGCGCGCATGACAGTGGGCGCGCGCCTCGCCGTCTTGGCCTATCACTCCCTGGAGGACCGCATCGTCAAGCAGGTCTTCGCGAAGGCGAGCCAGGACAGTGCCCCCGCGGGCCTGCCCGTCGTGCCCGACGAGCTCGCCGCCCGCTTCGCCCTCGTCACCCACGGTGCCCAGCGGCCCTCGGCCGAGGAGCTGGCGGCCAATCCGCGATCTGCCTCGGCGCGACTCCGCGTGCTGCGCCGGATCCGCGCCGAGAGCACCGGAGGACGGCGATGAGTTCCGACACCGACGACCGGCGCAGCGGTTCCCGGGGGCCGGCCGCCCCGCATCGCACCACGCTGGCGGGTATCCCCTTCGCCCTCCTGCTGCTGGTCATCCTCGGGCTGGGGATGGCCGCCATCCTCATCGTCAACACCTCCATCCAGCAGCAGGAATCCACCCTGGAAGACCTGCGTGCTTCCGCCCAGGCCGCCGGCTACCACCAGGACCTGTTGCAGGGGGAGGTCGACCAGCTCGGTACGACCACCGTGCTCGCCGCCAAGGCAGCGAACCTGGGCATGGTGCCCAATCCCAACCCGGTGATCATCCAGATGCCCTCGGGCCAGGTCCACGGCACACCCACGCCGGCCACGGGCACCGAGATGCCCGGCGTGGCGGTGGCGTCCGCCGTGCCCTCGCCGAGCTCCGAGATCTCGATCGTGGACAGCGGCGAGCCGGCTGCCACCCAGCCAACTGCTGAGAGCGGCGCGGCGCCATCCAGCACCCCGACGAGCTCGGCGTCGGCGGGCGCCATGTCCACTGCGTCGGCGGGCGCGACGAATACCGCGCCGGCGGGCGCTACCAATACCACGCCGGCGGGCGCCACGAATACTGCGACGCCAGGCGCAGCTGCGGGGTCCCGGCCCGGATCGTCGGACGCTCCGAGCGGCGCGAGCACCACCGGGACGCCCTGATGGCCGGCTCCCAGAACCATGGCCCGCGAGGCCAGCGCCACACGCCGAAACAGCAGACTCCTTCGGGCGGGCGCCCGGCCACCGGGCAGCACCCCCATGACCAGGCGCGCCAGCGCCCCCACGACCAGGCGCGCCAGCGCGCCGCAAGCGCGCGTGCTAGAGCGGCCACCGCTGCCCCGCGCACCCGCCGCAGGCCGAAGTCCGAGAAGAGACCGTGGCGGCTGCATCTCGGCTCGACGAGCCTGCGAATCCGGATCTTCCTGCTGGCGATGGCGATCGTCGTCACGCTGATCGCCGGCCGGGCGGTCACCCTCCAAGGTTTCGATTCAGCGGCGAATGCCGCCGCCGCTGCGGAAAAGATGACCCAGAAGCGGGTGCTCGCCCCCACCCGCGGCTCGATCACGGATCGCAACGGCGAAGTGCTCGCCGGCACGCAGCCGGCGGTCAAGGTCGTCGCGGACCCGGTCTCGATCGCCACGAATGGGCTCAACCCCATCTCCCTCGACGCCGAGGAGAAGGCGCGCCTCGGCGAACAGACGCCACGCCAGATCGCCACAGTGCTGGTCAGATATCTCGGTGGCTCGGTCTCGGACTACTTGCCGAGCCTTCGCAGGACGAGCCAGCCCGATGGCACACCCGACCGCTATGAGGTACTCGCCGTCAACGTGCCCGCCGACACCTATCTCCAGTTGCAGGCGGGACTGGCGTCGGTCAAGGATGCTCTGGGCGACGAGGGGGGACTCAACGGCATCTCCAAGGAAGACGACCCGATCCGCGTCTATCCTTCGGGCACGCTCGCGTCCAATGTCGTGGGCTTCGTCAACTCCGAGGGCCAGGGCGCAGCGGGCCTGGAGTACTACCTCAACACCAGCCTGGCCGGCCTTCCCGGCTCCGAGCAGTTCGAGTCGGGTCAGTACGGCCGGATCCCCCTGGGCCACTCCACCCTTAAGGCCGCGCAGAACGGTACCAGCTATGAGCTCACGCTCGATGCGGGACTGCAGTACCAGGCCCAGCAGCTGCTGAACGCTCAGGTTGCGAAGACCAAGGGGCTGTCGGGCACCACGATCGTCATGAACGTCAAGACCGGCGAGCTGCTCGCCCTGGCGACCACTCCGAGCTATGACTCCAACAACCCCGGTGCCGCCTCCGCGGCGAACCTGGGCAACCGCGCGGTCACCGATGCCTATGAGCCAGGCTCGGTCCAAAAGGTCTTCACCATTGCAGCGCTCATGGACGCCGGCATCATCACCCCCGGCACGAAGGTCCAGGTCCCCGGCACGCTCAGCTCGGGAGGGGGCACCATCAATGACGCCTCGGTGCACAGCGCCGACCTGACCGTGCGCGGGGTCATGTACTACTCGTCCAACATCGGTGCTGCGCTGCTTGCCCGCCAGATGGACAAGGCCGAGCTGCGCCGCTACCTGGCGAGCTTCGGGCTGGGCTCTCCCAGTGGCATCCAGCAGCCCGGTGAGGGCTCCGGGTACCTGCCGCCGCCCGATATGGCCGATTACACGAGGGACCAGATCGCCTTCGGGCAAGGGCTTTCGGTCACGGCCGTGCAGATGGCGGCAGGCCTGGCAGCAGTGACGAATGGCGGGGTGTACCACTCCCCGACACTGCTCAAATCGGCCACCGACGGCTCGGGCCACCCAGTGGGCCTGCCAGCCACCAGCTCGCACCGGGTGATCTCCGAACAGGCGAGTGCCGAGGTGCGCGAGGCCATGGAGGCGGTCACGGCCGGAGGCACCGGGCAGGCCTCGAGAATGATCCCGGGATACCGGATGGGCGGCAAGTCCGGCACCGCGCAGACAATCGACTCCGCGACCGGCCGTTATGATAATGACCTGTACATGTCCTCCTATGTCACTGTCGCGCCCCTCGAGGATCCCCAGATTCTCGTGTACACAGTGATCAATGTGCACGGCCAGTACGGCGCCACCGCCGCTGGGCCGGTCTCGCGGGAACTCATGGAGCTGGCGCTGCCGAGATATGGCGTGCTCCCGCAGGCAAACGTCCCCGTCGACACCGAACCCCTCACCTACGAGCCGTGATGAACAGCACCGATAACCCCACGCCCATCAACCGCGCCCTGCGCCCGGTCGGTCTGCCCGCCCGTCCGCTCAACGAGCTGTGCGCTGGCCTGGATGTCACGCTCAGCCCCGGGGCCCTGCAGGCCCTGGTCGGCGATGTCGAGCTCGATTCTCGCGCCGCCGGGCCCGGGACGCTGTACATCGCCCTGCCCGGCACCCGCACCCACGGGGCACGGTTCGCCGCGCAGGCAGTGGCACACGGCGCAGTCGCCGTCCTCACCGATCCGGTCGGGGCAGGGCTGGTGAGCGGAGAGAAGCTGCCACTGGCTGTTGCCCCTGACCCGCGCCATGCGATGGCCGTGATCGCCGCCCGGCTGTTCGGCCACCCCGCGCGCGAGATGCTCATGATCGGCCTGACCGGGACGAACGGGAAGACCACGACCGCCTTCCTCGTGGAGGCCGCGCTCGCCGCTGCTGGGCACCGGGTCGGCACCATCGGCACCATCGGCTTCCGCCTCGGCGGGCAGCCATTGCCCAGCGCGCGCACCACGATCACCACACCGGAGTCCAGCGATCTGCATGCCCTGTTCGCCGTCATGCGCCAGGGCGGTGCCGATGCCGTTGTCATGGAGGCCAGCTCGGTGGCGCTGGCCCAGAAGAGGGTCGACGGGCTGCGTTTCGATATAGCCGCATTCACCAATCTGGGCCGTGACCACCTCGACTTCCACAAGACCCAGGAAGCCTATTTCGAGGCGAAGGCCACCCTGTTCACCGCCGCGATGTGCCGGCAGGCGGTCATCAATACCGACGACCCATGGGGCCGGATCCTTGCCGGGCGAGCCGGGCGCGCAGGCCGGCCTCCGTTCGTGAGCACGGGTTTCGACCCCGCCCGCAACTACCGGGTGCTCGCCTGGCGACCCACTCCCGGTGGAGGCGAGCACATCGAGATGGACGCCGCCGGGCGCCCGCTGAGCTTCGATATCGCGCTGCCCGGACGCTACAACGTGGCGAACGCCGCCACCTGTGTGGCAATCCTCGATCGCGCGGGCATCGACCTCGACGCCGCCCTGCCAGGGCTGGCCCGGGCCCAGGTGCCCGGGCGTATGCAGCACGTCGATCTCGGCCCACAGGCGCCACGGGTCTATGTGGACTTCGCGCACACCCCCCAGGCCGTCGAATCGGCGCTGGCCGCCCTGCCCGGACGCCGCATCGTCGTCCTGGGGGCCGGCGGCGACCGGGACCGGGCCAAGCGCGAGCCGATGGGCCGGGTCGCCGCCGAGCACGCCGATGTGGTCATCGTCACCGACGACAATCCCCGCAGCGAGGACCCCGCGGCGATCCGCGCCCAGGTGCTGGCGGGCGCGCAGGGTCACCGCGGTGTCCAGGTGCTGGACGGGCAGGATCGACAGCATGCCCTCGAGCTGGCGCTGGCGATGGCCCAGCCAGGCGATGCGCTCGCCGTCCTGGGCAAGGGACATGAGAAGACCCAGGAGATCGAGGGCGTGCTCCACCCCTTCGACGACGTCGCGGTCATCACCCAGCTGTGGGGACGGATGCACCCAGAATCGAAGGGACACTGACGTGCTCAGCCGAACCGTGGGCGAGATCGCCCGACTGATCGAGGACCAGGGCTGCCCCTGCAGGATCGAGGGCGACCCCGCAGTCCGGGTCGGGCCCGAGGTCGTCATCGACACCCGCCAGGTCAGCCCGGGCGCCCTGTTCGTCGGGCTGCCGGGGGAGCACGTGGATGGTGCGGATCTTGCCCCGGCGGCAGGCAGGGCCGGTGCCGGCGCAGCGCTGGTCGGCCACCCGGTGGACGCCGATCTGCCCTGCCTCGTGAGCCCCCAGGCCGCTGCCGGCCTGAGCGCCCTTGCCCGCGGCCTGGTCGACGAGCAGCGCCGCCGCGGCCTCGTGACCTTCGCCATCACAGGCTCGGCGGGCAAGACCTCCACCAAGGACCTGCTCGCCCAGGTGCTGGCGGCAAGTGCACCGACGGTGAGCCCGGTGGGCAACCACAACAACGAGATCGGCGTGCCGCTCACCGCCTGTGCCCTCGACGACACGACCCGTTTTCTGGTGAGCGAGATGGGTGCCCGCGGAATCGGGCACATCGCCGCGCTGTGCCGCATCGTGCCACCGACGATCTCCACCGTGCTCAACGTGGGCACCGCCCACCTCGGGGAGTTCGGCAGTCGCGACGCGATAGCCCGGGCGAAGGGCGAGATCCTCGAGGCCCTCCCGCCGGACGGCTGGGCCGTCCTCAACGCCGGCGATCCTCGCGTCGACGCCATGGAGGCCCGCACCCGGGCCAGGATCGCCCGCTGGTGTGCGGCTCCGGGAGGGTCCGAGCAGGATGTGCGCCGGGTGCGCGCCGAGCTTGTCGTGAGCGCCTCCCAGATCGCCTTCGACGACCTGGACAGGGCCAGCTTCACCCTGCATGCCCGCACCGAGGACGAGGAGAGCAGCCAGCGCGTGCGACTCGGCCTCATCGGCGCCCACCAGCTGCCCAATGCGGTGGCAGCAGCGACGATGGCGCTGGCTGCAGGGCTCGGTCTTGATGCGGTGGCCGATGCGCTGAGCCACGCCACGACGCGTTCGCCGCTGCGCATGGAGCTCCACGAGACAGCGGGCGGCGCGGCGATCATCAATGACTGCTACAACGCCAACCCCGAGTCGGTCGAGGCCGCCCTGGGTGCCCTGGCCGATATTGGCCGGGCACGGCGCCGGAGTCACCCGGGAGCACGGACGATCGCTGTCCTGGGCGATATGGCCGAGCTCGGCTCCCAGTCAGCTGCTCTGCATGCCGCGGTCGGCTCCCGGGCCGGCGAGCTGGGCATCGACGAGGTCATCGGCGTCGGCGAGTTCGGTGAGATCGTGGCCCGGGCGGCGCAGTCCGCCGGTGCCCGGGCGCGGCGCGCCGCCAAGCAGGAGGTCGCAGGTCTCATAGAGTTGTGTCCCGGTGATGTCGTGCTCGTCAAGGCGAGCCGGGTGCTGAAGCTCGAGGAGATCACCGATCAGTTGCTCGATCGCGCTGCCGGTGGCGCTGAAGGGAGGATCCACAGATGATCACGATCCTCGCCGCAGGCGTCATCTCGCTGGTCGCCACCCTGATCGGCACGAAGTACCTCATCGTCTTCCTCGTCCACCGGGGCTATGGCCAGTTCATCCGCGACGACGGTCCCACCACGCATCGCACGAAGCGGGGTACCCCGACGATGGGTGGTGCCGTGGTGATCGCGGCAACCGTGGCCGCCTATCTGCTCGCCCACCTGATCAGCAGTTCGCGAATCACCGCCTCCGGGCTGCTCATCCTGGGCCTGCTCGCGGCTACGGGTTTCATCGGATTCCTGGATGACTGGACGAAGATCTCCAAGCAGCGCTCGCTCGGCCTGACGCCGCGGGGCAAGCTCATCGGTCAGGTCCTGGTGGGCGTCGCCTTCTCCGGGGCGGCGCTGCTCTTCCCCGCCGCCAGCGGCAATGTCGGTGCCCGCCCTGCGAGCGTCTACATCTCGATCGTGCACGACATCGAATGGCTGCGGCTTCCCGTCGTTCTCGCCATCTTCTGGATGACCCTGCTCATTACCGGCTTCTCCAATGCGGTGAACCTCACCGACGGACTCGACGGGCTGGCCACCGGTGCGTCGACCATGGTCTTCGGCGCCTTCGCCCTCATGGGCATCTTCGCCTCGAACCAGTGGTGTCTCACCGGGGCCCGCCTGGCCCGCTGCTATGACGTGCGCGACCCCTCCGATCTGGCGGTGGTGTCCATTGCGCTGGCAGCGGCCTGTTTCGGCTTCCTGTGGTGGAACGCGAAACCGGCGAAGATCTTCCTCGGCGACACCGGCTCGCTGGGACTCGGCGCCGCGATGGCCGGCCTGGCGATATTCAGCCGCACCGAGATCCTGCTCGTCGTGCTCGGCCTGCTGTTCGTCATCGAGACCCTCTCGGTGATGATCCAGGTCGGCTACTTCAAATACTCCGGGGGCAAGCGAGTCTTTAAGATGGCGCCGCTGCACCATCACTTCGAACTGCTCGGCTGGGCCGAGACGACCGTGGTCGTTCGCTTCTGGATCATCTGCGGAGTGTCGGTCGCCATGGCACTCGGTATCTTCTATGGCGCATGGGTGTGGGGTTGGTGAATTCTCAGCAGGATTGGATCGCTGCGGCGAATCGGTTGTCGCCGTGGCAGCGCGGGCACGTCGTGGTGGCAGGCCTGGGCAGTTCGGGCTTCGCGGCCGCCGATGCCATGCTGGAGTTGGGGGCGAAGGTCACGGTCCTCGACGACGGCCGCTCGAAGACACTGGACGAGAGGGCAACGCTGCTGGAAACCCTGGGCGCCACCGTGCGACTCGGGCCAGGGGCCAGTGCGAAGCTGCCGGCGGCCACCGATGTCGTGGTCACCTCGCCGGGCTGGCGGCCCGATTGGCCACTGCTCGCGGCGGCCAGCGCCGCGGGTACGCCCATCTGGGGGGAACCGGAACTGGCGTGGCGCCTCATGTTCCCCGACCATGTGGTGCCCTGGATCGGCATCACCGGCACCAACGGCAAGACGACCACCACCCAGATGGTCGACTCGATGCTGCGGGCAGCGGGCCTTCGGTCCGCTGCGGTGGGAAACATCGGCCGTCCGATCATCGAGGCCCTCAACGACCCGGTCGGCTACGAGGTGCTGGCCGTGGAGCTGTCCAGCTTCCAGCTGCACTGGTCGGACTCGCTGAGCCTGCACTCAGCGGCCGTCCTCAATCTGCACCCCGATCACCTGGAGTGGTACGCCTACGCCGGTGACCCCGCCGCCGCGATGGCCGCCTATGGCCATGACAAGGCCAAGATCTTCCATCGGGTCCAGCACAGTTGCGTCTACAACATTGCCGAGCCCGCGACCCGCGAGATGGTCGAGCAGGCCGATGTCGTCGAAGGGGCCCGGGCGATCGGCTTCACCTCCGGCATACCGCAGGTCGCGAACATCGGGATCGTGGACGATCTCATCGTCGACCGCGCCTTCGTCCAGCAACGCCAGACCTCGGCGCTGCCACTGGCCGATGTGCACGATGTGCATCCCTTCGCGCCCCACAATGTGGAGAATGCGTTGGCCGCCGCGGCCCTGGTGCGCAGCTTCGGGGTGCCCCCCTCGGCCGTGAAACAGGGCCTGCTCGATCTGCACCTCGGCGGGCACCGGATCGAGACGGTCGCGCAGGCCCAGGGAGTGCGCTGGGTCGACGACTCCAAGGCCACCAATCCGCACGCCGCCAATTCCTCGATGCGCGCCTTCGAGCACATCGTCTGGATTGCCGGAGGGCAGGCCAAGGGCACGACCTTCGACGAGCTGGTGACCCGGCACGAGGACAGATTGCGGGCCGCCGTGCTGCTGGGCGTCGACCGTGGGGTGGTTGCCGATGCGCTGCGCCGTCACGCCCCCCAGGTGCCGGTCATCGTACTTGACAGATCCGATCCCTCGGTGATGGGCGAGGCGGTGCGCGAGGCAGCGCGCCTGGCCCATCCGGGTGACACCGTGCTCATGGCACCCGGATGCGCGAGTAAGGACATCTGGCCCGGATATGCCGCCAGGGGCGATGACTTCGTGGCAGCGGTGCGAGAGGTGACCGGTCGGCAGGACGGGTGATCATCGAGGGTTGGGCGGAGATGACGGGCACGTTGCCGCAGGACAACGATGGGCACGGCGCCGCAGGACAACGATGGGCACAGGGCCGAGAACGAGGGGCCACCGGCAGGGGGGAAGCGATGTCGACTCGGGACGATCTCGATGGGCCCGATGCCGCCGGCGTGGCGCCGGGGCCTGAGGGTGCGCTTGGCGATGGCAGCCTGAAGCGAGCCCTTTCGCTGCCACTGACGAACTACTATCTCGTCATCGCCTCGGCCGGGCTGCTCGTGGCCTTGGGCGCCCTCATGGTGCTCAGCTCATCGTCGGTCTATGCAGCGGTCAACCAGGGCGATCCCTACTACTTCTTCGTCCGCCAGATCGTCTGGCTGGGTGTCGGCATTCCCGTCACCATCTGGATCTCGCGGCGCGGCGAGGAGTTCCTCAAGCTCGCGGGCTGGCTCTTGCTCGGCGGTGTCGTCGTCGCAGAAGCCCTTGTGCTGTTCACCCCCCTGGGCACACCGCGCGCAGGCATCTCGAACAAGGGGAACCGCAACTGGCTCTATATCGGCGGGCAGAGCATCCAGCCCTCCGAGTTCGCCAAGCTCGCCCTCATCCTGTGGGCGGCCGGCGTCCTGGCCAATCGAACCCGGACCCTCAACGAGCCCAAACGCCTGTTCATGCCCTTCCTACTCGGTTTCGGCCTCGTCCTCGCCCTGGTCCTGCTGGGCGGTGACCTTGGCACCTCGATCATCATCGCGATCATCATGCTCAGTCTCCTGTGGTTCGCCGGAGCCCCGGTCTGGACGCTGCTGGGGATGGTCGCGGTGGGCGCCGCCGGGGTGGCGGCGATGATCGTCTCGAGGCCGACCCGCCTGCAACGCGTCGAGGCCTATCTGTCCGGCTCGGCCACGGTCGGATCCTCCGAGCAGCCGCTCAATGCGATCTACGCGCTGGCCACCGGCGGCTGGTGGGGAGTAGGGCTTGGTGCCTCGAGGGCCAAGTGGGGCGGCCTGTACGACGGCGCCCTCAATGACTATGTCTTCGCCGTGCTCGGCGAGGAGCTGGGGCTGCTCGGTACGCTGACCGTCATCGGGCTCTTCCTCGTGCTCGGCGTGGCGGGACTGCGGATAGCGCTCAACAGCGATCGGCCATTCTGGCGCCTCGCATCGGCCGCCACCACGGCCTGGCTCATGGCCCAGGCCTGCATGAACATCGCCATGGCGATGAAGCTGCTGCCGGTGGTCGGGGTGCCCCTGCCCTTCATCAGCTATGGAGGCTCGGCCCTGCTGGCCGACCTCGTCGCCGTCGGGGTCCTGCTGGCCGCAGCTCGCCACGAGCCGGCCGCCCGACAGGCCCTCAAGAGTTCGGGCCGCACTGCGGCACCGGTGCGGATCAGCACCGTCATCGACAGGAAGGGATGAAATGGTCAGCGTTGTCCTGGCAGGCGGAGGGACTGCCGGTCACACCTCGCCCCTCATCGCCACCGCCGAGCAATTGCGCCGACTCGACCCGCATGTCTCGCTGCTGTGCGTGGGAACTCCGAAAGGCCTGGAGAAGAGGGTCATCCCCGAGGCCGGGCTCGAGCTGCGCCTCATCCCCGCGGTGCCCCTGCCGCGCAAGCCCGGCAGGGCACTGCTCAGCGTGCCGGGGCGCCTGCTCGGGGCCGTGCGGCAGGCCCGCGCGCTGTTGCACGAGGCGCACGCCGATGTCGTCGTCGGCTTCGGCGGCTATGTCTCGATGCCGGTCTATCTGGCCGCCTGGAGCGCGCGCATACCGGTGGTCCTGCACGAGCAGAATGCCCTTCCCGGCGTGGCCAACCGGGTCGCCTCGCACTTTGCGGCCGCCGTGCTCACCAGCTTCCCCGACACGCCCCTGAGGTCGGCCCGCCAGGTCGGCCTGCCGGTGCGCGCCGCCATCGCCGGACTCGCCGAGCAGGGCCGTGCCTCGCTGCGGGCCCGGGCCCGCGAACACTTCGGCCTGCGCAGCGATCAACCGGTGCTGCTGGTCAGTGGCGGTTCGTCCGGCGCCCGCTCGCTCAACACGGCCACCTGCGAGGCCCGCGATGAGCTGCTGGCCCAGGGCATCCAGATCCTCCACGTGCTGGGGCTCAAGAACTTCCACGACGATCCCGCAGTCACCGACCCCGCGACGGGCGCCGGCTACCACCCGCTGGGCTATCTCGACGAGATGGATCTCGCCTATGCCGCAGCCGATCTCATGCTGGCCCGCAGCGGCGCCGGGACGGTCGTCGAAACTGCCGTCGTCGGCCTCCCGGCGATCCTGGTCCCGCTGCCGATCGGCAACGGCGAACAGGCCCGCAATGCCCGGCCACTCGTCGAGGCCCAGGCGGGCATCGTCGTCGAGGACCGTGAGCTCACCGGACGGCGCCTGGTGACCGAAGTCGTGCCCCTCATCACCGATGCAGCCAGGCTGCAGGCGATGGGCGCCGCCGCCCAGCGGGTGATGCCGCCGGGCGCCGCCCAGCGGGTGGCCCGCATCGTCGTAGAAGAGGCTCGGCGATGACATTGCTCGAACCTGTCCCGCTGGTCGTCCCCGAGCGGCTCGGTGCGGTGCACTTCCTCGCGATGGGCGGCTCGGGCATGAGCGGGGTCGCGCTGGCCTACCACGAGCGCGGTGTGCCGGTGAGCGGCTGCGACCAGGTGGACTCGCCCACCTTGCGTCAGCTGGGTGCCGAGGGGATCTTGAGCTGGACCGGCCACGACGCGGCCCATCTCCAGTCGGTCGACACCGTGGTGGTCTCCAGCGCGATCCGCCACGACAATGTCGAACTCGCCGAGGCGCGGCGCAGGGGGTTGCGGGTCTGGCATCGAAGCGCGGCGTTGGCCGCCCTCATGCTCGGCCACGACACGGTCTCGGTGGCCGGCACCCACGGCAAGACGACCACCACCTCGATGATCGCCACGATGGCCACCGTCGCCGGGGCCGAGCCGAGCTATGTCATCGGCTCGCCGCTGGCCAGCACCGGCCAGAGCGCCCACATCGGGACGGGCCGGCCCTTCGTCGTCGAGGCCGACGAGTCGGATGGCAGCTTCTTGCAGTACCCCACCCGGATCGCCGTCATCACGAACATCGAGGCTGATCACCTGGACAACTGGGGCACTGCCAGCCGCTATGCCGAGGGCTTCGAGCGCTTCGCGAAATCGGGTGACGTGGAGGCCGTCGTCATCGACGCCGACGATCCCGGCGCCCAGGAACTGGCGGAGCGGTTGAGGGATTCGCCGGCCCGGGGGAGGACGGTCATCAGCTACGGCGAGAACCCACGGGCCGATGTTCGGCTGCGGCAGATCGTGGTTGAGGGGATGCACGCCAGCGCCCAGCTCGACTTCGAGGGCCGCACGCACGAACTGCACCTCACTGTGCCCGGACGCCACAATCTCTGGAACGCCGCCGGGGCCTTCGCTGCCGGCCGTCTGCTCGGCCTGCCGGCCGAGGACCTGCTGCGCGGCGCTTCGGCCTTCACCGGGAATCTGCGGCGTTTCCAGCCCGTCGGGCATGTGCAGCTGCCCGATGGTCGGCTGTCAGTCTTCGATGACTATGCGCATCACCCCACCGAGATCCGCGCAGCGCTCTCCGCGGCCCGGCGGGCAGTGAGGGGGGGACGGCTCGTGGCGTGCTTCCAGCCCCATCTGTACAGCCGCACGCAGGAGTTCGCCCAGGAGTTCGGCCGGGCCCTGGCGCTCGCCGACCTCGCCGTCGTGACCGATGTCTACGGCGCCCGGGAGGATCCGCTGCCGGGCGTGACCGGACAGCTGGTGGCCGATGCGGCGAGGGCGGCGGGCATCGAGACCCACTATGTGGCCGACAAGACCCGGTTGCCGGCCGAACTGGCGCGGCTCGTGCGCGGCAAAGACCTGCTCATGACGCTCGGCGCCGGCGATATCACGCTCGTCGGGCCGATGCTGGTGCGTCAGCTGGGCGGATTCGTCGCGGGTTCGCGGCGATGAGCGTCCCAGTGGCCCCCGATGGCGCGCCAGATCTGGCGATCCGCGCCCAGGTGAGGCGACGGCGCCGGCGCAACCGGCTGATCGTCGCCGGGATCGGGGCGACGATCCTCGCGGTGCTCGTCTGGCTGGTCGGCTGGTCAACCGCCTTCGCCGTGCGGACAATACTGGTGCGCGGCACGGTGCTCACCAGTCAGGCAGAGGTCGTGGAGGCCGCCGAGGTGCCGGTGGGCACGCCCCTTGCCCAGCTCGACACCGACGCCATCGCTCACCGGGTCGAGAGCCTGCCCGCCGTGGCGAGGGTCCGTGTGACGCGTTCGTGGCCGCACTCGGTGGTCATCGCCGTCACGGAGCGCACCCTCGTCTACCAGCGGGCGGATGCCCAGGGCTACCAGTGGATCGATTCGGCCGGGATCGTCTTCCACACCACTGCGCAGCGCCAGCAGGTGCCGCTCGCGAATCTGCCCAGCACCGATGACCGGTCTCTGCTGGCCGATGTGGCCACCGTCGTCTCGCATCTGCCTGCTGACGTGCGGGCCCGCGTCCAGTCGATCCAGGCAAGCTCGCGCAACAACATCCTCATCGTCCTTGACCGCGATCAGAGCGTCTTCTGGGGCAGCGCGGACGAGTCCGGGCAGAAGGCCGCGCTGCTGCCGGTGCTGCTGGCCCAGCCCGGCCACGCCATCGACCTGTCGTCCCCCTCGGCTCCGGCGATCAAGTGATCGGGCCGTCATCTGCGGTCTGCTGCCCGGCCCTGCGCGGGGTGAGCCGGGCGGGGCGCAATCTCTCGACCACGGGTTGAGGCTCAGCCCGGCCACGGCGTGATGTGTTGGACACCCCCCAATGGCTCTCATAGCCTTGAGCTCCGAGGCCCGCCTGTACCCGCTGGCGGGTGGTTGCACCAGCCAGGATGATCGTCGAGAGTGATCGCCGCTGTGGTCGGGGCAGACCGGATCAAGAGGAAGAGGCGGAATCCCGTGGCAACAGCGTCGCAGAACTACCTGGCGGTCATCAAAGTGGTGGGCGTCGGCGGGGGCGGCGTCAACGCGGTGAACCGGATGATCGAGGAAGGCCTCAAGGGGGTCGAGTTCATTGCGGTGAACACCGATGCCCAGGCGCTGCTCATGAGCGATGCCGATGTGAAGCTCGACATCGGCCGTGAACTGACCCGCGGGCTCGGAGCGGGTGCCGATCCTGAGAAGGGCCAGCAGGCCGCCGAGGATCACTCCGACGAGATCGAGGAGACCCTCAAGGGCGCCGACATGGTCTTCGTCACGGCCGGCGAGGGCGGTGGCACCGGGACCGGTGGTGCGCCGGTGGTCGCCAAGATCGCTCGTAGCCTCGGAGCACTGACGATCGGCGTGGTCACCCGGCCCTTCAGCTTCGAGGGCCGGCGCAGGGCCAACCAGGCCGACAGCGGGGTCGACAAGCTCTCCGAGGAAGTCGACACACTCATCGTCATCCCCAACGACAAGCTGCTCGAGATGACCGATCGTCAGATGGCGATCCTCGATGCCTTCAAGCAGGCCGACCAGGTCCTCATGCAAGGCGTGTCCGGGATCACCGATCTCATCACCACACCGGGCCTGATCAATCTCGATTTCGCGGACGTGAAGTCGGTCATGAGCAATGCGGGCTCGGCGCTCATGGGCATCGGCTCGGCGCGCGGCGAGGACCGGGCCAAGACAGCTGCCGAGGAGGCGATCAACAGCCCCCTGCTGGAAGCCACCATCGACGGCGCCAAGGGCGTGCTGTTGTCCATTGCCGGCGGCTCGGACCTGGGCCTGTTCGAGGTGAGCGAGGCAGCCAATCTCATTGAGCAGGCCGCCGCCGATGACGCCAACATCATCTTCGGTACGGTCATCGACGATGCGCTGGGCGATGAGGTTCGGGTCACTGTGATCGCTGCCGGCTTCGAGGGCGACCAGGGTCCGCAGAACCACGCAACTGCCCGCAGGCAGTCCGCGGCGCCCGCCCAGAAGCAGGTTCCCGCACCGGCGAACCAGACCCAGCGCGCCACGCGGGACACGGACGCGGCGCAACCGCCGGAGCCGACGCGCACCGCGATCCGCGAGAGCCCCGCTGCCGATGCCGACGAGCCCACTCGCCACACCCAGCGCCCCCAGGTGGCGCCGCGCTACACCCCGCCGCCCGACGAGGACGAACTGGACGTACCCGATTTCCTGAAGTGACACCGGCTTGTTCGCCTATCTGAACGAGCCGGGCGTCGAGGGGATCGGCATCGCCTTCACCGATCGACTGGGGGGTGCCTCGCGGGGCCAGTTCACCTCCTTCAACCTGGGGCACACGGACGAGGACGAGCTGAGCGCACTGCGGACCAATATGCACCGGCTGCGCGAGCGTCTCGGCATCGGCCCGGTCTGTGTCGTCAAGCAGGTGCACGGGACCACGATCCGCACGATCGATGCCGGTGCCGCGCTCGCAGCGAGCGAGGACGCCTGGCTGGGGGATCGCGTCGAGGGCCTGGCTCCCCTCGCGCGAGCCGATGCCCAGGTGAGCACCAGTGGAGCAGTGGCCCTGGCGGTCAGGGTGGCCGATTGTGTCCCGGTGCTGCTGGCCGATGAGGCGACGCATGCCATTGCTGCCGTCCATGCCGGGCGGGTCGGTCTGCTCAGCGGTGTCCTGCAGGCGGCAGTGGGCGCGATGAGGGCTCACGGGGCCCGCACGTTGGTGGCATGGGTGGGGCCGCACATCTGCGGACGGTGCTACGAGGTGCCCGCCGCGATGCAGGAGCAGGCCTGCGCTGTCATCCCTGCGCTGCGGGCAACGACCAGCTGGGGCACCCCCTCGCTCGACCTGGGCGCGGGTGCCCAGGATGTCCTCGAGCGCGAGGCCGTGCAGGTGCACCGACTCGATCCCTGCACCCGTACCGATGCCAGGTTCTTCAGTCACCGCGGCGACCACGGGCGCACCGGGAATCAGATCGGCCTCATTTGGCGCGTTGCCGGGCACGTCGGGCCCGCCGCCGCGGGATGAACGGGTAACCTCTTGTGTGCCGTGGGCTCGCAGGTGCCCATGTCGCGACTGAGAAGGGGCTCGTCATGCCGGAGTTGATGAAGAAGGCCGCTGTATGGCTCGGCTTGGTCGGCGATGACCGTTTCGACGAGGACCAGGCGGCGCAGGAGGAGTACAGCGAGTCGGTCTACGTCGACAGCCGCGACGCACCCCAGGTCGATGCCGCCAGGCCCCAGGAGATCTACGCGGCACCGGCTGCCGGAGAACCCCCGGTGCGCCAGCAGGTCACCCAGACCGCCGATCTGGCACGGATCATCAGCGTGCGCCCGCGCACCTACAACGAGGCCCGAACGATCGGCGAGAACTTCCGCGACGGTACCCCGGTCATCATGAACCTGTCCGATATGGATGACTCCGATGCCAAGCGGCTCGTCGACTTCGCCGCCGGGCTCATCTTCGGGTTGCACGGATCCATCGACCGGGTCACCAGCAAGGTCTTCCTGCTCACTCCGCACAATGTGCATGTCACGGCCGAGGACCGGCAGCGATTGGCAACCTCCAGCTTCTTCAACCAGAGTTGAGCCCGTGGATCTCTACATCATCGGCGAAATCCTGCTCATCGCGCTGAACATCTATCTCTACGTGCTGTTCGCCCGGATGGTGCTGTCCTGGGTGCCGCTGCTGGCTCCCGATTGGCGGCCCAAGGGGCTCGTCCTGGTCGTCTTCGAGACCATTTACACGCTCACCGACCCGCCGCTGAAATTCGTCGGCCGGTTCATCAAGCCGGTGCGTATCGGATCGATCGGGCTCGACATCGGCTTCCTGGTCGTCGTCTTCGCGGTGATCATTGCGCAGCGGCTGGTCTGGTATGTCTTCTGACATGGCGCGGTCCGTGGGCTGCGGTGTTACTCGAGCAAGCCGGTTCAGGGTAATCTCATCCGAAGACCCCGCATGTGCGGGCAGGATCGATTCATAGCAGCGAGGTTTGGAGCGCACAATGACGCTGTCCATCGACGAGGTTCGCAGTATCCGCTTCCCCATGGCGCGAAAGCCGAATGAGGATGGCTACCGCGCCAGTTCTGTCGACAAGTTCATGGACGAGCTCGAGATCAGCTATGCCCAGCTGGTCGAGGAGAACGAGAAGCTGGCCAAGAACCAGGGGTCGGCCCCCAAGGCGGGCGCCGAGGATCCTCAGCTCGCCGAGCTGAGCGCCGAACGGAGCCGCCTGAGCTCCGAGGTGGATCGTCTCGGCACGGAGAACCAGCACCTGCGCGGGCAGCTCGACGAACTGCGCTCCACCGGGAACAAGAGCTCGGCTGCCACCCAGCAGCTCAGCCGCGAGAATGAGCAGCTGCGCGCCACCGTTGACCAGCTGCGCAGCCAGCTGGAGGCAGCCCAGCGCGAGGCCGCCCAGGTGCGTGCCCAGCTCCAGAACGTGCAGAGCGCGAATGCTGCCTCGGGGCAGGGCACCATCGCCAATGGCACCCAGCATGTGGTCGTCACAGCGGCCGACGAGGCCGGCCCGTGGGCGGCACGACTGCTTGAGATGTCCACCAAGGAGGCCGACCAGCTGGTCGCCGAGGCCAAGCAGCACGCCGACGAGTTGCGTCGCCAGGTGCAAAGCGAGACCGAGCAGCAGCGCGCCGAGGCGAAGGTCCAGGCCGACAATCTCGTCGAGGACGCCACCCAGAAGGCGGCGCGCCTGGACTACGAGTCGCGCAACAATGCCGATCGGGTGACGCGCGAGGCCCAGCAGCGTGCCGATGCGCTCGACAGCCAGGTGGCCGCCAAGCGCAAGGAGCTGTTCGCGGCACTCGAGAGCGAACGCGATTCGCTGGCCAAGAGGCTCTCGCAGTTGCGCAATTTCGAGAGCAACTACCGCAGCAGCATCACGACCCACCTCGAGAACCAGCTCAACACGCTCAAGGATCTGCACCTGTCCCCCGAGGACGACGCCAACACTCCACGGATCGATGCGTTGTTGGCCGACAACAAGGACTGAGAGCCCGTGGGGGCTTGACAGTCGGTGTATCGTCGGCCATCAGCTATATTCCGAGACAGAGAGTTGGAACTGATGGCAGTGGATGGCAACGCAGTGGCTCGCACCGCGATCGATCTGCCCGTTCTGCCCGGGGAGGATCCCTGGACCGCCGACGAGGTCACCGAAGTCCGTGCGGAGCTCGTGGCCGAGGTCGCGCGGATGCGTAAGGCGCTGGAGGTCTCCGATGCCGAGCTGGCCCGCCTGATGGGCGAGGGCAGCGATGGTGCGGGGAAGGATCCTGCCGATGTGGGATCCTCGAATTTCGAGCGCGATCAGGAGCTCAGCATCAACGCGAACGCCCGCGAACTGCTCGACCAGAACGAGTCGGCGTTGCGCCGGCTCGACGATGGGAAGTTCGGTCTGTGCGAGAACTGCGGAAACCCGATCGGGAAGGCCCGGCTGCAGGCCTTCCCGAAAGCAACGATGTGCGTGAAATGCAAGCAGCGGCTGGAACGGCGCTGAGCAGCTCTCGCGTCGCGCGCGAGCGGACCAGGTTGGGGCTTACCCGCGCCGTCATGATCGCGGTGGCGGTGCTCGGCTTCGCGCTCGACCGGATCACCAAGAGCTGGGCGCTGGCCCACCTTCAGGAGAACACCCCCAGTGCGACATTCGCCGGGGGCTGGGTGAGTCTCGAGCTGCTGTTCAACTCGGGTGCGGCGTTCAGTATGGGGTCCTCGGCCACCATCGTCTTCAGCGTGCTGGCGCTCATGGCTCTCGCCTTCATGCTGGTATGGGTCTGGCCGCGTGCCAGGGGCTGGCTGGCCAGCGTGTGCGCCGGAGTGCTGGTGGCCGGTATCGGCGGCAATCTCGCCGATCGCCTGCTTCGTCCGCCTGGGGTGTTGCGCGGGCATGTGGTCGACTTCATTGCGGTGCAGCATTTCGCGGTGTTCAACGTGGCCGACATGTTCATCTCCACTGCTGCGGTGCTGTTCGTGATCTATGTCCTCGTCTCGGGGCGAGACGAGGAACCCTCGGATGCCCCAGCCAGCCCGCAGGGCTCTGTGGCCGGAGGGCAGCCGTGAGCGCGCTGCTGGTGCCCGATGGGCTCGACGGTGAGCGTGTCGACTCGGCCGTCTCGCGGATGACCGGGCTCACCCGGTCACGGGTCAGCGAGCTCATCGACGAGGGGCGGGTGCTGCTCGGCTCGGATGTGGTGCACAAGGCGGCCACCAGGGTGAGCGGGGGACAGCTGCTCGACGTAGACCTTTCCGAACCGGTGCGCCTGGCCCGCGTCACCCCAAGGGTGGTGGAGGGGATGCGGATCGTCCACGAGGATGCCGACGTCGTGGTTGTCGACAAGCCCGCCGGGGTCGCCGCCCACCCCTCGCTGGGCTGGGAGGGGCCCGATGTGGTGAGTGGCCTGGCAGGTGCGGGATTGCGGATCTCCACCTCCGGCGCGCCGGAGCGTCAGGGCGTCGTGCACCGCCTCGACGTGGGAACCAGCGGGCTCATGGTGGTGGCGAAGTCCGAACATGCCTACACCGTGCTCAAGCAGGCCTTCCGCGACCGTACGGTGACGAAGGTCTACCTGGCGGTGGTCCAGGGTCAGATGGATCCCCTGCGCGGCACCGTCGAGGCGCCGATCGCGCGTCACCCGGGATCGCAGTGGAAGTTCGCAGTGGTGGCCGGGGGCCGGGCGAGCGTCACCCACTACGAGACCGTGGAGATGATGCGCCGGGCCAGCCTGCTGGAGGTGCACCTGGAGACCGGGCGCACCCACCAGATCAGGGTGCACTTCTCGGCCCTGCACCATCCCTGCGTCGGCGACCCGCTCTACGGTGCCGACCCTGGCCTCGCGCATGCGCTGCACCTGGACCGCCAGTGGCTGCATGCGGCCCGGCTCGGCTTCGTGCATCCCGACAGCGGGCAGTACATGGAGTTCTGCTCGCCGCTTCCCGACGACCTCGACACCGCATTGCAGACCCTGCGCGCGCAGTGAGCCGCTCAGGGGCAGCTCGTGTCGGGCGTGCGTCCATCGGGGATCCGCCCGATCGCTTGGGCGATTGACGCTGACTCAGGTGTGGACACGTCCGTGGCCTCCGGTAGGGTGAGGGCGTGCGTAGAGCCAAGATTATTTGTACGCTCGGGCCCGCCACGGCGACCCAAGAGCGAATGGAAGAAATGATTCGAGCGGGCCTGGACGTGGCCCGGTTCAACATGAGCCACGGCGACCATGCCGAACACGCGACCAACCTCGCCGACACCCGCGCTGCGATGAAGGCCGTCGGCAAGCGCGTCGGTCTGCTTGCCGATCTCCAGGGCCCCAAGATTCGGCTGGGGACTTTCGCCGAGGGCCAGGTCGAGCTCACATTGGGCCAGACCTTCACCATCACCATCGACGACATCTCCGGCGACGCCCACCGCGCGTCCACCACGTACAAGGGTCTGCCCGGCGATGTCAAGCCCGGTGACACGATCCTCATCGACGATGGCAACATTGGTCTCGAAGCCGTCGAGGTGACGGACACCGATGTGGTGACCAAGGTCACCGTCCCCGGGCCGGTGAGCAACCACAAGGGCATCAACCTGCCCGGCGTGGCCGTGCGGGTTCCCGCGCTGTCCGCCAAGGACGAGGACGATCTGCGCTGGGCCCTCGCCAACGATTTCGACATGATCGCACTGTCCTTCGTGCGCCGTGGCGCCGACATCACCCGCGTCCACGAGATCATGGATGAGGCCGGTGTCCACCTGCCGGTGATCGCCAAGCTCGAGAAGCCCCAGGCCATCGAGAACCTCGACGAGATCATCGACGCCTTCGACGGCTTCATGGTCGCCCGTGGCGATCTGGGCGTGGAGATCCCCCTCGAAGAGGTCCCGCTCATCCAGAAGACCATCGTGCGCAAGGCCCGCAAGTGGGCGAAGCCGGTCATCGTGGCCACCCAGATGCTCGACTCGATGATCAGCTCCCCGCGCCCCACCCGCGCCGAGGCCTCCGACGTCGCCAACGCCATCCTCGATGGCGCGGACGCGGTGATGCTCTCCGGCGAGACCTCGGTCGGCGCCTACCCGGTGATCACGGTGAAGACGATGGCGAAGATCGTCGAGAACACCGAGGCCCACGGACTGTCCGATATCTCCAAGATCAAGTGGGATCCGCACACCACCGGCGGCGTCATCGCCCTGGCTGCCGCCACCTCCGGTGCCCAGCTGGGTGCGAAGTACATCGTGGCCTTCACGCAGTCCGGCGACACCGCCCGCCGGATGTCGCGGCTGCGCAGCGATATCCCGTTGCTCGCCTTCACCCCTGAGGTGAAGACAGCAGCATGGCTGACGCTGTGCTGGGGCGCGCGCGTGTTCACCACCCCGGACTACAAGAGCAACGAGGAGATGGTCACCGCCGTCAACCGTTCGCTCCAGGAACTCGGCCTCGCTGCGCCCGGCGATGTCGTCGTCATCGTCTTCGGTTCCCCGATCGGCATGGTGGGCAAGACCAACACCATGCGCATCCACCGCCTGAAGTCACAGGATTGGGAAGAAAAGCTCGAAACGACGAAGGCCGACGAGAACAAGTCGATCGTCGCGAACGACCGGCGCTGACACTGGCTCGATCCGGTTCGGCGGTAGTGGCCCAGCGGCTGCTGCCGCCGAATCACGTTGTGAACCCAATCGATGCCTGCGATCGATGCCTGCGAGTGGGGTCGTACCCACCTCCGAGTACCCGAGAGGGGAGTCGAACCCCTATGCCCGCAAGGACAGCGCATTTTGAGTGCGCCGCGTCTACCATTCCGCCACTCGGGCTGCGGGGAATATTCTGGCACAACCACGAGCCGTTTCCCAGCTGCCACGGTTCGCAGGAGGCGAGCGGGTTCCCCAGGGCGGTAAACTCCAACCCGCGTGTGGTCATGGGCCCACCGGAGAAGGCAGATGGGAAACAGACATGGTGACAGGGAAGTCCGACAACGTGGGCGCTGCGAAGAAGCTGCGCGTTGTCGTTGCAGAAGATGAGGCGCTGATCCGCCTCGACCTGGTGGAGCTGCTCGGTGACGAGGGCTACGAGGTGGTGGGTCAGGCCGGCGACGGCCAGGCGGCGGTCCAGCTTGCGAAGGAGCTGGAACCCGATGTCGTCGTCCTCGACGTGAAGATGCCTGTCATGGACGGGATCACTGCAGCCGAACAGATCGCCGGGGAACGTCTCGCTGCCGTCGTCATGCTCACCGCCTTCAGTCAGCGCGATCTGGTGGAGCAGGCCCGCGAGGCCGGTGCGATGGCCTATGTCGTGAAGCCCTTCGACGCCTCGGACGTCGTGCCGGCGATCGAGCTCGCCGTGGCCCGCTTCCAGGAGATCGTGGCCCTCGACGACGAGGTGGCCAACCTCGAGGACAGGCTGGCCTCCCGCAAGGTCGTCGACCAGGCGAAGGGCATCCTCCAGGACAGCCTGGGGATGACCGAACCCGAGGCCTTCCGCTGGATTCAGAAGACCGCGATGGATCTTCGCAAGTCGATGCGCGAGGTGGCCGAGGGCGTCGTCGACCACGAGCGAGTGAAGAAGAACTGAGGCCGCCCCGCTCCGCCAAGTCCCGTGATCTGGTAAGCCACCGGGACAGAAGTTCCCCAGCCCAGCAGCTCCCGAGCCACGCGATCTGCAGGCCGCGCGGCAATGCGCGGCTGCCCCGCGCCGGTCTCGCCGGTTCCAGATGACGCGCCGGGCCGCACGCCCTAGGCTCGTGGCGTGAACCAGAACGCGCGGCTGCTGCTCATCGACGGTCATTCCATGGCATTCAGGGCCTTCTTCGCCCTGCCTGCCGAGAGCTTCTCGACCTCCACGGGCCAGCACACCAATGCCGTCTACGGCTTCACCTCGATGCTCATCAATCTGCTGCGCGACGAACAGCCCAGCCATGTCGGAGTCGCCTTCGACGTCGGCCACCGCACCTTCCGGACCGCTTCGTACGAGGACTACAAGGCGACCCGCGCCGCCACGCCACCGGAGTTCGCCGGCCAGATCGCGCTCATCAAGCAGGTCCTCGACGCGATGGGCATCGCTCACACCGAGCTGGAGGACTACGAGGGTGACGACATCCTCGCCAGCTGGTCACGCCAGAGCGACGAGCGAGGATGGCAGGACCTCGTCGTCTCGGGGGATCGTGACAGCTTCCAGCTCGTCGACGAGAACACCACCGTCCTGTATCCCCACCGCGGGGTCTCCGATCTGGCCCGGATGACCCCCCAGGCGATCCAGGACAAGTATGGAGTGCCGCCACAGCGCTATCCCGAAATCGCCGCGCTCGTGGGCGAGACGAGCGACAATCTGCCCGGCGTGCCCGGGGTCGGGCCCAAGACCGCTGCGAAGTGGCTCGGGCAGTACGACGGCCTGGACAATCTGCTGGCCCATGCCGACCAGGTGCGCGGCAAGGCCGGCGAGAGCCTGCGGGAACATCTCGACGATGTGCGGCGAAACCGTCGCCTCAACCGCCTCGTCACCGACCTGCCGCTCGAGCTGGGTGTCGACGACCTGGTGCGCGGTGAGATCGACCGCGAGGCGGTGCACACCCTGTTCGATGCTCTCGAATTCCGCACCCTGCGCGAGCGCCTGTTCGCGACGCTCGCCACCGGCGAGGAGAAGCAGGCCCAGGGCGGTTTCGACCTGACCATCGACGCGCCCGCCCCCGGCGGGTTGAGGGCCTGGCTCGACGCGCACCGCAGCCGGGGCCCGGTGGGCGTGCAACCGCAGGGGCAGTGGGGTTCGGGACGCGGCGACATCACCGCTATGGGGCTCGCCACCCTCGAGGGACCGGCGCTGGGGATCGACCTGGCACAGCTTCGCCCCGACGACGAGCGGGCACTGGCCGACTGGCTGGCCGACGCCACCATCCCCAAGGCCATGCACGACGCGAAGGGGCCGCTGCTGGCGCTGTGGGCCCGCGGCCTCGATCTGGCCGGGCTCGACAGCGACACCGAACTCGCCGCCTATCTGCTGCGCCCCGACCAGCGCAGCTATGGACTGGCCGATCTCACGCTGCGCCATCTGGGTCGCGAGTTGCGCTCCGACGACGGACAGGACGTGCCAGCTCAGCAGACGCTCGACTTCGATGCCGGGCAAGCGAGCTCGGCGACCCAGCTGGTGGTGCAGGCCCGCGCTATCGCCGAGCTGGCCGGGGCGCTCGACGAGGAACTCGACAAGACGGGTCAGCATGAGCTGCTCGAGAAGGTGGAGCTACCCCTCCAGCGGGTTCTGGCAACCATGGAACGCCGCGGGGTGGCGATCGACCTGGCGGTGCTGGAGAGTCTGCGGGCCGAGTTCGACGCGAAGGTCAGCACTGCCGAGCAGCAGGCCTACGAGAGCATCGGCCACCCGATCAATCTCGGCTCTCCCAAGCAGCTCCAGGGGGTCCTGTTCGACGAACTCGCAATGCCCCACACCAAGCGCACGAAGTCGGGCTGGACGACCGATGCGGAGGCGCTGGAAGGCCTGTTCGCCAAGACTGGGCACCCCTTCCTCGAACACCTGCTGGTGCACCGCGACGCCATCAAACTCCGCCAGATCGTCGACACCCTGCTCAAGGCCGTCGCCGACGACGGGCGCATCCACACCACCTATCTGCAGACCGTCGCCGGCACGGGCCGGATCTCCAGCACCGAACCCAATCTGCAGAACATCCCCGTGCGTACCGTGGAGGGCCGGCGGATCCGCGATGCCTTCGTCGTGGGCGAGGGATTCGAGGGTCTCATGAGCGCCGACTACTCCCAGATCGAGATGCGCGTGATGGCGGATGTCTCGGGGGACGAGGCGCTCGTGGCGGCCTTCAACTCCGGTGTCGACTTCCACACCGTAACCGCCTCCCATGTCTTCAAGATCGACCCGGAGCAGGTCAGCGCCGCGCAGCGCTCCGGGGTCAAGCAGATGAACTACGGGCTTGCCTATGGGCTGTCCGCCTACGGACTGTCCACCCGTCTTGGCGTCTCGGTGCCCGACGCGAAAGCCCTCATGGACGAGTACTTCGCCACCTTCGGGGCGGTACGCGACTATCTCAAGGGATTGGTCGAGCAGGCCCGCCGGCAGGGCTACACCGAGACCACCCTGGGACGGCGCCGTTATCTGCCCGATCTCAATTCCACCAACCGGCAGCGCCGCGAGATGGCCGAGCGGATGGCCCTCAATGCACCCATCCAGGGCAGCGCTGCCGACATCATCAAGATCGCCATGATGCGCGTCGAGGACGAGCTGCGCGCTGCCGGATTGAAGAGCCGGATGCTGCTGCAGATCCACGACGAGCTCGTCATCGAGGTCGCCCCGGGCGAGCGCGAGCGTGTCGAGGAGCTGGTGGTGGACCAGATGTCCCATGCCGTGCACCTCAAGGTGCCCCTGGACGTCTCGGTCGGCTATGGGCCCAGCTGGAATGCCGCCGCGCACTGAGCGGGACCGGCTCATCGGCGAGGTGCTGCTTGCCGTGAGCCTGGTGCCGGCGGGTCGGGTGGTCAGCTACAGCGATGTCTCCGAGCTGGTCGGCGCCCACCCGCGGCAGGTGGGCCAGATCATGGCGCACTGGGCCCATGACGTGCCCTGGTGGCGAGTCACCGATGTCCGGAGAGGGCTCGGGCCGGTTTCCGAGGCCCGGCCGCACTGGCGGGCGGAGGGCATCGGTATCGCCGCTGACGGCTCGCGCTGCCGGTTCGCCGACCATCATGCCGAGCTGGCGCAGTGGGCGGATGCCTTCGACCGGGCCCATGGCGAGCTCCCCCGATCGTGACCGCGCGGCCCTCGGATCAGGCCGAGCGCACCAGATCGGCGTAGTAGAGCGCGCGTGCCTTCGGCTCTCCGCCGGTCAGCGGATAGTCGGCGCACACCACGAGCACGAGCTGGGGGGCGCCGGTCTGGCTGTAGAGCACATCGGAACGCGGATCGTAGTCCTGCACCAAGACCTTCAGTGCATGGCTGAACCGGTAGCAGACGGTGTGCCCCGTGCCGTCGCTGATCCGGATGATGTCGCCCTCGTGCAGGAGACCATTGTTCAATTCGTTGCCCAGCGCCCCGCCGTAGCGGAAGGTGTGCGCCGTGAGAATCACGTGCCCGGTCGCCGAGCCCACTGCGGGCCCCTGGTCGTACCACGCGACCGTGTGGCTGTCATTGCCCGGCGGGGTGGCGGGGGAGCCATCGGCTGCCAGGCCGAGCTGGAGCATCGGCATGGCCGGAGTGCGCCCGTCGATGGTGATCCTCGAACCGACGAGCGGATGAGGATCGGCTTCGCAACCGGCCGCAGAACTCAGCTGCGCCGCTGCCTGGGGCGCAGCAGGGGAGGCGCCCGGGGTGTAGAGCGGGAGCTGCTTCTCGTAGCTGCTCGGCAGCATCGCGTGAACCTGCCAGGCAACGAATCCCAGCGCAGCAATGAGGATGAGCGTCGCCACGGCACGCACAAATCTGCGCAACGGTCTTCCTCTCCGCACCAGACGTGATCGGGCAGGGCCATTCTGCCGGTTTCGGTTCAGCCGGTTTCGGTCGAGCCGGCTTCGGCCGAGGTGGCCGGGTCCAGCCTAACCCGAGTCGGGAACCGTGCCCGGAGCGCTTGCCCAGCCCGATGCGCAAAGTCTAGTATTGGATGGCATTGTGCTCGTCACATCGGACGGAGTATGTGGCGTCGACGGTGGCTTCGTGCTGCCCGGGCCGGCACTGTGCGCCACCATACAACTCGTCCAACATCGGAGCCCTAACTACATGACCTCCTCCATTGAGGCCTCCAACAAGGTCGCAATCGACGACATCGGAACCCCGGAAGCCTTCGAGGCTGCGGTCGATTCCACCATCAAGTACTTCAACGACGGTGACATTGTTGCCGGAACCGTCGTCAAGGTCGATCGCGACGAGGTCCTCCTCGACATCGGCTACAAGACGGAAGGCGTCATTCCGTCCAAGGAATTGTCCATCAAGCACGATGTCGATCCCTTCGACGTCGTGAAGGTCGGGGACGAGATCGAGGCTCTCGTTCAGCAGAAAGAGGACAAGGAAGGCCGGCTCATCCTCTCCAAGAAGCGCGCTCAGTACGAGCGCGCCTGGGGCGCGATCGAGAAGGTCAAGGAAGAGGACGGTGTCGTCACCGGTACTGTCATCGAGGTGGTCAAGGGCGGTTTGATCGTCGACATCGGCCTGCGCGGCTTCCTGCCGGCGTCCCTGGTCGAGATGCGCCGAGTGCGCGACCTGCAGCCCTATGTGGGCCAGGAACTCGAAGCCAAGATCATCGAGCTCGACAAGAACCGCAACAATGTCGTGCTCTCGCGGCGTGCCTGGCTGGAGCAGACCCAGTCCGAGACCCGGCACAACTTCCTGCAGCAACTGCAGAAGGGCCAGATCCGCAAGGGCGTCGTCTCGTCCATCGTCAACTTCGGCGCCTTCGTCGATCTCGGCGGCGTCGACGGCCTGGTGCACGTCTCCGAGCTGTCCTGGAAGCACATCGACCATCCGAGCGAAGTCGTCGAGGTCGGTCAGCCGGTCACCGTCGAGGTGCTCGACGTCGAGATGGATCGCGAGCGTGTCTCGCTGTCCCTCAAGGCCACTCAGGAAGATCCCTGGCAGGTCTTCGCCCGCACCCACCAGATCGGTGAGATTGTGCCCGGCAAGGTCACCAAGCTCGTTCCCTTCGGCGCCTTCGTCCGCGTCGAGGAGGGTATCGAGGGCCTGGTGCACGTCTCCGAGCTGGCCGAGCGCCACGTGGAGATCCCCGAGCAGGTCGTGAGCGTCAACGACGAGGTCATGGTCAAGATCATCGACATCGACCTGGAACGCCGCCGGATCAGCCTCTCGCTGAAGCAGGCCAACGAGGGCATCGATGTGGCCGCCGAGGACTTCGATCCCTCGCTGTACGGCATGACAGCCAACTACGACGAGAACGGCAACTACATCTACCCCGAGGGCTTCGATCCGGAGACCAACGAGTGGAAGCCGGGCTACGAGGAGCAGCAGGCTGCCTGGGAGGCCCAGTACGCCGAGGCCCAGACCCGCTGGCTCGCGCTGAAGAAGCAGGCCTCCGAGGCCGAGCAGGCAGATCAGCAGGCCGCGGTCGAGCCGACCGCCAGCTACTCTGCCGCCCCCGAGGAGCCCACCTCGGGCTCGCTGGCCTCCGACGAGGCGCTTCAGGCCCTGCGCGACCGGCTGTCCGGAAGTCACTGAGCCGCGAGCTGAGCGCATGCAGTGAAGGGCCCCGGGCGTATTCGTCCGGGGCCCTTCGTTCCTGGGCATCGGCCTGCTGATATTTTCACCCACATCGATCCACGTCCGCGCCGAGCCAGGAGGCCCGCAGTGTTGCACACCCAGTTCGTTCCGATCCTCGAGCGGGACGACGACCCGATGGATCTCATCGGCGACGGTGAGGTGGAGAAATATCCGGCAGATCTGTTTCCGAGCCGCGCTCTCCTCGCCTTCCTGGGCGAGGCCGTCGGTGACTACGCCCACCGGCGCAAGCTGCCGGTCATCGACACCTTGGACTTCGTGGGCAATATCTATCCGGTGTACCGCGACTGTGATGAGGCCGGCGATTTCGCCCTGACGATGATGCCGGTCGGCGCGCCGGCAGCCGTCATGGTCACCGACTTCCTGTTCCGCCACGGAGTGGCCAAGGCGATCGCTGTGGGCTCGTGCGGAGCCCTGCAGGATCTACCGGCCGGGGAGCTCCTGGTGCCGGCCAAGGCATTGCGCGACGAGGGCACCAGCTACCACTATCTCAAGGCATCGCGCTGGCTGGATCTCGACGCGCAGCTGCGCGAGCATCTGGTGAGCGCCGTGACCAGAGCCGGCTACCGGGCCACGAGCGCCCCGGTGTGGACCAATGACGCCTTCTATCGCGAGACCTTGGCCATGATCCGCCACCGGCGTGCCGAGGGCTGCGCGATCGTCGACATGGAGTGCTCCGCGATGGCGGCCTGCGCCGCGCTGCGCGGTGCGCAGTTCGCCCAGCTCTTCTATACCGCCGACAGCCTCGCGGACCCCGCCGGTCACGACGTCCGCGATTGGGGACGCGGGTCGCGGGGCATGGCACTCGATCTCGCCCTGTCGGCGATGTCCACGATTCCTGCCTGAGCGATGCCGGCGTTGCGGGTCGGTCTCACCGGGGGCATCGCCTGCGGCAAGAGCCTGGTGGCGGGCATGTTGCGCGCTCACGGCGCCGTCGTCATCGACAACGATGTGCTGGCCCGGCAGGTGGTCGAGCCCGGCACGCCCGGCCTGGCAGCGCTCGTGCGGCGCTTCGGGAGAGCTGTCCTCGCCGCGGATGGCAGTCTGGATCGGCACCGCCTCGCTGCGATCGTCTTCGAGGATGCGTCGGCGCTCGAGGAGCTCAACGCCATCGTGCATCCGCTGGTGCGCCGGGCTGCCGCCGAGGCCGAGGCCCGGATGCCCGAGGATGCGGTGGTGGTCCACGACATCCCACTGCTCATCGAATCGGGTCAGGCCGGCGACTTCGACCTGCTGGTCGTGGTCGACGTGCCCGAAGAGCTGCAGCTGAGGCGACTCGTCGAACGTGAGGGGCTCGACGAAGCCGGCGCCCGCGCCCGGATCGAGTCCCAGGTCGGCCGGCCGATCCGCCTCGCGGCTGCCGATGTGGTCATCGACAACGCGGGAACCAGACAGCACACCCGCGATCAGGTCGATGCCCTGTGGCACAGCCTGGTTCGCCGTTCCTCCCGCACCTGAGCACTCGGCCACCCGCCGGCCTGATCGGGCGATCCCCATGCGGCAGCCGGCCGCGCCGATTGTGTCGGTGGCACCGCATAGGCTCACGATATGCGTCCCGTCGAATCCATCCAGCGGACAGTCGCGCCGTTCACGATGCAGGCCGACTTCCAGCCCTCCGGGGATCAGCCGCGCGCCATCGACGATATCGAGAAGCGCATCAAGGCAGGCGAGCAGGATGTCGTGCTGCTGGGCGCCACCGGAACCGGCAAGACCGCCACCGTCGGCTGGCTGGCGGAGCGCCTTCAGCGCCCGATGCTCGTCATGCAGCCGAACAAGACGCTGGCCGCGCAGTTCGCCACCGAGCTGCGGGGCTTCTTCCCCGACAACGCCATCGAGTACTTCGTCAGCTACTACGACTATTACCAGCCCGAGGCCTACATCCCGCAGACCGATACCTACATCGAGAAGGACTCCAGCCTCAACGAGGAGGTCGAGAGACTGCGCCACAGTGCCACGAACTCGCTGCTCACCCGGCGCGATGTCATCGTCGTCGCCACCGTCAGCGCCATCTACGGGCTGGGCACCCCCCAGGAATATGTGGACCGGATGGTCACCCTCACAGTGGGAGATGAGTGGCAGCGCAACGAACTGCTGCGCAGGCTCGTCGAGATGCAGTATGTGCGCAACGACATCGCCGCGACCCGCGGCACCTTCAGGGTGCGCGGGGACACCCTGGAGATCTTCCCGATGTACGAGGAGAACGCGCTGCGAGTGGAGTTCTTCGGCGACGAGATCGAGGCGCTCACGACGCTGCATCCCATCAGCGGCGAGATTCTCTCCCAGGACGAGCAGGTCCACGTCTTCCCCGCCTCGCACTATGTGGCCGGACCCGAGCGCATGGAGCGGGCGATTGCCGAGATCGAGGAGGAGCTGAGCGAGCGGCTGGGCGAACTCGAGAAGGACAACAAGCTGCTGGAGGCCCAGCGGCTGCGGATGCGCACCAACTACGACATCGAGATGATGCGCCAGATCGGCACCTGCGCCGGTATCGAGAACTACTCGCGCCACATCGACGGGCGCGGTCCCGGCACCCCGCCGAACTGCCTGCTCGATTACTTCCCCGAGGACTTCGTGCTGGTCATCGACGAGTCGCATGTCACCGTGCCGCAGATCGGCGGCATGTACGAGGGCGACATGAGCCGCAAGCGCACCCTCGTCGAACACGGCTTCCGCCTTCCCAGCGCCATGGACAACAGGCCCTTGCGCTTCGAGGAGTTCACCGAGCGGATCGGCCAGACCATCTACCTGTCCGCCACTCCCGGGCCCTACGAACTGGCGCGAGCCAACGGCGTGGTCGAGCAGATCATTCGCCCGACCGGACTCGTCGACCCGGAGGTCATCGTCAAGCCCACGCACGGTCAGATCGACGATCTGCTGGGTGAGATCCATGCGCGCACCGAGCGCCATGAGCGGGTGCTCGTCACCACACTGACCAAGAAGATGGCTGAGGATCTCACCGAATACCTGATGGAGAAGGGCGTACGGACCCGCTATCTGCACAGCGAGGTCGACACCCTGCGTCGCGTGGAGCTGCTCCGCGAGCTCCGGATGGGCGAATACGACGTCCTGGTGGGCATCAACCTGCTGCGCGAGGGCCTCGACCTGCCCGAGGTCAGCCTGGTCGCCATTCTCGATGCCGACAAGGAAGGCTTCCTGCGCTCGGACCGTTCGCTCATCCAGACCATCGGGCGTGCTGCGCGCAATGTCTCGGGCCAGGTCCACATGTACGCCGACACCATCACGGCCTCGATGGCCAAGGCGATCGACGAGACGAACCGGCGCCGTCAGATCCAGATCGACTACAACCGCGAGCACGGTGTCGACCCTCAGCCGCTGCGCAAGAAGATCGCCGACATCACCGACATGCTGGCCCGCGAGGACGCCGACACCGCTGCGCTGATGGCCGCCTCGGCGCCGGACGGGCATCGCGTCACAGCCGTCCCGGCTTCTGGCGACCGTGTCGCAAAGAACCTGCCGGCCACCGAGCTGGCGGGACTCATCCAGGATCTCACCGATCAGATGCATGGTGCCGCCGCTGAGTTGCACTTCGAGCTGGCCGCACGTCTGCGCGACGAGATCTCCGATCTCAAGAAGGAGCTGCGGGGCATGGTCGAGGCCGCCCGCTGAGTCGTGTCGTGGGGCAGCCGGTGCAGCACTTCCTCCGGCAGTGACACAATGAGCACCCTTGGGGGGAGTACTCCGCACTCGCAGTCGTCGTCACGACGGTCACGATCGGTGATCCGGCGCTGCGCTCCGGCCGTTGTGCGCCGGAGGGAAGAGACCTCAGCTGCCTGTGGGGAGATGTCTTGCAGATCACACCGTTCGTCTGGATCGTCACTATCGTCGTCATGCTGGCGGTGCTCATCGCCGATGCCGTGCTACTGGCCCGTCGGCCCCATGTGCCGGGGATCCGCGAGTGCCTCGTGTTCGTCGCCCTGTATGTCGCGGCCGCCATTGCCTTCGGCCTCGGGCTGCACATCATCTCCGGGCCAGGTCCAGCGGGGGAGTTCTTCGCCGGCTGGCTCACCGAGTACAGCCTCTCGCTGGACAATCTGTTCATCTTCCTCATCATCATGACGAAGCTGAAGGTTCCCCGACGCAGCCAGCAGTTCGCGCTGCTCGTCGGCATCATGCTGGCGCTGGTCTTCCGAGGCATCTTCATCGGGCTTGGCGCAGCGCTCATCGCACGGCTCGAGTGGATCTTCTTCGTCTTCGGGGCCTGGCTCATCTACACCGCCGTCAATCTGGTGCGCGACCACCTGCGCGGCAGTTCCGAGGAGGAAGTGGACGAGGCGGTCGGCGGTCCGGTGATGCGCTGGATCCAGCGCGCCGTACCGAGCACCGGAGATTTTCGCGAGGACAGGATTTTCGTGCGCAGCAATGGGAAACTGCTCGCCACATCGCTGTTCTTCGTCGTCGTTGCGCTGGGCACCACCGACGTGATGTTCGCGCTGGACTCGATTCCGGCCATCTACGGGCTCACCCAGGAGCCCTACATCGTCTTCACCGCCAATGTCTTCGCCCTCATGGGACTGCGCCAGCTGTACTTCCTTCTCGGGGACCTGCTCAACCGGCTGGTCTACCTGCCGCTCGGCCTGTCCGTATTGCTCACCTTCATCGGTCTCAAGCTCATTGCGCACGCCGGGCACCACTACGGCTGGGACCACCATCTGGGCTTCGACCTCGACATCTCCACCGGCATCTCGCTGCTGGTGATCGTGGTCATCCTCGTCTCGACCACGCTCGCCAGCGTCATCAAGATGCGGGCGGATGCGCGGCGTGAGCGCCCAGTGGCCTGAACGGCCTCGCGGTGCTCACCAGTGGGCCGGTGGTTCGGGGTGCTCACCAGTGGGCCGGTGGTTCGGGGTGCTCACCAGCCCCGCCGACGCCACTGCTCCAGGCTCGGGCGTTCGGCCCCGAGCGTGGTGGCAGCGCCGTGTCCGGGTGCGACCACCGTATCGTCGGGGAAACGGTCGAACAATGTGGTGGTGACCCCTGCGAACAGGCTGGCGAACTGCTGTGGCCCGGCCGTCTTCCCGAGCCCTCCGGGGAACAGCGAGTCCCCGGTGAACAAGGTGGTAGGGGTGCCCGGCGCCACGAGGGCGATCGACCCCGGCGTATGGCCCACCAAGCCGATCACCTCGAGCTGTGCTGCGCCAATCCCGATATGGTCACCGGTCCACACCGGCTCGCAGCGAACCCCGGTGCGCCCTTCGATCGAGCCGGCGTCGGGAGCTCCGCACAGCGCCCGCGCGCCGGTGCGCGCCACGATCTGGGCCAGCGCGCCGATGTGGTCCTCGTGGCGGTGCGTGGTGACGACCCAGTCCAGCTCCCGGCCCGCCAGCCACCGAAGCAGCCGCTGGGGCTCGGCGGCGGCGTCGATGAGGCCGAGGTGCCCTGCACCGTCATCCAGCAGATAGGCATTGTTGTCCATGGGGCCGACGCTCAGGCACGAGTAGTGGACTGTCATGCCCGCCAGCCCTCCGGCAGCCGGGGCAGGCGCCGGGCCGCGGTGTCCCCGGGAGGCATGCGGCCGGTGAGCCAGCCGAGCAGCAAGGAATCGGTTCCGCCGACCGGCACCGGACGGCCGGGAGGACCGAGCCTGATGTGGAATCCCGAGGTCGATTCGATCTGCATCGCCGGTATCCCGGGCGCGTCGCCGATCCAATAGCAGGTCCACTCCAGGACCCACCGGGCGATGTCGTCGTCGATGTCCTGGATGGTGAACCCGGTGTCCAGGTCGATGTGGTGCAGGACGACCTCGCGTAGCCTCGCGAGCGGCAGCAGGTCGGCGCGCAACAGCCGGGTGGGGGTCAGCTCGACCAGTTCTGCGCCACCGCTGCTCTCCAGGGCGTCCAGACCGCGATGCAGTCGCCCGGCCGAGGTGTCCAGATCGATCTGGAGGTCGAGCCCCGAGCGTTCGGAGCCGCGTTCGATGTCATACATCTGCTCGCTCTGTGAGACATACATTGGGGAGGTGACGCCCCGGTAGCGGCCGTCGAGGATCCGCGACAGCGCATCGGCGTTCCGGGCCAGATGACTGGCGACGTGAGCCCGTGTCCACCCCGGAAGCAGGCTGGGCTGCTGCCAGGCCGCCTCGTCGATCGCGATGGTGTCGCCGAGCAGCCGCTGGGTGGCCTCGAGCTTGCGGCGGCGCACTTCGCGGAGATCACCGGCGCCCGGCAGACGCACTTGGTCGTCGACGTCCGGCACGGCGATCACCCCCAGTTCCGCAGGCCAGTCGACCACGCGGCCGACTCATGTGTCCACCCGCTTGACCGTACCCTGAGGTCGGACGTCGCGCAGCACTCGGATGCGCAGATCTGTCACAGGCGCTCTCTACCATGGTGTGCGTGAGTGACCATCTGGTGATCCGCGGGGCCCGCGAGCACAATCTGCGCAATGTGGGTCTCGACATCCCGCGCAACAAGCTGGTGGTGTTCACCGGGCTGTCCGGATCGGGGAAGTCGTCGCTGGCTTTCGACACCATCTTCGCCGAGGGACAGCGCCGCTATGTCGAGTCGCTCAGCGCCTATGCCCGCCAGTTCCTCGGCCAGATGGACAAGCCACAGGTCGATTTCATCGAGGGCCTGTCGCCGGCGGTGTCCATCGACCAGAAGTCGACCAGCCGCAATCCGCGCTCCACGGTGGGCACGATTACCGAGGTCTACGACTACCTCCGGTTGCTCTACGCCCGGATCGGGCATCCGCACTGCCCGGTGTGCGGCGCATCCATCAGCCGCCAGACGCCCCAGCAGATCGTGGACCGGCTCATGAATCTGCCGCAAGGCACCCGATTCCAGGTGCTCGCCCCGGTGGTGCGCGGCCGCAAGGGCGAGTACACCGAACTGTTCCGTCAGCTGGTCTCCGACGGCTATGCCCGGGTGCGGGTCGATGGCGATGTCACCCCGCTCGGTGAGGTGCCTGCCCTCGACAAGCAGCGCAAGCACGACATCGACGTTGTCGTCGACCGGGTCGTCGTCAAGGACAACGCCAAGCAGCGCATCACCGACTCCGTCGAGACCGCCCTGGGCCTGGCCAAGGGAGTGATGGTCGTCGACTTCGTCGACCGCGATCCGCAATCGGCCGATCGTGCCCGCAGCTTCAGCGAATCAATGGCCTGCCCCAACGGACATGACATCGCGATCGATGAGCTCGAGCCGCGCCAGTTCAGCTTCAACTCGCCGTGGGGGGCCTGTCCCGCCTGTACGGGTCTGGGCACCCAGCTCGAGGTCGACCCCACCCTCATCGTCCCCGACGAGGGTCTCAGCCTCTCCCAGGGTGCCATCGCCCCATGGTCCACCCCAGCCGTGAAGAGCCACTACGACCGTGTCTTCGAGGCACTGTCCCAGACCGAGGGCTTCGATGTCGACGCTGCCTGGCGCGATCTGCCCGGCCACGTCCAGGCGTTCATCCTCCATGGCTACGACAACCCGGTCTACGTGCACTTCCGCAATCGTTTCGGGCGCACCCGCACCTACACCCAGCGCTATGAAGGGGTATTGCCCTATGTCCGGCGCCGCTACGACGAGGCCGAGACGGATTCGGCACGCGATCGCTGGGGTGCCTATCTGCGCGAGATCCCCTGCTCCACCTGTAAGGGCGCACGACTCAAGCCCGCCTCCCTCGCCGTGACGCTCGGCGGACGCAATATCGCCGAGATCTGCGAGCTGTCCATCCGCGAGAACCTCACCATGCTCGACCGGCTGGACCTCACCGAGCGGGAGAAGCAGATCGCCGAGCGGGTGATCAAGGAGATCCGCGAACGGCTGCGCTTCCTGCTCGACGTCGGTCTGGACTACCTCACGCTCTCGCGCCCGGCGGGAACCCTGTCGGGCGGCGAGGCACAGCGCATCCGGCTGGCCACCCAGATCGGCTCCGGGCTCACCGGGGTGCTCTATGTGCTCGACGAGCCGAGCATCGGCCTGCACCAGCGGGACAATCGGCGTCTCATCGAGACCTTGCAGCGGCTGCGCGATCTGGGCAATACGCTCATCGTCGTCGAGCACGACGAGGACACCATCAGGGCAGCCGACTGGATCGTCGACATCGGGCCAGGAGCGGGAGAGCATGGCGGGAAGGTGGTCGTCTGCGGCACCCTGGCCGATCTGCTCGCCAGTCGCGAGTCGATCACCGGGGCCTATCTCACCGGGCGGCGGAGCATCGAGGTGCCCACCGAGCGTCACACCCCGAACGGCAAGGCCATCACCGTTCACGGGGCGCAGCAGAACAACCTGCGCAAGATCGATGTGCGTTTCCCGCTCGGACAGTTCATCGCCGTCACCGGCGTCTCGGGCTCGGGCAAGTCCACCCTGGTCAACCAGATCCTCTATACGGCATTGGCCCGGCGCATCTACGGAGCCAAGGCAGTGCCCGGCAAGCACCGCTCCATCACCGGTGCCGAACACATCGACAAAGTCATCCACGTCGATCAGTCACCGATCGGGCGCACCCCACGATCCAATCCGGCTACCTACACCGGCGTCTTCGACAAGGTCAGGGCGCTGTTCGCCCAGACACCCGAGGCGAAGGTGCGCGGCTACCAGCCAGGGCGGTTCAGCTTCAACATCAAGGGCGGACGCTGCGAGAACTGCTATGGCGACGGCACCATCCGCATCGAGATGAACTTCCTGCCCGATGTCTACGTGCCGTGCGAGGTCTGCCATGGCGCTCGCTACAACCGCGAGACCCTCGACGTGCACTACAAGGGCAAGAACATCGCCGAGGTCCTCGACATGCCTATCGAGGAAGCCGCCGAGTTCTTCTCCTCGATCCCGGCCATCCACCGTCATCTCAAGACATTGGTCGAGGTGGGACTCGGCTATGTCCGGCTCGGCCAGCCGGCCACGACCCTGTCCGGTGGCGAGGCGCAGAGGGTGAAACTGGCCAGCGAGCTGCAGAAGCGGTCCACCGGACGCACCCTCTATGTGCTCGACGAGCCCACCACTGGCCTGCACTTCGAGGACATCCGCAAGCTGCTCATCGTCCTGGGCCGACTGGTCGACGCCGGCAACACGGTGGTCGTCATCGAGCACAACCTCGATGTCATCAAGACGGCGGATTGGGTCATCGACATGGGCCCGGAGGGCGGGTCGGGCGGCGGCACGGTGGTGGCCGAGGGCACACCCGAGCAGGTGGCGGCCGAACCCGGCTCCTACACCGGGCACTACCTCGCCGAAGTGCTGAGCCGCACGGACGGGCAGGCCCGCCAGCCCGAGGGGGCCGGCGAACTGGGCGGCGTGCCCGAGCAGGTGGATGTCGCCTGATCCACCGGCCCGGGCCTCGCCCGCCCGGCACGCGGTGCTGCTCGGCGAGCCGCCCGCCTCACACCCCGCCCTCACACCACCGTGTCGTTGTCCAGCCGGTAGAGCCGGCTGACGCGTTGGCTGCCGTCGGGGCGCAGCATCTGCTCGACGCACTTGTGGGTGAACTCGGCGCCGAGCCCGATGATCGCCTTGTTCGCGCGGCGATCCATGTCGTCAGCGCGCATGACGATTCCGGAGCAGCCGTTCTCGCGTGCCACGTCCACCATGACTCGCTTGACCCGTCTATTGACGCCGGTACCCCAGGTCTGCGGCACCATATAGGTGGCTCCGATCTCGACATCCTCGCCGGCGCGGAAATGACTCGTCGTACCGATCACCTCGTCACCCATGAACACCACCCAGGCAATGCGCTCCCGGCCACCGGGGCGTTTCCCCATCCGGTGAGTCAGTTCCTCCGAATCGGCCGCCGGTCCTTTGGGGGCGAATTCGAAGATCGCCGGATCCTGAAGGGCATTCCACAGCGGCGCCGCGTGGCGGCCCGGATCCCAGCGCTCCAGGCGCAGATCGCCGGCAGTCAGGCATGACTGCGGAAATGGCCAGCGCAGCATCGTGATCAACTCCTTGACGTGAGCTCGTGGCATGGTCCGGGCCGGCGCCCGGGGCGTCGGAGCCCCGATCCAGCATCCCTCCACCGTAGCGCGGACGATGGTGGGCGACCTGCGAGGGCACCTATGCTCGGCGCATGGCCGACCCGTCACGTTACCGTCCGGCGCCGGGTTCGATTCCCACCGATCCGGGCGTGTACCGCTTCTCCGACAGCCATCACCAGGTGATCTACGTCGGCAAGGCGAAGAACCTGCGCAACCGGCTCAACAGCTACTTCCAAGACATCGCGGCGCTGCACCCGCGGACCCAGACGATGGTGCGCACTGCCGCCCATGTGGAGTGGACCGTGGTGCAGAACGAGCTGGAGTCGCTCCAGCTCGAGTACACCTGGATCAAGCAGTACGACCCCCGGTTCAACATCAAGTACCGCGATGACAAGACCTATCCGTGGTTGTGCGTGACCTGGAGCGAGGAGGTGCCAAGGGTCTTCGTCGGGCGTGGTGCCAAGCACAAGGGCTGGCGATACTACGGCCCGTTCAGCGAGGCGTGGGCGATCCGCGAGACGCTCGACCAGCTGCTCCACGTCTTCCCGATGCGTTCCTGCACACCCGGGGTCTACCGCCGGGCGCAGAGCACCGGACGGCCCTGCCTGCTCGCCTACATCGGGATGTGCTCCGCGCCATGCGTAGGGTGGATCAGTCCCGAGGACCATCGCGAGATCGTCGCGGACCTGTGCAGCTTCATGGAGGGTCACTCGGGTCGGCTGGAGCGAAAGCTCACCGCTCAGATGAAGGCGGCCTCGCAGAGGCAAGACTACGAGCAGGCGGCGAAGCTGCGCGATGCCCTCAAGGCCCTCGCCAAGGCCACCGAGCGCAATGCCATCGTGCTGCCCGACGGCACCAACGCCGATGTCATCGCGATAGCCGTCGATCCTCTCGAGGTGGCCGTCCAGGTCTTCCATGTGCGCAGCGGACGGGTGCACGGGGAGCGCAGCTGGGTCGCCGATCGTGCCGATGACGCCGACGAGGGCGACCTCGTCGAATCGTTCATCCTGCAGCTCTATTCGGACGCCACTGTGCCGCGCGAGGTCATCGTGCCGGCCGAACCGTCCTCGGGTGCGGTGCTCACCGAGCTCTTGGCCGAGCAGCGTGGGGCTGCAGTGAACATCCACGTGCCCCGGCGGGGCGACAAGCGGGTGCTGTTGGACACCGTGGCACGCAATGCCGCCCAGGCCCTGTCCCGGCACAAGGCGAAACGCGCGTCCGACCTCGGTACGCGCAACAAGGCGATGGAGGAACTCCAAGAGGCCCTTGACCTGCCCGAGGCGCCGCTGCGGATAGAGGGATACGACATCAGCCATCTGCAGGGGACCGAGGTGGTGGGCTCCATGGTCGTCTTCGAGGATGGCCTCGCCCGCAAGAGCGAGTACCGCCGCTTTGTCATCAAGAGCTTCGAGGGCTCGGACGACCTGCGGGCCATGGACGAGGTGCTGAGCCGCCGCTTCGCCCGCCTCATCGAGGATCGTCGGGCGATGGAGACCGCGCAGGACGGCGCACCGGTCCTCATCGACCCCGAGACCGGGCGTCCGCTCAAGTTTGCCTACACCCCCTCGCTCGTCGTCATCGACGGCGGTCCGCTGCAGGTGGGCGCCGCAGCTCGAGCGGTGGCGGAGCTGGGACTCACCGAGATACGCATCGTGGGCCTTGCGAAGCGCCTCGAGGAGGTCTGGCTGCCCGGCGAGGACAACCCGATCATCCTGCCCCGCAACTCCGAGGGGCTCTACCTCCTCCAGCGGGTGCGCGACGAATCCCACCGCTTCGCCATCACGCACCACCGCGAGCGCCGTTCCAAGGCGATGGTCGAGTCCGTGCTCGACTCCGTCCCAGGGCTGGGCCAGGTGCGGCGCAAGACCCTGCTGGCGCACTTCGGCTCGCTGCGCACGCTGCGCCGGGCCAGCGTCGAGGAGATCGCTGCGCTGCCCGGCATCGGTCCCGCCACTGCTGCCGCGGTCGTCGCAGCCTTGGAGAAGGACCGGCCGACAACTGCGGTCAACGCGACCACCGGCGAGATCATCGCGGATCCGCCGCGCCCCGAGGACGGGCGATAATGGCATGGTGAGCGCAACGCCAGCACCGGCCCGTCATCTGCCGAGGCAGCCCCGCACCGTGATCATCACCGGACTGTCCGGCGCCGGGCGGCGAACCTGCGCACATGCCATGGAGGATCTCGGCTGGTTCGTGGTGGACAATCTCCCGCCCAGCCTGCTTCCCCAGCTCATCACGACCGCCAGCACCTCGGGTCTCAACCGGCTGGCAGTGGGCCTCGATGTGCGCAGCCGCGACATGTTCGAGCAGCTTCCAGTGGTTTTCGCACAGCTCGACGCCCAAGGCGTCACGCCCGAGATCCTCTTCCTGGAGGCCAGCGACGAGGCGATCGTGCGCCGCCAGGAGTCCAGCCGCCGCCCGCTACCCCTCCAGGGTGACGGACGCCTGCTCGACGGCATCGTCAAGGAACGCCGGATGCTGTCCGATCTGCGGGCCAGCGCGGACATGGTGATCGACAGCTCACGTCTCAACGTGCACCAACTGTCGAGCCGGATCGCCCACATCTACGGTGGCTCGGACGCCGAGACCCTGCGCGTGCAGGTGATGAGCTTCGGGTACAAGAACGGACTGCCGATGGACGCCGACATGGTCTTCGACGTCCGCTTCCTGCCGAACCCGCACTGGGTTCCCGAGTTGCGTCCGCAGACCGGGCTGTCGAAGGCGGTGAGCGAGTACGTGCTCTCCCGCCCTGGGGCCCAGGCCTTCCTCGACTCCTTCGAGGCGCTGTTCGCCGTCGTCGAACCCGGCTATCTGCGCGAGGGCAAGCGCCAGGTGACCATCGCGATCGGCTGCACCGGGGGCAAGCACCGGTCCACGGCAATCAGCGAGGCCGCCGCCGCCCGGCTGCGCGAACGCGGCTGGCAGGTCAGCGTCCTGCATCGGGATCTGGGGCTGGAATGAGCGCACTGGCCGAGCTACCGGTCGTTGTTGCACTGGGTGGCGGCCACGGCCTGGCGGCCTCCCTCACCGCCTTGCGCCGGCTCACCGACCATCTCACGGCGGTCGTCACGGTCGCCGACGACGGCGGGAGCTCGGGGCGGTTGCGCCAAGAACTCGGTGGACTGCCGCCAGGTGACCTGCGGATGGCGCTGGCGGCGCTGTGCGCCGACACGCGCCGGGGCAGGCAGTGGGCGAGCGTCCTTCAGGGCCGTCTGCATTCCCGCGGCCCGCTCGACGGGCACGCCGTCGGCAATCTCCTCATCGAGGGCATCTGGCAGGAGACGGGCGATCCGGTGGCCGGCTTGGAACTCGTGGCGCAGCTGGTTCGCGCCACCGGCCGGGTGCTGCCGATGTCGACCATTCCGCTGTGCATCGAGGCCGATGTGGTCGGGACCGATTCACAGGCGCCCGATGAGGTGCAGGTCGTGGAGGGTCAGCACGCCGTGGCCACCACCTCCGGCCTCGTCCAGGCCGTCCGCCTCGTGCCTGCCGCGCCGCCGGCCTGCCAGGAGGCCGTCAAGGCCGTCGAGCGCGCCGATCACATCGTGCTAGGGCCCGGCTCCTGGTTCACCTCGGTGCTGCCGCATCTTCTGGTGCCCGACCTGGCCCGCGCCATCGTCGAGAGCTCGGCGCGTCGCATCCTCACCCTCAATGTCGCCTCCGGGCACGAGACGGCCGGCTTCTCACCGTCTCGCCACCTGGAGGTCCTTGCCGAGCACGCCCCGGATCTGCGGCTGGACACCGTCATCGCCGACGAACTGTTCGCAGCGGGCGACCGGCAGCTGGAGGGCTGCTGCGCGGCCCTCGGCGCCGAACTGGTGGTGGCCGATGTGGCGATGCACGACCACACGGCCCGCCACGACCCCTTGCGTCTCGCCTCGGTCTACCGCGACATCATGATGGCCTGAGCCGCGTTGAACACCCGTGCACTGGGTAGGAGGGACTCCGGACTGCGCGGCAGGCAAGGACGCGCGCCCGGCCGCCGGTCGACCGCGCCGCAATGCAGCAGGGTTCGCCGGGGGCCACTCCGGCGAGGATCACTACGGGAGGATCACTACGGTGGGTGGACGCCTCGGCCGGCCGGCGGGGCGGACAGGGTCAATTCGACAGGGCGGAGCATCGGTCATGGCACTGACACAACAGGCGAAGGCCGAGCTGGCCACCGTGGCCGTGGCAGCGCCCCAGGCCCGCCGCGCGGAGATCGCCTCGATGCTTCGTTTCGCCAGCGGCATCCACCTGGTCAGCGGGCACATCGTCATCGAGGCCGAGCTCGACACCGGCCATGCCGCCAGGCGGTTGCGCACAGCCATCTCGGAGATGTTCGGATTCGACGCCGATGTGGTGGTGGTGAGCTCCGCCGGCCTGCGCAAGGGGACCCGCTATGTCGTCCGGCTGGTACGCGAGGGCGAGGACCTGGCCCGGCTCACCGGTCTGGTCGACGCGCATCGCCATCCTGTGCGCGGATTGCCGGCCCAGGTGATCGGCGGGGGCCTCGCCGAGCAGGTGGCAGCCTGGCGTGGCGCCTTCCTGGCGCGTGGCTCGCTGACCGAGCCAGGTCGCTCGACGGCTCTCGAGGTGAGTTGCCCGAGCTCCGAGGCGGCACTGGCGCTGGTCGGTGCCGCCCGCCGGATCGGCGTGCCGGCCAAGGCCCGCGAGGTACGCCAGCTCGACCGGGTGGTGGTGCGCGACGGCGATGCCATCTCGGCACTGCTGGCCCGGATGGGTGCCCATGACGCGGTGCTCGCGTGGGAGGAGCGGCGCGTTCGCCGCGAGGTGCGGGCCAGCGCGAACCGGCTCGCCAACTTCGACGACGCGAACCTGCGACGCTCGGTACGGGCCGCCGTGGCCGCGAGCAGCCGGGTTGAGCGGGCGCTGGAGATCCTCGGCGAGGCCACCCCTGAGCACCTGCGCACCGCCGGCCAGCTGCGCCTGGCGCATCGCCAGGCCAGTCTGGAGGAGCTTGGCCAGCTCCACGATCCGCCCCTGACCAAGGACGCGGTGGCCGGGCGCATCAGGCGGCTCCTCGCGCTGGCGGACCGTGCGGCCAAGGAGCGCGGTCTGCCCGCTACCGACTCGGCTCTGAGGACCGACAAGTCCGAGGGCCGCTGAGCCGGCAAGAGGGTCGCTGAGCCGGCGGATTCGGCTGTGACCACATGACGTGATGCCTATTGCGAGCCGCTGCGGGCCCGGCGGGTCCACCCCTGCCCGGCCCACGCTGCCCGGCATTCCACGAGAGCACCCAGGCAGCTCTCGCGCAGGCATGGCAGTCCGCTAGGATCGAGTTGTTCATCGTGCTCGACACGGGACCAGAGATCGTCTGCGTGCCGGACATATCAGACATGTCGAAGGAGATCGACTTCATGACCGTTAAGGTTGGAATCAACGGCTTCGGCCGAATCGGCCGTAACTTTTTCCGCGCTGCAGTTGAGCAGAAGGCCGACCTCGATGTCGTGGCCGTCAATGACCTGACCGACACCAAGACCCTGGCCCATCTCCTCAAGTACGACTCGATCCTGGGCCGTTTCCCCGGTGAGGTCAGCTACGATGACAACTCCGTCATCGTCGACGGCAAGCCGATCAAGGTGCTCGCCCAGCGCAACCCGGGCGACCTGCCGTGGAAGGATCTCGGCGTTGAGGTCGTCGTCGAGTCCACCGGCCTGTTCACCGATGGCGAGAAGGCCAAGGCACACATCGCCGCCGGCGCCAAGAAGGTCGTCATTTCCGCTCCCGGAAAGAACGTCGACGGCACCTTCGTGCTCGGTGTCAACGACCAGGACTACGATCCGGCCAAGCACAACATCATCAGCAACGCCTCCTGCACCACGAACTGCCTGGCCCCGCTGGCCAAGGTCCTGCAGGACTCGTTCGGCATCGAGCGTGGCATCATGACCACGATCCACGCCTACACCGGTGACCAGCGTCTGCAGGATGCCCCCCACAAGGACCTGCGTCGCGCCCGCGCCGCCGCCCTCAACATGATCCCGACGAAGACCGGTGCGGCCCAGGCCGTGGCCTTGGTTATCCCCGAGCTCAAGGGCAAGTTCGACGGCCTGGCCGTGCGCGTCCCGGTACCCACCGGCTCGCTGACCGACCTGACCTTCATCCCGAGCCGCGAGGTCACCGTCGACGAGGTCAAGGCCGCCGTCAAGGCCGCTGCCGAGGGCCCGCTCAAGGGCATCCTCGCCTACACCGAGGACCCGATCGTCTCGACCGACATCCAGGGCGATTCGCACTCCAGCATCTTCGACGCCACCGAGACCAAGGTCATCGGCAACCTCGTCAAGGTGCTGTCCTGGTACGACAACGAGTGGGGCTACTCGAACCGCCTCGTCGACCTTACCGAGCTCGTTGCGGACAAGCTCTGATCGACCCGCGTGATCGCGTGACCAAGGGCGTGCTGGCTGCTGCTGGCGCGCCCTTGGCTGCGTTTCAAGCCAATTCAATGTCATTTTGAGGAGTACGCAGTGAAGACCATTTCCGATCTGGGTGACCTGCGCGGCAAGCGCGTCGTCATCCGTTGCGATTTCAACGTTCCGCTCTCGGGTCAGACCATCACCGATGACGGCCGTATCAGGGCCGCGCTTCCCACCCTGAAGGAGCTGCTGTCCCAGGGCGCCCGGGTCACCGCACTGGCCCACCTGGGGCGCCCGAAGGGCACCCCCGACCCCAAGTTCTCGCTGGCTCCCGTCGCCGCTCGGCTCGGTGAGCTGCTCGGTCAGTCCGTGAAGCTTGCCACCGACACGGTGGGCCCGTCGGCCCAGGCCGTGAGCGCCGCTCTCGCCGACGGCGAGATCGCGCTGGCCGAAAACGTGCGTTTCGAGGCGGGCGAGACGAGCAAGGTCGACGCCGAGCGCGCCGAACTCGCCGAGAAGTACGCCCAGCTCGGTGACTACTTCGTCTCCGACGGCTTCGGCGTCGTCCATCGCAAGCAGGCCAGCGTCTACGACATCGCCAAGCTGCTGCCCAGCGCCGCTGGCCACCTCGTCGAGAAGGAAGTCTCGGTCCTGTCGAAGATCACGACCGATCCGGAGCGGCCCTACGTCGTCGTGCTCGGCGGTGCCAAGGTGGCCGACAAGCTCGCCGTCATCGACAACCTGCTCAAGGTGGCCGACACCCTCATCATCGGCGGCGGCATGTCCTACACCTTTCTCAAGGCTCAGGGCTACGAGGTGGGCAATTCGATCCTCGACGAGAGCAAGGTGGAAGCCTGCAAGGGCTACCTGGCCGACGCCCAGGCCAAGGGCAAGAGAATCCTGCTTCCCGTCGACGTACGGATCGCCGACGGCATGGACTTCGAGGCCCGTACCGTCAAGGGTGAGGTCGAGGTGGTTCCGGTCGACGCCATACCCGCCGACAAGGGCGGCCTGGACATCGGCCCCGAGTCGGAGAAGCTGTTCGCCCAAGAGATCGCCGGGGCGAAGACCGTCTTCTGGAACGGCCCGGCCGGCGTCTCGGAGATCGAGGCCTTCGCCGGTGGCACCAAGGCCATCGCCAAGGCGCTCGCCGAGGGCTCGGCGTTCAGCGTCATCGGTGGCGGCGATTCGGCCGCCGCGGTGCGCACCTTCGGCTATTCCGACGACCAGTTCGGCTGGATCTCCACCGGCGGCGGCGCCTCCCTGGAGTACCTCGAGGGCAAGCAGCTGCCGGGCCTGGCAGTCCTGGAAGGGGACAAGTGATGGCGCGCACACCGATCATCGCCGGCAACTGGAAGATGAACCTCAACCACATTGAGGCTCTCGGTCTGGTCCAGAAGCTCGCCTTCGCCCTGCAGGACAAGGGCTACGACAAGACGAAGTCCGAGGCGGTCGTCATTCCGCCGTTCACCGATCTGCGCACCGTGCAGACCCTCGTCGAGGGCGACCGCCTGCCGATCGCCTACGGCGCCCAGGACCTGTCCGAGCACGACGCCGGTGCCTACACCGGCGAGGTGAGCGCCGATATGCTCGTCAAGCTCGGCTGCAGCTATGTGATCGTGGGTCACTCCGAGCGGCGCCAGTACCACGCCGAAACCGACGAGATCGTCAACGCCAAGGCGCTCAAGGCGCTCTCGAAGGGACTCACGCCGATCATCTGCGTCGGTGAGAGCCTGGAGGTGCGCAAGGCCGGCAAGCACGTCGAGCACACCGTCGCCCAGGTGAAGGGTGCCCTGGCGGGGATCGCCGCCGAGCAGGCTGCCTCGCTCGTGATCGCCTACGAGCCCGTCTGGGCCATCGGCACCGGCGAGGTCGCCACGCCCGAGGACGCCCAGGAGGTCTGCGGGGCGATCCGCTCCGCGCTCGCCGATCTGTACGACGGGCCCACCGCGGAATCGGTGCGCATCCAGTACGGCGGTTCGGTCAAGCCGGGCAGCGTGGCAGCCATCATGGCCAAGCCCGACATCGATGGGGCCCTGGTGGGTGGCGCCAGCCTCAAGGCCGAGGATTTCGCGGCCATCGTGCGCTTCTACGATCAGCCCTCCGCCTGATCCACGCCACGAGATGAGACGCAGGGGCGTCCCGGCATCGTCTGGCGGTGCTTGGGCGCCCCTGCCGCGAGGCGCCACGGCTTCGTGACGGCGCGGCTTCGTGACGGCGGGCACGCACTGCCTGCCCCGGACCTGGCCGGGCGGCGGCGGCGCGCCGGCTCCGCGGTGGCATGGCGGCCCCTGGCCGGGCGGAGCCCCCGCATCGGTGGGCTAGACTCAGGCAGTGATGTCGATTCCACTCATGACTTGGCCCACGATGACGCTCTCGATCCTGCTCATCGTGCTGAGCCTCGTCCTCACCGCGTTCATCCTCCTTCACAAGAGCCGTGGTGGCGGCCTGTCCGATTTGTTCGGCGGCGGCATGAGCACGGCCATGAGCGGCACCTCGTCGGCCGAGCGGATGCTCGACCGGCTGACCATCATCATCAGTCTCCTGTGGCTGGCCTGCATCTTCGGCCTGCTCGTGCTGCAGCGGCACGCCGGCTGAGCCGCAGGCCCCCGCCAGGACAGATTCACCGAATTCTCGACCCGCAAGGAGCGCAAAGCAGTGTCCAGTGGAAGTGCCATTCGTGGCAGCAGGGCCGGTGCCGGCCCCAGTGGCGAGGCAGTGCGCGGGGAGGTGTGCCCTCGGGTGCAGGTTTCCTACTATTGCGCCAACGGGCACATCACCCAGCCGTCCTTTGCCGTGGACGCGCAGATTCCCGAGCAGTGGGAATGCATGAAGTGCGGGCTGCCCGCCAATCTCGACCAGCGCAACCCGCCGCCGCCACCGAAGACCCAGCCGTACAAGACTCATCTGGCCTATGTGAAGGAGCGCCGCAGCTCCAAGGAGGCCCATGCCATCCTCGAGGAGGCGCTGAGCCACCTCAAGGATCGTCGCGCGCGCGGCGAGGTCATCTACTGATCGGGTGCCTACAGATCGCAGCGGAAATAGGGAAGGCTCTGCGCCGCCGCCTCATCGACGAACCACAGGGTGCTTTCGGTGCCATGCGGGTATGTGGCGGGGCATCGTGGATCGCCTTCAAGCCCTGCGCGCACGGCATCGCGCTTGTCCGCTCCTGAGGCGAAGAGCCAGACCTGCCGGGAACGATTGATCGCCGAGAAGTTGAGCGTCACGCGTTCGGGTGGATCATAGGGAGCATCGGTCACCCCGCTGGCCAGGAGCGTCGTCTTCGACTGGGCGGTGAAGCTGGAATGCCGAGGGAAGATCGACGCGACATGGCCGTCCTCGCCCACGTCGAGCAGGCAGCAGTCGAAGACCGTGCCCCCGAGTTCCTCTGCATAGGCAAACGCCGCATCGTCGACATCCGTCGTTCCGGTGCGCGGGGGCATCGCATGGATGTGCGAGGGCACCAGCGGCAGCGTGGCTGCCAGCACGCTGAGCGTCTGGAAGGAGAAGCGAACGGGGTCGGTGGTGTCCACGAAACGCTCTGTCGACCACCACAGGTGCAGACGCGAGGCATCGAAGATCCCCGAGGGCGCCAGCGCCGCCAGCTGGTGGCACAGCTCCAGACCGGTCGGGCCCCCGGCGAGGCACAGGTGCACGAACTCCTGGTGGCGTTGCAGCTGCGCCAGATGGGCGCTGAGGCGTCCCCCGGCGTGCGCGGCGAGCTCAGCCCCGTCGCGGTAGCGGAAGACACGCGGTGCACTCATCAGGAGGCTCGCTCCGCGAGCTTGTCGAGCGCCTGCTCGAAGATCGCATCGGGCCCCAGGCGGCGAAGCTCCTCGGAGAGCAGCTCGACGCGAGTGCGCCGCGCCAGCGCCGCGGTGCGCACCGGCTGGTCCGGCACGATGTACTCCGAGTCGGTCTTCGACACGCGCCGGATCGCAACCTCGCCGCACTCGGTCTGCAGCCGCACCGCCGTGATGCCAGGTCCCATCGACGTGACGATGCCCACCGGCACGCCGAGCCGGGCGTCGAGCCAGGATGCCAGCAGGGCGGCGGGCGCATTCTCCTCGGCCGCCTCGACTGTGGCGGAGCTGACCGGCCGGCCGCACTGGTCCAGGGCAGACGCGATGAGTGCTCGCCAGCGGGTGAGCCGAGTCCACGACAGATCGGTGTCGGCGGCGCTGTGCGGGCCGCGGGCCCGCGCGATGAGCGTGCCGACGGGGTCGTCGGAGTTCGTGGCATCGGTGATGCGCAGCCTCGCGAGCGCGCCCACCGGGTCCTGGGAAGGCAGCTCTGGGCCGCGCCCCGGCCACCACGCCACTGCCGGCAGATCGGGAAGCAGCAGTGGCAGCACGACCGAGTCGGCGTGGTCGACGAGATCACCGGACAGCCGCAGGGTGATCATGTCCCCGGGCACGCCCTCGCCGATTCGGATCTCGGCATCCATGGCGGTCTTGGGGGACTTGCTCGTGAGCACCATGAGGATTCGCGACGGATGCTCGGCTGCAGTGGCCTGGGCGGCGTCGAAGGCCTGCGAGTACTGCTGGGTGCTGCTCATGACGATGAGCGTCATGACCAGCCCGGAGGCAACACCGGTGGAGCGGCGGGCGGACAGCGCGCGGGCAGCGACCGCTGGGGCATTGGTATCGGTGAGTTCGATGATCATGGCAGTCTCCTCAGGGCCTGCGCCAGGTGAATCCGTCACGGGCCAGCATGTCGGCGGCACTGCTCGGCCCCCAGGTTCCCGACGGATAGGGTTCGGGGGCTCCCGACTCGGCCCAGCGCTCGAGCACGGGGTCGAGCAGTTCCCAGGAGAGCTCCACTTCCTCCTGCTGCGGGAACAGCGGGGGATCACCCAGCAGCACATCAAGGATGAGGCGCTCGTAGGCCTCCGGGCTGGATTCGGTGAACGAGGCCGCGTAGGCGAAGTCCATGGTGACCTGGCGGATCTCCATGCCCGTTGCCGGGACCTTGGCCCCGAAGTGCATCGAGATGCCCTCGTCGGGCTGGATCCGTAAGACCAGCGCATTGGTGCCCAGCTCGCGCGTCTCGGTGTTGTCGAAGGGCAGGTGAGGTGCGCGCTTGAACATGAGCGCGATCTCGGTGACGCGCCGCGGCATCCTCTTGGCCGACCGCAGGTAGAAGGGCACCCCGGCCCAGCGCCGCGTCCCGATGTCCACCCGGATGGCAGCATAGGTCTCGGTGCGCGAGTCGGAGGGAATGCCCTTCTCCTCGAGGAATCCGGGCACCTGCATGCCGCCCTGCCAGCCTGCCACGTACTGCCCCCGTGCCGTATAGCGATCAAGATCGGCGGGGATGCTCGCGGCCGCCAGGACCTTCTGCTTCTCGATGCGCAGTTGACGTGCCTCGAAGCTGTTGGGCTCCTCCATGGCGGTGAGCGCCATGAGCTGGAGCAGATGGTTCTGGATGACATCGCGGGCGGCACCAATGCCGTCGTAGTAGCCGGCGCGCCCCCCGATGCCGATGTCCTCAGCCATGGTGATCTGCACGTGACTGACATAGTTGTTGTTCCAGACCGGCTCGAACATCTGGTTGGCGAAGCGCAGCGCCAGCAGATTCTGCACGGTTTCCTTGCCGAGGTAGTGGTCGATCCGGAACACCGACTCGGGGGGGAAGGCCTTCGAGACCACCCGGTAGAGCTCCTTGGCGCTGGCCAGGTCATGCCCGAACGGCTTCTCGATGACGACCCGCTTCCAGCCCTTGGCCTGGTCCACCATCTCGTGGCTCTCGAGCTGGTCCACCACCACCTCGAACATGCTGGGCGGCACCGAAAGATAGAAGGCGTGGTTCCCGCCGGTGCCCTGCTCGTTGTCGAGCTTGTCGAGCGCGGCGTGCAGCCGGTCGAAGGTCGACGAATCGTCGAAGTCGCCCCAGACGAAGCGGATGCCCGTCACGAGTTGCTTCCAGGACTCCTCCCGGAAGGGGGTGCGGGCATGTGCCTGGACATCCTGGCGCACCAGCTCGGCGAACTGGGCATCGGTGTAGTCGCGGCGCGCAACACCTACCAGACCGAAACCGGGCGGCAGCAGCCCGCGGTTGGCCAGGTCGTAGACGGCAGGGAGCAGCTTCTTGCGCGAGAGATCGCCGCTGACCCCGAAGAAGACCAACGCGCAAGGACCTGCAATCCGCGGGAGCCGCAGGTCATCCGGATCGTAGAGAGGGTTGACCCATCCCGGGACTGGTACTTCAGCCATGGCATCCTTCCAGCGCTGCGGCCGACACTGTGCGATGACTACGATATGCGCATCGCCATACCCGGCTCGACCGGCGAGCAGTGGATCGAGCTGCGATCAGCGCCTGCAGGCCCGCGCAATCGCAGGGAGGAGCTCGGCGAGCGTCTCGGGAGCCACTGCTCCGAATCCGAAGACGATCCCCTGCACGTCGGGGGAGTGCGGGCCCCAGTAGCCGGACAGCTCCCCGACGAGGATGCGCTGCGCCGCCAGCGTCGCGGCAACCTCGGCACCGGGCCCCTCGGTGTGGACCACCGCGTGGAGACCGCCGGTCAGCGGTGCCAGATGGGCGTTCGGCAATGAGCCCAGCGAGTCGAGGATGAGGCGGCGGCGCCGGCGGTAGTCGCGGCGCATCCGCTGGATGTGACGGCGCAGTTCACCGCTGGCCAGGTAGTCGGCCAGCGCCTGCTGGACGAGTGCTGGTGTCGGCAGGCCAGTCGCGAGGCGGTGCGCGGACAGTGTCGGGATCAGTCTGGCGGGCGCGACGAGGTAGCCGGTCGCCACGGCCGGGGTGAGCACGGTCGAGAAGGTGCCCAGCAGCACCACCGACCCGTTGTCGGGATCGTCCAGGGTCGCGAGGGCCGGAAGCGGCATCCCGACATAGCGCAGCTCGGAGTCGTAGTCGTCCTCGACGACGATGGTGCCGGTGCGCCCGGCCCAGCCCAGCAGCTCTTGCCGGCGCGCCAGCGACAGCGAACCGCCATTGGGGTACTGGTGGCTCGGGGTGACGACGACGACGTCGGGGAGGCGCTCGCCCTGTGGCATTGCCGCCGTGACGAGGCCCTGGTCATCGGTCTGCATGGGGAGCGTGTCGATTCCCAGCGCAGCGGGCACCCCCAGGAGCGCCGGATGGCCGGGCTGCTCCACGCCGACCAGCAGGCGCCGCCTCCCGGCGCTCAGGGCCTGGAGCAGCAGGGCCAGGCCCTCGCGGGCCCCCGAGGTGACCAGGATCTGCCCGGGGGGTCTGACGAGAGCCCGCATCATCCTCAGGTGCTCGGCGATCTCGAGGCGCACAGCGGGCAGGCCGAGCGGGTCCACGACCGCCGTGGGGTGAGCTACGGCCTTCCGCCAGGCTGCGCGCCACGGCGGCGAGACGATCGAGGAGACGTCGGGAGTGCCCGGGCGCAGGTCGACGTAGGCCGGCCCGGTCCGGGGCACCGCGCGGGGCGCCGGCGGCGCGGGGCGGGCCGGGCGCAATCGGACCGCCGCCTCCACCCGGGTGCCGGAGCCGGGGGTGGCCTCGAGATAGCCCTCGGCCTGGAGCTGGTCGTAGGCGGCAACCACCGTCCCCCGCGACAGCCCCAGGTTCGCGGCGAAGGCCCGGGTGGAGGGCATCGCGTCATGGTGGCGCAGGTGACCCTCGTCGATGAGCTGGCGCAGTGCGCGGACCAGCTGGGCCGTCAACCCGAGGGGGGAGCTGCGGTCGAGCTGTATCGGCAGATCGACCACCAATTGCCCGCGCACCGCCCCATTGTGCTGTGCGGCAGGGCGCGTGCGCGCAGTGTCTCAAAGTGGTCTATGCAAGATCTGCAGATGTGGATCTTGTGGTGGTCCGCTATGGGCGCTGTGATGGCACTCATGACTGAGGAGACGACAGCTACCACCCGCGTCAAGCGCGGACTCGCCGACATGCTCAAGGGCGGGGTGATCATGGACGTGGTGACCCCCGAGCAGGCACGCATCGCCGAGGACGCCGGCGCCAGCGCCGTCATGGCGCTCGAGAGGGTGCCAGCGGACATCCGGGCACAGGGCGGGGTGGCGCGGATGAGCGATCCCGGTCTCATCGAGGGCATCCAGGCGGCCGTGTCGATCCCGGTGATGGCCAAGGCACGCATCGGCCACTTCGTCGAGGCCCAGGTGCTGCAATCCTTGCGCGTCGACTTCGTCGACGAGTCCGAGGTGCTCTCGCCGGCCGATTACTCCCACCACATCGACAAGTGGGAGTTCGACGTGCCCTTCGTCTGCGGTGCCACGAACCTGGGCGAGGCACTGCGCCGGATCACCGAGGGGGCCGCCATGATTCGTTCGAAGGGCGAGGCTGGCACCGGCGATGTCTCCGAGGCAGTACGCCACATCCGCACCATCCGCGACGAGATCAATCGCCTGCACGGGCTCGGCAGCGAGGAGCTCTATGTCGCCGCCAAGGACTTGCAGGCCCCCTACGATCTGGTGCGCGAGGTGGCGCGAACTGGCGGCCTTCCGGTCGTGCTGTTCGTCGCTGGCGGTGTCGCGACGCCCGCGGACGCTGCCCTGGTGATGCAACTGGGCGCCGAGGGGGTCTTCGTCGGATCGGGCATCTTCAAGTCGGGCAATCCCGCCAAGCGGGCCGCCGCCATCGTCAAGGCCACCACCTTGTACAACGATCCCGATGCCATCGCCGAGGTCTCCCATGATCTCGGCGACGCGATGGTCGGCATCAATGTGAGCGATGTGCCTGCCCCGCACCGGCTGGCAGAGCGCGGATGGTGAACATGGTGACGCCGCCGTCGCATCGCGGCGGGCCCGGCTCGCCCGATCGGGCGGCGCCGCTGGTCGGCGTGCTGGCCCTGCAGGGCGGGTTTGCCGAGCACGTCCGGGCACTGACCGCTGTGGGTGCCCGGACACGGCTGGTCCGCCGCCCCGCCGAACTCGACGGCATCGACGGCATCGTCGTGCCCGGCGGCGAGTCGAGCGTGCTTGACAAGCTCTCGAGGGCCCTGGGCCTTGCCGAACCGCTGCGCGGCGCACTCCAGGCAGGTCTGCCGGCGCTGGTCACCTGCGCGGGCCTGCTCCTGGTGGCCGAGGAGCTCGTCGGCGCCGCGCCGGGTCAGCGCAGTCTCGGGGTGCTGCGTGTGCGAGCCCGGCGCAATGCCTTCGGACGTCAGCTCGACTCCTTCGAGACGCACCTGAGCGTGGCGGGGATCGGCGGCGATGTCGAGGCGGTCTTCATCCGAGCGCCCGTCATCGAGTCGGTGGGCCCCGCAGTGGAATGCCTCGCCGCGGTGCACGGACAGGTCGTGGCAGTGCAGCAGGGGGCGATCACGGCCTTGTCCTTCCACCCCGAGCTGACCCACGATCTCCAGGTGCACCGCAGTTTCGTCGGCAGGCTGTGACCGGGCACGCACCCCCAGGCGAGCGGGCGCCGGCTCAGCCGGCGATCCCGCTCTCGTGCGGTTCGGGGCCAAGGGCCGCGCGTACATCGCCCAGCCCCAGCCCGATGCGCATCCGGTAGAAGCTGCGGTAGACGAACACGGCGGACACGAGGAGGAAGACCGCCGCCAGGATCGCGGTCAGCGCTGCACCGTCGTGGCGCAGCGCCACCGCGAGCTCGACGGCCAGCAGCCCGAACAGCGTGCTGAACTTGATGATCGGGTTGAGGCTCACCGAGCTGGTGTCCTTGAAAGGGTCACCGACGGTGTCGCCGACCACTGAGGCGTCGTGCAGGGGAGTGCCCTTGGCGTCCAGATCGACTTCGACGATCTTCTTCGCGTTGTCCCATGCGCCACCGGCATTGGCCATGTAGATGGCCTGGTAGAGGCCGAAGACGGCGATCGAGATGAGATAGCCGATGAACAGGTACTCGTTGAGGAAGGCGAAGCCCAAGGTGGCGAAGAAGACTCCCAGGAAGATGTTGATCATGCCTCGCTGGGCGTACTGGGTGCAGATCTGCACCACTTTCTTGGAGTCCTCGGTGGAGGCCCTCGTGGATCCTTCGAGGTGGATGTTCTCGCGGATGAAGCTGACGGCCCGATAGGCACCGGTCGTCACGGCCTGCATCGAGGCGCCGCTGAACCAGTAGATGATCGCCCCGCCGCTGATCAGCCCCAGGAGGAAGAGCGGGTTGAGCAGGCTCATATTGTGCAGGAAGCCGGCGTCCTGGATGCCATCGGGATAGGCGCTGGACAGGCTGATGAGGATCGAGAAGATCATCGTCGTGGCGCCGACCACGGCGGTGCCGATGAGCACGGGCTTGGCGGTGGCCTTGAAGGTATTGCCTGCGCCGTCGTTCTCCTCCAGCAGCCGCTTGGCGCGGTCCCACTGAGGGGTGAACCCGTAGTCACGCTCGAGCTCAGCGTCGATGCCGTCGATGTCCTCGATCATGGACAGCTCGTAGACACTCTGGGCGTTGTCGGTGACCGGCCCGTAGGAGTCGACGGCGATCGTCACCGGACCCATTCCGAGGAAGCCGAAGGCCACCAGGCCCATCGCGAAGACCGCCGGGGCGACCATGAGCTGGTCGGATATCAGGGTGGAGATCGCCGCGGCGATCCCCATGAGGCCCACGATGGTGATGCCCAGCCAGTACCCGGAGAAGTTGCCCGAAACCACCCCCGACAAGATGTTGAGGCTCGGCCCGCCCTGCTGGGTCGAGACGACCACCTCCTTGACGTGGCGCGACTTGGTGGACGTGAAGGCCTTCACCAGCTCGGGGATCAGCGCGCCGGCCAGTGTGCCGCAGCTGACGATCACCGACAGCTTCCACCACAGCCCGGTGGCCGGCTCGCCCATCGAGCCGAGCAGGCCATAGGAGGCCACGAAGGTGAGCGCTATCGAGACGAGCGAGGTGATCCACACCAGCGAGGTCAGCGGCGCCTCGAAGTCCATCTGTTCCGCGTCGGCCCACCGGGCTCGGGTGATGGCCGAGTTGATGGCATAGCTGATGAAGCTGGCGACCATCATGACGATCCGGATCGCGAAGATCCACACCAGCAGGTGCAGCTTGACCTCGTCGCTGTTCGCCAGCTCCCCGGGGACGGCGAGCAGGACGAAGGTGATGAGGGCCACACCCGTGACGCCATAGGTCTCGAAGCCGTCGGCCGAGGGCCCCACCGAGTCGCCGGCGTTGTCCCCGGTGCAGTCGGCGATGACGCCGGGATTGCGGGCGTCATCCTCCTTGATGTGGAAGGCGATCTTCATGAGATCGGAGCCGATGTCGGCGATCTTGGTGAAGATGCCCCCCGCGATGCGCAGCGCTGCGGCCCCCAGCGACTCGCCGATGGCGAATCCGATGAAGCAGCTGCCGGCCAGGTTTCCCGGCAGGAACAACATGATGAACAGCATCATGAACAGCTCGACGCTGATGAGGACCATCCCCACGCTCATGCCCGATTGCATCGGGATGCGGTGGGTGGGATAGGGCTTGCCGCGCAGGGCGGCGAAGCTGCTGCGGGAGTTGGCGAAGGTATTGACCCGGATGCCATACCAGGCGACCCCATAGGACCCGGCCATGCCCAGCAGGCTCATGAGCAGGATGACCGCCACCCTGCTGAGCGGGAAACCGACGAGCGCGGCGTAATAGACGGTGATGACGGCGGCGATGAAGACCCACAGCACGATGAGGAAACGGCCCTGCTGGGTCAGGTAGGTGACACAGGTCTGGTAGATGAGCTCCGAGATCTCGCGCATCGAATCGTGCACGGGAAGCCTCTTGAGACGCAGATAGGTGATCACTCCGAAGGCCATGCCGGCGAGGCACACGAGCATGCCGAGTGCGAGCAGCGCCCAGCCGCTCATGCCCAGATAGCTCACCGCCGGGTCGTGGAAGTCGGGCAGGGTGAGGTTCGCCTCACCGCCGCCGGCTGTGCCCGTGCCGCAGCCGCTCAGGGCCAGCGCGGCCGAGACTGCGGCGCCGGCGCGCAGCCACTGCGTCCGGTGGCACCGCGATCGGGGGCACTGCGTTCGGCGGTACTGCGTTCGGTGCTGACGGACGGGCTCCCGGCGCGGCTCACGGGCGGTGTCAGATGTTCTCGGGCCGTCCTCGACGGCGTGGTCCACGGTGGCACTCATGTCGATCCCTCCATTGGGTCAACTCCTGCGTCCGGGGGCCGGCCGGTGTCGAACACCCTTGTCGACGTCGTGACCGGGCCCCTCCATCGAGAGCCGGCGTCGACCGGCTCGCGATCTCGCAGACAGCGTATCGGGTGGCCCGTTGACCGGTCCGGCCGGACCCGCCGAAATGCGCCGGGGGCGGTTGTCAAGCCCGGTCGGATGGTGGTCGGCATTGAATGGCGAGCGATTATGGAAACAATGGGGTTGTGGAAGCAGTGGCGAAGGTTCCCAGCTCGCCCGACACGGGCGAGAGTTCGGCGCGCCTTGAGGTGCTCAGGGAGCTGATGGGCCGGGGCCGTGCCACGGCCGCCGAGCTGGCCCGCAGCCTCGGGGTGACACCCACGGCGGTGCGCCGGCAGCTGGGGATGCTGCTCGATGCCGGACAGGTCGAGGAACACGAGCGCCGTCAGCCAGGACCGAGGGGGCGCGGGCGACCGGCACGGGAATACGTCATCACGGCTTCGGGCCGGGCGGTATTCGGTCAGGGCTATGACGATCTGGCAATCCAGGCGATCGGCGCGCTCGTCGAAGCAGCCGGGGCAGAGGGTGTCACCCGGCTGGGGGAGCGGCGCTGCGACGAGGTCGGGACGCAGTACGAGGAACGCCGCCGCGAGACTCCCGATGAAGACCCGGTCGAGACGCTGGCCGAATTGCTGGACCAGAAGGGCTATGTCGCCCGTGTCGCTCCCTCACCGGTTGGTGCCCAGCTGTGCCTGTACAACTGCCCGGTGGCGGAGGTCGCGACGGCATATCCGCAGCTGTGCGAGGTGGAGACCCGGGTGTTCTCCCGCCTGCTGGGCTCCCATGTCCAGAGATTGGCGACGATCGCCCATGGCGACGGCATCTGCACGACGAATGTTCCTTCCCACACCGTGACCTTCCAAGCAACCACACCCGATGACCCGGGCACCGACAACCATCGAGAGGCGACGAGCGCATGACACAGGTTGACACCGGACCGGCTCCCAGTCTGTCCGAGCAGCAGAAACTGGCCGACGAGCTCGAGACCTACAAGTACGGCTGGCACGATGCGGACGCCTACAGCGCCGCCGCCAAGCGCGGACTGTCCGAGGAGGTCGTTCGGGGCATCTCCGCGCTTAAGCACGAGCCCGATTGGATGCTCGAACTGCGACTCAAGGGGCTGCGCAATTTCGAGCGCAAGCCCATGCCGAACTGGGGCGTCGATCTGTCGACGATCGACTTCGACCAGATCAAGTATTTCGTCCGCTCCACCGAGACCCAGGCCGAGAGCTGGGAGGACCTGCCCGAGGACATCCGGCGCACCTACGACCGGTTGGGCATCCCCGAGGCGGAGAAGGCGAGGCTGGTGGCCGGGGTGGCGGCCCAGTACGAGTCGGAGGTCGTGTATCACAAGATCAACGATGAACTGGGGCGCCAGGGCGTCATCTTCCTCGATACCGACACAGGGCTGAAGCAGTACCCCGAGCTGTTCAAGGAGTACTTCGGCTCGGTGATCCCGGGAGGCGACAACAAGTTCGCGGCGCTCAATACGGCGGTGTGGAGCGGCGGCTCGTTCATCTACGTGCCCAAGGGGGTGCACTGCTCGATCCCCCTGCAGGCCTACTTCCGGATGAACACCGAAAACCTCGGCCAGTTCGAGCGCACCCTCATCATCGTCGACGAGGGCGCCTATGTGCACTATGTCGAGGGCTGCACGGCGCCGATCTACAAAACCGACTCGCTGCACTCGGCCATCGTCGAGATCATCGTGAAGAAGAACGCCCGCTGCCGCTACACGACCATCCAGAACTGGTCGAACAATGTGTACAACCTCGTCACCCAGCGCGCCACGGTCGCCGAGGGCGGCCAGATGGAGTGGATCGACGGCAACATCGGCTCCCGGGCGAATATGAAGTACCCGGCCTGCTATCTCATGGGTCCGCACGCCAAGGGCGAGGCATTGAGCATCGCCTTCGCGGGCGAGGGGCAACACCAGGACACCGGGGCCAAGATGGTGCACAACGCGCCGTACACCTCGAGCACGATCGTCTCGAAGTCGATCTCGCGCAATGGCGGGCGCACCGGCTACCGCGGCCTCATCGCCGTGTCGGAGGACGCCCACCATTCGGCGTCGAGCGTGAAGTGCGACGCCCTGCTGGTCGACAACATCTCGCGCTCGGACACCTATCCCTATGTGGACGTGCGCACCGACGACGTGACGATGGAACATGAGGCCACCATCTCGAAGATCAGCGAGGACCAGCTGTTCTATCTCATGCAGCGGGGTCTCAACGAGGACGAGGCGCGTGCGCTCATCGTGCGTGGTTTCGTCGAGCCGATCGCTCGGGAGCTCCCGATGGAGTACGCGCTGGAGCTCAACAGGCTCATCGAGCTCCAAATGGAAGGTTCGGTCGGCTGAATGACAACGAAGAATGGAGCCGGGCTCGTGGCGCAACCGGTGGATTCCGGGGCTGAGGCGGTGGCGGCTGCGGTGGAGACCCCAGCCTCGCACCTGCATCCGAAGGTCTCCTGGGATCTGGAGGACCATCCCCTGCCCAAGGGGCGCGAGGAGGTCTGGCGTTTCACCCCGGTGCGCAAGCTCACCCGCCTGCTCTCGGGCGAACCGACCGACCATGGCTTCGAGGTCATCGCTGCGCTGCCGGCCCAGGTCAGCCTGGGCACGATCAGCGAGGCTCGGGCCCGCGTCCTGAGCGTCGAGCCGCCGGCGGACCGCTCGGCGGCCATCGCCTGCCACAACACCCGGCAGGCCAGCGTGCTCGACATCCCGGCGGGCCTCGAGCTGGACGAGCCCGTGGAACTCACCTTCCGCGGGACCGGCGTGGACGAGAGGATCTACGAGCACCTCATCGTGAACGTGGGCCGGGCCGCCCGGGTCAAGCTCGTCTTCCGCTACGAGGGCAGCACCGCCTCCGCCGGCAAGATCGACGTACGGGTCGGCGAGGGCGCGCAGCTCGATTTCGTCACCCTGTCGGACTGGGCACCCGATGCCCTGCGGGCTGCCCAGCACTCGGTGCGAGTGGGTCGCGACGCGCACGTACGCACCGTGCAGGCCTCCCTGGGGGGTGCCGTGACACGGCTCATCGAGCGGGCCACCTTCGAGGGCAGCGGCGGTCAGCTCGAGCAATTCGGGCTGTACTTCGTCGACGGCGCCCGCCACGTCGAGCATCGGCTGTTCATCGACCACAACGAGCCCCACACCCGCTCCGAGGTGGACTACCGCGGGGCCGTGCAGGGCGAGGGCTCGCACAGCGTGTGGGTGGGCGATGTGCTCATCCGCAAGCAGGCCGAGGGGATCAACACCTACGAGGCGAACAAGAACCTGCTGCTCACCCCCGGTGCACGGGCTGACTCCATCCCCAATCTCGAGATCGAGACGGGCAACATCGAGGGCGCCGGCCACTCCTCCACGACCGGCCGGTTCGACGATGAGCAGCTGTTCTACCTGCGCAGCCGCGGTATCCCCGAGGACGAGGCACGTCGCCTGGTCGTCCAGGGTTTCTTCGTCGACATCATCCGACGCATCCAGGTGCCCGATGTCGAGGAACGCCTCATGGCGGCCGTGGACCGCGAGCTCGATGTCATCGCCCCCGAGATCGGGGATCCGAGGTGAGCTTCGTGCAGGTGGCGCAGCTCGACGAGTTGACCGACGGTCCGGTGGCTGTCGAGGTCGATCATCCCAGTGAGGGACCGCTGCCGGTGGTGCTCTTCCGCCTGCCGGACGGCGAGGTCCACGCCCTGCTCGACGAGTGCAGCCACGGCGCCGTCCAGCTGTCCGAGGGCGACTTCGATGCACACGCCGGCACCGTTGAGTGCTATCTCCACGGCTCACTGTTCAATGTCTGCACCGGCGCGGCGCTCAACCTGCCGGCCACCCAGCCGGTACCCGTCTATCCCGTCCGTGTCGAGGGTAAGCATGTCCTCGTCGACGTCGAGAACCCCTTGAAGGAGAACTGAACCGATGGCCACACTCGTCATCAAAGATCTGCACGTCGACGTCGACACCGAGACCGGCCCCAAGGAGATCCTCAAGGGGGTCGACCTGACCGTGAGCGATGGTCAGGTGCACGCCATCATGGGTCCCAACGGTTCGGGCAAGTCCACCCTTGCCTATTCGATCGCCGGGCATCCGAAGTACCACATCACGCAGGGTTCGGTGACATTGGACGGCGTCGAGCTCAGCGCCCTTCCGGTCGACGAGCGCGCGAAGGCCGGTCTGTTCCTCGGCATGCAGTACCCGATCGAGGTGCCGGGCGTGTCCATGGCCAATTTCTTGCGTACCGCCAAGACGGCGCTGGCCGGTCAGGCCCCCAAGGTGCGTACCTGGCCCAAGCAGGTGCGCGAGTCGCTTGCCCGGATGGACCTCGACGCGGAGTTCGCCGAGCGCTCGGTCAACGAGGGATTCAGCGGTGGCGAGAAGAAGCGCGGTGAGATCGCGCAGCTGGAACTGCTCGACCCCAGCACGGCGATTCTCGACGAGATCGACTCCGGCCTTGACATCGATGCGCTGAAGGTGGTTGCCGAGGGCATCAAGGCCTTCTCTCAGCGCCCCGGCAAGTCGGTGCTGCTCATCACTCATTACACGCGCATCCTGCGCTATGTCCATCCCGACCGAGTCCATGTCTTCGTGGACGGGCGGGTGGCCGTCACCGGTGGCAGCGAGCTGGCCGACAACCTGGAGGAGAAGGGCTATGAACAGTACGTCGGATGACTACGACATCGAGACGATACGCAGGGACTTCCCGATCCTGAGCCGCCAGGTCCACGGTCACCCGCTCGTCTATCTCGACAGCTCCAATACCTCGCAGAAACCGCGCGTCGTCATCGATGCCATAAGCGATCACTATGCGCAACACAATGCGAATGTCGCTCGCGCCATGCACGAGCTGGGCGCCGAGGCGACAGCCGCCTATGAGGGTGCCCGGGCGAAGGTGGCGCACTTCGTGGCCGCCGCCGAACCCGCCGAGATCGTCTTCACGAAGAATTCCTCCGAGGCGCTCAATCTCGCGGCCCACACGCTGGGCGCATCGCTTCGTCCCGGTGACGAGGTGGTGGTATCGGTGCTGGAACACCACTCGAACCTGGTGCCCTGGCAGCTGGCGTGCCAGCGCACCGGCGCCACCTTGCGCTGGTTCGACATCACGCCACAGGGCAGGCTCGATCTCGAGGCGGCCGAGCGCGAAGGGCTCATCAACGAGCACACCAAGGTCGTCTCGCTGGCCTGGGTCTCGAACGTGCTGGGCACTGTCAATCCGCTGCGTCGGATCGCCGAGCAGGCCCATGCCTATGGCGCTGTGGTCGTCGCCGATGGCTCCCAGGGGGTTCCCCACCTGCCGACCGATGTCGGGACGCTGGGTGTCGACATGCTCGCTTTCACCGGGCACAAGATGTGCGGGCCCACCGGGATCGGTGTGCTGTGGGGCCGACGCGCCCTGCTCGACGAGCTGCCCCCCTTCCTCGGCGGTGGTGAGATGATCGGCGAGGTGAGGATGGAAGGTTCCACCTGGGCGGAGATTCCTCACAAGTTCGAGGCCGGTACCCCGCCGATCGCACAGGCCGTTGGCCTGGGAGTTGCAGTGGACTACCTCGAGACGATCGGTATGGGGGCCATCGCGCGCCACGACCACCAGATCACCGCTCATATGCTCGAGGCGCTGGGCGAGCTCGACTTCGTGCACGTCATGGGCCCGGACAAGCCGGTCGACCGGGGTTCGGCGGTGTCGTTCACGGTCGATGGCGTCCATCCTCACGACCTCATGCAGCTGCTCGACTCGCGGGGCGTGGCGGTGCGCGGCGGACACCACTGTGCCGAGCCGCTGCATCGGCGGCTGTCCATCTCCAGCTCGGCACGGGCATCCGGCTATCTGTATTCGACCGACAGTGAGGTGGATGCGCTGTGCGAGGCACTGACCTGGGCCCACGCCTTCTTCACCGGCAGGGTCGCGGCGCGGGCATGAACGTCGAGGAGATGTACCAGGACATCATCCTGGACCACTATCGCGAGAAGCACCACGCGGGCCTGCGCGAGCCCTACGGTGCGCAGGTACACCACGTCAACCCCAGCTGCGGCGACGAGATCACGCTGCGCGTCGACCTGGACGGTTCGACGATCCGGGACGTCAGCTACGAGGGGGAGGGCTGCTCCATCTCGCAGGCCTCCTCCTCCGTGATGACCGATCTGGTGATCGGCAGGTCGGTGGGCGACGCGATGTCGTTGTTCGCCGAGTTCACGACGATGATGGAGAGCCAGGGTCGGATCGAGCCCGATGAGGAACGCCTCGAAGACGGCATCGCCTTCGCCGGTGTCTCGCAATTCCCGGCGCGCGTCAAGTGCGCGATGTTGAGTTGGTCTGCGCTGCGCGATGCCCTCGCGCGGGCCGGCGCCACGTTCGAGGAGAGCAGATGAGCACGAGAGAGTACGAGAGCACGCAGGTGGGCGAGCCGGTCCACGATCTGCGTGATGGCGTGGATGAGCAGCAGACCCGTCCCTCCGATCTGGTGCGCGACGAGCTGCCCGGCACGGCACAGACCACGGCGGCGGCCCAGGAGGAGCGGCACGAGCGTCCGGTACCGACCGAGGAGCAGGTGCTCGAGGCGATGAAGGAAGTCATCGATCCCGAGCTCATGGTCAATGTCGTCGATCTGGGGCTCATCTATGGTGTCACCATCGACGACGAGGCCAATGTGGTGCTTGACATGACGCTCACCAGCCCGGCCTGCCCGCTCACCGACCAGCTGGAGTGGAGTTCCGAGGCCGCCCTGGACGGGATCGCCAATACTGTGACGATCAACTGGGTGTGGATGCCGCCGTGGAGCCTGGAATGCATCACCGACGAGGGGCGCGAGCAGCTGCGCTATATCGGCTTCAACGTCTGAGCCGCCCGGACCTCACGCGCGCCGGTTTTGATTCCGGCTGCGGTGCCGGGGACAATGGCCAACGGTCCATTGTCAGCAGTAGTGCCAGGAGCGTCGTGATACGAGCCACTGATCTGGAAGTGCGAGTCGGAGCCCGGCTGCTGCTCAACCCGGTGAGTTTCCAGGTGATCGGCGGCGACAAGGTCGGCGTCGTCGGACGCAATGGCGCCGGGAAGACAACGACGATGCGGATCCTCGCTGGCGAGGGGCAACCGGCCTCGGGGAGCGTGCATCACTCGGGACGGATCGGCTATCTGCCCCAGGATCCGCGCGAATCCGATCTCATGGTCACGGCCCGCCAACGGATCGTCTCGGCGCGCGGGCTCGACCGGATCGCCGCCGAGCTGCGCCGTTCTACCGAGGAGATCGCCACCACTACCGGATCCCGGCGTGACAAGGCGATGACGGCCTATGACCGGGCCGATGCCCAGTTCACCGCCGCCGGGGGCTATGCAGCCGAGGCCGAGGCGGCTCGGATCGCCGCCAACCTCTCCCTGCCCGACCGGGTGCTCGAGCAGCCGCTGCACGAGCTGTCCGGCGGCCAGCGGCGGCGCGTCGAGCTGGCCCGCATCCTGTTCAGCAACGCCGACACCCTGCTCCTCGACGAGCCCACCAACCATCTGGACGCCGACTCCATCGCCTGGCTTCGCGAGTTCATCAAGACCTTCCCCGGGGGTGTCATGATGATCAGCCACGCAACCGAACTGCTCGACGAGACGGTCAACAAGGTCTTCCATCTGGACGCCAACCGCGCCACGCTCGACGTCTACTCGATGGGCTGGAAGCTCTACCTCGAACAGCGTCAGGCCGACGAGAAGCGCCGGCGCCGCGAGCGGCTCAATGCCGAACGCAAGGCTGCCCAGCTCATCTCCCAGTCCGACAAATTGCATGCCAAGGCCACCAAGGCCACGGCCGCGCAGAACATGGCGCGCCGGGCCGAGCGGCTGCTGGCCGCCACACAGGACCAGCGCAGCCAGGACAAGGTCGCCAGGATTGTCTTCCCGGAACCGGCGCCATGCGGACGCACTCCGCTGAGCGCGCACGACCTGTCCAAGTCCTACGGCTCGCTCGAGGTGTTCACCGGCGTCGACCTGGCCATCGACCGCGGCAGCCGCGTCGTCGTTCTCGGCCTCAACGGCGCAGGAAAGACGACATTGCTTCGGGTTCTGTACGGCCTCGAGCCCTCCGACACCGGTGAGGTGGTGGCGGGCCACGGGCTCAAGCTGGGCTATTTCGCCCAGGAGCACGACATGCTCGACATGTCGTCTTCGGTGCTGGAGAACATGCATGCCGCCGCGCCCCAGCTCAATGACACCGATGCCCGCAAGGTTCTGGGCAGTTTCCTGTTCACCGGCGACGACGACCACAAGCCGGCCGGTGTGCTTTCGGGTGGTGAGAAGACCAGACTGGCGCTGGCCACCCTCGTGGTGAGCTCCGCCAATGTGCTGCTGCTCGACGAGCCCACCAACAATCTCGATCCGGCCAGCCGCGAGCAGGTGCTCGAGGCGATCCGGGCCTACCAGGGCGCGATCGTGCTGGTCACCCACGACGAGGGTGCGGTGGAGGCCCTGGAACCCGACCGGGTGCTCATCCTCCCCGATGGCGTCGAGGACTTGTGGGACCACGACTACACCGATCTGGTCGCGCTGGCCTGAGCGCTCGCGCACCGCGCGCGTGCTGTCGGCTTGGCTTGCCTCGGCTCAGGAGGGCTCATGGACAGAGTGGTCAAAGGTGCCCGTATCGGCGGGAGCTCGCGCGAGCGCCTCGCCGCGCAGCTGGCCCAGGAATACCTCGCCGGCGCGACCATCCGGGACCTGGCGGCGCGATGCGGACGCTCCTATGGTTTCGTCCAGACCCTGCTCGTCGAGACCGGCGTGGCCATGCGCGCCCGAGGTGGCGCGCGGCCCGCGGCGCACGCCCGGCCACCTGCCCGCACCGGCGCAGCGAGCACCCCGCCAGGCGGTGCCCTCGCGCCTCAGGCAGCTGCCTGTGCCCCAGCCGGCGAGGCGGAGGCGGCTGCCCGGGTGCAGGGGCGCAAAGGGAACAAGGGGCACAAGAAGGGGAAGGCCGCCAAGGGCAAGAAGAAGCGTTCGGGCAAGCACAAGGGCAAGTCCGGCCCGAAGAGCTGAGGAGGCGCGCGAGGGCTAGGTGCCGGCGACGAACTCGTCGATGCTCACCGACACCTCGATGCGCTGGGATGCCTCGCCTGGAGGCTGGTGACTGTGGAAGGCGTTGGGGCCCATCGCCACGAGATCGCGCACCTGGGCGCCGTCGCAGTCGGCCTCGAAAGCGACGAGCCGGTGGCCTGCCGCCACCAGCCCGGCAGCGGCCATCTGGGCGCCGAGCTGTTCCTGCTTGCCCTGCGCAACGTCGAGCAGATCCAGCTGGGCGCGCAGCCCGGCCAGATGCCGCGGGGTGGGCCAGGCCACCACGACACGACCACCAGGCGCCAGCATGCGTGCGAACTCGGCCGCATTGCGCGGCGCGAAGACGCACAGCAGCGCGTCCAGCGCCCCGGCTCGCACCGGCAGGCCGGACCAGGTGTCGGCAACGATGCTGGCCAGGCCGTGCTGGGCGGCTCTTCTCGCCGCCGCGACCGAGACATCACTGGCCAGGCCGAGCGTGTGGGAATGTGCGGCGAGCACACCTGACAGGTACCAGCCCGAACCGGCGCCCACCTCGAGGACACGGCGCGCCCCCGAGAGCATCTCCACGAGTGCCTGCCGCAGCGGCAGATAGACGCCCGAACCCAGGAAACGCTCCCGGGCGGCAACCATCGCCGCGGAATCGGCGTTGGCCGGTTCCGGGCCGTTCGCCAGATTGACATATCCGCCGCGCGCGATGTCGAAGCTGTGGCGTCGCTCGCAACGCAGGCTCGTGTCCTCGCGCCGCAGGGTGGCATCGGGCAGCTGCCGGGCGGCGCAGACCGGGCAGGCGAGCAGTGGCAGGGCCTCATCGAGCGCCGGGGGAATCTTCACAGTGTGCGCAGCATGCCGCCGTCGACGGGCAGCAGGAAGCCGGTGAGATAGCGTGCCGCGTCGCTGAGCAGGAAGGCAGCCACCTGGCCGAACTCGGCAGGCGTCCCGAGGCGCCCCATCGGGATGCCCGCGTTCGCTGCGTCCTGCCCAGTCGGTTGGTGGCCCAGCAGGTCGATCATCCGCTGGGTGGCGATATTGCCCGGAGCCAGCGCGAAGGCCCGCCCACCCGAGGGTGCGAGTTCATCGGCCAGTTGCTTGACGAGCATGGCCAGGCCTGGCCGCAGCCCATTGCTCGGGGCCATATCGGGCAGCGGGGACTTCGCCGACACCGAGAGCACGAAGCCCACGGTGGCGGCACAGTTGACGCCGCACACTGCGCGAGCCACTCGAAGCGCGGCCAGGAAGACGGAGTCGAAGGCTAGGGCCCACTGCTCGTCGGTGGTGGTGAGCACTGCCCCCTTCGGGGGGCCGCCCACCGAGACGAAGGCTCCGTCGAGACGTTGCCAGCGCTCCAGGGCCGCGTCGACGGCTCGCCGGGCCGTGTCCGGGTGGGCCAGATCGGCGGGCACCGCCGAGGCGCTGTCACCGCCCAGTGCGCGCACTGCAGTCGACAGCGCCTCGGCGCGGCGGGCCACGAGCACGACTCGCGCACCCTCGGCGACGAGCGATTGCGCGGTGGCGAGTCCAAGCCCGCCGCTGGCGGCGGTGATGACGAAGACCTTGCCGGACAGTCCCAGATCCATGGGTTCATCCTGCCGCAGCTGTGCGCCGACCGGTAACGTGGCGGCGTGAACAGCGACGAAACACAGGGAAATGGCCGCGTCGCCCTGGTGACAGGGGCAAGCCGGGGCATCGGGGCGGCGGTCGCGCAGCGGCTTCTCGACAGGGGCTATCGCGTTGCGGCGACCTCGCGCAGCGGACACGCACCGCAGGGCGCGCTCGCGATCGAGGCCGATGTCACCGATCCCAGCCACGTCGATGCGGCCTTCGCGCGGGTGGAGCAGGAGTACGGGCCGGTCGAGGTGCTGGTCTCCAATGCAGGTGTCACCAAGGACACCCTGCTGGTGCGGATGACCGACGAGGACTGGTCCGGGGTGATCGACACCAATCTCACCGGCAGTTTCCTCGTGGTTCGCCGGGCGGCGCGCTCCATGATGCGCAAGCGCTTCGGGCGTATCGTGCTCATCGGCTCGGTGGTGGCCGGTCTCGGCTCGCCGGGCCAGGTCAACTATGCCGCGAGCAAGGCGGGCCTCATCGGCGTGGCCCGCTCCGTGGCGCGAGAACTCGGTGGTCGCGGGGTCACCTGCAATGTCGTGGCTCCTGGCTTCATCGCCACGGACATGACCCGGGAACTCGGCGACGAGCTGCGCGCAGAGTACCTGCGCCGGATCCCGGCCGGGCGCCTCGGCGAGGTCGACGATGTGGCGAACGCGGTGGAATTCCTCTGTGCCGATGCCAGCGGCTATCTCACCGGTGCGGTGCTTCCGGTGGACGGCGGTATGGGGATGGGGCGGTAGTTTTTCCCTGTAGACCAGGAAAGGACATGGATTCGATGGGGATTCTCGACGGCAAGAAGATCGTGGTGACGGGTATCACGATGAACACCTCGATCGCCTACAAGGTGGCCCAGGTGGCTCAGGAGCAGGGTGGCGAGGTCATCGTCACCGCCTTCGGCCGGGCGGTCAGCCTGTGCCGGCGGGTGGTGACCAAGCTCGACCCGGTGCCGCAGGTGCTGGAGCTCGATGCCAGCAGCGCGGAGAGCCTCGCTGCGCTGCCTGACGCGCTGCGCGAGAACGGTTTCGATCATGTCGATGGCCTGTTGCACTCGATCGCTTTCGCGAATCCCGAGCGGGCCCTGGGTGGCGCTTTCCTGTCGACCGGCTGGGACGACGTGGCGACGAGCCTGCACACCTCCACCTATTCCTATGTCTCGCTCGCGATGGCGCTGCGGGAGCTCATGGGTCGGGGTTCCTCGATCGTCGGTCTCACCTTCGATGCGACGGTCAGCTGGCCGGCCTACGACTGGATGGGTGTCGCCAAGGCCGGGCTGGAGTCCGCGAACCGTTATCTGGCCCGCTATCTCGGACCGGACGGCATCCGTAGCAATCTGGTCTCCGCGGGGCCGATCGACTCGATCGCCAAGAAGGCCATCCCGGGATCTGCCTCCCTCAACGACGTCTGGGCTCAGCGTGCCCCGCTGGGCTGGGATGCGAGGGACGCCACCCCGGTCGCCACGGCAGTCTGCGCGCTGTTCAGCGAGCTCTTCGCGGCGACCACCGGCGAGATCGTGCACGCCGACGGGGGACTGTTCTCCACCGGCTCGTGAACACCGCGGCTGCGGGGAAGCCGCGAGCCAGCAGTTCAGTGGTGGTGGGGCCAGCTTGCGGCGGCGCTCACGGCGTCCTCGCACAGCCCTTCCAGGGTGCGCAGCTGCGTCTCGCGCGCGAGTACCGCATGGGAGTGCAGGCTGGCGGGGCTGGCGTCCAGCCCCGCCCGGCAGGCCTCGCGCCACAGCAGGGCGCGATCGAGAAGCTCCTGGTTCGCCGCCGGATAGGCCGGCCCCAGCGTGATCGACGTCGCGCCCTCGGGTCGGCGTCCTGCCGGGGCATCGAGGCGGCCCAGCTCACGGGCGGCGTCGAGCACCTGCTCGTTGAGGGCCCTGGCCGCCTCGCCTGGAGTTGACGGGGGTATCGGGCGTTGTGCCGCGACGAGCTGCCATTGCATGGCCGGTCCCACCGGGCGGGGCAGCCAGGCCAGGCCGCCGTCGCGGGCCACCACGATCGCACCGCACTCCAGTGCCAGCCGGTTGGTGGGCACCGGCCCTCGTAGCCCTCGCAGACGCCCGGGCCGGGGCAGCAGCAGGACCCAGCGTTGGGTGGGCATCACGGCCGCCACCCTGGCAAGCACGATCCGCACCGGGCTGCCCGTGTCGGATGCGAGCCCGAGCAGTTCCTGCTCGTCGACGGCGTGGTGGGGACGGCCGGGTGTTCCGTTGCTTGACGTCCGTAGGGCATACTCGGCCTGCGGTGCGCTGATCAGGCCTGCCGCCATCTCATTGAGCACGCTGGTCAGGTGAAGGCACTCGAGGACTGGATCCGACACGGCGCAAGGTTAGCCGCTCGGCGCACGCGTCCGGCAGCGAAGCTTGTATGTTCTAGGTCATGGTGTCGGTTGTCGAACTCGCGGATGTCAGTGTGCGCCGTGGCCACTCGCTCCTGCTCGACGGTGTGGACTTCGCGGTCGAAGAGGGCGAACGCTGGGTGGTCATCGGGCCCAACGGGGCGGGCAAGACGACATTGCTGTCGCTGCTCAGCGCCCAGACATTCCCCACCCAGGGGATGGTCGGGCTGCTGGGAGAGGTCATGGGGGCCGTCGACGTCTTCGAGCTGCGGCCCAGGATCGGTGTGTCCAGCTCGGCCATCGCCGAGCGGATACCGCGCGGAGAGCTGGTCCGCGATGTCGTGGTCTCCGCGTCCTATGCCGTCATGGGTCGCTGGCGCGAGGCCTACGACGAGATGGACTTCCAGCGGGCGGCGCAGCTCATGGACATGTTCGACCTGTCTGGGCTGGCCGACCGCACCTTCGGCACCCTCAGCGAGGGGGAGCGAAAGCGCACCGAAATCGCCAGAGCGCTCATGACGGACCCCGAGCTGCTGCTCCTCGACGAGCCGGGTGCAGGACTCGACCTTGCCGGGCGTGAGCATCTGGTGGCCACGCTGTCGGCCATGTGCCTCGACGACGATGCGCCAGCGGTGGTGCTCGTCACCCACCATGTCGAGGAGATCCCGCTGGGCATCACCCACGCGCTCTTGCTCAATCACGGCAGGGTTTCCGCGCAGGGTCTCGTGGAAGAGGTGCTCACCGACGAGAACCTCACGGCCACCTTCGGGCTGCCGCTGCAGGTCCGCCGTGACGACGACGGACGCTGGACCGCGAAGGCCGCCCCGGTCCGATCCGGCCAGGAGGGCTCCTGAGCCGCGCGCAGCGTCGGTGTCTTTGGTGCCCGGTGTTTCTGCCAGGACGCTGTCCAGCGCGGGGCCGGTCTCAGACAGTCACCTGACGTTCGCCGGGAGATTCGAACCATGATGCGGGTTTGCGCTGGTAGCGCCCCGCGATGACACCGCAGACGATGAGCTGGGACATGTGGAAGATCATGAGGGGGAGCACGAGGAGCGGAACGGTGGCCGACGCGAAGAGCACCGAGGCCATGGGCACCCCGGTGGCCAGCGATTTCTTCGTTCCGCAGAATTGGATGGCGATCTGGTCGCGGCGATCGAAGCCGAGGCGCCCGGGGACCCACCAGGTGAGAACGAGCATGAGGCCGAGCAATGCCAGCAGCACCGGCAGCATGCGGGCGATGTCACCGAAGCCGACGCTGTGCCACACCCCCTCGTTCATGCCGTCGCTGAAGGCGTTGTAGACAACGGTCACAATGCTCAGCTGATCGACGTACTTGAGCTTGGGGTGGCCCAGCACGAAAGCCTTCGTCCAGCGGCGGGTCAGCTGCCCGAGGATGAACGGCAGGAGGAGCTGGACGAACAGGTCGAGGATCGAGGCGGGTTCGATGACCAGGCCGCCGGTTCTCATGACGAACATGGCGAGCAGCGGGGTGAGGACCACGCCGAGGATGTTCGACAGCGAGGCGGACACGATGGCTCCGGCGACATTCCCCTTGGCGATGGAGGTGAAATTGATTGAGCTCTGCACGGTCGATGGCAGGATGGAAAGCCACAGCACTCCCACGAACAGCTGGGGGCTGATGAGCGTGTGCAGCATGGGGCGGGCCGCGAGCACGATGAGCGGGAAGACCAGATAGGTGGATGCCAGGATGGTCAGGTGCAGGCGCCAGTGCTTCAGCCCGTCGATCGCCTCGCGGGGTTCCAGCCGCACTCCGTAGAGATAGAACAGCACGAAGATGAGCGCCTTGGTTGCCCAGCCGAGAACGACACTGCCTGAACCGTGGACGGGAAGCACAGAGGCCAGAGCGGCTGCGCAAATGATCGCCAGGACGAAGCGGTCGACATGGATACGGCGGTACCACGGTCTGGCATCGAGTGATCTGCTCACCGCGACATTGTAGGGGGCTGGATGCCGTCGCCGACGCGGCGTATCGGACTACCCTTGCGCCGTGGCCAGCCTCGTGGAGATCGCCGATCCGGCGGATGAGCGGCTCCGAGATTATGTGGCATTGCGCGATGTCTCGTTGCGCAGGTCGCTGGAGGCTGCCCAAGGCCTGTTCATCGCCGAGGGCGAGAAGATCATCCGCCGGGCCTGGCAGACCGGCCATCTCCCGCGGTCCTTGCTGCTGGCGCCGCGCTGGGTGCCGGGGCTTCGCGATCTGCTGGACACCAGCGATGTGCCCGTCTACGTGGTGAGCGAGCGGCTGGCCGAGCAGATCACCGGCTTCCATGTCCACCGAGGAGCGCTGGGTGCCTTCGAGCGGCGTCCGGCCCGGCAGATGAGCGAGCTGCTCGATGCCCGGCGGCTGGTGGTGTGCGAGGACATCGTCGATCACACGAATGTCGGTGCCATCATCCGGTGCGCAGCGGGGCTGGGCTGGGATGGGGTGCTGCTCGCGCCGCGGGCTGCCGATCCGCTGTACCGGCGTGCCATCAAGACGAGCATGGGCGCGGTCTTCTCGCTGCCGTGGGCCCGTATGGACGACTGGGCCCATGGTCTCGAGCGACTGCGTGATGCCGGTTTTCTCGTTGCGGCCATGGCCCTGCGCCACGACGACGTGGGGATCGACGAGTTCGCCGAGCAGCTGGACCAGCACCCCCGCAAGGTGGCATTGCTGATGGGTACCGAGGGTGCCGGTCTCAGTTCTCACTGGCTGGCCCAGGCCGAGGTCGTCGTGCGCATCCCGATGGCTCGGGGTATTGATTCGCTCAATGTGGCAGCCGCAGCGGCCATCGCGTGCCACGTCCTGGGGCCGAAGATCTCCTGATCCCGGCGCGGCTTCCCGGGTGGGGCGCCCGGGATCAGGCCACTCAGTCGACGACGACGGTGCTGCCTCCGCGGGCGTTCGACTCCAGTCGGACCTCGCGTCCCTTCGTGTGCCAGACGATGACCCGGCGGTGTCCGCCGGTGAGTTCACAGCCCTGGCCGAAGCGGTACTCCAGCGCCGACTGGGCGGAATCGTTGTCCGGCACGGTGAAGCTCACCGAGCGAATGCGCTCACGATGGATATCGGTCTGCGGCTTGAGGCGCGCTATTTCTGCACGGGTTTCATCGCAGAAGGAATGTGCCCAGTCGGAGGCCACCAGTGCCTCGACTGCTTCGACGAGTTCCGTGCCCTGATCATGGATCACGGTGGCCATGGCGATCTCCTTTCGTCTCACCTCCATTTCACCACCGTTCGCCCACAGAGGACAGGGCAGGGCGGAGCCGATCTTGCGCACTGGACCGCTGATCCGCTAACTGCCCACCCGGTGGCTGCATCGGCGTCGGCCCATGACCGGTGTGCTGGCACGGGCGGGGCGTGTCAGCTGGCCTCGCCGGCGGTCCGTTTCGGGTGCACCGGCCAGTCGTCGGGATAGAGGGGTGCCAACTGCTCCTTCTCCTCGTCGAGCTTGCGCCGTGATCGGGTGGAGAGCCGATCACCGAAGACCGTGCCGTGCAGATGGTCGGTCTCGTGCTGCAGACAGCGGGCCAGCAGTCCGGTGCCCTCGATTCTGACCGGGGCGCCGGTCTCGTCGACCCCCTCGCAGACGGCGAAGTCTGGCCGAGAGAGCGGCTGATAGGCGCCGGGCCACGACAGGCAGCCCTCCTCGGCGCTGACCAGCCGGCGATCCTTGCCCTGGGGCAGGGTGACGACGGGATTGCAGACCACGCCGTGGATGAGTTCGTCGTCGGCATTGGGGCAGTTGAAGACGAACAGCGCGATATCGCGATTCACCTGGGGGGCGGCCAGGCCGACACCATCGGCCGCGGCCATCGTGGCGAACATGTCTGCCACGAGCTGGGCAAGCTCCTCGTCGAACTGCGTCACCGGCTTGGTCGGTGTGCGCATGACCGGCTCGTCCCAGCGTGTGATCCGCAGCAGCTTTCCCGTGCTCGCCCACTGTGCCGGGCTCTTCATCCGTCGACCTCCTTGCCCCGCGGTGCGCCAGTGCGCCCCGTCGCAAACCCAACCGATGCGCCATGGTGCACCGTCATTCATCCCACCGGTGCGCGATGGCGCACGCGCACAAACCTATACTCGCGCCCGTGGGCGACGAAGTTGAGCTGACCGGCCCGTGGGCCGATGCGCTGCGCCGCTTCAGCGCCCATCTGGCCCTCGAGCGGCACGATTCGCCCCATACCGTACGCGCCTATCTCAGCGATCTCCACGAGTTCGCGCTCTTCGCGTGCAGGTGCGGGATCGGCTCGCCGCAGGGGGTGACCCTGGCGGGTCTTCGGCGCTGGCTGGGCGAGCAGCAGGCGAGCGGAGCGGCCACAGCCACGATCGCCCGGCGGGCGGGCGCGGCGCGGGTCTTCTTCCGCTGGAGCACCCGGGAGTCGATCACTGCTTCGGACCCGGCCCAAACCCTCCGGTCGCCGAAGATTGGGCGTCGTCTGCCCGAGACGCTGACCCAGGAGGATGCCCGAGAACTCCTTGACGCCGCCACCGCGAAGGCGGCCGAGAGCGAGGGTCCTCTCGGTGTGCGTGATGTGGCGATCCTTGAGGTGCTCTATGGATCGGGCATCCGGGTCAGTGAGCTGTGCGGCCTGGACCTGGGCGATGTGGACGAGCAGCGTGGCCTGCTGCGGGTGCTCGGCAAGGGCGACAAGCAGCGCAGCGTCCCGCTGGGACAGCCAGGGCTGCGCGCGCTGGCTCGCTGGCGTTCCGTCCGGCCCCAGCTGTGCGCACCCGCCTCGGGTATGGCCGTCTTCCTGGGGGCGCGCGGTTCCCGAATCGATCCTCGCGTCGTGCGCCGGGTGGTGCATGAAAGCCTGCGCGGCGTCCCGCAAGCCCCAGATGTCGGACCGCATGGCCTGCGCCACGCGATGGCGACCCATCTGCTCGAGGGCGGCGCAGACCTGCGCAGCGTGCAGGAGATGCTCGGGCACGCGTCGCTGGCGACCACGCAGATCTATACCCATGTGAGCGACGAGAGGCTGCGCGCCGCCTACCGCCAGGCGCATCCGCGTGCCTGATCCTGGTTCGGCGCTCGCTGCTAGGGAGCCCAGCTGAGCCAGGGCTGAGGATCGATCGCTACCCCCTGCCGGTGCACGGAGAAGTGCAGATGGCAGCCCGTCGACAGGCCGGTTGTTCCCACGAGGGCGATGATCTGCCCCGCGCTGACGGACTGACCGGTGCGAATCAGGCCCACCCCCGCGTCCAAGAGGTGACTGTAGGAGCTTGAGAGGGCCTCACCTGTGGCGAACCGGTGATCGATGACAACCCGGTTGCCGAACCCATTCACCGTGCCGGCGAAGCCCACGATGCCCGACCAGGCGGCGCGCACCGGGGTGCCGCACGGCGCTGCGAAGTCGATCCCGTCGTGGAGCTCGCTCGTGCCGCGTACCGGATTGATGCGGTATCCGAAGCGGGAGCTGACCTGTCCCGCGACCGGTGTCATGGCGGCCCCCGAGGATCCTGTGGCGGGTGCAGGAAGGCCGGTGAAATGGTCGGCACGGGGTGCCTCGCCGGTGGAATGGTCGGCACGGGGTGCCTCGCCGGTGGAATGGTCGGCACGGGGTGCCTCGTCGAGAGCGAGCGGAGGACGAATGGTGATCGCGAGGGGCAGCAGGCGGATCGGGCCGGCAGGTGCGCTGGAGCCGCTCCAAGCCAGGGGATCGAGATAGCTCTCGCCGTCGAGGAGGCCCCAGTGCAGGCAGGCCTGCGCGCAGTGGCCCGGCAGCAGGCGGCCGAGGGGCTGCCCGGCGCTGACCTGCTGTCCCTGTGCGACGGTTGGCTCTACCGGCTGGTAGGTGGTGCGCTTGCCGTCGCGGTGGAACACCGAGACCGAGGTGACCCCATTGATAGTGCCGACGAAGCTGACCCGGCCCGCAGCGGCGGACAGCACGCTCTCGCCTGCCGACCCGGCCAGGTCGACGCCGCGGTGCCCGGGCTGCCAGGGCTGGGCGGGAGGATCGAAGCGGCGCAGCACCGCTCCGGGGATCGGCAGGACGCTGGGCGGATCGGCGCGGGCAAGGGAGGGCGCCAGCAGGTCGGCGCCACAGGCCAGACATGTCATGAGCATGAGGACCGCAGGCCAGTGCCGCGCGCGGTGCCTGGGCAGCTGCGGCACGGCATGTCTCGATGTGCCATGTCCGTGCGTGCCATGTCTGTGCGTGCCATGTCTGTGCGTGCCGAGTCTGCGTGCGTCGCGTTTGCGCACGCCGGCTACGCACACACCGGCTATGTTCATTCCGGCTATGTGCACGGTGTGGCGGCGTGACTTTGCGGGCCGAGGCTGGCGGGGAGCGTCCATGACCGGACTGTGTAGACACGCCACCGGGTTCGCCAGCCGATCCGGGTCTGTGGACAAGGGCCAGCGGTCATCTCGCTCGCGCATGCCTCGCGGGGCCGCGGGCGCGCGGTGCGGCCCGGCGTCCGTCACATTGCAGGCGGTGGGGCGGGCACGTAGACTGGTCGCCGCAGTCCGCAGCCGCGGGCTGACTTCGCATGCACTCAGTGGCTGCGCGGAATCCGTTGTGGACATCACCGGAATCCGCGCGTTCGTCACGGCGTCCCGAACCGGTCCTGGGCCATCGGTCCGGGTATCAGGGCGTCGGTGCATCAGGGGCACCGGCCCGTCGGTGCCGTGAACCATGAAAGGAAACGGCCATGGCCGTCGTCACCACCCGCCAGCTCCTCGAGAGCGGCGTCCACTTCGGACACCAGACCCGCCGTTGGAACCCGAAGATGAAGCGCTTCATCTTCAACGAGCGCAACGGCATCTACATCATCGATCTGCGCCAGTCGCTCACCTATATCGACAAGGCTTACGACTACGTCAAGCAGACCGTTGCCCGCGGCGGCCAGATCCTGTTCGTCGGTACCAAGAAGCAGGCCCAGGAGGCTGTCGCCGAACAGGCCTCGCGCGTCGGGATGCCCTATGTCAACCAGCGCTGGCTCGGTGGCATGCTCACCAACTTCCCGACCATCAGCAAGCGCATCGCGCGGTTGAAGGAACTCGAGGCCATGGACCTCGAGACCGTCCAGTCCGGTGGATTCACGAAGAAGGAACTGCTCGGCTTTTCCCGCGAGAAGGAGAAGCTGGCCAAGTCCCTCGGCGGAATTCGCGATATGGCGAAGGTCCCGCAGGCCGTGTGGATCGTCGACACCAAGAAGGAGCACCTCGCCGTCGACGAGGCACGCAAGCTGCACCTTCCGGTGATTGCCGTCCTGGACACCAACTGCGATCCTGACGAGGTCGATTTCCCGATCCCCGGCAATGACGATGCGATCCGGTCCGTCACGCTGCTCACGCGCATCATCGCCGACGCCTGCGCCGAGGGGCTGGTGGCCCGTTCGGAGAAGGCCCAGGCCGACGGCACCCAGGCCGAGCCGCTGCCCGACTGGGAGCAGGAACTGCTCGGTGCCAACCAGGCCGGCGAGGCCGCTGGGTCCACCGATGCGGCCAAGGCCGCTGGGACTGAGGCATCCGTCGACCAGGAGCCCCAGGCTGCAGCCGCGGACCAGCCCGCACCCGAGTCCACGGCGAATGAGGCTGCCGAACCGGCAGCACAGGCCGAGTAAGCACCCCGACGACTGAGGAACGGACATATATATGGCAATCAAGGCCGCCGATGTCAAGAAGCTGCGCGACGCCACCGGCGCGGGCATGATGGACGCGAAGAAGGCCCTCACCGAGGCAGATGGCGATTTCGAGAAGGCCATCGAGATCCTGCGGGTCACCGGTGCCGCGAAGGCCGCGAAGCGGGCAGGCCGCGAGGCGACCAACGGATTGGTCGCCAGCGTCGGCAACGCGCTCATCCAGCTGGCTTCCGAGACCGACTTCGTCGCCAAGAACGCCGAGTTCATCGCCCTGGGCGATGCCATCGCCACGGCAGTCGACCAGGCCAAGGCCGATGACCTGAACCAGGCGCTCGCCCTCCCGCTCGACGGCGGGCACACGGTGGAGGAGTCGGTCAACGAGCTGGTCGCGAAGATCGGCGAGAAGATCGAGCTGTCCCATGTGGCCTACCTGCCCGGCGCGATCGATGTCTATCTGCACCGGCGCAACCCCGACCTCCCGCCCCAGGTGGGCGTGGCGGTGGCTTACGAGGGTGACGCCCCGGAGTTCGTGCACAGCGTCGCCCTGCAGATCGCCTCGATGAGCCCCAGCTATCTCAGCTCCGACGACGTTCCCGAGGACGTTCTGGAGAAGGAGCGCCGGATTGCCGAGGAGACCGCGCGCGAGGAGGGCAAGCCCGAGAAGATCATCCCGCGCATCGTCGAGGGACGCCTCAACGGCTTCTTCAAGGACGCCTGCCTCCTCGACCAGCCGAGCATTGCCGACGAGAAGAAGACGATCTCCACGTTGGCCAAGGAGAACGGCGTGACGATCACCCGCTTCGAGCGGTTCTCCGCAGGCGCCTGAGTTTCACCAGCACCGATCCCGACGCGTTCGGGATGGATCCCCCGCCAGCTGGCGGGGGATTCGCTGCATTGGGGGCGCTTCGCTGCATTGGGGGCGGTTCGCGCACAGCACGGCAGCCGGGAAGGCGGGTGCCCGGCGGGTCGGGGATGGGCGACCGGGGCGATGGCGACCACTGTGGTGGTGCGCACCTGGTGTGGCCAGGCGCGACCCCTGGGGCCAGGCGCAAGCCTTGGGGCCGAGTTGGGCTGCCGCCGTGCGGGCGGCAGCCCCGGTGGCCGTTCAGGCTAGAGTGTCCTCAGCACCACGCCAGGGGAAGCCATCATCCAGGAGGACCACGTGCCCGAGCCGTTCCATCGCGTACTTCTCAAGCTCTCCGGGGAGGCTTTCGGCAATGGGAAGCTCGGGGTGGACCCACTGGTCGTCGATGCGATCGCCCAGCAGATCGCGCGGGTGAACAAGGCTGGTATCCAGCTGTCCATCGTCGTCGGCGGCGGCAACTACTTCAGGGGCGCAGAGCTGCAGCAGGGCGGGATGGACCGCGATCGTGCCGACTACATGGGAATGCTCGGCACGGTGATGAACTCGCTGGCCTTGCAGGATTTCTGTGAGAAGGAGGGTGTGCCCACCCGGGTACAGACCGCCATCACGATGGGACAGGTCGCCGAGCCCTATATTCCTCGCCGCGCCGAGCGTCACATGGAGAAGGGCAGAGTCGTCATCTTCGGAGCAGGCTCGGGCATGCCCTATTTCTCCACCGACACCGTGGCCGCCCAGCGCGCTCTGGAAATCGGTGCTGAGATATTGCTCATGGGCAAGAACGGCGTCGACGGGGTCTATGACTGCGACCCGCGCGTGCATGCCGACGCGACGATGTTCGAGACGCTGAGCTATGACGAGTTCCTGGCCAAGGACCTCAAGGTCGCCGATGCAACGGCGGTGAGCCTGGCCCGCGACAACAAACTGAACATGGTCTTCTTCAACTTGGACGATCCCGACAACATCATGCGAGCCGTCCGGGGGGAGAAGATCGGCACCCTGGTGCACTACTGACCGCGCGCCGCACCACCCGAAAGGACGACAGTGACCACCGACATCATCAATGGCGCCGAGGCGAATATGAAGGGCACCATCGCGTTTGCCCGCGAGGACTTCGCGACGATCCGTACCGGACGCGCGAATCCGGCCATGTTCAGCAAGCTCGAGGCGCTCTACTATGACACCCCGACCCCCTTGCAGCAGCTCGCCAGCTTCAGCTCTCCCGAGCCCCGTACGATGCTCATCACCCCCTACGACAAGACCGCGCTGGGAGCCATCGAGAAGGCCATCCGCGATTCCGACCTGGGGGTCAACCCGGCCAGCGACGGCGTCGCAATCCGCTGCGTGCTGCCCGAGCTCACCGAAGAGCGCCGCCGGGACTACATCAAGATGGTCCGCGCCAAGGGCGAGGAGGCCCGCGTCCAGATACGTGGCCATCGCCGCCACGCCATGGAGCAGATCAAGAAGAAGGAGAAGGACAAGGAGATCGGCGAGGACGACGCCAGGCATGCGGAGAAGAGCCTGGACAGCCTGACCAAGAAGTATGTCGACGAGATTGACAAGCTGCTCAAGGCCAAAGAGACCGAGCTGTTGGCGGTCTGAGGCAGATGACCACCACGCGCCGTACGGGCCGCAATCTCCCCGTGGCCGTCGCCACCGGGCTCGTATTGGGCCTCGTGGTGGTTGCCACCTTGGTGTGGTGGAACTGGGGATTCGTCCTGTTCGCCTCGCTGGGCCTGACGCTCGGCGTGTGGGAGGTCTGCGGGGCGCTCGAGCGCTGCGGCATGCACCCGGCGCGTTGGCCGCTGCTCATCGGTACGCCGCTCGTCATGGTCGGTTCCTATGCAGCAGGCCAGCACAGCGGCGAACCCAAGGACGCCCAGTGGATCATCCTCGGCGGCCTGGCGCTCATGATGATCGCCTCACTGTTCGTACGGATCCCGGGCGGGACCAAGGGCTTCGTCACCGATGCCGCCGCGAGTGCGTTCGTCATCGGCTATCTTCCCCTGCTCGGCTCCGCGGTGGCGCTCATGCTGGCAGGCAACAACGGTGCAGCCCGGATCCTGTGCTTCATCGTCTGCCCGATCGCCTGCGATACCGGGGCCTATGCCTTCGGCTCGCTGTTCGGACGCCACAAGATGGCGCCGTCGATTTCCCCGGCCAAGAGCTGGGAGGGCTTCGCCGGTGGCATTGTGCTCGCGATGATCGTCGGCGCGATCACCGTGCACCTGGTGCTCCATGCCCCGATCTGGGTGGGAATCGTGCTGGGGCTCGTAGTCGGTTGCACTGGTGTGCTGGGCGATCTGGTGGAATCCGCGATCAAGCGCGACGCTGGACTCAAGGACATGAGCCATCTGCTGCCCGGTCATGGCGGGGTGATGGACAGGCTCGACTCGCTGCTCGTCGCCGCCCCGGCGGCTTGGCTCGTGATGTACCTTCTCGTGGTGTGACGCAGGCATCCCCGACACTGAGCATTGAGCGCATCATGTCCACCGGCCCCGGGCGGCGCCCGCCGCGGCACTGGATGGATCTTGGCGTGCAGGAGCGCCGCGATGCCGTCGTGGCGATGGGGATGCCCGCGTACCGTGCCCGCCAGATCTCGACCCACTGGTTCAGCAGGCTCGAGGACGACCCGCGCAGCTGGTCCGATCTGCCCGCCGCGCACCGCGAGGAGATGGCCCTCAGGCTGTTCCCCCGGCTGCTCGAACCCATCGGCGAGTACCGTGCCGACGCAGGCCAGACGCTCAAGACGGCGTGGCGGCTGCACGACGGCGCGATCGTCGAATCGGTCCTCATGCGCTACCCGCACCGCGTGACCATGTGCATCAGCTCCGAGGCCGGATGCGCCATGAACTGCCCCTTCTGCGCCACCGGTCAAGGTGGCCTGCAACGCAACCTGTCGACCGCGGAAATCGTCGGCCAGGTGCTCGATGGCGCCCGGCGGCTCGCCACCGGGCAGATCCCCGGGGGCCCGGCACGGGTCAGCAATGTGGTGTTCATGGGCATGGGTGAGCCGATGGCCAATTTCAAGGCGGTCCTGGCGGCAGTGCGCGAGTTGACATGCCCCGAGCCCGATGGGCTGGGGATCTCGGCACGAGGCCTCACCGTCTCGACGATCGGAATGGTGCCGCGTGTCGACGAGCTGGCCCAGACCGGTATCCCGGTCACGCTCGCGGTCTCGCTGCACGCCCCCGACGACGAGCTGCGCAACGAACTCGTGCCGCTCAACCAGCACTTCGACATCGATGCCGTGCTCGACGCTGCCTGGAACTATGCGAACGTCACCCGCCGACGGGTCTCCATCGAATACGCCCTCATCAAGGACATCAACGACCAGACCTGGCGAGCCGATCTGCTGGCCCGCCGGCTCAAGGCACGGGGCGACTGGGGCTGGTTCCATGTGAACCTCATCCCGCTCAATCCCACACCCGGCTCCAAGTGGACAGCCTCGCGCCGCGAGGACGAACAGAACTTCATCCTCCATCTGGAACGTCACGGCGTGCCGGTGACCTTGCGCGACACCAGGGGCCGCGAGATCGACGGCGCCTGCGGTCAGCTCGCGGCCAACCTCGGCTCACGCTGACCGTGCCGGCGCTCGGCGCCGCGAGTACGCCGGGATCGGCGAATTGCCGGGTGCCGGTGCGGGTCCCCGACGGTGTCACGGGCATAATCGCAGCGTGCGAGATGTGGTGCTGTTGGGAAGTACGGGCTCGATCGGTACGCAGGCCTGCGAGGTGATCGCAGGCCGTCGCAACGATTTCCGGCTCGTCGCCCTGGGAGCCCACGGAGATCACCTCGCCGAATTGGCTCGTCAGGCGGTGCGTTTCGATGTGCCCCTGGTCGGTATCGCCCAGCCAGGCCTGGAGGATGCCTTCTGGGCCGAGTTCGCGGCGGCCGGCGGTGGCCGGCGTCCCGAGCTGAGGTGCGGTCCACAGGCCAATGCCGCACTCGCGGCATCGCCGGCGGACGTCGTGCTCAACGCCATCACCGGTTCGGCCGGCCTGCTCGCCACATTGGCGACCCTGCGAGCCGGCACCACGCTGGCGCTGGCCAACAAGGAGTCACTGGTCATCGGGGGTCGGCTCGTCACCGAGGCGGCTGCCCCCGGGCAGCTCGTCGCGGTCGATTCGGAGCACTCGGCCTTCGCCCAGTGTCTGCGCGGCGGCGGGCACCGCGAGGTGCGCCGGCTCATACTGACCGCCTCAGGCGGTCCCTTCCGCGGCATGAGCCGAGCCCAGCTGCGCGATGTCACGCCCGACCAGGCGCTGGCCCATCCCACCTGGCGGATGGGCCGGGTCATCACCATCAACTCCGCGACCCTCGTCAACAAGGGCCTGGAGCTGCTGGAGGCGGCGCTGCTCTACGACGTCGGCCTCGACGACATCCAGGTGGTCGTCCACCCCCAGTCGATCGTCCATTCGGGAGTCGAGTTCTGCGACGGGGCAACCATCCTGCAGGCCTCCCCGCCCGACATGAAATTGCCGATCGGTCTGGCCCTCACCTGGCCGGCGCGGATGCCGGACGTGGCCAGCGCGTGTGACTGGACCCGTGCGGCGAACTGGACCTTCGAGCCCTTGGATTCGAGCAGCTTCCCGGCCGTCGAGCTGGCCCGCGAGGCAGGACGCTCGGGGGGCACCGCCCCGGCTGTGCTCAATGGCGCGAACGAGGTATGCGTCGATGCCTTCTGCGCCGGGCAGATCGGCTTCCTCGACATCGCCGAGACGATCGGCGAGGTGCTCGACCGTCACCTGGGCACCGGCCACCGCAACGACGCGCAGCTGAGCGTCGACGAGGTGCTCGAGGCGGATCGGTGGGCCCGCGCACATGCCCGGGAACTGTGCGATCGCCGGTCTCGATAAGGGCGGTTCCGTCGAGGACATGTCCGGCGACAGCGGTCGGGAGGGACGAGGCATTGGGCGGTTCGGGTTACCCTGAGTCCATGGCCGACATTTCCGTCACGCCCGTCAGGAACCCACCGACGGTGGCGACGCGCCGCAAGACCCGCAAGATTCACTGTGGAAAAGTCGACGTTGGTGGCGACGCGCCCATCTCGGTGCAGTCCATGACGACGACGCTCACAGCCAACATCAACGCCACCCTGCAGCAGATCGCCCAGCTCACCGCGGCGGGCTGCGACATCGTGCGGGTGGCGGTGCCCAGCCAGGATGACGCCGATGCGCTGGCGGCGATCGCCGCGAAGTCGCAGCTGCCTGTCGTCGCCGACATCCACTTCAACCCGAAGTATGTCTTCGCGGCCATTGAGGCCGGTTGCGCCGGGGTGCGGGTGAACCCGGGGAACATCAAGGCCTTCGACGACCGCATCGCCGACATCGCGAAGGCAGCCACCGAGCACGGCACCGGGCTGCGGATCGGTATCAACGCCGGGTCCCTGGACAAGCGGCTTGCCGGGATGTACGCGAAGGATCCGGCCGGTGCGCTCGTCGCGTCGGCACTCAATGAGGCGAAGCTCTTCGAGGACGTCGGCTTCCGCGACTTCGCCATTTCCGTCAAGCACCACGATCCGGTCATCATGGTGCAGGCCTACCGGCGGCTGTCCGAGGTGTGCGACTATCCGCTCCACCTGGGGGTCACCGAGGCCGGACCGGCGTTCCAGGGCACCATCAAGTCCGCCACGGCCTTCGGCGCCCTGCTGGCCGAGGGCATCGGAGACACGATCCGTGTCTCGCTGAGCGCCGATCCCGTCCAGGAGGTGAAGGTCGGCGTCAAGATCCTCGAGGCCTTCAACCTGCGCCCCCGACAGTTCGAGATCGTGAGCTGCCCCAGCTGTGGTCGCGCCCAGGTCGACGTGTACTCGCTCGCCGAGCAGGTCACCGAGGGGCTGAAGGACATGACGGTCCCGATCCGCGTGGCGGTCATGGGATGCGTCGTCAACGGTCCGGGCGAGGCACGTGAGGCCGACCTCGGGGTGGCCTCGGGCAACGGCAAGGGCCAGATCATCGTGAAGGGCAAGGTCATCAAGACCGTCCCCGAGGACGAGATCGTCGCCACCCTCATCGAAGAGGCCAACCGGATCGCCGCCGACTTCCCGGACGAGGGTTCGCCGCAGGTCCTGGTCTGATGTCCGGGCGCGTCCGTGCCCTGAGCCAGCGGGATCTGGCTTCGGCACGCGCTGTGCTGGACGGTCATCCGGTGCGCAACGTCTTTGTGAGCTCGCGGCTGGACATCGGTGGCCTCAATCCTGCGGCCCTGGGATGCAAGGTCTACGGTTTCGAGCGCGACGGCGAACTCGTGGCACTGTGCTACGCGGGCTCCAACATCGTGCCGATCGGTGACGATGAGGAGGCCCTCGACGGCTTCGCCGGGAGGTTCGGCCCGCATCGGTTCTCCCAGTCGATCATGGGGGCGGCCGATGCCGTGATGGGACTGCACCGGCGGCTCGTGGCACGCTGGGGCGCCGAATGGTCCGCGGTCCGGGAGCTCAGGGCTCACCAGCCGCTCATGGTCATCGAGGGCCAGTCGCCGCTGGCTCCCGATCTTCGCGTCCAACCTGCCCGGATGGAGTTCTTCGACGCCTATTTCCACGCTGCGGTGCGGATGCACACCGAGGAGGTCGGTGTCTCGCCATTGGATCCCAGCCATGGATACGAGAGCTTCGTCATGGGCCTGATCCGCTCGGGGCGGGCTTTCGCAGGCTACAACGAGGACTCCGGGCGGGTGTGGTTCAAGGCCGACATCGGCTGCGCGCATGGGAGGGTCTGTCAGATCCAGGGGGTGTGGATCGACCCGGAGCTGCGCGGCAGGGGACTGTCGGCACCGGCGATGGCCCAGGTGGTGCGGCTGTGCCGCGGCACCTTTCCGGTCGTCTCGCTGTACGTGAACGACTTCAACACCAGGGCGCGCCGGCTCTATGAGCACGTGGGCTTTTCCACCGTGGACGAGCTGGCCACGATCCTGTACTGAGCCCGGCGGACACTAGGATTGGCCGGGCATGCATTTGTCCCGGCACCGCCCACGGGCCGGCCGTGCTGCCCTTGCACTGCGTCGAGAAAGGCCTCCTTCGTGATAACCCGCATGAGCACGCTCTTCGTCCGGACCCTGCGGGACGATCCCGCCGACGCCGAGATCCCCAGCCATCGCTATCTGGTCCGGGCCGGCTATGTGCGCCGCGTGGCACCGGGGGTCTATTCGTGGCTGCCGCTGGGCCTCAAGGTGCTGCAGCGTGTCGAGGCGATCGTGCGCGAAGAGATGAGTGCCATCGGTGCCCAGGAGGTGCTGCTGCCCGCTCTGCTGCCCAAGGAGCCCTACGAGATCTCCCATCGCTGGACCGAGTATGGGCCGAACCTGTTCCGGCTGACCGATCGCAAGGGCGCCGAGATGCTGCTGGGTCCGACCCATGAGGAGATGTTCACCCTCATGGTCAAGGATCTCTACTCGTCGTACAAGGATCTGCCGCTGGTGCTCTACCAGATCCAGAACAAGTACCGCGACGAGGCGCGTCCGCGCGCCGGCATCCTGCGGGGCCGGGAGTTCGTCATGAAGGACTCCTACTCGTTCGACGTGGACGACGAGGGCCTCGCCGCCAGTTATGCCCTCCACCGCGCGGCCTACATTAAGATCTTCGACCGTCTCGGATTCGACTACGTCATCGTCAATGCCAATGCCGGGGCAATGGGCGGCTCGGCCTCCGAGGAGTTCCTGGCGATCGCCCGCAACGGCGAGGACACCTTCGTACGCTCCCCGGGAGGCTACGCCGCCAATGTCGAGGCAGTGCGGATCAACGCTCCAGATCCGGTGCCCTACGATCAGGCCGCGCCGGCTCGCGTCGTCGACACCCCTGATGTGCCCACCATCGACACCCTCGTGGCGCTGCTCAACGACTCCTATCCGCGCGAGGACCGGGCCTGGACCGCTGCCGACACCTTGAAGAACGTCGTCTTCATGACAGTGGCCCCCGACGGAACCCGTGCCCCGGTGGTCATTGGCCTGCCGGGCGACCGCGAAGTCGATCCGGCCCGCCTCGCGGTGGCCCTCGCGCCCTGCGAGGTGGAGGCCTTCACCGAGGACGACTTCCGGAACTATCCTCAGCTGGTCAAGGGATATATCGGGCCTGCCCACGAGAATGGGCCCTTCCTCGGCGAGCGCGGGGCCGCCGCGATCCGCTATCTGCTCGATCCGCGCGTAGTGGCGGGCACGGTCTGGGCCACTGGCGCCAACGAGATCCGCAAGCATGTCATCGGGCTGGTGGCCGGGCGTGATTTCACCGCCGACGGGGTGGCCGATGTGGCCGAGATCCGCGAGGGCGACCCGGCACCTGACGGATCGGGTCCGCTGAGCCTGGCGCGCGGCGTCGAGATGGGGCACATCTTCCAGCTCGGCCGCAAGTACGCGCAGAGCCTCGGACTGAAGGTGCTGGACCGCACCGGGAAGCTCGTCACGGTGACGATGGGCAGCTACGGCATTGGCGTGTCGCGGGCAGTGGGCATGGTGGCCGAGGCGAACTGCGATGACAAGGGGCTGTGCTGGCCCCGCGAGCTGGCGCCCTACCAGGTGATGGTCATCGCCACCGGCAAGGGTGAGGAGATCCTCGAACGCGCCACGCAGATCGCCGAGGCGCTGGATGCCCGGGGGGTGAGCGTGCTGCTCGACGATCGCAAGGCGAGCCCGGGGGTGAAGTTCAACGACGCCGAGCTGCTGGGCATGCCCACCAGCCTTGTCGTCGGGCGTCGCCTGGCCGAGGGTGTCGTGGAGATCCGCGACCGTCGCAGCGGGGACCGGCGTGAGGTGCCGGTCGACGACGCCGTCGCAGCGGTGCTCACCGAGATCGGGCGGTGAAGCCCCGGCGGGCCCTCGTGGTGGGGCAGCCCGAGCACAGATCGGGAAGCCCGCAGAAGGCATGTCCATGGTCGCATTGAGCGGCTGGGTGCTGGCCGGTCTCGTCCTCGCAGCCCTGGTGGCCGGCTGGGTGGATGCTGTCGTGGGTGGCGGTGGAATCATCCAGCTGCCCGCGCTGCTCATAGGCTTGCCCGCTGAGTTGGCAGTGGCCAGCGTCTCGGCCACCAACAAGTTGAGTTCGGTGGCGGGCACTGCGATGGCGGCGGCCAGCTATCTGCGCTCGGTCCCGGTGCGCTGGCGGGCCGCACTGCCCTTGGTGGTGACCGCCTGGATCGGTTCCTCGGCAGGCGCGCAGTTGGTGCACTTCGTGCCCAGGAAATGGTTCACCCCTGTCGTCCTGGTCGTTCTGGTCGGCATCGGCATCTACACCGTGCGCCGTCCCGAGCTCGGCCTGCGCCACGCACCGCGACGCGAGGGGGCGGTGTCCTGGTTGTTGCTCGTGACGATCGGGCTGGTGATCGGCCTGTGGGACGGGCTTATGGGACCCGGCACCGGCTCCTTCCTCATCATCGCTCTGGTGGCGCTGCTCGGCTATGGCTTCCTGCAGGCCTCCGCGCTCGCCAAGATCGCCAACCTGGCAACCAATCTCGCTGCGCTCGTCGTCTTCTTCGGCAGCGGGCACATCCTGTGGTCGGTCGGGCTACCGATGGCCCTGGCGAATCTCGTGGGAGGTTGGTTGGGCTCGCGGACCGCCATCCGCTACGGCAGTGCCTTCGTGCGCAAGGTCTTCCTCGTCGTCGTCGTGGTGATCGGCGTCCGACTGGGCTGGCAGGTGGTCGAGCAGTTCGCGCATTGAGGGTCGCCGGCGGCTCAGCACCGGATCCCAGGGGCGCGATGAATCCCGGGGGGCGCGATGAATTCAGGGAGCCAGGCGCATCGGGGCAATACGGGCGGCGGGCAGCCATCGGGCGGTGAAGTCGTCGGCCCCTCCCACGGTGGCGACCAAGCCTTCCCAGCCGTCTGTGGTGCGGCGCCACCGCGCGATGAGGCCCGGCGTGGCGCCGTCGACCAGGACCACCGAGACCGCGGGCGCCCTGCCGCGTTGCGGCATTCCCCTGTCGCGTGCCCGCTCCCCGCAGGCCCGCTCACCCAGCGAGGGTCCCTTGTGGGGCCCGCGATCAATCCCACCTGACATGACCGACAGCATAGACATTCATTCATACACATGTTCGAATCCATCTCGGGTGCGGTGATCCGAGATGCCCTGGGGGATCCGTGGAGAGCATGGCCTGGGGGTGCTCAGACCCAGCCGGGCCACCAGCTCAGTGCAACGCCGTGCGAGGGTGCCTGAAGGCTCTGGGCGGCCATCGATGCCAGGGCCTTCGAACGCTCGGTTCCGGTGGAGGTGGCAGCCACGGGAACCCACGCCGCCAGGACACCCGACTCGAGCTTGCCCCAGATCTGCGGCCAGCTGCTCGGGTCGTTGACATCACCCGGCAGCGTATAGGCGATGGCGGGAGCCGACGGCCGGGCCGATGCCGAGGCCAGCTGGGTCGCGATGCTGTTGCGCAGTTCCTCTACCGCCGCCACCCGGTCCACCATCTGCGTCTGCGTGTCGCCCGAACGTCCGATCATGGCCTGTAGCCCGAAGCGCAGCGCGTCCACCCGGCTCAGCAGCACCTGAAGGGTCTCGTCGCGCGAGCCGAGCACGATCCGCGCAGGTACTGCGCTGCCCTCGCCGGTCGGTACCGCGAAGGAGGCGCCGTCGCCGTGGGCCGTCACCAGCTGGCGGCCGGCGTCGGCGTAGCAGTACAGCGAGGCCCACAACATGGCGGTGACCGGTTCGGTCTGGGCGAGCGCGACGCCCAGATGCGATGCGGCCAGCGTCTCGTAGCCGGTTCTCAGGGCCACGAGTGCCTCGGCCAGTCCTGAGGGCCCACCGGCCGGGGCACTCGGTGAGGGACTCGCCATGAGGGGGCTGTGGTCGGCGTTCACACCGCCGAGCGGATCGGCCTGGGCCAGCACGGTGGCGTGGTGCGCGTGAGCCTTTGCGGCGGCTGCGCACCACTCGCCGAAACCGGCCGGAGCCGACCATGCGGCGGCCCCCGAGGCGCACGACGAGTTCAGTGCCGCCAGCGATGTCTCCTCGCGAACGGCCTCGCGGCGATGAGCGTCCAGCTGTGCCGGCGACGCCGAGCCGGCGGCCGGGGAGCCGACGACGACGGGCGAGGGTGCACATCCGGACAGTGCGCCGATTCCACCGATGAGGAGCACCGCCCTTCGCGAGATCACGGGCACGACACTAGCGTGCACCGCGCATGCTGCCTCGTGCAGATCCCCGGTGGTCCGCGGTGGCGTCTGGTCACGAACGCCTATGCTTGACGCGCGAGCATTACCCGGCGGCACGCCAGGGCCATGACCACTGCGCGGGCCTTCGGGTGCACAACCGAACAGACAAGAGGACGAGGACACTCGTGAAGCAATCGGCACTGATCGACGTGGTGGAGCCGGTCATTACAGCCTGCGGGCTGGAACTGGACAAGCTCACGGTGGTGCGCGCCGGCGCCCGCCACGTGGTGCGTATCACCCTCGATGGCGACGGGCCGAGCGGCCACGGCCCCGATCTCGACGAGATCGCGGAGGCGACCCGGGCCATCTCGGCTGCCCTCGACGAATCGGATGCGGCCGGTCAGGCTCCCTACACCTTGGAGGTGAGCAGCCGTGGCGTTTCTGCCCCGCTCGCCAGGCCAGCCCATTGGCGCCGTAACGCGGGTCGCCTCGTGACGGTGCACACCACCGACGGCGAGCAGTTCACCGGGCGGATCACCGACAGTGACGACACAGCTGCAAACCTCGCTGTGGATGGCCGGTCTCGCCGGATCGACTACTCGCAGGTCCGCAAGGCAGTCGTCCAGATTGAGATGAACCGCAAGGACCAGGAGGACTGACGTGGACATCGACCTCACAGCGCTGCGTGCGCTGGAGCACGAGAAGGACATCCCTGTCGACTATCTCGTCGATACGCTCGAACAGGCCCTTCTCGACGCCTATCGCAAGACGGACCAGGCCAAGCCGGATGCCCACGTCAGCCTGGATCGCCGGACCGGGCGGGTATCGGTCCTGGTGCCCGAGCGCGACGAGCAGGGCACTGTCATCGGCCAGTTCGACGACACCCCGGCCGATTTCGGCCGGGTGGCCGCATCGACTGCTCGCCAGGTCATCCTGCAGCGCCTCCACGAGGTGGAGGACGAGCACCGCTATGGCAAGTTCAGCGGAGTGGAGGGCGACGTCGTCACCGGCGTCGTCCAGCAGGCCGGCGATTCGCGCACCGTGCACGTCGACCTCGGCGACATCGAGGCCATCATGCCGCTGTCCGAGCAGGTACCCGGCGAGGTCTACACCCACGGCAAGCGGCTGAGGGTCTACGTTGTCAGCGTGCGCAAGGAGGCGCGCGGCACCCAGGTCGTGGTGAGCCGGACCCATCCGAATCTCGTCAAGAAGCTTTTCGCGCTCGAGGTGCCCGAGATCGAGCAGGGAATTGTCGAGGTGACCCAGATAGCCCGTGAATCGGGGCACCGCTCCAAGATCGCCGTGGTCTCGCACAATGCCGATGTCTCGGCCAAGGGCGCCTGCATCGGGCCGATGGGCCAGCGCGTGCGGGCCGTGATGCACGAGCTGAACGACGAGAAGATCGACATCATCGACTGGTCGGACGATCCGGCGCGGTTCGTGGCCAATGCGCTGAGCCCGGCCAAGACCGTCAAGGTCAGCATCGTCGACCTGGCTACGCGCTCTGCCCGGGTGATCGTGCCCGATTACCAGCTCAGCCTGGCCATCGGACGCGAGGGCCAGAATGTCCGCCTGGCGGCCCGGCTCACCGGCTGGCGCATCGACATCCGGCCCGATACCGAGCTGGCCGGCGCCGAGGGCGAGGCGCCGGCGTGAAACCCACAGCGAACTGACAGCCTGCTCTTGGTCCTGCGACAGCGGGATGCGGTTGATTGATTCGTGGAGCCGGGAACCCAGGGGGTGGGGTGCCCGGCTCCACCGTCTCCTCATGACGTCCGCCGGGCCGTGGCTGACGCTGCACCCGGGCTGGCCGCGATGGCTACCATGGCGCGGTGAGCACTTCTGGCCGCGAGCGCACCTGCGTGGGCTGCCGGCGCCGCGACGACCCGGCCGCGATGGTCCGCTATGTGCTGCGCCAGATGATCCCCCTCGCCGATCCGGGGGCAACGGCCCCCGGCAGGGGCGCGTGGGTTCATCCCGACCCGGCCTGCTGGCAGCGCGCCGTGAGCCGAGGAGGCTTCGCACGGAGTTTCCGCACCGCGGTGCAGACCGCGGGCCTGCCTGCCGAGATGTTCGGCCACGACGACGCGTTTGGTGAATGAGGTGTGCCGGGAGGTATCCTGGCAAGCGCATGTGTCCAGCGTGCAGGTCAAAGCCGTGTCCGTACGGTATGCACCAGATCGTTGATCCAGAAAGTGGGCTAGCGCTCATGACTACTCGATGAGTACGAAGCAATGAGCACAACCGACGACTAACTGGTCCTGGCGCAAGGCCCGGACCTGAAGGAGAGTAGTGGCCAAGGTCCGCGTCTATGAGCTCGCCAAAGAGCTCGGACTCGAAAGCAAAGAGCTTCTGGCGAAGCTGAATGACATGGGAGAGTTCGTCCGTTCGGCGTCCTCGACCATTGAAGCCCCGGTGGTTCGCCGGGTAACAGACAAGGTGCACTCCGAGCAGGGCTCGGGCAAGAGCGCCGCCAAGACATCCGGTTCCCGCCCGGTCCCCAAGCCCCATCCCGCTGGTGGACGCGGTCCGGCCGCTCCCCACGCCGGGCAGGCCAGCGTTCAGCACGCCTCGGCACCGCACACCACGGATGCTCCCGCGGCCGGGCACGATGGGCAGACACCGGCCGAACCGGCGGCACACGGCACCCAGCCCGCTGCGGCGCAGCCGGCGCCGGCGGCGCCCTCGAGCGGCAGGGCCGCCGCGCCGCACCACAACGGCCCCACGCCCGGCGATGTGCGCGCATCGCGCCAGCCACGGGTGACCCCCAAGGCACCTACGCCGCAGTCCGGCCCGGTCTCCAGCCCCACGCCTCGTCCCGGTGCCGCCACGCGGCCCGGTTCGGCGCGTCCGGGGGGCACACCGCGTCCCTCTGCGAGCCCGTCCCAGCCGTCCACCGGCCATCGCCCGGGGGGTACGGCGGCACCGTCGCCGCATGCGCCCGCCGGGGTGCCTCACAGCCCCCAGTCCCACGGGCCGGCGTCCCAGCCGCGCACCCCGGGACATCCGGGCGGAGAGCATGCCACCTCGGCACGCCCCGGTCCCCGCCCGGTCCCGCATCCGGGACGTCCTGCGGCGCGCCCGGGAGCCACCGGCGGCCTGCCCGGTGCACCGACGCGGCGCAGTGGAACTCCTCGTCCGGGTAACAACCCGTTCAGCTCGTCCCAGGGCATGGGCCAGCAGCGGCGCTCCCCGGAGCACACCCACGGTGGGGCCAACCCCGGTGGCGGCGATTCCCGGCGCGGCCCCCGCCCCGGCGCCGGCACCAGTGGCCTGCCTCGTCCAGGCGGCACCAGTGGCCTGCCCCGTCCCAATCCCGCGATGATGCCCAAGCGGCACAACTCCCAGCTCGCCCCGGCGGGACAGCGCGGCGGCACCGCCAATCGCGGCGGCCGCGGCCGTGGTGGCTTCGGCGGCCCGAACCGCGGGGCCGGTGGCGGATTCCACGGCGGTGCCCCCGGTGTGGGCGCCCCGGTCGGTGGCGGCCGCGGTGGCCGTGGCGGCCGCGGCGGGTCGGGCACCCAGGGTGCCTTTGGCCGCGGTGGCGCAGGTCGGCGTGGACGCAAGAGCCGTAAGCAGCGCAGGCAAGAGTTCGATGAGATGCAAGCGCCCTCAATGGGCGGCCTGCACATCAGGAAGGGCAACGGCAGCACCATCCGGCTGCGCCGCGGCTCCTCGCTCACCGATCTTGCCGAGAAGATCGGCGTGGACGCCGCGCAGCTCGTCCAGGTGCTGTTCAACCTGGGCGAGATGATCACAGCCACCCAGTCGGTTCCCGACGAGACCCTCGAGGTGCTGGGGGCCGAGCTCAACTTCAAGATCGAGGTCGTCTCGCCCGAGGACGAGGACCGCGAGCTGCTGGAGAGCTTCGACCTGGAGTTCGGCGAGAACGAGGGCGGCGACGACGATCTTGCGCCGCGTCCCCCGGTCGTCACCGTCATGGGCCATGTCGATCATGGCAAGACCAAGCTGCTGGACGCCCTGCGCCATACCCATGTGGTCGAGGGCGAGGCCGGCGGCATCACCCAGTCGATCGGCGCCTACCAGGTGAAGGCGGAGGTGGAGGGCGAGGAACGCGCCATCACCTTCATCGACACCCCCGGCCACGAGGCCTTCACCGCCATGCGTGCGCGTGGCGCGAAGTCCACCGATATCGCGGTGCTCGTCGTGGCCGCCGATGACGGCGTGATGCCCCAGACCATCGAGGCCATGAACCACGCGAAGGCGGCAGATGTGCCGATTGTCGTGGCGGTCAACAAGATCGACAAGCCCGGTGCCGATCCCACCAAGGTGCGAGGCCAGCTCACCGAGTTCGACCTGGTGCCCGAGGAGTACGGCGGTGACACGATGTTCGTCGATGTCTCTGCCGTCACCCACGAGGGCTTGGACAAGCTGCTCGCGGCCATCATCCTCACCGCCGATGCGGCGCTGGACCTGCGTGCCAATCCCGATATGCCTGCCCAAGGTGTGGCCATCGAGGCTCATCTCGACAAGGGCCGCGGTCCGGTGGCCACCGCCTTGGTGCAACGTGGAACGCTGCGCAAGGGCGACTCGGTCGTCGCGGGCTCGGCCTATGGCCGGGTCCGTGCCCTGGTGAACGACCACGGCCAGCAGATCGACGAGGCACCACCCTCGATGCCTGTCCAGGTGATCGGGCTCACCAGCGTGCCGGGCGCCGGCGACAACTTCCTGGTCGTCGACGACGATCGGATGGCGCGCCAGATCGCCGAGAAGCGCGAGGCGCGGATGCGGGCCGCCCAGCAGGCGGCGTCCAGCAGGCGCCGGACGCTCGACGAGCTGTTCGAGCAGATGGAGAAGGGCGAGACCGGAGAGCTGCTGCTCATCCTCAAGGGCGATTCGGCCGGCTCGGTCGAGGCTCTGGAAGATGCCCTCTCGAAGATCGACGTTGGCGACGAGGTCGATCTGCGCGTCATCGACCGGGGTGTAGGTGCCATCACCGAGACGAATGTCTCACTGGCCGCCGCCAGCGAGCCGCACGCCGTCATCATCGGCTTCAATGTGCGTCCCACTGTCCAGGCCACCCGGCTGGCCGACCAGAACAACGTCGATGTGCGCTACTACACCGTCATCTACGATGCGATCGACGAGATCGAGGCTGCGCTCAAGGGCATGCTCAAGCCGGTCTTCGAGGAGAAGAGGCTCGGGACGGCGGAGATCCGTGAGATCTTCCGCAGTTCCAAGGTGGGCAATATCGCCGGCTGCATGATCCTCGACGGCACCATCCATCGCAACGGCAAGGCCCGGCTGATCCGCGACGGCGTCGTACTGAGCGAGACGAGCATCGCCTCGCTGCGCCGTGGCAAGGACGACGTCTCCGAGGTGCGCGAGGGCTTCGAATGCGGCCTCACCTTGGTGAACTACTCCGATATCCACGTCGGCGATCAGATCGAGAGCTACGAGATGGTCGAGAAGGTGAGGGAGAAGTAGTGCCCAATCCACGTATCGGCAAGCTCCAGGAGCAGATCCAGTTTGTCGTCGCCCAGATGCTCCAGCACAAGATCAAGGACCCGCGGCTCGGTTTCGTCACCGTCACCGAGGTCCGGCTCACCGGCGATGCCCGGGAGGCCACGGTCTTCTACACGGTGATGGGGCAGGAGGCCGATCTGGCCGCCACGGCCGCGGCGCTGGAATCGGCCAAGGGCCTGCTGCGCTCCACTGTGGGTAAGCGGCTCGGCCTGCGTTTCGCGCCCACCTTGTCCTTCGTCCCCGATGCCACCTTGCAGACGGCACAGCAGATGGAGGAACTCATCGTACGGGCCAGACGCCACGACGAGGAGCTGGGCGCCCAGCGGGGCGATCAGTATGCCGGCGAGGCCGATCCCTATGTCGTCCGGGAGGCCGATCCCCATGTCGCCCAGGGGGCAGGGGCATCGGACGAGGACGCCGACGAGCAGGCGCAGCCCCACGAGGACGAATGAGCCGCTGCCCGGGCAGCGGTGAGTCCGGCCTGCTCGTCGTCGACAAGCCGGCCGGGCTCACCTCCTCGCAGGTGGTGGGCCGGTGCCGGCGTCTGTTGGGCACCAGAAAGGTCGGCCATGCCGGCACTCTCGATCCAATGGCCACCGGCGTGCTCATCATCGGCATCAACCGCGCCACCCGGCTGCTGGGGCATCTGGCCCTGCACGACAAGAGCTATCGGGCCACCATCCGGCTGGGTGCCGCGACGATCACCGATGACGCCGAGGGTGAGGTGACGATGGTCCGCGACGCCTCGGCGGTCACCGACGAGCAGATCGGGCAGGGCGTCGCCACCTTGACCGGCGAGATCATGCAGGTGCCCAGCTCGGTCTCGGCGATCAAGGTCGGCGGGAAGCGTTCCTATGCTCGGGTGCGCGGCGGCGAGGAGGTGCATCTGGCGGCGAGGCCCGTCACGGTGAGCCGATTCGAGGTTCTCGCCCGGCGACGGCACGACGGTTTCGTCGATGTGGACGTCGAGGTGGACTGCACGAAGGGCACCTATATCAGGGCGCTGGCGCGCGATCTGGGCGCAGCGCTGGGTGTCGGGGGTCATCTCGTGACGCTGCGCCGCACCCGCATCGGCAGGTACACCCTCGACGATGCGATCGAGCTGGGCGATACCGCACCGGCGCTCATGAGCATGGCGCAGGCGGCGAGGCTGAGCTTCGAGGTGGTCGAGGTGAGCGAGGAGCAGCGCGCCGATGTCCTCGTCGGGCGCGGACTCGACCTTGCCCTGAGCGCCGCGCCTACCGGGATCATCGATCCGGATGGCGAACTCATCGCGCTCTACACGCCGGTCGGTGACCACACTGCCCGCCCTTTGGCGGTGCTTGCCTGATCACGCAGCGGTCCGGCGACCGCTCCCGGCCATCGGGTGCCGGGCTCGCACGCCGCGGTCCTTGCGCGTCAGGTGTATGCACAGATGTCTCGTCAGACCTCTCCGTCGGTGCACACTTGGCGCCTTTCAGCCGAATTGTGGCTGGCCAGGAGGCAGGAGTGCCACAGATGTGGCAGCGTGGCAGGGTGCCGCAAAGCTGGCAGCGCGACGAAGCGCCAGAACGTGGCAATGTGGCATGTGGTCCGATGTGACATGTGGTCCGATGTGGGATCGCATCGATCGAACGGGTCTCGCGATCCGTTGACAACGGCACGATGACGTGCCGATGACAGAAGTCTCTTCACGAGGAAGTGATCTGATGAATGTTCTCGCTGTTTCCCCGGCCGGCATCTTCGGCTCGGAGTTTCTCGGCACGATGCTCCTCATCGTGCTCGGCGTTGGCGTCGTCGCCAATGCCCTGCTGCCGAAGACCAAGGGCCACGACGGTGGCTGGCAGATGATCGACTGGGGATGGGGCATCGGCGTCATGGTGGGCGTGTTCGCCGCCTACCGCACCGGCGGCCACCTCAATCCCGCCGTGACGCTCGGCCTGACGGTGGCAGGGGTCGATCTCGCCCCCGGTATCCCGGCCACCTTTGCGAATGTCTCGCTGTACATCGGCGCCCAGCTGCTCGGCGCCATGGCCGGCGCCGTGCTGGCCTGGCTGGTCTACAAGCAGCACTACGACCTGGAGTGCGATCCCTCGCTCAAACTCGGCACCTTCGCGACCGGCCCCCAGATCCGCAACTACGGATGGAACCTGCTGACCGAGACCATCGCCACCTATGTCCTGGTCATCTGGGTCCTGCTGTCCGGCTACACCAATGTGGCGAAGATCACCACGGCAGACAACATCCAGGAGATCTCCGGCAGCCTGATCGGCCCGCTCGGCGTCACCTTCCTCATCATGGGCATCGGCAACTCGCTTGGTGGTCCCACCGGATACGCCATCAACCCGGCACGAGACCTCGGACCCCGTATCGTCCATGCCCTGCTGCCCATCAAGGGCAAGGGTTCGTCGGACTGGGCCTACTCCTGGGTGCCGATCCTCGGTCCGATCCTGGGCGGCGTGCTGGCCGGCCTGACCTATCTCATCTTCTGGTGAGCCCCGGCGCGGTGTGGCGCCAGGCCCGGCGCCGTGCACCACACCGCGGGACCGGGCCCGCCAACCACCACACAACGTATTGACTGCACTACTTGACTGCACCACGTGAGGAGCACATCCAGATGAGCACCGACGAGAACTTCATCCTGGCGATCGACGAGGGCACCACCTCGGCCAGGGCAATCATCTTCAACCACGCCGGCCAGATCGTCGCCGTGGGACAGCAGGAGTTCACCCAGCATTTCCCGCGGGCCGGCTGGGTGGAGCACGATCCCGTCGAGGTCTGGGACGCGGTGCGCGCCGTGGTCGGCCAGGCCCTGTCCAAGGCCTCCATCAATCGTCACCAGCTCGCCGCGGTGGGCATCACGAACCAGCGCGAGACGGCAGTGGTGTGGGACCGCATCACCGGCGAGCCGGTCTACAACGCCATCGTCTGGCAGGACACCCGCACCCAGAAGATCTGCGAGGAACTCGCCGGTGGCGAGGGTGCGGACCGTTTCAAGGAGATCTGTGGCCTGCCACTGGCCACCTACTTCTCCGGACCCAAGGTGCGCTGGATCCTCGACAATGTCGAAGGCGCTCGCGAGAAGGCCGAGGCCGGTCGCCTCGCCATGGGAACCATGGACAGCTGGGTGCTGTGGAATCTGACCGGTGGTGTCGGCGGCGGTGTCCACATCACCGATGTCACGAACGCCTCGCGGACCATGCTCATGAACATCCGAACCCTCGACTGGGACGACACGATGATCGAGGCACTGGGCATCCCGCGGTCCATGCTGCCCGAGATCCGGTCCAGCTCCGAGCTGTACGGCTACGGGCGCAAGGAGGGTCTGCTCATCGACACTCCGATCACCGGGATTCTCGGCGACCAGCAGGCCGCCACCTTCGGGCAGGCCTGTTTCGAGAAGGGCATGGCGAAGAACACCTATGGCACCGGCTGCTTCATGCTGCAGAACACCGGCACCGATCCGGTCTTCAGCAAGAACGGGTTGCTCACCACTGTCTGCTACAAGATCGGCGACCAGCCGGCTGTCTATGCCCTGGAGGGCTCGATCGCCGTTGCCGGCTCACTCGTGCAGTGGTTGCGCGACAACCTGCGGATGTTCGATTCCGCTCCGGAGTCCGAGGCCCTGGCCGCCTCGGTGAAGGACAATGGCGGGGCCTATTTCGTGCCGGCCTTCTCCGGCCTGTTCGCCCCCTACTGGCGTCCCGATGCCCGCGGCGCTCTCGTAGGGCTGACCCGCTATGTGAACCGCGGGCACATTGCCAGGGCGGTTCTGGAGGCCACCGCCTACCAGACACGCGAGGTGCTGGAGGCCATGGATGCCGATGCCGGGGTGCCGCTCACCCAGCTGAAGGTCGATGGTGGCATGACCTCGAATGATCTGCTCATGCAGTTCCAGGCCGACCAGGTGGGCGTCCCGGTGATCCGCCCGAAGGTCGCCGAAACCACCGCACTGGGTGCTGCCTATGCGGCGGGCATCGCGGTCGGCTACTGGCAGGGCGAGCAGGATGTCATCGACAACTGGGCCGAGGACAAGCGCTGGGAACCTGCCGTCGAGAATGCCGAGCGCGATCGGCTGTTCCGTAACTGGAAGAAGGCCGTGACGAAGACCTTCGACTGGGTGGACGACGACGTGATCGAGTGATGCGCGTCCCCGCCGATCGATGAATCCGATGGCCTGTCCGCCGCCCGCGGGCAGGCCATCGGCGTGCCGGGCGGCGGCGGTGCCTGGCCCGGCGCAGAGGATAGACTTCACTGCGCCAGCGGGCAGGAAGGAACACGATGCCGCGATCAGTGGTAGTCATCGGCAATTTCGACGGAGTCCACCGGGGCCACCAGGTGCTCCTGGCGAAGGCCGTCGGGCTGGCCGAGGAGCTGGGTGAAGCCGGCCCGGCGCTGCCGGTCATCGCGGTGACACTGTGGCCGCATCCGATGACCGTGCTCGCCCCGGATCGGGCACCTCGGCTGCTGTGCACCCTGGAGGAGCGCATCGAGCTGCTCAAGCGCTATGGCGCGAACCAGGTACGGGTCGTGCAGTTCAACCGCGAGGTCACCGCGTGGTCGCCCGCCCATTTCGTCGACACCGTGCTGCGCCCGCTCGACCCGGCGGCCGTCGTCGTGGGCTCCAACTTCACCTTCGGACGCGGCGCGCGCGGCAACCCCGCCGTGCTTCGCGAACTGCTGGGCCCCCAGATCCCGGTGATCGATCTCGACCTGCTGGAGATCAGCGAACGCCCGAGCTCGTCCAGCCTCATCCGCACGGCTCTGGACGAAGGCGACGTTGGCCTGGCCGCCAGGCATCTGGGCCGGTGGTTCCGGCTCAGCGGAGTCGTCCTGCTCGGCGACCAGCGAGGGCGCTCGCTGGGATTCCCCACCGCGAACCTGCCGGTCTTCCACGACCTCGCCTGCCCCGCCGACGGCGTCTACGCGGGCTGGCTCACCGTTCTCGAGGACACCCCTGCCCAGCCTCTTCCGGCCGCGGTGAGCGTGGGAACCAATCCCACCTTCGACGGAGTGGAGCGCCGGGTCGAGTCCTATGTGCTGGACCGGACCGATCTCCAGTTGTATGGCGTGCGCATCGCAGTGGACTTCGTGAGCCAGCTGCGAGGCCAGCTGCGCTTCGGCGACGTCCAGGAGCTCGTTGCCCAGATGGACCGCGATGTCGAGCAGACCCGCGCCGTACTGTCGGGGGCGCAGCTGGGCTCGGTGTGACGCCGGTGACGGCACGGCCGGTCGATTCCCTTCGTCGGAGCGACTGCTGATAGAATTCCGAAGTTGCCGTCGATCGGCCGCGGAGTACCAAGAGCTGTTCACATCCAGGGCGGGACAGCGCCGCGCAGCGGGAACGGAAAGGGGAGCGACCAGCATGGACGCCGCCGAGAAGAAGAAGATCATCGAGGACTACGCGACGCATCCGGGTGACACCGGCTCCCCCGATGTCCAGATCGCGCTGCTCACCAAGCGCATCTCGCACTTGACCGAGCACCTCAAGGAGCACAAGGGCGATCATCACAGCCGCCGCGGCCTGCTGCTCATGGTCGGCCAGCGTCGCCGCTTGCTCAACTACGTGGCCAAGGAAGACATCGACCACTACCGCGCTCTCGTGAGCCGCCTGGGTCTGCGCCGCTGAGCCTGGCACAGTCGTCGTCCGTCCGTGGGCCGTCCCGGTAGGGGCGGCCCACTCTTGCGTTGTCCGTCCCGGTAGGGGCGGCCCACTCTTGCGTTGTCCGTCCCGGTAGGGGCGGCCCACTCTTGCGCTATGCCGTCGCGGTGGGTGGTCCACGGCTGTTCTTCGCCGGATTCACCGGCCCGGCAGATGGTCCCGCGAACCGCCCAGGCCGGGTGCGGCGTGGGATTTCCGGCGCACCTCGGTTAGTCTTGTCCGGGTGTGCCGACAGGCGCACAGTTCAGACGCCGCTGTCATGAACGCCTGCTCAGGCCTCGGTCCTCGGTGGTGGTTTGCGGGATCCGCCCGCTGACCTCGATCGAAGACCGGTTCTGCGGACGTTGATGCCAGAGGCGATTCCCTCACGAAAGGAATCCCATGGAGGGACCAGACCTCATGTACTCCGAGGCCGTCATCGACAATGGCTCGTTCGGCAAGCACGTCGTCCGATTCGAGTCGGGCAAGCTCGCTCGTCAGGCCGACGGCTCCGCAGCCGTCTACCTTGACGGTGACACCATGCTGTTGTCCACCACCACGGCCCAGAAGACCCCTCGCGAAGCGATCGACTTCTTCCCGCTGACCGTCGACGTCGACGAGAAGATGTATGCCGCCGGGCGTATTCCCGGCTCCTTCTTCCGCCGCGAGGGGCGTCCGGGCGAGTCCGCCATCCTCACCTGCCGTCTCATCGACCGTCCTTTGCGCCCGGCCTTCCGCAAGGGCCTGCGCAACGAGGTCCAGATCATCATCACCGTGCTTGCGCTCAACCCGCAGGCCGAGTACGACGTCGTGGCCATCAATGCGGCCTCGATGTCCACCCAGATCTCCGGGCTGCCGTTCAGCGGCCCGGTCGGCGCCACCCGCGTGAGCCTCATCGGCGACCAGTGGGTCGCTTTCCCGAGCGTGGAGCAGGAGGCCGAGGCAACCTTCTCGATGGTCGTGGCCGGGCGCGTCCTGACCAGTGGCGACGTCGCGATCATGATGGTCGAGGCCGGCAGCACCGAGGCCACCTGGGAACTCGTGCGCGCCGGGCGCACCGCCCCGACCGAGGAAGTCGTGGCCGGCGGTATCGAGGCCGCCAAGCCCTTCATCAAGACGCTGTGCGATGCGCAGGCCGAGCTGGCCGCCAAGATCAACAAGCAGACCTACGACTTCCCGATCTTCAAGGAGTACGAGGACGATGTCTGGCAGAAGGTGAACGAGCTCGGCGCCGAGAAGCTCGACAGGATCGAACAGATTGCTGCGAAGCTCGAACGCCAGGAGGCCGAGAGCGAGTTGAAGCATGCCATCCGCGACGAGCTGGTGGCCGACGAGCGCTTCGCGGGGCGAGAGGGCGAGATCTCTGCTGCCTTCAAGGCACTGGAGAAGAAGATCGTGCGTACCCGGGTGCTGCGCGAGGGCGTGCGCATCGATGGGCGTGGTCCCAAGGACATCCGGGCGCTGTCCGCCGAGGTCGGCGTGATCCCGCGCGTGCACGGTTCGGGCCTGTTCCAGCGCGGCGAAACCCAGGTGCTGGGCATCACCACGCTCAATATGCTCGACATGGAGCAGAAGCTCGACACGCTCGGGTCCACCCACACGAAGCGCTACATGCACCAGTACGAGATGCCTCCCTACTCCACCGGTGAGACCGGCCGGATCGGCTCGCCCAAGCGGCGTGAGGTCGGCCATGGCGCCCTCGCAGAGCGTGCCATCGTCCCGGTCCTGCCTACTCGCGACGAATTCCCCTACGCGATCCGCCAGGTGAGCGAGGCGATCGGTTCGAACGGGTCCACCTCGATGGGTTCGGTCTGCGCCTCCACCCTGGCCCTGCTCAACGCTGGCGTGCCGCTCAAGGCTCCGGTGGCGGGCATCGCCATGGGCCTCATGTCGCAGACCGGCGAGGATGGCCAGACCACCTATCTGGCACTCACCGACATCCTGGGAGCTGAGGACGCGCTGGGCGATATGGACTTCAAGGTCGCCGGGACCAGCGAATTCGTCACCGCCCTGCAGCTTGACACGAAGCTCGACGGCATCCCCGCCGATGTCCTGGCATCCGCCCTGCTGCAGGCCCGCGAGGCCCGCCATACGATCCTCGGGGTGATCCACGAGGCCATCGACACGCCCGACGAGATGAGCCCCTTCGCGCCGCGCATCCTCACCCTGCACATCCCCACCGACAAGATCGGCGAGGTCATCGGGCCCAAGGGCAAGGTGATCAACCAGATCCAGGACGACACCGGCGCCAACATCTCCATCGAGGAGGACGGCACCATCTACGTCGGTGCCGACACCGGCGAGGCCGCCGAGTCCGCCCGCCAGATGATCAACGGCATCGCCAATCCGACGATGCCCGAGAAGGGCGAGCGCTATCTCGGCACGGTGGTCAAGCTCATGAGCTTCGGCGCCTTCGTGTCGCTGCTTCCCGGCAAGGACGGCCTGCTGCACATCAGCAAGCTGCGCGGCCTCAATGACGGCAAGCGCGTCGAGAACGTCGAGGACGTGCTCTCGGTGGGGCAGAAGCTCCAGGTCGAGATCAGCGATGTCGACGACCGAGGCAAGCTCTCGCTCGCCCCGGTGGTGGAGAGCGAGCAACTCGCCGAACAGGCCTGAGCTCCTTCCCCCTGTCCCTGTCACTGCGGGCCGGGCACCTCGGGTGCCCGGCCCGCAGTGACAGGGGGCATGACCCGAACAGCCAGCCGATCCGGGTAATCTGGCGGCGCCGGGTGTCTGCCCGTGGCGAGTCGAGGGGGAAAAGTGAAGGTCGGTGTCTTCGGGGCCAGCGGTCGAATGGGGGCCACCGTCTGCCAGGCGGTGCAGGATGCCCAGGACATGGACTTGGTGGCGCGGCTGGGGCTGGGCGATGATCGCGCACCCGCCGAGCAGGCCGAGGTGATGGTTGATTTCACCCAACCCGATGCGGTGATGGACAACATCCGCTGGTGCACCGAGCACGGGGTCCACGCCGTGGTGGGCACCACCGGGTTCACCGATGAACGGCTGGTCCAGGTACGTGGCTGGCTCGCCGACGCACCGGGTGTCGGGATCGTCATCGCCTCCAACTTCTCGATCGGGGCAGTGCTCATGATGGCATTCGCCGCCAAGGCAGCTCCCTTCTTCGACTCCGTCGAGATCGTCGAACTGCACCATCCCCGCAAGCTCGATGCGCCCTCGGGGACTGCTGCGAGCACCGCCCAGCGGATAGCTGCCGCTCGTCGGGAGGCCGGCTGCCCGGCCATGCCCGATGCCACCGCCCATGCCCTGGACGGGGCCCGCGGGGCCCGCGTCGACGGAGTTCCCGTTCATTCGGTGCGCCTGCAGGGGCTGGTCGCCCATCAGGAAGTGTTGCTGGGCACGAGCGGCGAGACCCTCACGGTGCGCGACGACTCCTACGATCGGGTTTCCTTCATGCCGGGCGTACTCGCCGCGGTCCGCGCCGTCGCGGATCGTCCTGGCCTGACGGTGGGCATGGACGAGATCCTCGGGCTGTCCTGAGCCGATGTCCGTGCGAACTCGGCGTCGCCGACCACGCGTGCTCGTGGTGGCTCTTGTTGCCGCGATCATCGCCTTCCTCGCGGCGGACCAGGTCGTGCGGATCCGGGCCGAGTCCCGGATCTCCACCCAGGTGACCAGCCAGATCGGATCGTCCACACCGGTCACCGTGCACCTGGGAGGCTGGCCCTTCCTGGTCTCGGTGGCCCGCAACGAGCTGGGCTCTGCCCGGCTGTCGATCGGTTCGGCCACGCTGCCGGTGGGCTCGCGCGAGGTCGCGGTGCGCGAGGGCTCGGTGCGCGTGCGCGGGGTGGCACCGATCCGCAATCTGTCGTCCGCCAGCATCGGGGTGGCCGATGCCCAGGTGGTGATCAGCTGGGACACGCTCACCCGGCTGACCGGGGTGCAGCTCTCGCTGGCAGGTGAGGGCCAGGTGGCTGCCCAGACGACGCTCAGCGTGCTCGGCACCGAGGTGCAGGCCAGGATCGTGGCCGGCCTGCGGCTGGGCGATGCCGCAGGCCAGCTTGTTCTTGACGGCCCCGGCGCGCAGGTGGCGGGCGTGCAGGTTCCCCCGCAGATCGTCTCCGGGGCGGTGAACCGGTTGAGATCGCGGCTCGTGCTGCCGGCCTTGCCGACGGGTCTGGGTTATTCCGGTCTTTCGGTGGATGCCCGGGGCGTCACGGTGGACGTGCACGGCGAGCATCTGTCGCTTTCGCAGCTTCGCTGAGCCAGATCGCGTGGATCAGCCGCTGCCGATTCGCCGAGTGCGTGACGAGGGCTGGAATACCGCCGATCCTCACATGGTTGTACGGGCGGTCTCGCCTGTGGGGGTGGGCTCATTGTCAACGGAATCCGTGGCCAGGAGAAGCACATGAATGTAGCCGAGCAAATCGTCCAGCAACTCGTCGATGCCGGTGTCACTCGGATCTACGGAATCGTGGGTGATTCCCTCAATCCCATTGTCGATGCGGTGCGGAAGACGGGCGGCTCGAGAAAGGGCGGCATCGACTGGGTGCATGTGCGTCACGAGGAAGCAGCCGCATTCGCCGCCTCGGCCGATGCACAGCTCACCGGCAAGCTCGCCGTCTGTGCCGGCTCCTGCGGCCCGGGCAACCTGCATCTCATCAACGGCTTGTACGACGCCCAGCGTTCGGGTGCCCCCGTGCTGGCCATCGCCTCGCACATTCCCAGCGTTCAGATCGGGTCGAGCTATTTCCAGGAGACCCACCCCGACCGGCTGTTCCTCGAGTGCTCGGTCTACCGCGAGATGATCTCCGATCCTGCCCAGGCGCCGCGCGTGGTCAACTCCGCGATCCGTCACGCCATCTCGCTCAACGGCGTCTCGGTACTCACCATTCCCGGTGACATCTCCGCTGAACAGGCCTCTGCCCCCACGCCCATCTACCGCGAGGCGCGCCATCCCGTGCTCGAGCCCGCACCCGAGGACGTGGAGAACCTTGCCGCGCTGCTCAACAAGGCCAAGAAGGTGGCGATCTTCGCCGGCTACGGCGTGCAGGGCGCTCATGATGAGGTCATCGCCTTGGCGCAGGCGCTCAATGCCCCGATCGGTCACAGCCTGCGCGGCAAGGATTTCATCCAGTACGACAATCCCTTCGATGTCGGCATGACCGGCCTGCTGGGCTACGGGGCTGCAGCCGAGGGCATGAACGACGCCGATGTCCTGCTCATGTTGGGCACCGACTTCCCCTACAACCAGTTCCTTCCCGACACGCTGACTGTCCAGGTCGACAGGGAGGCCGAGAAGCTCGGCCGGCGCACTGACGTCAGTTTCCCCATCCAGGCGGATGTCAAGGCGCTCGTCACGGCGGTGACGCCCAAGATCGACAAGGGTCGCGACGATCACTTCCTGCAGGCCACGCTCAAGCGCCATGCCAAGATCATGAAGGCCCCGGTCGGCTCCTACACCCGCAATGCGGAGAACCTCAAGCCGATCCATCCCGAGTTCGTGGCCCACGTGCTCAATGAGGTCGCCGACCAGGACGCCGTCTTCACCGCCGACACCGGTATGTGCAATGTCTGGACGGCGCGCTATATCGATCCGCTCGGCACCCGCCGTCTCATCGGCTCCTTCTTGCACGGCTCGATGGCCAATGCCCTGCCGATGGCGATCGGCGCCCAGGCCTCGCACCCCGGGCGTCAGGTCATCTCGGTCAGCGGCGACGGTGGACTGTCGATGCTGCTCGGCGAGCTGGTCACTGCCCGCATGCACAACCTGCCGATCAAGGTGATGGTCTTCAACAACTCCACGCTGGGCATGGTCAAGCTGGAGATGCTCGTCGCCGGCCTGCCCGACTTCGGCACCGATGTGCACGACGTCAACTATGCAGGGGTTGCTGCCGCCATGGGATTCCATGGTGAGCGGGTGGAGGATCCCAAGCGCGTGCGCGGCGCCATCACCGATGCCCTGGCTGCCGATGGTCCGGCGCTCGTCGAGTTCATCACCGACCCGAATGCCCTGAGCCTGCCGCCCACCATCACGGGCGAGATGCTCATCGGCTTCGCCACCGCCATGAGCAAGGTCGTGCTGAATCGCGGAGCCGGCGAGGTGGTGAGCATGGCCACCTCGAATATGCGCAATATTCCGAGGCCCTGAGTTCCGGCTCCGGCCCACGACGGGGATCGTCCGATCCGGGTTCTGCCCGATCAGGCGATCCCCGTGTGCATTCTGATCTGCCTGAGCCGAATGCTGCCATCGGGCGTCCCGATCTCCCGGTGAGCGCCGTCGGGACCCCAGCCCGCACTGGTGAGGAAACCACGCAGCGCGTCGTCGTTGCTCAACAGCCACCAGGTGGCGCGGACGAAACCGTCAGCCGCGAGGGTGTCCACCGCGGCGTGCAGCAGGCGCGAACCGTGGCCCGCGCCCCGATGGCGGGGACTCACCACGAACTCGCCCACCAGCCCATCGCGCGGCCCCGCATCCGGATCGTCGCTGGGCCCCACGGCGACGAAGCCGATGGGCTCGGTCTTCATCGCGTCCACTGCCACGAGCAGCCGGTAACTGGCGAGCGGAGGATGCACGATGGCCTCCCTCCAGCTGTTCGCCACCTGCGATGGGCTGGGCAGGAACTCGGCCAGGCCCCCCTGTGACCAGGCCTCTCGCTGCAGGGCCGCGAGCCGGGTGGCCTCGGCGGGCATGGCGAGGCGCACGAAGCCCGCATCGGAATCCGGCTGTTCGTTCACCGGCCCAGGATAGTTCCGAGGGTCCGGGCCGCCGTGCCGCGCGCCCGCGCGCAGGACGAGGGCGGCTAGGGTTGTTCCGTGCCACTTGACGGACTCAAGACCCCACCCAAGCTCAAGCCGGACACCCTGCGGATCATTCCGCTGGGAGGCCTGGGCGATGTGGGGCGAAACATGACCTGCTTCGAGCTGAACGGGAAACTGCTGCTGGTGGACTGCGGCGTGCTCTTCCCCGAGGACAACCAGCCCGGTGTCGACCTCATCCTGCCCGGCCTCGACTACCTGAGCGAGAGGCTCGACGACGTCGTCGGGCTCGTCCTCACCCACGGCCACGAGGATCACATCGGCGCGGTTCCCTATCTGCTGCGTCAACGGGTGGACATACCGCTGTACGGCAGCAAGCTGACCCTGGCTCTGGTCGAGGGCAAGCTGCGTGAGCACCGGCTGCGCGACGCCATGCTGCACACCGTGCGGGAGGGCGACCGAGTCGAGCTGGGCGGCTTCGGGCTGGAGTTCTTCGCCGTGACGCACTCCATTCCCGACGCCATGGCCGTGTGCATCCGCACGAGTGCCGGCACAGTGCTGCACACCGGCGATTTCAAGATGGACCAGCTGCCGCTCGATCGCCGGATCACCGATCTGCGCGGTTTTGCCCGGGTGGGGCAGGAGGGCGTGGACCTGCTCATGGCCGACTCCACCAATGCCGAGGTGCCCGGCTTCACGCCCCTTGAGCGCGACATCCTGCCCTCGCTGGAGCGCGTCTTCTCCGAGTCGAAGCAGAAGATCGTGGTGGCCTGTTTCTCCTCCCACGTGCACCGTGTCCAGCAGATCCTCAATCTGGCCGTCAAACACGACCGCAAGGTCTGCTATGTCGGACGCTCCATGCTGCGCAATATGGGCATCGCTCGAGATCTTGGCTATCTCACGGTGCCGGAGAACACGCTCATCGAGTTGTCGAAACTGCCGGACTTCCCGCCCGAGAAGGTCGTCATCATCTGCACCGGCTCCCAGGGCGAGCCTCTGGCCGCCCTGTCGAGGATCGCCAACCGGGAGCATCCGGCGATCTCGGTGGTGCCGGGCGACACGGTGCTGTTCGCCTCCTCGCTCATCCCGGGAAACGAGAATTCCGTCTACCGGGTGGTCAACTCGCTCACCAGGATCGGGGCGAGGGTCGTGCATCGAGGCAACGCCTTCGTGCATGTCTCGGGGCATTCCAGTGCCGGGGAGCTGCTCTATGTCTACAACATCGTCCAGCCGCGCAATGCGATGCCCATTCACGGCGAGCCTCGTCATCTGGTGGCCAACGCCGAGCTGGCCATCGCCACCGGCGTCCCTCGTCCACAGGCGATCGTCGCCCAGGATGGCGATGTCGTCGACCTGCGCGGGGGCCTGGCGCATCTTGTGGGGCGGGTGGACGCCTCCTATATCTTCGTCGACGGCTCGACCGTGGGTGACGTCTCCGAGAGCAGCCTCACCGATCGGCGGATCCTCGGCGAGGAGGGCTTCATCTCGGTTGTCAGCGCGGTCGATATGCGTTCGGGTACCGTCGTGGCCGGCCCGGACGTGTCGGCACGGGGTTTCCTGGAGGATCCGACGATCTTCGACGAGGTCACCGTCCGCATCAAGGACGCGCTGAGCCAGGCACTGGGGGAGGGGGTCGACGACGTGCACCGGCTCCAGCAGATCGAGCGGCGGGTGGTCGGGCAGTGGGTGAACACGACCTATCGGCGACGCCCGATGATCGTCCCCGTCGTCATCCCGGTATGAGCGGGACGCACATCGAGGCGGATTCGGGGCAGGAAGATTTGGCTGGCGGCGGCCCGAGACGATAAACTTGCCCGGTTGCGTCTCCAGGACGCTGTCCTATTCATCACACATCAGCAGATTCACGAAGAGTCAAGGAGTCACCATGGCAGCCGTGTGCGAGATCTGCGGCAAGGGTCCCGGCTTCGGGCACAACGTGCCGTGGTCGAAGAAGAAGACGAATCGTCGCTGGGATCCGAACATTCAGCGTGTTCATGCCGTTGTCAACGGCACTCCCCAGCGCCTCAACGTGTGCGTCTCCTGCTTGAAGGCCGGCAAGGTCAGCCGCTGACCCAGCCCATTGGGTAGCCAGCACCGGCAGGTAGCCAATACCGTCGAATAGTTGGCACCGGCGGGTAGCCAGCGCAGCCCAGCGCGATCACGAACACCGGGAGCCCATCCAGTTCTGACTGGATGGGCTCCCGGTGTTCTGTGCCGTGACCCGCCGACTTCGCAGGACCGCGCAGCCTCGAGCGTGGCACGGGGCCGCCCCTGCCCCTGGCATGGTGCGAGCGTGCGGGCGCTGAAGTGCCCCTCGCCCTGTGGCGATGCGCGCAGTTGCCCATCGGGGTGTACACGTGCCCGCCCGCGGCGGCAGGCGCAAGGACCTACGTGTGCAGCCGCTGGGCGACTAATTGCCCAGCGAGGTGATCCCTGGAGCGGCGGAAGCCGGCATCCCAGCGCGCTCCGACACCCCGGTGCTTGTCTGCGCTGCAGTACTGGCCGGCGCTGCAGTACTGGCCGGCGCTGGGGCGGCAGTCGCTTCCGCGTCAGTGGTCTGGTCCGGCGAGCTGAGACCGGGTGAGCTCGTCGTGGCCGAGGCACTGGTCTGGAGATGCTGGGTCTCTTGCCTGAATTCTCGCAGCGCCTGGCCTGCGGACTTGCCGAGACCTGCGAGCTTTGAGCCGCCGAACAAGAAGACCGCAAGGATCAGCAGGACCAGGAGATCCTGCCAGCTGTCCAGCATGAGAACTGGCATTGCTGTGTTCATACCGTTCCCTCCTCGGGAGAGATGTGCGGCCCGATAGTGCCGCTAGGCCGACCCTGCCATCCGATGCTGTGAATGGGCGATGCGGTGCGCAGGCACACCTTCGGCTGTGCAGCGCTGGCGCGGGGAAGCCCTGCGTGTCTGGTGGGCTGGCGCGGGGAAGCCCTGCGCGCCTCAGTGTCCGTTCTGCTGGCTAGGCTCGAGCCCATGGCAGCCAGCTCCGAGCAGTCACAGGGGGGACCCGGTGCGCCGGCCAGGCGCCGGGGCACCGAGAGCTCACGGGTCAGCACCTACCGCACCGAGACATTTGCCAGGCTGGCCACTCCGCTGGCCGAGGTCTTCGGTGCGAAAACGGCGAAAGTGCTCGCCGCCGTGGGCCTGCACGATCTCGACGACCTCATGTACTACGTGCCCAGGGACTATCTGTCGGGCACCCAGCGCACCGATCTGAGCACCCTCACGGTGGGGGAGCGCGCTGCGGTGGTGGCCGAGGTCGGTGCCAGGGGGGCCGAGGCCATCCGCGGCGACCAGAACCGCTGGCGGCTGGAGGCCAGCCTTACCGACGGCACGGGTTTCCTCGGGCTCACCTTTTTCGGGCGCAAGCACATCGTCGACTACTGGCTGCGTCAGCTCGGTATGGGGGACCACGGCATCTTCGTGGGCCGTATCGGCGAGTTCCGGGGCGCACTTCAGATGACCCACCCCACCTTCATCATGCTCGACGCCCAGGGGCAGGTTGTCGGACAGGCCTCCGACGAGCGCCAGCAGATCGCCCGGGTGGTGAGCAAGTCGTCCATGATCGGCATCTATCCGGCCCGCGCAGCGCTGCCCACCTGGCAGATCGCCGAATGCGTCGGCATCGGGCTCGACCTTCTCAAGGGCATCGCCGACCCCCTTCCCGAGGCGGTGCGATCCGGCGAGCAGCTGGCCGGGCTATGGCAGGCGTACTGCCTGGTGCACCGGCCCGACAATGCCGAGGACATCGAACGGGGGCGGCGCCGCCTCAAGTTCGACGAGGCCCTGGCCCTGCAGCTGGCCATGGTGCTGCGCCGCAGCGAGGCCTCGAAGCATCATGCCGCTGCCATTACCGTAGTGCCCGATGGGCTGCTCCACGGCTTCGACGCCGGGCTTCCGTTCAGCCTCACCGATGGCCAGCGCCGGGTCGGCGAGGAGATCGCCGCCGATATGGCCCGCGGTACGCCCATGCAGCGTCTTCTGCAGGGCGAGGTGGGCTCGGGCAAGACAGTCGTCGCGCTACGCGCCATGCTCGCGGCAGTCGATGCCGGCCATCAGGCGGTCCTCGTGGCGCCAACCGAGGTGCTCGCCGAACAGCATGCGGCAACCTTCAGGACGCTGATGGGCCCCTTGGCGCAGGCCGGCACGCTCGGCGCCCCGGCCCAGGCCACTGCACTGACCCTGCTCACCGGCTCGGTGAATGGCAAGGCGCGAAGCCATGCGCTGTCCGAGATCTCGTCGGGACGCGCCGGCATCGTGGTGGGCACCCATGCCCTGTTCGGCGCCGACGTTCGCTTCGCCGATCTGGCGCTGCTCGTGATCGACGAGCAGCACCGCTTCGGGGTCGAGCAGCGGGCCGTGCTGGCCGACCGTGCCGATCGACAGCCCCACGAGTTGGTGCTCACCGCAACCCCGATCCCCAGGTCGGTGGCCATGACCATCTTCGGTGACCTCGATGTCTCCACCCTCGCCGAGCGGCCGCGCGGTGCCGGGCAGGTGCAGACCACTGCCGTGCTCACCGCCGTCCATCCCGGGTGGTTGTCGCGGGTGTGGCAGCGACTGCGAGAGGAGGCCCTGGCAGGTCACCAGTGCTTCGTGATCTGCCCCAGGATCGGCCCCAAGGACGAGATCGGTGAGAGGGCGGACATCAGCGCAGCCAATGCCGAGGAGGTCTACGAGCGACTGCGTGGTCACGAACTGTCGGGAATCGAAGTGGGGCTCATGCACGGGCGGCTGAGCGCCACCGCCAAACGCGAGGTGATGCGCGGCTTCGCCCAAGGCTCACCCCGGGTGCTCGTCGCCACCAGCGTCGTCGAGGTGGGCGTCGATATCGCAGATGCCAGCGCCATGGTCGTGCTCGATGCCGATCGCTTCGGCGTCTCGGCGCTGCACCAGCTGCGCGGCCGCATCGGGCGAGGCGGACAACCCGCCATCTGCCTGCTGGTCAGCGGGGCCGACCCCCAGTCCCCGGCTGCCGAGCGGCTCGCCGCCCTGGAATCGAGCAGTGACGGCTTCGAGCTGGCCGAACTCGACCTGGCCCAGCGTCGCGAGGGCGACGTGCTCGGCGCCGAACAATCCGGCGGGCACAGCACCTTGCGCCTGCTCAGGGTGATCGATGACGAAGACATCGTCGAACGCGCCAAGGTCGTGGCCCAGCGGCTCCATGCCGAGGGCACGCTCGAGACCGACGACGGCCTGCGCGACATGGTTGCCGCAGTTCACCGGCGCAGCGAGGCCAGCTGGCTCGAGCGTGACTGACCGGGCCGGCGTTCAGTCCTGCGCGGGCTCGGGGCCGAAGAAGAAAGCCCGCCCGGTGATCCTGTTGGGCGTGATGCGCACCCAGTTCCTCTTCACGGTCGGTATCCAGGGCAGCAGCGGTGCACGCTTCACCCGGGCCAGCTCCTCCTCGTCGGTGATGAGCGCACCCAGCCCCTTGACCACGACGCTCCAGCCGCCCTCCTCGTTCCAGCCGTCGGCCTCGAAGACGACATGTTCATTGATCGCCAGCTTCTCCAGCTTGGTGCCCGGGGCGCTGCGGAAGACGATGCTCTCGCCGTCGAGGCAGAAGTTGACCGGGAAGATCTCTGGGAGATCGCCGGCGGACACCGCAATGCGTCCGACCTCGACGCTGGCGAGGTAGCCCCAGGCGCTGTCTTCGGGGATCTCGGAAACCGGACTCGTTGTATCAGCCATGCACTCATCTAACAGCAGGCCACCGCCGATGTCAGGCCGGGAGCAGGGAGTGGCCGCCATCGGCTTTCCATACCCCTGCGAAGCATCGCTAGCCTTGTGGGATGGCCAGGATCATCGCAGGGACGGCCGGGGGAGTGCGCCTGGCGGTGCCGCGGGGCACCACCACGCGCCCGACCACCGACCGGGTGCGAGAAGCGTTGTTCGCTTCCCTCGCCGTGTGGGCCGGCGGTGCCGCTGAGGGTGCCGGACAACAGCTCGCGGGATTGGCCTTCCTCGATCTGTTCGCCGGCTCGGGAGCGCTGGGCCTGGAGGCCGCCAGCCGGGGAGCACGCCGGGTGGTGTGGGTCGAGAAGGACCGGGGAGCCGCCGGAGTCATCGCCAAGAACCTGACGGTCGCCCGGCTCACGGGCCGCGTGGTCACCGAATCGGTCGCGACCTTCCTGGCCCGCCCGGCGTCCGAGCTCTTCGACGTGGCGCTGCTCGATCCTCCCTACGGCCTCGCCAACGACGAGATCACGGCCCTGCTGGCAGCGGCAGTGGGCAACGGGCACATGGCGCCCGATGGCCTTGTGGTCGTGGAGCGCGATGCCCGCACTCCGGCACCACGGTGGCCGCCCGGCCTGAGCCTCGGATGGTCGCGCCGCTACGGTGAGAGCTGTCTGTATTTCTGCCCGCGCGGCGCCGAATCTGAGAGTGAGCACGATGCCTGAGTCAGTGAGGGCTGTCTGCCCCGGTTCCTTCGATCCCATCACGAGGGGCCATCTCGACATCATCGAGCGTGCCTGCAGCATCTTCGGCGAGGTCATCGTGGCAGTGGGGCGCAATTCCACCAAGAACTATCTGTTCGACTTCGAGGAGCGCCTGGACTTGACGCGCGACGCGGTGGGCCACCTCGCCGGGGTGGTCGTCGAGCCGATCGACGGCCTGCTCACCGACTTCTGCCTGCGCCACGAAGCCTCGGTCATCGTCAAGGGAGTGCGGTTCGGATCGGACTTCGACTACGAGCTGCAGATGGGCCAGCTCAACCGGATTCTCTCGGGCATCGAGACGGTCCTGCTGCCCGCGGGGCGCGAGTACGGAACCATCTCCTCCACAATGCTGCGCGAGGTCGCCGCGAACCACGGCGACATCGGTCCCTTCGTCACCGAGCGCACCAATGCGGCGGTTCACGCAAAGCTGGGCTACTGAGGGCGCCTAGTCTGGCTGGTGTGAGTAGCCATCTTGACGCCCGAGCGCCGCTGGTTGTCGACACGCACGAGCTGACCCGCAGCCCTGGTTCGGTGCGGGCGCTGACCCGTACCGTCCCCGCTCCCGCCGACCTGCACGTCGAGCTCATCGGGGTTCCCGAGGGCGCCGATGTCTGCCTCGACCTCACCCTGGAGGCCGTTGTCGAGGGTGTCCTGGTCACCGGGACGATCGATGCCCCGCTGGAGGGGGAATGCGCCCGGTGCCTCGACCCGGTCCATGAGAACGGGCACTTCACCATCACCGAGCTGTACAACTACCCGGGCCGCGATGCCGGCGATGACGAGTTCTTCCTCGACGGGGAACTGCTCGACCTCGAGCCCGTGCTGCGCGCCGCCGTCGTTCTGGACATGCCTTTCACGCCACTGTGTCGGCCTGACTGCGCCGGCCTGTGCCCGGTGTGCGGTGCACGGCTCAACGACGAGCCAGAACACGTTCACGCCGAGCCGGCCGATCCGCGGTGGAGCCGGCTCGGCGAGCTGGGTGTCGAGGAGGACTCCGGCCAGCCGGGCGATGACCCGGTGTGAGCTGACCGATTGGCGTGAGCTGGGCGATAGGTGCGAGCTGGGCGACCGAGGTGCCTCATTGAAAAGTGAGCGCGTGGGGTGGTGCCTCGCGTTTTGTGAGCGTGGGGCTTGCGTTCTCGGTCCACCCGGTGACCAGGTGCGTCATCGTCACCGTGCGGGCGAACTCCCCGGCGAACGTGGGTCCACAGTGCGCGACGGTGTCCGCCTCGATCACCCCAGGGGTCGTCGGCGGGGCGTCGCCGACCTTTGACAGGCCGATCGAGTTGCGCAGCAAGGGCGACGGGGTCGTCGAGATGCCCCGCAACTGCATGGCCCGGCGTGCCGGGGCGAGATACCGGTCGATGGTCGCCGGGCTCATCGCTTCCAACTCGATCAGTGACTCCCCGGTCGCGAAGGGCTTGTCCAGGTCGCCTGCTTCCTGCAGCAGCGGCAGCCACAGCGGGAGCATCACGGTCAGGTACTTCCCGCACGGCATACCCATCAACGCCCACACGTGCTCCAGCAGTGTCCTCGCGTCGTCGCTGTAGGTCTTCGGGCGCAGCCGCCTCCGGTCGACCTGATCGGCCGGATCGGGCAGGGGCGGGCCGGTCAACATCCGCCGAGCAGTCGACCGGCCCATCCCGGTCGTGGTCATCACCTCGTCAAGGATCAGCGCTTTCTCCGCCTTCGACCCTTTCCGGTACGCAGTCCGGGCTTGTTCGTCACGTGACGCCTCGCGGCCATCGGAATCGTGCCTTCCACACAGGCAAGCTTCGCGCTCAAAGAACATGAGGCACCAACACCACCCACGCGCTCAAACAAGCCGAGGCACGTCGCGGGCTGTTCTGGACAGCCTCATCCAAGCCGTCTAGCGTGAGCGTAATGACCCCTCGCGCCCCCACCACCGGATTTCGGACGACCGGGGTGGCTGTGGTGCTCGGGGCAGTGCTCGGCGCGCAGGACTATCGCTTCGCGATGAACTTTCACGGACGCTACGACATGGATTCCTCTTTCTTCCCAGCGGCCAGGAAAATCGCCGAAGGGCACTCTCCCTACGAGGTGGCCGGCTACGTCTATTCGCCGCTCTACGCGATTCTGCTCGCGCCCCTCGTCCGCCATCCCCAGGCGGCCGCCATTGCAACCGCGGCGACGATCATCGCAGGCATCCTCGCCTGCTGGATCGCCGGCTTCGCCTCGACACGAGGCCTCCCTCTGTGGAAACGCGGTCTGGTGGTTGACCTGGCGGTTGTGAGCCTCTTGTGGAACGCCAACACACGGTCGACGCTCCTCCAGCTCAATCCGCAGTTCCTCGTTCTGCTGTGTTTGGTCATCGCCGGATTCACCGCCCGGTTCAAATCCGGTTTCGCGCTCGGGCTGAGCGCAGCGTTCAAGACGTGGCCAGTAGTCTCGGTCCTCTGGCTTCTCATCGGCAAGCCACATCGCATCCATCGCCTCACCGGCTTTCTCGCCGCTGGCTGCCTGACCGTTCTCATGGCCATCGGAGTCGGTGGTTCCCGTGGTCCTTGGGACATGCTTGCCGCTGCCACCGGGGCAGCCGACCAGAATGCCAGCGCCTACTCGGTGCCGGGGGCAGCAAGGGTCCTGCTCCATCGGTCGACGCTCGTTGTCGGCTACCTCATGTTGGCTTTGCTCGCTGCCATGGTCTTGTTGCGCCCAGGGTCGAGGGCCCTCTCCTTGTTCAATCTGCTGTCCTTGCTCTTGCTGAGTCTGCCGGTCTCGCACAACACCTATCTGGTCCTTCACCCTGCCGGTCCTGTGGCTGTGGGCTGTCGAAGCCCTGCGCACCAGGAAGCGCACCCCCCTGCTGGTCACCTGCGTTCTCCTGATCTGGTGGATACTCGCCCAGGTGATTGCGCCCAGGGGAATCTTCGGCCCGCTTCCGATGACGACCCACGCGTATCTCCGCGTCTTCCTCACGACTGTGGCGGCAGCAATCGTGAGTATCCTGGCCGCTGCCCATCTGCGCCACGAGCACGACCCGATTCGGCCAAACTCTCCGGACTCGGCAGGTTCAGCCAATTGGCCCACTCCCGGCTGGCCGGGCCCCCACACGATCAACCCTCATACGACCAACCCCCATCCGATCAACATGGCATGTGGTGATGAGTGTGCACGCAATGATCTGGTTCACCGACAACAGCCGACCTGTTTCCCGTGGATACGCAGAAGAAGCGGTTGCGGGCGATGTGACGATGCCGAAACGAGCGCTCCGCAGCAACGACCCCGTGCATCACCGGCCCTCCCGATCCGGCACACAACGCGGCCTCGCCCTCATTGTCTCGATCTGCGTGGGGTTTCCTCTTGCGCTGGCTGCTGCAACAGGCAGCCTCGCCATCCCCCACAATGACGCTTGGTCGCACTCCAAGATCGCCCGTGTGTTCGCCATGACCGGTCACCTGGAACTTTTGGGCTGGAACCGGACAGCCCTTGTCGGGCAGATCGTCGTTCTCGGTCCGCTCGGCCGATCCGTGGTGATCCAGCAGGTATTCGTGGCATGTCTGGCGGTCGTTGCCCTCCTGGCAAGCTACCTGTTCCTTGCACCGCGGGTGGGCCGCAACCGTGCGCTGTTCGGAACAGCCGTGGCGGGGCTGGTGCCGGAGTTCGGGCTGCTTGCCACCTCCTATATGTCCGACATGCCCGCCTTCGCAGCCTTCATGGCGAGCCTTGTCCTCGGAGATCGGGCGCTGAGGCGCCACAGCCAGCTTCTGCTGGCGGCATCGCTGGCCGTCGGAATGTGGGGAGTCACCATTCGGGAGCAGGTCCTCGTCGTGCCGGTCAGCATTCTCATCATTGCGGTGCGGGAATGGAAAGGCCGTCCCCGGCTGCTCGCCGGTCTCCAGGCTGTGGCTCTCGTCGTGGTTCTGGCGGTCTTCGAGCAGTGGCGACGCTCCTTGCCGCTGGGGGACAGCCCGTTACTCAGGCTGGACCTCACCAACGCGTCCACCACCCTGCTTGAGGCCCTGACAGCGCTCGCTCTGTATCTGCTGCCGGTGGCCCTCCTGCTGGCGCGGCCCATTGCTTGGTCCGTGCGGGCCCGGTGGGCGGGGGCGGTGAGCGCTCTCGTCATCTTCGCGCTGACCCAGGTCCTCCCACGACCTTTCAGCAGGAATTACATTGACCCCTCGGGTTCCTACAGCGACGTCTTCCTCGGCCATCGGGTCGTGTTCTCGGCTCCGGTGTGGACTCTCATTCTCATCGCCACAAGCATTTCGGCCGGCCTGCTCGTTGGTATCCTGGTGGAACACGGCACCCGCTGGGATCGGCTGACGGCGACGACCGGCATCCTTTTCGGTCTGGGCGTCCTCGGCCAGGCCGCTGCTGGCCAGCTTCCATTCAGCCGCTATCTCATCCCGGCGGTTCCCCTGCTGTGCAGCGTGCTGCTCGCCACCCGGGTCGGGCCCCGGCGAGTTCTCGGCACGACGGGGCTGGCATTCATGCTTGCTCTCACCGTGGCGCTGACATCGAATGCCTTGAGCTACGACGCGGCTCGCTGGCACACGGCGTCGGGTCTGCAGTCCCAGGGAGTCCGGGCGACCGACATCGACGCGGGCCTGGAATGGCTCGGCTGGCACTCGGATGGGCCGGCACGCTACGGCTCGGGACCCAAGGGAGCGGGAGGTCTCACCACGCTCTTCCACGACACCCGCGCCTGCTATGTCGTCTCCGCTTCGCCACTCCCGGGCCTCGAAACGATCGCCATCCGCACCTACCGCACTTTCGCGGTGGTGGGAACATCGAGGCTGTGGATCCAGAAACCGACGAGTTGCTGACTGCGGCTCATGCCGGTCCGGCAAGCGGCGAGCACTATGTGACCGTCGGCGCACCGCTGCGCCACGAGGTCGAGATCAACCGCTCCCGCTTCATCGCCTGCCTGAGCCGGGTCGGCAGCGAATCCGAGGCGCGCGAGCACATCGTGCAGCTGCGACACGAGTTCCACGATGCCCGCCACCTGCCCAGCGCGTTCGTCCTTGGGCCTCGGCGCAGCGAGCAGCGCACCAGCGACGACGGTGAGCCAGCTGGCACCTCAGGCGTCCCGATCCTCCATGCGCTGAGCAACCACGTCTGCCCGACCGGCCGCGCCGAACTCAGCGACGTGCTAGCCGTCGTCGTCCGCTACTTCGGTGGCATCAAACTCGGGGCAGGGGGACTGGTCCGCGCCTATGGCGGCATCGTCTCGGCAGCACTCGACCGCGCACGACTGGTTCAACGCATCCACCTCGTGGTGCTCGCGGTCCACCTGCCCGCCGTCAGTGCCGGGCGACACGAGTCCGCCCTGCGCAGCGGCGGCCTCGACGTGATCTCCACCCAGTGGCGCGATGCCGAGTGTGTGCTCGAGATCGGCTGCGAACCACCGGCACTGGACGGGGACTGCTGTATGGGTTGGTGGCATCTGTTGTGTGGGGTCGTGAGGTCCTGCTGGGAGGATGTGGACCATGTCCAAAGCCCGTCCCAGGGAGTTCCGAGATGTCGTGGTGGCTGTTGCTCGTCGTGGTGATGCTCGGGTCGTGCAGATCGTCAAGGACTTCGGCGTCAGCGGGTCCTGTCTTCGGAACTGGCTCGCCAAGGCCGACGTGGAAGACGGACGGCGGCCCGCAACAACGACAGCGGGATCGGTCGAGGTGGGTGATCTGAGGCGCCGTAACCGGCTGGCGGAGCAGGAGAACGAGGTCCTGTGGAGGGCGGCTGCGTATCTGTCGCAGGCGAACCTGCCGGGACAATGATGTACCCGCTCGTGCGTGAGCTGGCCGTCGACGGGATCCCCGGCACGGTCACGTGTCGGGTCCTCAAGCTCGCCCGCCAGTCCTACTACCGTTGGCTGGCGGCCCCGGTCAGTGAGCGTGAACTCGCCGACGCCTGTGTGGTCAACGCCTTGTTCGATGCTCACCACGATGATCCTGAGTTCGGATATCGGCTGTTGACCGACGAGGTCCGCAGCCTAGGTCACCAGTGTTGTGACCCGACGGTGTGGCGGATCTGCGCGGAGAACCGGTGGTGGTCGATGGTCGGGAAGAAACGCGGCGCGAACGGTAAGAGGCCCGGCCCTGCCGCCCATGACGACCTGGTCGAGCGGTAGTTCAGCTCCGCGACCCCGAACCGGTTGTGGCTCACCGACATCACCGAACACCCGACCGCAGAGGGAAAGCTCTACCTGTGTGCGATCAAGGACGTGTTCTCCAACCGCATCGTGGGCTACTCCCTCAGCGACCGGATGCAGGCCCAGATCCCGGTCGACGCGTTGACCATGGCAGTGGCCCGCCGCGGTGACGTGGCCGGCTGCATCGTGCATTGCGACCGCGGGTCGCAATTCCGGTCGCGGACGTTCCTCGCTGCGATCTGGCACCACCAGCTGGGCGGATCGATGGGCCAAGTCGGGTCTGCCGGCGATAACGCCGCCATGGAATCCTTCGTCGCCCTGCTGCAGAAGAACGTCTTGAACCGACGCCGCTGGGCCACCCGGCAAGACCTGAGGCTGGCGATCATCACCTGGATCGAACGGACCTACCACCGCCGCCGCAGACAAACCCGACTCGCCCGGTTGACCCCCTCGAGTACGAGACCATCATGACCACAACGGCCCTCCAGGCCACCTAACCCAATCCGTCACCAAGGCGTCCAGCAGACCCGAGCCACACAGGCAAGCTTCGCGTTCAAAGAACATGAGGCACCAACACCACCCACGCGCTCAAACAAGCCGAGGCACGTCGGCGACTGGCGTGAGCTCAAGGACTGGCGTACCATGGTGCGTCGCGTGTTCCTATGGGCGCGCCATCCCATTCATGATCGAGGAGAACTAACGTGGCTGTCCCGAAGCGGAAGATGTCCCGCAGCAACACGCGGTCGCGCCGCTCGCAGTGGAAGGCTGCGCCAGTGACGCTTGTGACCTGCCCGAATCCTGCCTGCCGCGCGCAGCACCTGCCGCACACGGCGTGCCCGAAGTGCCATCAGTATGGCGCTCGCGGCGCCTTCCGTGAAGTCACCGGGAGCCTGAACACTCGTGAATTCGAGTGAGCCCACTTCGCCTGATTTCGTACAGCTGATCGAGGAGCTCGGCGTCCCGATGGACGCAGGGCTCCTCGATCTCGCGTTGACCCACCGCTCATTCGCCTACGAGAACGGGCAGATCCCCACCAACGAGCGGCTGGAGTTCCTGGGCGACTCGGTCCTGGGGATCGCTGTCACCGACTATCTCTATCGACGCTTCCCCGATCATCCCGAGGGACAGCTGGCGAAGATGCGCGCTGCCGTGGTGAGTTCGGTGAGCCTGGCCCGCGTGGCCCGCCGGCTCGGTATCGGCGAGATGGTCAAGCTGGGCCATGGTGAGCTGAGCACCGGAGGACGCCGCAAGACGAGCATCCTCGCCGACACCACCGAGGCGCTCATCGGTGCGATGTATCTCACCGATCCGTCCGGCGCCGCCCGATTCGTCCATCACCTGTTCGACCCGCTCGTCGACCTGGCAGAGCACACGGGCGCCGGACTGGACTGGAAGACCTCGCTGCAGGAGGTGTGCGCCACCTTGGGCGAGAAACCTCCGGAGTACGAGATCACTGAGTCCGGGCCCGACCACGACAAGCGCTTCGTCGCCACCGCCGTAGTGGGCCAGCGCCGTTTCGATCCTGCCGAGGGACACAACAAGAAGCAGGCCGAGCAGCGCGCCGCCGCCCATGCCTTCGCCGTCCTGGAGCCCGAGACACACGCTGCGCCGGTCCGCCCGCTCGCACCGGGCACCGCCGTCTGAGGCCGGATGCCCGAGCTGCCCGAGGTCGAGACGGTGCGCGCCGGTCTCGAACCGCTGGTCGTGGGGAGAACGGTGAGCGCCGTTCACGTGCTCGACGCGCGCTGCCTGCGCCGCCACAGCGCAGGCGCCGCGGATTTCTGCCAGCGGCTACGGGGACAGCGGCTTGCAGACGTGCGCCGACGAGGCAAGTATCTGTGGATCCCGACCGTCGCGGGCGATGTCGTGCTCGCGCATCTGGGCATGAGCGGCCAGTTCCGCCTCGATTCTCCCGGCGACATCCTGGAGGCGCACGCCCGCCTGCTCATCGACCTCGACGATGGTTCACAGCTGCGCTTCGTCGACCAGCGGCTGTTCGGGGGGCTCGCGCTGTCGAAGGGACCGGTGGCGCTGCCGGCTGAGATCGCCCATATCGGCGCCGATCCCTTCGAGCCGGGCTTCGACCTGGCTGCCGTGGCGGATCGGATGATCGCCCGGCACAGCACGGTCAAGAGATGCCTGCTCGACCAGACCTTGGTGTCCGGTATCGGCAATATCTACGCCGACGAGGCGCTGTGGCTCTCGCGCACCCACTACGAGCATCCCAGCCAGACCCTCTCGACTCGCCGGGCACGGCGCGTGCTGCGCGCCGCGCGGACCGTGATGGCTGCCGCCCTGGCCCAGGGCGGCACGAGCTTCGATGCCCTGTACGTCAACGTCAATGGTTCGAGCGGGTATTTCTCGCGTCATCTGGAGGTCTACGGACGCGCCGGCCGGCCCTGCCGCCGGTGCGGATCGACGATCGTCCGCGAATCCTTCATGAACAGGTCGAGCTATCTGTGCCCGGTCTGTCAGCCCCTGCCGGCAGCCCACGTCCCCGCACCGGCCCAATCGGGTCCCAAGAGGTAGGTTGATCTTCCATGAGTTCTGAGCCTGTCCACTCGGCCCCGCAGCGGTGGCGACGCCTGCTCGTGCAGTTCATCAGGTTCGGGCTCGTCGGCGGTTCAGGAGTGGTCGTGAACATGGCGGTGGCCGTGGTCATGAACAAGCTGAATGGCGGTTCGGCCCATGCCGTCGAGGTGCTGTTCCCCATCCCCGGGACATCCTTCAACTTCCGATTCAGCTCCCTGGTCTGGATTGTCAGCTTCCTCATCGCCAACACCTACAACTACCAGCTCAACCGCACGTGGACCTTCCGGGGCACCACGCGGGGATGGTGGCTCGGCTTCTTGCAGTTCATGCTCATCGGCGCCGTCGCGGCCTTCGTCGGGCTGATCCTCAAGGCCATGATGATGAGCCCCGCGTCCGGGCTGGCATTGCGCGGACCATGGTTCGATGGCTGGCAGTTCCGCCCCGGTGGGGCGCTGGTCGATCAGATCGAGGACGCATTCCACTCGCGCGAATACGTCAGCCAGGCAGTGGCGATCGTGGTGACAATGCCCATCAACTTCATCGTCAACAAACTCATCACCTTCCGTACCCGCACGCCGGCGCGTCGCCGCGAGCCGGTCACCACATCATGAGGGTCCTGGTGACGACGCAGGACGCGCCATGTATCTCAAGAGCCTGACGCTGCGAGGATTCAAGTCCTTCGCCTCGGCGACCACCCTGGCCTTCGAGCCGGGCATTACTGCCATTGTCGGGCCGAATGGCTCCGGCAAGTCGAACATCGTGGATGCGCTTGCCTGGGTGATGGGCGAACAGGGCGCCAAGCACCTGCGCGGCGCCAAGATGGACGACGTGATCTTCGCCGGTACGACCGGGCGGGCGGCGCTGGGCCGCGCCGAGGTCACCTTGACCATCGACAACACCGATGGCGCGCTGCCGATCGACTACACCGAGGTCACCATCTCCCGCACCCTGTTCCGCACCGGCGGGTCCGAGTACGCCATCAACGGACACCCGGCCCGCTTGCTCGACGTGCAGGAACTGCTCTCGGACACCGGTATGGGCCGCGAGATGCATGTCATCGTCGGCCAGGGCCAACTCGAGCAGATCCTCGCCTCCGACCCCCGGATGCGGCGCGGCTACATCGAGGAGGCCGCCGGGGTGCTCAAGCACCGTCGCCGGCGGGAGAAGGCGCTGCGCAAACTCGAGTCGACCGGGGCGAATCTGGAGCGGCTCAACGACCTCATCGGCGAGATCCGTCGTCAATTGAAACCGCTGGGGCGTCAGGCGGCCGTGGCCCGCAAGGCCGGAATCGTCCAGGCCGAGCTGCGCGATGCGAGGGCACGCCTGCTGGCCGATGAGCTGACCCGTGAGACCCTCGCCCTGGACAGCGAGCGACGCAGTGAGCGCGAGGCCGCCCTGGCCCGCGAGCAGGCCCAGGCGCAGCTGGACACGGCGCAGCGGGCCGAGCGCACCGCCGAGCAGGAACTCGCACGGCTCGCACCGCAGATGTCCGGGGCCCAGGAGCAGTGGATGCGCGCCGCCACGCTCTCAGAACGCAATCGGGCCACCGCCTCGGTGAGCGCCGAACGGATGCGTCGCGATGCCGAGCCCCAGCGACTCCCGGGGCGGGACCCTGGCGAGCTCGAGGACCAAGCGGCGCAGCTGGCGCGCCAGGAACAGACCAGGGCCGAGGAGGCGCACCTGGCCCGTCACCGCCTGGAGCAGGCCCAGGCGGATCGGCTGGCGGCCGAGAGGGCCCACGAGCTGGCCGAGGAACAGTTCGCCGAGCAGCTGCGGGCACTTGCCGACCGCCGGGAGGGACGCGCCAGGCTCAACGGCCAGATTGCCTCGCTCGAGTCGCGGCTGGCAGCCGGCGGCGACGAGGCAGGCCGGCTGACGCGCCGTCGCGACGAGGCACAGGCGCGTGCCGCGCAGGCCGAGGCTTCCTTCACGTCGCTGCAGGCCAGGATCACCGAGCTGGGGGCCAACGAATCAGAACTGGACGCCCGCCATGAACAGGCCAGTGCTGCTGTACGGGAACTCGAGGAAGCCCACGGGGCAGTGCGTTCGCGGACCCTCGAGGCCGAGGGCCGGGCGTTGGCCCTGCGTGCCCGCCTGGAGGCCCTGGAGCTGGGACTGCACAGCACCGACGGCGCCAGCAGCCTGGTGAGCGCCGAAATCGAGGGGATCACGGGGGAGCTGTCGGCGGCCCTCGCAGTGGAGCCCGGCTGGGAGGCCGCGTTGGCGGCCGCTCTGGGGACGGCGAGCGAGGCACTGGTGGTGCGCGATCCCGGCACCGCCGTTCGGGTGGTCAACGATCCCGCTGTGCGCGAGCTGGGCCGGCTGGGGCTCGTGATCGCCCAAGCCCCGCCCATGCCACCCGGCCCGGACGAAGGCCGTGACCCCATGACCTTGCCAGCCGGGGCGGTGCCGTTGCTCGACCTGGTGAGCGCCGAACCCCAGCTGTCCGGAGCACTGCACCAGTTGCTGCACCAGGTCGTTGCCGTGGAGGATCTCGCCATGGCGACCCGGCTCATCTCGGCGCACCCCCAGCTGCGCGTCGTCACCCGGCGCGGGGAGCTCCTGTCACGCTGGTTCGCGGCCGGGGGCGGTGAACGCGAGCACAGCTCGATCGAGCTGCAGGCCGATGTGGAGCGCACCCGTGGCGAGCTTCACGAGGCCGAGGGCGAGGCGGCCCAGCTCGGTGGCACGGCTCACGACCTCGACGAGCAGCTGGCCCGGGCACGCCTCGTGGCCGACCGGGCGCTGGAGCAGCTCAACGAATCCGATGCCGCCATCTCCTCGTTGGCCGAACAGCTGTCCGGTCTGGGCCAGACGGCCCGCGCCGCACGCCAGGAAGCTGCTCGCGCCGACGAGGCCCTCGCGAAGGCCGCCGAGCGGCGCGTCCACGATGAGCAGGAACTGGCGGTGGTGCGAGAGCGCCTGAAACGCGTCGGCGAGGACGGTGCCTTTGCCGAACCCGACCCCAGCGGGCGAGATGAGACAGCGGTGCAGGCCGGCCGTTGTCGTCAGGCCGAGACGGACGCACGGCTCGCACTGCGCACCGCCGAGGAACGCCTCGCGGCGCTCGCCGGACGCGCCGATGCCCTGCGGCGTGCCGCCTCCCAGGAGCGCGCCGCCCGCACCCAAGCGGCTGCCCGGGCCGAGCGGATCCGCCGTGAGCAGGCGGTGGCGCGGGCGGTCAATACGGCCACCGGGTGGCTCGGCCAGGAGCTTGCCCGTCTCGGTGAGGCCGCCGCAGCGCAGCGCGAACAGGCCGAACAAGCCCGAGCCGGCGCCGAGGCGGCGCTGGCCGCAGCCCGCACCCAGCGGCGCGAGTGTGCGGCTGCGCTCGAGGAATTGGTGGCGCAGGCCCATCGCGGGGAAGTCGCCCATCTCGAACAGCGCATGAAGATCGAGGCACTCACCGCGAAGGCCATGGACGAGTTGGGCCTTCAGGCCGACGTGCTCATCGCGGAATTCGGACCCGACAAGCTCGTCCCGGTGCTCGTGAAGCCCGACGGGAGCCCCTTCGAAGCTGACGAGGAGCGCCCCGCCCCGGTGCCCTTCGACCGCGAAAGGCAGACCAAGAGGCTGCGGGCAGCCCAGCGCACACTCGAGCAGTTGGGGCGCATCAACCCGCTGGCACTCGAGGAATTCGATGCGCTCAACCAGCGTCATCAATTCCTCGCCGAGCAGCTCGCCGATCTGCGAGCCACCCGCAAGGACCTCCAGTCGCTGATCGAGGAGGTCGACGAGCGCGTCCAGCAGGTCTTCGCGCAGGCCTACGCCGATGTGGAGCGCACCTTCGCGCAGATCTTCCCTCGCCTGTTCCCCGGGGGCGAGGGCCGCCTCGTGCTCACCGATCCGGGGGACCTGCTCGAGGCCGGCGTCGACATCGAGGCGCGCCCTGCCGGCAAGAAGGTCAGGCGCATGTCACTGCTGTCGGGCGGAGAGCGCTCGCTCGTCTCGGTCGCCTTCCTGTTCTCACTGTTCATCGCCCGCCCCAGCCCCTTCTACATCCTCGATGAGGTCGAGGCGGCCCTGGATGACGTGAATCTCTCGCGACTGCTCGGCATCTACGAAGAACTGCGGAAGGATTCTCAGCTTCTCGTCATCACCCATCAGAAGCGGACCATGGAGATTGCCGACGCCCTGTACGGCGTGACGATGCGCGGTGACGGTGTGACTACGGTCATCTCCCAGCGACTGGCGGGCTGAACGGCCGCTGGGAGGGTGCCCGGCAGCCGGCTTGCAGCTCGGCGCGGGCGGCGGACACCTGAGATCCCTCCGTGTCGGCTCATACTTGATGCGTAGTGTCCTTCGACCGTGAGGTTCATCATCGAAACCTGGGAGCTGACATGTCCGTTTTCATCCTCGCGCTGATCGCCGCGCTCGCGCTGGCGGTGGCCGTGGGTGCGGTCGTGGCCATCGGCATCCAGGGCTACTACCGTGATCGCAACCCCCGCCTCGCCCGCCTGCTGCATCGCATCGCCCGGCTCCTCAACGGCGAGCCACCTCCCGTGAGCACCGGCCTCGAGGACGCGTCGCCGAAGCATTGAGGCCCTGGCTCCGGCTCGTCCGTCGACCCGTCCCGTAGACTGCGGGGGTGGATTGGGTCTTCTGGATCATCATGGCCGGGATCGCCTTGGCGGTCATCGTCTCTCTCGCGTCGATCTATCTGGGACGCGACAAGAAGGCCGTCGAGGCCGAGCCGCCTGTCGGGCAGGTGGAATCGGGGCCGGGTACGTCCCCGGCGGCACCCGAGGGTGGCATCGCCACGCTCGCCCCCGCATCCGAAACCCCCGCGCCGCCGGAACCGGTCCGGGAGATCCCCGAGGCGCCCGCCTCGCGGCTGGTCAGGCTGCGGCGCCGGCTCGCCACCTCCAACAATGCGCTGGCCAGGGCACTCGCCGAGCTACTGAGTGCCGACCGGATCGACGAGGACACCTGGGACGACTTCGAGTCCACCCTCATCACCTCCGATCTCGGGGTGGGACCCAGCACCGAACTCGTCAAGAAGCTGCGTAGCGAGCTCGCTGTCGAGGGCATCTCCGAACCTGCGGCGGCCCGCGATGTGCTGCGCGCCGAACTCGTCGCCCTCGTCGATCCCACCCTCGAGCGCAGCCTCACCCTCGATCACGAACCGGGGCTGCCCGCCGTCATCATGCTCGTAGGGGTCAACGGCACCGGTAAGACCACCACCGTCGGCAAGCTCGGCCGGATGCTCGTGGCCCAGGACAAATCCGTGCTCTTCGGGGCAGCCGACACCTTCCGGGCAGCTGCCGCCGAACAGCTCGGCACCTGGGGCGAGCGGGTCGGGGTGCAGACTGTGCGCGGCGAGGAGGGGGCGGACCCCGCCTCCGTGGCATTCAACGCCGTCGACGAGGCCATCACGCAGCACGCCGATGTCGTGCTCATCGACACGGCCGGCCGGCTGCACACCAAGGTCGGTCTCATGGACGAGCTCGGCAAGGTGAAGCGCGTCATCGAGAAGAAGGCGCCGGTCGGCGAGGTGCTCCTGGTGCTCGACGCGACCACCGGGCAGAACGGGCTGACGCAGGCGCGGATCTTCGCCGAGGTCGTCAATGTCACCGGCATCGTCCTCACCAAGCTCGACGGCTCCGCCAAGGGTGGCATCGTCGTCCAGGTGCAGCGCGAACTGGGCGTCCCGGTCAAGTTCATCGGTCTGGGCGAGGGTCCCGACGATCTGGCACCCTTCGACGCCGAGCAGTTCGTCGACGGCCTCCTCGGCCAGTGAGCCTCTCCTCGGTGTCCGACCGCGGGAGCGCGGGCGGACCAGCCAGGGGCCGGGGCCGCGCCGCAGCGCCACGTATTCTTGTCATCACACTTGCGACCAAGGAATGAGCCTGTGTTCGACACACTCCAGGACCGCCTCGCCGAGACCTTCAAGTCATTGCGGGGCAAAGGGCGTCTCACCGACGCCGACATCGACTCCACCGCGCGCGAGATCCGCATCGCGCTGCTGGAGGCCGATGTCGCGCTCCCGGTCGTCAAGGAGTTTGTCTCCCGCGTCAAGGAGCGTGCCCACGGCGCCCAGCTGTCCAAGGCGCTCAACCCCAGTCAGCAGATCATCAAGATTGTCAATGACGAGCTCATCGCCATCCTCGGCGGCTCCACCCGCACGATCCGCTTCTCGAAGGGCACGGAGGTCACCGTCATCCTGCTTGCCGGCCTCCAAGGTGCCGGTAAGACCACTCTGGCCGGCAAGCTGGGCCGGTGGCTCAAGGAACAGGGACACAGCCCGCTGCTCGTCGCGGCCGATCTCCAGCGCCCCAACGCCGTGCAGCAGCTGCAGGTGGTGGGCAAGCGGGCCGGTGTCCCGGTCTTCGCCCCCCAGCCGGGCAATGGCGTGGGCGATCCGGTGGAGGTGGCCAGGCAGTCGCTGGAGGAAGCCCATCACAAGCTCTACGACGTCGTCGTCGTCGACACCGCAGGCCGACTGGGCGTCGACGAGGAGATGATGGCCCAGGCCAGCCGGATCAAGGCCGCCGTCAGTCCGAACGAGACGCTGTTCGTCGTCGACGCGATGATCGGCCAGGATGCCGTGAACACCGCGAAGGCATTCGAGCAAGGAGTCGGCATCGATGCCGTCGTGCTCTCGAAACTCGACGGGGATGCCCGCGGTGGTGCGGCCCTGTCGATTGCCCGGGTGATCGACAAGCCCATCATGTTCGCCTCGAACGGCGAGCAGCTCGGCGATTTCGATCTCTTCCACCCCGACCGGATGGCCAGCCGCATCCTCGGCATGGGCGACGTCCTCACACTCATCGAGCAGGCCGAGAAGACCTTCGACGCGCAGGAGTCGCGGGCCAGCGCCGAGAAGCTCATGCGGGGACGCGGGGAGTTCGGCCTGCAGGACTTCCTCAACCAGCTCAAGCAGATCCGCAAGATGGGTCCGCTGTCGAAGATCTTCGGCATGCTGCCGGGCATGGGCGCGCAGATGAAGGATGCGGTGGACAATCTCGACGAGCGCGAGGTCGACCATCTGGAGGCCATCATCTTGTCGATGACGCCCGCCGAGCGGGCCGATGTGTCCATCCTCAACGGCTCGCGACGCGCACGGATCGCCAGGGGCGCGGGTGTCGAGGTGCACGACGTGAACCAGCTCGTCAACCGCTTCGTCGAGGCTCGCAAGATGATGCAGTCGATGGGCCCGATGATGGGAGGGGGACGGGGTGCGATGCCCGGTCTGCCTTCCGCGATGGGCGGCGGCCACCAGGCGCGCACCAGCAAGAAGAAGAGCAAGAAGAAGGGCAAGAACGGCGCTCCGGTGCGTCGCGGTGCCCAGCGCAACGCACCGGATGCCGGCCAGGGCAGTGCACCAGCCGGTGGCATGGCCTCGCCCGGTGGCCAGGCTCTTGGCCCGTTCGGCGCCCCGTCGCCCGGTGCCGCCGGGGACTTCGAGCTGCCTCCTGAACTGCGCAAGTACTTCGACAAGTGACAGGTACGTCGGCTGGTGACAGACAACTCGGCAGGTGAGTTCCATGCGATGATCGCGGCCTCGCCGGCAGGTTCCGGCAGATCCGTGGGCGGTGCGTGGCATGTGCACGGCGTCGTGCTCCCCGAGGAGCAGCCGCGTGATCTGTGGATCGACGACGGGCGGGTGGTCGAGGGCCCCGTCGCGGGAGCGCGGGAGCTTGACCGGCACTGCTGGGTGCTTCCTGGCTTCGTCGACGCGCACTGTCACATCGGACTTGGGCCCCAGGGAGCAGTGAGCATCGGCGACGCCCGCCAGCAGGCCCGCACCGACCGCGACGCCGGTACGCTGCTGGTCCGCGATGCCGGATCGCCCATCGACACGCATCTGTTCGACAACGAGCCCGACCTGCCGCGGCTCATCAGGGCCGGGCGCCACATCGCCCGGCCGCGCCGCTATCTGCGAGGATTCGCCGTCGAGATCGAACCCGAACAGCTGATCGACGAGGTGGACCGCCAGGCCCGCCGCTCGGACGGCTGGGTCAAGCTGGTGGGCGACTGGATCGACCGCGGCACGGGCGACCTGGCGCCGCTGTGGGAGCCAGCCATCGCGGCGCGCGCCATCGGGCGGGCCCACGAGCTGGGCTGCCGGGTCACGGCACACTGCTTCGGCGAGCAATCCGTGGCCGAACTGGTGGGGGCTGGAATCGACTGCATCGAACATGGCACCGGGGTGAGCCCGGCGGTCATCGACGAGATGGCGCGGCGCCAGGTGGCTATGGTCCCCACCCTTGTCAACATCGAGAACTTCCCGGCGATCGCCGACTCGGGCCAGGCGCGCTATCCGCGATACGCCCAGCACATGCGAAAGCTCTATCACGGGCATCTGGACCGGATGCGGGCCGCACGGGAGGCCGGCGTGCCCCTCTATGCCGGCACGGACGCCGGAGGCACCATCCATCACGGCCGGATCGGCGACGAGATCGTCGCGCTCGGACAGCTGGGTGACGCGCAGTTCGCGCTCGGTGCGGCGTCCTGGCGCTCTCGGGGCTGGCTCGGCGCGCCCGGGCTGGGGGTGGGGGAGAGTGCCGATCTGGTGATCTTCGACGCTGACCCGCGCCCCGACCTGAGGGTGTGCCGGCGTCCGTGCGCCGTGATGCTGAGAGGTCGTCTGCGGTCGCGCTGACGGCGGGTCCGGGGTGAATTCTCGCCCGTCCCCACAATCTGGCACAATGGACGATGCATCTGTGCCATGGTGCCCTCTCACGCCATGCGCATGGAGACCACTGGACGGCTTCGACGTGTCCCCACGCGCCGGATCGCGGCCACCAAACCCGTCCCGGGGCAGTTCCCGGGCATTCGTCACAGGAGAAACCACACTCGTGGCCACCAAGATTCGTCTCAAGAGGTTCGGCAAGATCCGCGAGCCGCACTACCGCGTCATCGTCATCGACTCGCGCGCCAAGCGCGACGGCCGGGCCATCGAGGTGCTCGGCCAGTACCATCCGAAGAGCGATCCCTCGGTCATCAAGATCGATTCCGAGCGCGCACAGTACTGGCTCGGCGTCGGCGCCCAACCCACCGAGGCCGTTGTCGCGCTGTTCAGGCGCACGGGGGACTGGCAGAAGTTCACCGGCGACGATTCGATCCCCTCGGGTGTCGACGAGCAGCCGGCCAAGCCCGACAAGCTGGCCGCTTTCAACGCCGCCCTGGCCGAGGCCGATGGTGAGCCCACCGCCAGCGCCATCAGCACCAAGAGGTCCAAGGGCGCCGGCGAGGACGCCCCGGCCGCCGATTCCGAGCCCGCTGCCACCGAGGCCTGAGCGTGCTGTCGCAGGCTTTGGAACATCTCGTCTCGGGGATCGTCACGCATCCCGGCGACGTGGTGGTCCGGGACAAGGAGTTGCGTCGCGGCAGGATGCTCGAGGTGCGCGTCCACCCCGACGACATCGGCAAGGTCATCGGTCGGCAGGGGCGCACTGCGACGGCGCTGCGCACGGTCATGTCTGCCCTGGCCGGACACGAGCAGTTGCGCATCGACTTCGTCGACGTCGAGCGCCACGGCCCGCGTCGGCGCTGAGGCGCCATGGCGGGCACGGTGGAGATCGTCGTCGCCGTCGTGGGCAGGCCCCACGGCGTGCGCGGCGAGGTGAGCCTCACGCTGCGCACCGACGAGCCCGAGAGGCGTCTGGGGCCCGGCCAGAACCTTCTCGTCGAGGGTTCGCGCCGGGCCCTGCGCATCGCCTCGAGGAGCTGGTCAGCTGGCCATCTGTTTGTCAGCTTCGAGGGGGTCGGCGACCGCACGAGTGCAGAAGAGCTGCGCGGTGCCGTCCTGCTGGCCGAGGTACCCGCCGAGGAGACTCCCGAGCACGACGACGAGTACTACGACCGCCAGCTCGTGGGACTGGACGTGCGTGACGCCCAGGGAACGTCCGTGGGCACCATCGGCGAGGTTCTCCATATGCCTGCCCAGGACCTGTTGAGCGTGCGTACCGACGCCGGTGCCCGGCTCGTGCCCTTCGTCTCGGCGCTGGTCCCGCTGGTCGACCTCGCGCAGGGTTTCGTCCAGCTGGCCGATGTCCCCGGGCTGGTGGACGACCGGGCAATCGACGACGGTAGTGGTGGCGGTGAGTGAGGAGCGGGCGGCGCGCCCGGCACTGCGCCTGGACACGATCAGCATCTTCCCGCAGTACTTCGATGTGCTGCGGCTCAGCCTCATCGGCAAGGCCCTGGCCGCCGGGCTCATCGAGCTTCACACCCACGATCTGCGCGAGTTCACCCACGACCGCCACCGCACCGTCGACGACACCCCCTATGGCGGTGGGGCGGGCATGGTCATGAAGCCCGAACCGTGGGGTGAGGCGCTCGATGCGCTGCTCGGGAGCTGTCCGCCGGGCACGGAGCGGCCGGTCCTCGTCTTCACCACGCCCTCCGGCGAGCCCTTCACCCAACGGGTTGCTGGGCAGCTGGCCAGTGCCCCCAGACTCGCCTTCGCCTGCGGACGCTACGAGGGCATCGACAAGCGGGTCATGGTCTGGGCTCGCGAGTACTTCGAGGTGCGCGAGCTGAGCCTGGGCGACTACGTTCTCAACGGCGGCGAGGTGGCGGCGCTCGCCATGATCGAGGCGATCGTGCGGCTGGTCCCCGGGGTGATCGGGAACCCGGAGTCGCTGGTCGAGGAGTCGTACTCACCGCACACCGAGGGGATGCTGGAGTACCCGGTGTACACCAAGCCTGCGCGCTGGCGCGGGCTCGACGTGCCGCCAGTGCTGCTGTCGGGCGACCACGGCGCGGTTGACGACTGGCGGGCGGCCCGCTCCCTGGAGACCACTCGGGCGCGCCGTCCCGATCTGCTGGGCCAGCCACCCTCACGCAGCTGAGTGCTGCCCCGGCGTCAACGACCCGGGTGCGATGCGCCGGCACGACGCGCGAGCCAGCGGGCGCACAGCCCGGGCCAGGGCTCGGCTTGCGAATGCTCGGCCAGGCCCAGTCCGTGTGCCCCGTGCTCGAAGACGTGCAACTCCACCGGCACTCCCGCGCGCCGGCAGGCAGCGGTGTAGCGCAGTGAGTGGGAGACCGGAACGCTCGGGTCGTCGGCGGTGTGCCATATGAAGGCCGGCGGGGTGGCGGCGCCTACCACGGTGTCCACGCTGAAATGGGTTCTCGTCGCGTCGTCCGGCGTGGGGCCGAGCAGGTTTGCGGTCGACAGCTCATGGCCCTGGGCGTCCATCGCGATGACGGGATAGCCGAGTACGCTGAAGGCCGGGGGCACGGCGGCGCAGCCGTAGGCCTGCGGGGTGGAGCACATCGCTGCAAGGTGGCCTCCTGCAGAGAACCCGGCGATCCCGACCGTGCGGCCACGCCAGGACGGCTGGCGGCGCAGCTCGTCGAAGGCCTCCATTGCGGCATCGAAAGGCGCCGGATGCCGCTGCCCCACCGGGTAGTCCAGCACTGCTGCGCTGACTCCCACCGAGGCGAACCAGCGGGCCACCGGCTCCCCCTCGTGATCGGCGATCATCTCGTAGGCCCCGCCCGGCGCGATCGCCACTGCCAGACCCAGGTCCGCGTCCCGATCGGCGTCGATCCGGAAGCTCACCTCGCATCTGGGCATGCCCTGAGACTAGCAACGTCGAGACGCCCGGTGACCAGCAGATGAGAAGGCCAACCGCGCAGCCGCGCACCAGCGCGAGGCGGTGTCTCGAACGAGGAGGGCGTGATCTAGTGTGTTGCCGTGGCAACTCTAACTACTCTCTCCGCGGACACGACCCCGCAGAGCAGGGCGCTTCGGTCGTCGGTGACCAAGAAGTTCGCGATGTCGATCACCGGAATGATCTTGGTCGCCTTCCTGCTCATGCACATGTTCGGCAACCTGAAGCTGCTCATCAGTGGTGCGGACTTCGACGCCTACGCCCATTACCTGAGGCACTTTCTCGAGCCGGTTCTCCCTCCGTACTTCTTCCTCACGATCTTCCGGCTGGTTATCGCCGCGGCCGTCCTCATTCATGTCGTCATGGCGCTGCACCTGGTGATCCGTGACACTGTTCGGCATGCGCATTCGGCTGGTCTGAGCGTGCGCCGGTACACGATGCGCCGCTACCTCGAGGGCAGCTTCGCGGCACGCACGATGATCTGGAGCGGGCTCATCGTCTTGCTGTTCATCCCCTTCCATCTGTTCATGTTCACTGACCAGATCATCAAGATCGGCTACTCCGATCCGTCGACGCCGTCCCATCTGCGAGTGGTCTTCGCCTTCCAGAACTGGGGCATCTACGCGATCTACTTCGTCGCCATGGCGGCGGTCTCCCTGCACGTGTGGCACGGGTTCTACTCGGCCATGTGCACACTGGGCTGGCGCGTGGGGCACTCCTCGACGGTGGTCATCAAGGCATGCTCCTGGATCGTCGCCTTTCTCATCTTCGCCGGGTTCATGTTGGTCCCGACCCTCATCGCGTTTGGAGTGATCAACTCGTGACCGAGAACACCTCGCCCACCAGCACGCGCGGCCTCGCGCCGTCCGGTGACGACCAGTACTACGAGATCGGTGCCGAGATCCACGACACCAAGGCGAACACCGATCTGCCGATCGACAAGATCTGGTCGGATCGCAAGTTCAACGCGAAGCTGGTGAATCCGGCCAATCGGCGCAAGCGCACCATCATCGTCGTCGGTACCGGCCTGGCCGGTGGCGCCGCGGCCGCCTCGCTCGGCGAGGCGGGATACAAGGTCCTCAACTTCTGTTACCAGGACAGCGCCCGGCGCGCCCACTCCATTGCCGCCCAGGGCGGCATCAACGCGGCGAAGAACTACAAGAACGACAACGACTCGGTCTACCGGCTGTTCTACGACACGGTCAAGGGCGGTGACTACCGAGCCCGCGAGACCAATGTCTACCGGCTCGCGGAGGTCAGCGCCAACATCATCGACCAGTGCGTCGCCCAGGGCGTTCCCTTCGCCCGGGAGTACGGCGGCCTGCTCGACAACCGTTCGTTCGGCGGCGTCCAGGTGGAGCGCACCTTCTATGCCCGCGGCCAGACCGGGCAGCAGCTGCTCATCGGCGCCTACCAAGCACTCTCGCGCCAGGTCGCGGCGGCCAGGGTGGAGCTGCACACCCGTCACGAAATGGTCGAGATCATCGTCAAGGACGGGCACGCCCGCGGCATCGTCACCCGCGACATGATCACCGGCGAGATCGAGAGCTGGACGGCCGACGCAGTAGTTCTCGCCACCGGTGGCTACGGCAATGTCTTCTTCCTGTCGACCAATGCGATGGGCTGCAATGCTACGGCCATCTGGCGGGCACACCGCAAGGGTGCCTATTTCGCCAACCCCTGCTACACGCAGATCCACCCCACATGCATCCCGGTGCACGGCGACAACCAGTCGAAGCTCACGCTGATGAGCGAATCGCTGCGCAACGACGGCCGCATCTGGGTGCCGAAGAAGGCCGAGGACTGCGCGAAGGATCCCCGTCAGATTCCCGAGGAGGACCGCGACTACTACCTGGAGCGCATCTACCCCTCGTTCGGCAATCTGGTGCCTCGCGACATCGCCTCGCGCCAAGCCAAGAACATGTGCGATGAGGGCCGCGGTGTCGGACCCGAGGTCAAGGAGATCGGACCCGACGGCTCGGAGCGCCTGGTGCGCCGCGGTGTCTACCTCGACTTCTCCGAAGCCATCTCGCGACTCGGCAAGGACGGCGTCTCCGCCAAGTACGGGAACCTGTTCGATATGTACAAGCAGATCACCGCTGACGATCCCTATGAGGTTCCGATGCGCATCTACCCGGCGGTGCATTACACCATGGGCGGACTGTGGGTCGACTACGACCTGCAGAGTTCGGTGCCCGGCCTGTTCGTGGCCGGCGAGGCGAACTTCTCCGACCATGGCGCGAACCGCCTCGGCGCCTCGGCGCTCATGCAGGGTCTTGCGGACGGCTACTTCGTGCTGCCCAATACCGTGAACTCCTATCTGGCCGACAACCATCCTGGCCGGTTGGCCGACGACGACCCCGCGGTGCTCGAGGCCGTCGAGTCCGCCAAGGAGCGCATCCAGAAGCTGCTCGCCGTGGATGGCAACCGCTCGGTCGACTCCTTCCACAAGGAGCTCGGCCACATCATGTGGGAGTACTGCGGCATGGCGCGCAGCGACGAGGGCCTCAAGACGGCGATCGGGAAGATCCGGGCGCTGCGCAAGGAGTTCTGGGAGAACGTCAAGGTCACCGGTGTCAACGAGGATCTCAACCAGACCCTCGAGCGCGCCGGGCGGGTCGCGGACTTCTTCGAGCTGGGTGAACTCATGTGCGTCGACGCGCTGCACCGCCGCGAGAGCTGCGGCGGGCACTTCCGCGTCGAGCACCAGACACCCGAGGGCGAGGCGCTGCGCCACGACGACAAGTACCTCTATGTCGGGGCCTGGGAGTTCAAGGGCGAGGGCGTCAAGCCCGTGCTTCACAAGGAGCCCCTGGTCTACAAGGCAATCGAACTCAAGCAACGGAGTTACAAGTGAAGCTGACACTGAACATCTGGCGCCAGGCGAACGCGGAGTCCACCGGCGCGATGAAGACCTACCAGATCGACGGCATCAGCCCCGACATGTCCTTCCTGGAGATGCTCGATCAGCTCAACGAGGATCTCACCGAGAAGAACGAGGAGCCGGTTGCCTTCGACTCGGACTGTCGTGAGGGCATCTGCGGCATGTGCGGCGTCGTCATCAACGGCACAGCCCATGGCCGCGGTGTCTCTCCGGTGCGCACCACCACGTGCCAGCTCCACATGCGCTGGTTCAAGGATGGCGACACCATCACCATCGAGCCCTGGAAGGCCGGCGCATTTCCGGTCGTCAAGGACCTTGTCGTGGACCGCTCCGCCCTCGATCACATCATCGAAGCCGGCGGCTTCGTGTCGGTGAACACCGGCGCCGCGCCGGACGCGCATGCCACGCCCATCTCGAAGTTCAAGGCGGATCGGGCCTTCGATGCAGCCACCTGCATCGGCTGTGGCGCCTGCGTGGCGGCCTGCCCGAACGGCTCGGCCATGCTGTTCACCTCGGCGAAGGTGGCCCATCTGGCCAACCTTCCCCAGGGGCAGCCCGAGCGCAAGCTGCGTGTCAAGAACATGATGGCCCAGCACGATGCCGAGGGGCTGGGGCACTGCACGAATATCGGCGAGTGCGCGGCCGTGTGCCCCAAGGGCATCACGCTGGACAGCATCACCCAGCTGAACCGCGACTTCATCGCGTCGCTGTTCAGCGGTGTCGGCAAGGCCCAGTAGGACGACCGGCAGGTCAGGAGGCGGGTTCTCGCTACTCGCCTCCTGACCTGCCGTGATGCCCGGTCACTCGACGGCGAGTCGTCGGCGCCCGGGCATCCACCGGCGAGTGATTGGTGTCAGCGCTCCTGGTGTGCAAGAATGGCTGGTCGTTGCGGTTCATGGCTCCTGCCACGGGGGGACTGCCCAGAACCCAGCACCAATCGTGATCTGTCAACGGGTGACCTGTGGCACCGGCGAGGAAACACTATGACCAACAGCCTCATTGCCGCGCTCGACGAGGAATCATTGCGCGATGACATTCCTGCCTTCCGCGTCGGCGATTCGGTGCGAGTCCACGTGAAGGTGGTCGAGGGCAACAAGTCCCGCATCCAGGTCTTCGCCGGTGTGGTCATCTCCCTCGATGGGGCAGGTGTGCAGGAGACCTTCACGGTGCGCAAGGTGTCCTATGGATGCGGCGTGGAGCGTACCTTCCCCTTGCACAGCCCGATCATCGACCACATCGAGGTCGAGCGTCGCGGTGATGTGCGACGCGCCAAGCTCTACTACCTGCGCGGTCTGCGCGGCAAGGCCGCGAAGATCAAGGAGAAGCGCGAGAACGCGTGAGCCAGCCGGCTGCGGCACCCGATCCGAACGGTGCCACCGACAAGCCGAAGAAACCCCAGCGCAAGCAGGGTTTCTTCGGCTTTCTGGGCGAGTTCGCGCTCATCGTCCTCATCGCCTTGGTGATCTCGGCGCTCATCCGCAGCTTCCTCGTGCAGCTGTTCATCATTCCCTCGGCCTCGATGGAGAACACCTTGGCCATCGGCGACCGCGTCGTCGTGGTGAAGACCGCAAGCTATCACCGCGGTGACGTGGTGGTCTTCAAGGATCCCGACAACTGGCTGGAGAGCACCCCAGTGTCGGTGGGTCCCGTCCGCGAGGTCTTCGAGTTCCTCGGTATCGCACCCGCGTCGTCCACCGACCATCTGGTCAAGCGGGTGATCGGTGTCCCCGGTGACCACGTGCGCTGCTGCACCGCGACCGGACAGATCGCGGTCAATGGGGTGGCGCTCGACGAGCGCTCCTATCTCTACTCGGCCAATGGAGTGCAGGTGCGACCCAGCGACATCAACTTCGATGTCGTCGTGCCCGCCGGAGAGGTCTTCGTGCTGGGCGACAATCGCAGTGACTCGCGGGACTCGCGATACCACCTGTGCGATGCTGTCGGGGCGAACCAGACGCCGGGTCAGAACGCCTTTGTGCCCGAGTCCGATATCACGGGGCCAGTGGTGGGCATTGCGATGCCCTTCGACCGGCTGACCCGCTTCCACATCCCGGCAAGCTTCGCCTCGGTGCCTGCCCCGGGTCCCGCGCCGGCCACCCCGGTCGTCACCGAGAAGCCCTGCTGACCTGCACCGATGAGCGGTGCCGCACTCGTCTCCCGCTACGAGACCGCGCTGTGCGCGGCAGGTCTTGGCCCGGTGGCGGGCGCTGACGAGGCTGGGCGCGGGGCCTGTGCCGGCCCTCTGGTCGCTGCTGCGGTTGTCTTGGACGACCGCCCCGAGTGTCGAATCGAAGGCCTGCGCGACTCCAAGCTGCTGCGTCCGGCGGCCCGAGAGCGGCTCTACGGCCAGATCACCGAGAAGGCCGTGTCATGGGCTGCCGTGAGCGTCGAGCCCCGTGAGTGCGATCGGCTCGGTATGCAGGAGGCCGACCTGCAGGGCTTGCGGCGGGCGCTGTGCCGTCTCGGCACGGTTCCCGGATTCGTCATCACCGATGGCTTCGGGGTGGAAGGGCTCACGGTGCCCGCACTGGGCATGTGGAAGGCGGATCAGGTGTGCGCCGCCGTGGCGGCGGCATCGATCATCGCCAAGGTGACCCGGGACAGGGTCATGGTGGCGGCGGACAGCGACTTTCCCGGTTATGGCTTCGCGATCCACAAGGGCTACCCGACGGCTGAGCACCAGCGTCGGCTGGAAACCCTGGGGCCCTGCGCGCTGCACAGGCGCAGCTACGCGAACGTCCGGAGAGCGGCTAGGCTGGTCGAACCATGAGCAGCGCCGATGATCTGGATGCCTACGAGAGCAAGCTCGAGCTTGATCTGTACCGCGAGTACAAGGACGTCGTCAACATCTTCAAGTACGCCGTGGAGACCGAGAGGCGCTTCTACCTGTGCAACGCCGTCGATCTCAAGGTGCGTACCGAGGGCGGCGACGTGTACTACGAGGTGTCGATGCGCGATGCGTGGGTGTGGGACATGTACCGGCCCACACGTTTCGTGAAGTCGGCGAAGGTGCTCACCTTCCGCGATGTCTCCATCGAGGAGATCCAGCACAGCGACCTGGAGGTTCCCGAGGGGGACTGATCCGCGGCGGCCACCAACCAACAGGCGTCATCGAGGGCGTCAAGCCCTGTGGATGATGGCCCCGAGCCTTGTCCCCGGCAAGCGGGCACATGGTGTGGAGTCGCCGGATTCACCAACACTCCTGGCGGAGGTGGTGATCATGGCGACGGTGAGCACAGTTGTCACCGGGAGGATGGGTGAGGACGCGGCGGTCGGGTATCTACGAGGGCTCGGCTGGCAGATCCTGGCCCGCAACTGGCGCTGCCCGGCTGGCGAGCTCGACGTCATCGCGCGAGAACCAGGCGGCGGGCACGACGACACTGTGGTCTTCGTCGAGGTGAAGCTACGCACTGGGGTGGGTTTCGGCGATCCGCTGGAGGCCATCACGGCGGCGAAGATGAGGCATCTGCGCCGGTGCGCCGCGAGCTGGCTGGCGGCCAACGGACCGGTGTCGGCGATCCGGATCGACGCCATCGGCATCACGAAGCTCCCGGGCCGGATGCCGCTCATGCGTCATGTGCGGGGGCTGACGTGACCACCGGGTCGGCGTGGTCCGTGGCGCTGGTCGGGGTGCAGGGGACTCCCGTCGAGGTGGAAGCAGCCCAGGGCGCGGGCTTGCCCCGCACCGTCCTCGTCGGGCTGCCAGACGCTGCGCTCTACGAGGCCCGCGACCGTTGCCGGGCAGCGGTATTCGGCGCCGGCCTGAAATGGCCCGAGAGCCTGGTCACCATCAATCTGACTCCTGCCAACCTTCCCAAGGCCGGCAGTCACTATGACGTGGCCATCGTTGCCGCCGTGCTCGCCTGTGCCGCCATTGTGCCGCCGGCGATCGCCGCGCGTACCGTGCTGCTCGGCGAACTGGGCCTCGACGGGCGGGTGCGGCCGGTGCGTGGGATCCTGCCTGCCCTGCTTGCCGCCCGGCAGGCGGGCTTCGAGACAGCCGTGGTGCCTGCCGGGCAGGTGCGCGAGGCCAGCCTCGTCGAGGGGCTCACGATCTGGGGTGTCAGCGATCTGGCTCAGCTCGTGGAGGTGCTGCACGGCCGTCCCGTGTGCACCACCGCGCCCGAGGAGGCAGGACCTCCCGATCCGCAGACCCCGTGTCCGGACATGGCCGATGTCGCGGGTCAGGACGAAGGCCGCTGGGCGGTGGAGGTGGCTGCCGCCGGCGCGCACCATCTGTTCATGCATGGCCCGCCCGGAACTGGCAAGACGATGCTCGCCCATCGGCTTCCGGGGCTGCTGCCCGATCTGGACGACGAGCGGGCACTGGAGGTGTCGGCCATCCATTCGCTGGCCGGTCTCGAACTCGGCAATGGCCTGGTGCGCCGCCCGCCCTTTGCCGACCCCCATCACAATGCCACGGTCGCCGCCATCGTCGGCGGTGGTGCGCGGGTCGCCCGCCCTGGTGCCATCTCGCTGGCCCACCGGGGGGTTCTCTTCCTCGACGAGGCCCCTGAGTTCTCGCCGCGCGTCCTCGAGGCCCTGCGCACTCCACTCGAGTCGGGATGGGTCACCATCGCCCGCAGCGGCGCCACGGTACGCTACCCGGCTCGCTTCCAGCTGGTGCTGGCGGCCAATCCCTGTCCGTGCGGGCACCATGGCGTGGCGGGCCGCAGCTGCCGGTGCACACCCATGACCGTGCGCCGCTACGCCCAGCGGCTGTCCGGACCCGTCCTCGACCGGGTCGACATCCATGTCCATCTCAGCGCCCAGGGGGCCATCGGGCTGAAGGCGGCCCAGGAGTGCACTGCCGAGTCCTCGGAGGTGGTGCGCCAGCGCGTGCTGGAAGCCCGCGACAGGCAGGCGCGCCGGCTGCGCGGCAGCCCATGGCATACGAATGCGGAACTGCCGGGCACCATCGTGCGCAACGAGCTTCCCGCTCCCCACGACATCGGCATCATCGACGCCGCCGTGGACCGGGGGCTGCTCAGCACCCGGGGCGTCGACAAGGTGCTGCGCGTCGCATGGACGCTGGCCGATCTCGCCGGGCATGATCGCATCGCCAGTGATGATCTCGCCGCGGCGATGGGGCTGAGGAGCGGCTCCTGGCTGAGCGGGGCAGCATCATGAAGCAGTGGTCCCGCGAACGCCTCGCCAGGGCCGCACTGAGCCACATCTGCGAGCCAGCCAAACCCGGACTTGCCCGATTGGTCGAGGAGCAGGGTGCCGAACAGGTCTACCAGGGCCTGCGGGCCCTGGGAGACGACAGCGCCTGGGCCCGGCGTGCCGCAGCACTCGATGTCAGTGATCTGATGAGGGCGGCCGAGCACTGCGGGCTGCGTCTCGTGGTGCCCGGGGACCAGGAGTGGCCCTCCCGGCTGGCAGATCTGGACCGGCTCGTGCCGGTCGGCGAGATGTCCGGGTCGGCGATCGCGCTATGGGCCAAGGGCCCAGCTCGCCTGGACGAGCTGTGCGAGGACGTCCATCGGCCGGTGGCGATCGTCGGTGCGCGCAGCTCGACCCGCTATGGCGAGGCCGTGGCCACCGAGCTCGCGGCGCGGCTGTCCGGGGAGTTCCCGGTGATCAGCGGGGGAGCCTACGGCATCGACATCGCGGCCCACCGGGGTGCCCTGGCTGCGGGAGGGACGACGGTGGCCGTCATGGCCGGCGGACTGGACGCCTGGTATCCGCGGGGCAACAGCGCGGTCCTTGATCGCATCACCCGCCAAGGGCTGGTGATCAGCGAGCTCGCGCCCGGCATTCGGCCCACCCGGGCAGGCTTCCTGGCACGCAATCGGCTCATCGCAGCGCTGGGGGTGGCGACGGTGGTCGTGGAGGCCGCAGCACGCTCCGGTGCACTCAATACGGCACATTGGACGACGGCGCTGTCACGAGTGCTCGCTGCTGTCCCCGGTCCGGTGAGCTCGGCGCTGAGCGAGACCCCGCATCGACTCATCCGCGATGCCGAAGCAGTGCTCGTCACCGGCGCCGACGATGTCCGTGCACTCATCACCCCGGTCGGCGAGCAGGACGAGTTGCCACTGGTGGGCAGGGCCCGGGAGCTCGATGACCTCGACCCCACTCTGCTCGCGGTGCGCGAGGCTCTGCCGGCGCGCGGGGAGGCCACCTTCGACGAGATCTCCGTCGCCTCGGGAATCGGCGTTGCGGCATGCCAGGGTGCCCTGGTGCGTCTGGAACTGGCAGGGCTGGTCAGTCAACCTGGCCCGGGCCGGTGGAGACTCATGCGCCCAGGCTGTGCCACGACTCAGTAGTCCTCCAGCAGGACACGAACGCCGCGATCCCCGGCGAGGAGCTTGGAGACCGGACAGCGCCTGTGGGCCATGGCGACAAAGCGTTGCGCCCGGTCTCGGTCGAGCCCCTCGATGGCCACGTAGGCAGTCGGGGTGAAGAAGTACTGGCCATTCGGTTCGCGGTGCAACTCCACCTCCACGCGCACCCGGCTGGTGGCGTCGACGTGATTGCGCTCCAGCACGGAGATCACCGTCGCGTTGAGACAGGTGCTCCACGCCATCGCGAGGAACTGTTCCGGGTTCGCACCCGCCTCGGGGTGGCCTGGTGCCCCGGTCGGGACACGGGTGCCGGTCTCGGTCTCCTCGACGCGTCCCGCAATACCCCCGGTGTTCACCACGACCGCCCGGTAGAGCGGGGGATCCTCCACAGCGGCACAACGATCCGGAAGGCTGGCGGCGGTGTCCATGAGACGGTCTCCTCGGCTCGGCTCGGCGCGAGCGATTCGCTGGCGGGCACTTCCCGCCGTAACCCATCATCACCCCGTCGAGGTCGATTCCCCGGCGCGCGGCGCGAGGCGTGCCCGCAATGAGATGGGTTTGTGGGCCGGGGCCTGCTTGCATAGGGTCGAAACGGCCCCGCTTCTCGGCGTGGGCTCCCGACTCGAGATCGGGCGGCACCGGCGGCCGGTCACCTGCCGATGATGCAGTGGAGGGATTCCGTGAACCACGACCACGAGCTTCGATATCCCGAGGCGCAAGAAGCCATCCGCCCCCTTGGTGAGGAAGTGCCGTCGAGCGTCCCTCGCCAGTGGTACAACCTCAATGCCGACTTTCCCGAGCCCCTCGCGCCAGCGCTCAACCCCGCCACCGACGAGCCAGTGACGCCCGCCGATCTGGCACCGCTGTTTCCTATGGGGCTGATCGCCCAGGAGGCGAGCACACAGCGCTACATCGACATTCCGCAGGCCGTCCGCGAGGTCTACGCGCTGTGGCGCCCGAGCCCCTTGCGACGGGCGCTGCGCCTGGAACGCAGCCTCGGCACGAGGGCCAAGATCTACTACAAGTACGAGGGTGTCAGTCCCACCGGCTCCCACAAGCCCAATACCGCTGTCCCGCAGGCCTACTACAACAAGGTGGAGGGGATCGACCGGCTCACCACCGAGACGGGTGCCGGCCAGTGGGGTGCCTCGCTGGCATTCGCCTGCGCACTGTTCGGGATGCACTCGCAGACCTGGCAGGTGCGGGCCTCCTACGACGAGAAGCCCTATCGCCGCTATCAGATGGAGGTGTACGGATCGAGCTGCCATCCCTCGCCCTCGCGCCTGACCCGCGCCGGGCGCGAACTCCTGGCACGTCTGCCCGACACGACCGGGTCGTTGGGCATGGCGATCAGCGAGGCCGTGGAGACGGCAGCCGGTGATCCGCGCACCCACTATGCGCTGGGTAGCGTGCTCAACCACGTGATGATCCATCAGAGCGTGATCGGCCTGGAGCTCCTCGATCAGCTGGCGCAGGTCGGCGAATCCCAGGCCGACATCGTCTTCGGATGCGCAGGCGGCGGCTCGAATCTGGCAGGCCTCACCTTCCCCCTCATCGGACGCAATCTGCGCGAGGGCGGCACCACGCGTTTCGTCGCCTGTGAGCCGGCCGCCTGCCCGTCCATCACTGCGGGCGAGTTCCGCTACGACTTCGGAGATGTCGCGGGCCTCACCCCCAAGCTCATGATGTACACGCTGGGCACCGACTTCGTGCCTCCGGCGATCCACGCCGGCGGGCTGCGCTACCACGGCATGAGCCCGATGGTCTCCCATGCCATCCACCTGGGCCTCATGGATGCCGTGGCCATCGACCAGGACCATTCTTTCCGCGCCGGCGTGGCCTTTGCCAGGGCCGAGGGGATCATCCCCGCTCCCGAATCGACCCATGCCATCGCCGCCGCGCTGGACTACGTGACGAGCTCGGCCGTAGCGGGCGAGGTCGTCGTCATCGGGGTCTCCGGCAACGGGGTCCTCGATCTGCCCGCCTATGCAGGAAGGAATCGCACGTGAGCGACAACGACGAAACCACCGAGCCCGCCGCACCGCAGAAATGGGTGGTGGCGATACCCGTCACTCCTGATGAGTTCGTTGACCCACGGTTCGGCCGCGCCCCCGATGTCGCCATCGCCACCGTTGAGGACGGCGCGGTGGTGGACTGGCGGGTCGAGCACGTGGGCTGGGATGTCCTGCACGACAGCTCCGAGCACGGCCAGCACCATGCGCGCGTCGTGCGGTTCATGGTGGCCAATCACGTGACCGCTGTCGGGGCCACCGAGATCGGCGGAGGGATGCTGCACTCCCTCCACAAGCTGGGGCCGCAGATCGTGCTCGGCGTGCCCACCACTATGCGTGCGCGTGATGCCGTCGTGGCGATCGTCCGGCGCCTGGGCGAGGACGACTGAGACCTCCATCCCGGCGGGAGCCGGGCGCTGGGCGTCAGGCTGTGACGGTGCCAGTGACCAGCAACACGATGATGAGGGCAGCCAGGACGACGCGATAGACGATGAATCCGGTGAACGAGTTCTTCGACACGAAGCGCAGCAACCAGGCGATGGACGCATAGGCCACCACGAGCGAGACCACGGTGCCGACGATCGTCGCCGTCCAGCCGACGGTGCTTGAGACCGCGCTGGCCTGGCTCACCGCTTCGAGCCCGCCTGCTGCGACGAGCGCGGGGATGCCCAGGAAGAAGCTCAGGCGGGTCGCCGAGACCCGATCCAGGCCCCGGAACATTCCGGCCGAGATGGTGGCTCCGGAGCGAGAGATACCGGGGAACAGCGGGGAGAGTGCCTGGAACAGGCCGATGATGAGACCGTCCTTCCAGGTGACGTCCTCGATGGAGCGATGGAGATTGTCCATCCGGTCGGCGATCGCCATGACGATGCTCCACGCGATGAGGGCGCCGGCCACGACCCACATCGAGCGCAGTGTCGTCTCGATGGCGTTCTTGAAGAGAAGTCCTACGACGGCCACGGGGATCGAGCCGAGAATGACGGCCCAGCCCATCCGATAGTTGGGGTCGGTGCGTGCCTGCGCATTGCCCAGCCCGCGGAACCACGCCGCGATGATCGCGACGATGTCCTTCCTGAAGTAGATGATGGCGGCGATGATGGCACCCACCTGGATGATGGCGGTGAAGGCGGTCATGCCGGCGGAGTCGATCTGGTACCCGAGGAGCTTCTCGACCAGGTTGAGATGGCCGGTACTGGAGACTGGCAGGAACTCGGTGATTCCCTCGACAATGCCCAGGAGGATGGCGTGGAACAGGTTCATTCGGGACCCTTGCATGGTAGGCGGCGCCAGACGGCGATGACAGCGACCAAGGCTAGACCACGCGGCCGTGGATCAGTGGCACCGAACAGGTTGGGTGCGCCCTCAGTCCGGATCATCGACCTCCCGGACTTCCCGACGCAGCCGAGCAGGCCAGCTCCCGCGCCCGGGGGCCCAGCAGCAGGCCGAGAACAGGGATCGGTCGACGAGGTCCGGACGCGAAGCACCGGTGGACGATGTGGCGCGGACGGTGAGCTGGCGTCGTTGCCGGCCGGCCATCGGCTCGAACAGCAATTCGTTGGATCGCCGGGGCGCTGGATCTTCGGGCGATCCGGTCTGACAGACAGGCCGCTCGGAGCTGAGCCGCAGCGCGCCATGGAGCTCGTCCTCATGGTGGTCGATCCTGGAGGGCGCCCCCGGGGCGGAAAGACAATGGGCTCGAGCCCACGCCGCGTGGACCCGAGCCACCACCCTCGAAGACGCCCGCGCCCAGGTCACTCGAGCCCACGCCGCGCGGGCCCGAGACATCCACATTCGGCACGGGCCACATTCCGTACCAGATCACAAGGGTGTCCGAGAGAGGACTTGAACCTCCATGCCCTTTTAATCGGGCACTAGCACCTCAAGCTAGCGCGTCTACCTATTCCGCCACCCGGACATGCACCACGGTCGCCCGCGACGCCAGAGCAGACTAGCACCAAAACGGCGCGGAACGCGAATGGCCGTCGTCCGGGCTCCCGGCGGCACACGGCGGGAGCCCGCAGAGGACAGCTCCGGGCCTGCCTGCCCGTCCTGGCGTCTGCGCTGTCCGGACTGTGGTGGACTGCTGGGCGCCGCGGCTATCATCTGCGGAACGGCGCTGCCCGCTCGGTGGTCGCGACCGTCGAAGGAGGCACCATGGACTTCCAGCCCACCCTCTACATCGCGTCGAGCGAACTCACCCGTCAGCTGCGCGCGGGTGTCGAGTTCGAGGTCCAGAAGATCAAACTTCCCCGGTGGGTCTCTCGCAACCAGGTCCGACGGCTGCTCACGGAGCAGGCCCAGCACGATGACTGGGAACTGTCCCGGGTGCGGCGCTACCGCGACGGCTCCCGCGAGATCTGGCTGCGCCGCAAGATCATCCGCGCTCGCCTGACTGTCTTCGCGTGAGCCCGCCGGGCCGATCTGTTCTCGCGGGGGAACCGGACGATGTGCGGGTGCAGTTCAGCGTGGGGTGCCCATCTCCTGGGTCTGGCGCCCCTGATTCGGTCCTCCGGTGACATCGTCGAGGGCATGCACGATCGGCTCGGGCAGGTGCACGTCATCGAGCCCCAGATAGCCCGACAACTGTTCCGCAGTGCGTGCGCCGAGCAGCGGAGCGGTGACTCCCGGGGCGTCGCGGACCCACAGCATGGCGACCTGGGCCGGCGTGAGTCCCAGGCCGTCAGCTGCGCGCACCACTGCGTCGGTCACCGAGCGGCTGCGCGACTCCAGATAGGGTTCCACGAACCAGCTGAAGTGGTCTCGGGCACCTCGCGAATCGCGCGGGGTTCCCGTGCGGTACTTGCCGGTGAGCACGCCGCGTCCAATGGGCGACCATGCCAGCAGCCCCATCTCGTGATGGGCCAGCGCGGGAATCACCTCGATCTCGGCGCGCCTGGCGAGCAGCGAGTACTCCACCTGGCCGCTGATCAGGCCGGCACGTCCGGGAACCGCGTGCTGCCAGGCGGCCGCGGTGCCGATCTGCCAGCCGATGTAGTTGCACACCCCCACATAGCGCACCATGCCGGAACTCACTGCCACATCGAGCGCAGCGAGGGTCTCGTCGATGGGCGCGGAGCCCCAGGCATGCACCTGCCACAGATCGATGTGATCGGTGTGCAGCCGGCGCAGCGAGCCCGCCAGGTCATCCAGCAGCGCCTTTCTCGACGTGTCGACGACACGATGGGTGCCCTTGCGTCCGAACCCCGCCTTGGTTGCTATGACGAGGTCATCGCGTGCGATGACGGTGTGCATGAGCCGGCCGAGGATCTCCTCTGCCACCCCGTCCCCATAGGCGGGAGCGGTGTCCACGAGATTGCCGCCTGCCTCGGTGAAGCTGGCGAGAAGCTCGGTGGCGGCATCCAGGCCGGTATCGCTTCCCCAGGTCATGGTGCCCAGGCCCAGCCGGCTCACCTCGAGGCCGCTGCCGCCGACCGTGCGCGTGCGCATCATGCCCCCGTCCTCGTGGATGACTATGTCTGGAGAGCCTAGTGCGAGCCGGTAGGTTGGAGCCATGCACGCTTGGCGCCAGGTAGAGGTCCCTGCAGTTCCCGTCACCCCCGCCCCCTACGGACTTCCCGAAACGGCGTCCCTGGTCACCACCGATGCCCGCCGCCTCGTGCCCGTCGGCCCGGCACGAGGGGAGGCCGGGCTCTATGTGTGCGGCATCACCCCCTACGACGCGACGCACCTGGGACATGCCTTCACCTATGTGAGTTTCGACGTGCTCAACCGGGTCTGGCGCGATCTGGGGCTGAGGGTCCACTATGTGCAGAACGTCACGGACGTGGACGACCCGCTGCTGGAGCGTGCCGAGCAGACTGGCGCCGACTGGCGGGAGCTGGCCGCCTCGCAGATCGACCTGTTCCGCAGCGACATGGAGGCGCTGCGCGTCTTGCCGCCGCAGTGGTACGTGCCCGCCACTGAGACGATCGGCGAGGTCGTCGAGCTCGTCGAGACATTGCGTGCCGAAGGCAGCGTGTACCGGATCGACGATCCTCAGTATCCCGACTGGTATTTCCGGACCGACCAGGCCGCCGGCTTCGGTGAGGTCAGCCATCTGAGCCGCGAGCAGATGCTCGCCGAGTTCGAGGAACACGGCGGAGACCCCCACCGTCCCGGCAAGCACGATGCGCTGGACTGTCTGGTGTGGCGCATGGAACGGCCAGGGGAACCTGCCTGGGATTCGCCCCTGGGGCGCGGGCGGCCAGGATGGCACATCGAGTGCACGGCCATTGCGCTCAACAGACTCGGCAGTGAGTTCGCGGTACAGGCCGGCGGACGAGACCTGGCGTTTCCCCATCACGAGATGTGCGCGGCAGAGGCCATGAGTGCCACGCACCGGCCCTTCGCCCTCAACTACGCCCATGTCGGCATGGTCGGGCTCAATGGGGAGAAGATGAGCAAGTCCCGCGGAAACCTGGAGCTGGTGAGCCGCCTGGTCGACACAGGGGTCGACCCGATGGCCATCCGCCTGGCGCTTCTGGCACACCACTATCGCAGCGACTGGGACTGGACGACAGCCGATCTGGAAGGTGCCCAACGTCGTCTCGATGCCTGGCGCGCCGCCGCTCACGCACCGCGGGGCACAGCGTCCGAGCCGGTGATCGCCGATGTGCGCTACAGCCTGCTCAACGACCTCGACACGCCCACTGCGCTCGCAGTCATCGACGAGTGGACCTCTGCCGTGCTCGCCGACGAGGGCCACGATCTCGCCGCACCGGGCGAGATGGCCGCCGCCGCGGACGCCCTGCTCGGCATCGCACTCTAAGGATCTGGGCTGTCAGGACTTGAGCTGCAAGAACTTGAGCTGCAAGGAGCTCAACCGCGGGCACCCACCCCGCCTGGCAAGCCGTGGCACAACGGAGAATTGGGTCGTGCGCTGCGTCCAGCGGTGTCATCCGCTGGTGAGTGTCCGCACGACCCGATTCCTGTCCTGGGCGCCTCAGCCGATCTGCGTCTGCCCGCCGGGCGGCACCATCTGCGGCACATCGGCACCGGGCATCGGGCTCTCCTCGAGCTGTGCCAGCCGTGCGGGACGCTCGATGCCGGCGGCCGCGTAGACCTCGCTCTCGTCAAGGGTTTCCTTGGCGAGCAGCGTTGTCGCCACAGCGTCCAGCTGGGCCCGGTGCTCGCGTAGCAGCGAGACCGCGCGCTCCTGGCATTCTCCGATGATCCGGCGGACCTCGGCGTCCACGGTCGCAAGGGTCGAGTCACTGATGCCCAGCTGGCGGGGGTCGACCTCGTCGTTGAGCACCGTGACCGGACCGATCTCGTGGCTCATGCCCCACTTGCCCACCATCTGGCGGGCGATGGCGGTGGCCTGGTTGAGATCGGATTCGGCGCCGGTGGTCGTGACACCGAAGACGGCATCCTCGGCAGCCATTCCACCGAGGGCACCGACGATCCGTCCGCGCAGGTACTCCTCGTCATACCCATAGCGGTCGGTGTCGGGGGTGGACAGCGTGACCCCCAGTGCCTGGCCACGCGGGATGATCGAGACCTTGCGCACCGGGTCGGCGCCCTTCTGGAGCATGCCGAGCAGCGCGTGGCCGGACTCGTGGTAGGCGGTGCGGCGCTTCTCGTCGTCGGGGATGACCACCGATCGCGCCACGCCGAGCTGGATCTGCTCCAGCGCATTGGTGAAGTCGCGCTGGTATACGACAGTGTCGGCACGACGGGCCGCTTGGAGGGCTGCCTCGTTGGCCAGATTCGCCAGCTCGGCACCGGTCATGCCGGGTGTCGCCGCAGCGACCGCGGCCAGGTCCACATCGTCGGCCACCGGGATATTGCGGGTGTGCACCTTGAGAATCGATTCGCGGCCCTTCTGGTCCGGCGAGCTGACGGTGATGACCCGGTCGAACCGCCCCGGGCGAGTGAGGGCCGGGTCGAGCACGTCGGCGCGATTGGTCGCGGCCATGACGACGACTCCCTCCGTGCCGTCGAAGCCGTCCATCTCAGTGAGGATCTGGTTGAGGGTCTGCTCTCGCTCGTCGTTGCCGCCCAGCGAACGATTGGATGCCCGGGAGCGGCCGATGGCATCGATCTCGTCGACGAAGATGATCGACGGGGCGGCCTTGCGGGCCTCGTCGAACAGCTGGCGGACGCGCTGCGCGCCGACGCCGACGATCATCTCGATGAACTCGCTGGCCGAGGCGCTGAAGAAGGGAACCTCTGCCTCGCCCGCGGTGGCCCGGGCCAGCAGCGTCTTGCCCGTTCCGGGCTGGCCCTCCAGGAGCACGCCCTTGGGGGATCGGGCTCCCACCCGACGATATTTCTCGGGATTGCGCAGGAAGTCGACAATCTGTCGGACCTCGGCCTCCACCTCGTCGATCCCCGCGATATCGGAGAAGTTGACCCGCACGGTGTCCTTCTGGACGGGCTTCACCTCTCTGTTCATCCCCAGCCCGCCCAGTCCGCCCCCCTTGGTCATCCGGTTGGCGAACCACAGATACGCCCCGATGAGCAGGATCCATGGGCCGAAAGCCATGAGCAGGCTCATGAGCGGACTTGTCTGGCTGATCACCGAGATGGCCGAGACCGTCACCCCATGGCTGTTGAGCATCTCCAGGAGGTTGTCGTTCGCCCAGGTGGGGCGCTCGGTCGTGAACTGCGTGTAGTTCTCGCCGCGCTTGGAGTCGGAGCTGTCCGGCACCACTGCCGGCGACTTGAGCACTCCGTCGATCGAATCGCCCTTGGCGTGCACCGATTTCACGTTGCCGGCCTGCACCTGGGCGACGAACTCGTTGTAGCTGATGGTGGGTGGCGCCTGCATGGCATTGAACCAGCTGACCAGCGCGAAGAAGACCACCAGCAGGAGCAGCCAGGGCACCCAGCGCTGCCAGGCAGGACGCTTCGGCTTGTCTCCGCCGGGCTTGTTCGGAAGGCCTTCGGTGTGCCAGGGCTTGGGGGATTCCAGTGGGGGCGGCCCGGAGGGCGCCTCACTGCTCCACCGCTTACCATTGGACGCGTCGGGATCGTGGTTCTGGTCCTGCTCACGCGCCTGGGCCGGTGGTGATGTCGGTTTGGACACGGAATCCTCCTTTTACCTGCTCCACTGATCCTAAACGGCTGGGGAGGACCAACTCTTCCCGCGGGGGCTGTGAACGAGCTGAGGGACGGAGTGGGAGCCGGCCGGCCTGTGCACTAGGCTTGCCGCGTGAGTAAGACCTTCGACCAGTTGTTCGGTGAATTGACCCACCTCGCGGACCTCAAGCCCGAGGGCTCGGGCACGGTGGCGAAGCTGGCGGAGGGCACCCATGCCATCGGCAAGAAGGTCGTCGAAGAGGCCTCCGAGGTCTGGCTGGCCGCCGAGTACCAGTCGCGCGAGGAGACCGCCGAGGAGATCAGTCAGCTTCTCTACTGGTGCCAGGTCATGATGATCGACCAGGGCCTGGGGCTCGAGGACATCTACCGCTATCTGTGATCCGGGCTGCACCCCGCAGCGCTCCCGAACTCTTCCGAAGGATTCCTCGTGACCGAGCAGCACTTGATCCGGATCGCCGTCCCCAATAAGGGGGCACTGTCCGAAGCCGCCGCCCAGATGCTGCGCGAGGCAGGTTATGCCCAGCGCACCGACTCCAAGGAACTCGTCCTCATCGACGAGGCCAACGGCGTCGAGTTCTACTATCTTCGGCCTCGCGACATCGCGGTATACGTCGGCGAGGGCACGCTGGACCTGGGCATCACCGGACGAGACATGCTCATTGACTCCGGGGCGGCAGCCAGCGAGATCCTCGCGCTCGGCTTCGGGGTGAGTCGCTTCCGCTTCGCGGCACCGAAGGGAGCCCAGTACTCGCTCGAAGACCTCCAGGGCCGACGGATCGCCACGAGCTATCCGGGCCTGCTGGAGCGCTATCTGTCCGAGCACGGCCTGAGCGCTCGGCTGGTGCACCTCGATGGTGCCGTCGAGTCGAGCATCGCCCTTGGTGTCGCCGACGCCATCGCCGACGTCGTCGAGACCGGGACAACCCTGCGCAAGGCGGGGCTTGAGCTGTTCGGCGAGCCGATCCTGCGCTCCGAGGGCATCCTCATCAAGCGCAACAACGGCGAGGTGGATGCCGTGGCGCTCGACCATCTCAGCCGGCGGCTGTCCAGCGTGCTCGTGGCACGCAACTATGTGCTGATGGACTATGACTGCCCCAGCGAGCTGCTGGACAGGGCCAGTGAGCTCACTCCCGGATTCGCCTCGCCGACGGTCTCGACGCTGGCCCGGCAGGGTTGGGTAGCGGTGCGGGCCATGGTTCCCCGTGCCGATGCCCAGCGTCTCATGGACGAGCTGTGGGATCTGGGCGCCCGGGCGATCCTCGTCACCGATCTGGCAGCCTGCCGGCTGTGAATCAGCTGCCCGGCCGCCCGCTGGCGTGGCGAGCGAGAGCCCACGGCGGGAATCTGCTCATTCGATGCCGTGCTTGCGCAGGATCTCGGTGATCTCTGCATCGTCCTCACTGCCCAGAATGGCGGTGTCTTGGCCCTTGTGACCCCGCGATGCCGCTGGGCCGGCGGGCGGCCGGGCGATGGCGGCGCCGGGCGGAGCTGAGACAGCAGACGGCGCATCCAGCCGGCCGGTTTCACGGCGTTGCCTTGCCTGCCCACGGGTCAGCGGCGGGATCCGGGCGCTGACCAGGTAGAGGACGACTCCGACGGCCAGTGTGGCGATGCCGATCCACATCTGCGTGGTGAGGCGCTGGGCCACGATCCAGCCGAGCACGGCGCGCACGCCGCCCAGTAACAGGCTGAGTATGCCGGTGATCCACAATCCCACGATGGCGAGGGTGCCGCTGAGGCCGCGCAGCACGGCGCGGCCGCTGTGCATCCTGCGCCAGCCGAACACGGCCCACACCACGCCGGCCCCGGCCAGGACGATCGTCACGATGATCGCGAAGACTTCGGAGGTCATGCACCAAGCCTGTCACAGTCCACGACGAGGCATAGAGGACTCAGCACTCACAACGGGCACGTAGCATGTGATGCACGGTCTCGCGCGGCATCGATGCACGGTCTCGCGCGGCGTGGATGGATCCTGCATGCGCTGCGCCACCCAGACGAGGAGTCGCCCAGATGGACATCGCCCTTGGGCAGCTGAAGCTCGCTGCCGACGCTGAGACCAATCTTGCCCAGATCACCGCTTCGGCCGAACAGGCGGCGGCCTCGGGAGCGCGCATGCTCGTGGTGCCGGAGGGACTCACGGCGCGCGACAGCGCGGACCCCTATGCTGGCGCGAACCACCCCCAGTCCCTCGACGGGCCGCTTGTCAGCGGTATCCGGGCAGTGAGCGCACGCCTCGGCCTGGCAATCGCCGGGAGCCTGCACACACCTGTCCCCGGCGCGCGGGTGGCCAACACCGGATTCATTGTCGATGGCGGTGAGCTGGTGGCCTGCTACCGGAAGATCCATCTCTACGACGCCTTCTCGGCCCGCGAATCGCGCCATGTGCAGCCCGGGGTCGACGAGCCGCCGGTGGTCGAGATCGACGGACTGCCGATCGGCCTCATGATCTGCTACGACCTGCGCTTCCCCGAGACGGCCCGCAGCCTGGCAGTGCGCGGGGCCCAGCTCATCGTGATGCCCGCGGCGTGGGCAGCCGGTCCGCTCAAGGAGATGCACTGGCAGGTGCTCGCCATGGCACGCGCTGTGGAGAATACCGTCTACCTGGCCGCCTGCTCGGAGGTGAGCTCGGTGAACATCGGGCGCAGCCTGCTCGTCGATCCGCTGGGGGTCGTCGTGGCGGCTGCGGGGACTGGCCCTGAGCTGCTCATCGGCCACGTCGATCCCGGTGCGCTGGCCCGGGCGCGCACTGTGCTCCCGGTGCTCGCCAATCGCGAGTATCGGGACCCGCAGCTTCGGTCGGCCGGCGGTCATCGCGGGCCTGCCTGAGGACCGGCCGGCCCCGGCTGCGCGATCCGCGGTGCCGATTCGGCATGGGCTCGCTCACCGGCTAGTATGGTTGGGTTGTTCGGCGCCCATGGCGCTCGACCCCGCAAGTGGAGGCCTGGGCTTCCCACCTGTTCCCGATCGCTCGGGCAGGTCAGTGATGTTGCCGTCACCCGGCCTGGCCGGTGATGGCTGCCTCGGCGTTCCCAGGCCTTCGTCCACGGGCGAAGGCCTTTTCCATGTGCGCGGGCGACACTGACGGCTACATCATTGGAGGACACAATCAGCAACGAACCCCGTATCAACGAGCGGATCCATGTTCCCGAGGTCCGGCTCGTCGGGCCCAACGGCGAACAGATCGGCATCGTCCGCGTCGAGCAGGCGATGCAGCTTGCCCGTGAGCACGATCTCGACCTGGTCGAGGTTGCGGCAGAGGCACGCCCCCCGGTGTGCAAACTCATGGACTACGGCAAGTTCAAGTACGAGAGCGCCCAGAAGGAACGCGAGTCCCGGCGCAACCAGTCGAACACCGTTCTCAAGGAAATGAAGCTCCGTCCCAAGATCGACGACCACGACTACGAGACGAAGAAGGGCCATGTCGTGCGCTTCTTGCGCGGTGGCGACAAGGTCAAGGTCACGATCATGTTCCGTGGCCGAGAGCAGTCGCGTCCGGAACTGGGACACAATCTGCTGCGCAAGCTGGCCGAGGACGTGAAGGACGACGGCTTCGTGGAGCAGTCACCCAAGCTCGAGGGCCGCAACATGCACATGGTGGTGGCACCGACGCGCAAGAAGAGCGAGGCCCGTGCCGGCCAGGCGCAGGAGAGGGCCCGCCGACAGGCCCAGCGTGAGGCCGATGCGGCTATCGACAAGGCGGCAGAGGCTCAGCTGCGCGAGGCGGCCAAGGGCCAGCCGAAGAAGAAGCGGGGTCCCTCCGACAACCTGGACTCCGATATCGACCTGTAGCACCCAGCCTCAGCCCATGAGGCGACGACGTGACCTCGAGGCCACAGTGAAACGAGACGCCCGGCTCGCCGGGCCAGGCAAGAAATGGAGCGAGAAGTGCCCAAGATGAAGACGCATTCCGGTGCGAAGAAGCGGTTCCGCGTCACCGGGACGGGCAAGCTCATGCACGCTCGCGCCGGCAAGGCGCATCTGAACGAGCACAAGCCCAGCCGGCGTACCCGGCGGCTGTCCGTCGATGCGGTGCTCTCACCGGCCGACGCCAAGAAGGCCCGCAAGCTGCTCGGCAAGTGACCGACGCCTCCACCAGACATCTGCATCATCACAGCTAGGAGTAACACATGGCACGCGTCAAGCGCGCAGTGAACGCGAAGAAGAAGCGTCGCGAAATGATGGAGAGCGTCGCGGGTTACCGCGGACAGCGCTCCCGCCTCTATCGCAAGGCCAAGGAACAGTCACTGCACTCGGGCGTCTACGCCTTCCGTGACCGTCGCGCCAAGAAGGGTGACTTCCGCGCACTGTGGATCCAGCGCATCAATGCTGCGGCCCGTGAGCAGGGAATCACGTACAACCGCTTCATCTACGGCCTCAAGGCAGCGCAGGTCGAGGTGGATCGCAAGATCCTCGCCGATCTCGCCGTCACCGACCCCGCCGCCTTCGCGGCCCTGGTCGAGATTGCCAAGCAGAATCAGTCGGCCCCTCAGGCTGCCTGAGAAAACCAATGGTGCTGGACCGATTCGACGAGCCGGACGCCGTGCCCCCCCTCGGTAAGGGCGCGTTGCGTTCGGCTCGTCGTCTCGCGCAGCGCAAGGCGCGCGCCGAGACAGGGCAGTTTCTCGTCGAGGGCGTCCAGGCGGTCCGCGAGGCGCTCGACCGCCCCGGCGACGTCATCCGCCTCATCGTCGACGATCCCGTCTCGCACGCGGAACTGGTCGCCCATGCGCTCTCTGCGCAGATCGAGGTGACCCGCGCCCCGCGCGAAGTGATGGGCGCGCTGAGCGACACCGTGACGAGCCAGGGCATCATCGCCGTCTGCCGCTGGCGCCCGGCCGAGCTCTCGAAGATCACGGCACCCCGGCTGGTGGTGATCTGCGCCCAGGTGCGTGATCCCGGCAATGCCGGGACCGTCGTACGCTGCGCCGACGCATTCGGGGCCGATCTCGTGGTCCTCACCCAGGGTTCGGTCGACATCACGAACCCCAAGACGGTGCGGGCCTCGGTCGGCAGCATCTTCCACCTGCCGATCGTCACTGGCATGCCGCTGGTGGACGCGATCGCCTGGGCCCACCGGCACGCGATGAGGGTGCTGGCCGCCGACGCCTCGGGCTCGGCCCTGGACGAGTTCGGCGCCGGCGGCGGCCTCGACGCACCGGTCGCCTGGCTCATGGGCAATGAGGCCTGGGGTCTGCCATCCGAGGAGATCGCCCTTGCTGACCAGGTGGTGGCGGTACCGATGTGGGGACGCGCCGAGAGCCTCAATCTGTCGACCGCTGCGGCGATCTGCCTCTATGCCACCGCGAGCGCCCAACACAGGACCGGACGCTGAGGATGGCCGAGACGGTGATCGTCGTCCTCATCCTCGCCGCCGCTGTGGCAGCAGGACTGCTCGCCTGGTTGGGTGGCCGTGCCGCCCGTCGCGAGGCCAGCGGCCGCTTCCGCGGGCAGCGCTGATTCCCTCAGCCAACGGTCCCGCCGGGTTCGCCGCACACGGGCCTGGCAGCCAGCAGGGGGGGCTGTGCTCCTAGACTGGGGCAGGTCCGTCCACCGTCCACCAGGATCGGCGTGGACAACGAAAGATGCACGAGGGGAGCCCATGTCAGGGCCAGACAGTCCGAGCGAGCCGCTTGACGCGGCACAGGTCGAATCCATGGTCGAGGCCGCACTGCGCGCCATCGCCGCCGCCACGGATTCCGCACAGCTGAAACAGGTGCGCGCCGAGCACGCCGCCGACCGGTCGCCCCTGGCGCTGGCCAATCGCCAGATCGGTGCCCTGGCACCCCAGTTGCGCAAGGAAGCCGGCAAGCTCATCGGCACGGCGCGCAGCCGCGTCAATGAGGCGCTCACCGCCAAGGCTGCGCAGCTTGCCCAGGTGGAGCTCGATGCGAAGCTGCAGGCCGAATCCGTCGATGTCACGCTTCCGGTGCGCGAGCACCCGGTGGGAGCCGTGCACCCCCTCACGGCGCTCATCAACCAGATGTGCGATGTCTTCGTGGCGATGGGCTGGGAGGTGGCCGAGGGACCCGAACTGGAGGCGGAGTGGCTCAACTTCGATGCCCTCAACTTCACCCCCGAGCATCCGGCGCGGTTCATGTCGGACACCCTGTTCGTCGATCCGCCCAGCGATCACAAGCTGATGCGCACCCAGACCAGTCCGGTGCAGATGCGCACCCTGTTGTCCCACGAACTGCCCGTCTACGTCGTGAGCCCCGGCAAGGTCTTCCGAGCCGACGAGTACGACGCCACTCATCTGCCGGTCTTCCACCAGCTGGAGGGGTTGGCCGTCGACAAGGGCATCACGATGGGCCACCTCAAGGCCACGCTCGATCACCTCGCCGTCGCCATGTTCGGTGACATCCGTACCCGACTGCGTCCGCACTATTTCCCTTTCACCGAACCCAGCGCCGAGATCGACCTGCAGTGCTTCGTCTGCCACGGGGACTCGGTCGGCAATCCCGAGCGCCCCTGCCGTACCTGCAAGTCCGAGGGCTGGATCGAATGGGGCGGCTGCGGGGTGGTCAACCCGCGGGTGCTAGAGGCAGCTGGGGTCGACACCGAGGTCTACTCGGGATTCGCCTTCGGTATGGGTGTCGATCGCACCGTGATGTTCCGCAACAACGCGCCGGATCTGCGCGACTTCGTCGAGGGCGACGTGCGATTCAGCCGGTCACTACAGGGAGGAGCACGATGAAGGCGCCGATGAGCTGGCTGCGCGAGCTGGTTGAACTGCCCCATGGGGTGACCACCGCCCAGGTGGCCGATGCCTTCACCCGCACCGGCCTGCAGGTGGAGCACGTCGAGGCCTTCGGCGATCAGGTCCGGGGCCCGGTGGTGGTCGGCCGCGTGATGTCGTTCGTCGAGGAAGCCCAGCGCAACGGCAAGACCATCCGCTGGTGTCGCGTCGACTGCGGTGCCGAGCACAATCTGTCCTCCCACAACCCCGACATCACCGGCGCCCGCGGGATCGTCTGTGGTGCCGCCAACTTCGATGCGGGCGACTACGTCGTCGTGGCCCTGCCGCCGGCCGTGCTGCCCGGCGATTTCGCGATCTCTGCCCGCAAGACCTATGGCCACATCTCCGACGGCATGATCTGTGCCGAGGACGAGCTGGGGCTGGGCGCCGACCACGAGGGCATTCTCGTGCTGCCGCCCGGTGAGGCGGCGAGGGCCGGGCTCGGCTCGGACGCGATGGCGCTGCTCGGGGCCCCCGACGAGGTCCTCGACATCGACGTGACACCCGATATGGGCTACTGCCTGTCGATGCGCGGCCTTGCCCGCGAGGCCGCGCAGGCATTCGACGTGCCGTACAACGACCTGTACTCCCGCCAGGTGCCCCCGCCATGCCAGGATGCCTACCGGGTGCGTGTGGAATCCGACGACTGCCCGCTGTTCGTCAACCTGTTGATCCGTGACGTCGACTCGACGGCGCCCACGCCCAGCTGGATGCGTCACCGGCTCGCGGCCAGCGGGATGCGTTCGATCAATCTGCCGGTGGACATCACCAACTACGTGATGCTCGAGTCGGGCCAGCCCTTGCACGCCTACGACGAGGACAAGCTGCTCGGTCCCATCGTGGTGCGCAAGGCGGCACCCGGTGAGACACTGACCACCCTCGACGGGGTGCGCCGCGAACTGCGCGCCGAGGATCTCGTCATCGCCGACGATTCCGGCCCGATCGGGCTGGCCGGCGTCATGGGCGGCGAGACCACCGAGGTGACCGAGGCGACGACGAGCATCGTCATCGAGGCCGCGCACTTCGCACCGGGCACCACCGGGCGCAGCTACCGACACCACAAGCTGCCCAGCGAGGCCTCCAAACGCTTCGAGCGCGATGTCGACCCCGGCGTGCCCTGCGCCGCGGCCCGGATGGCGGCACGGCTGCTCGCCGAGCTGGCCGGTGGGCAGATCGCCGACGGCGCGACTGTCGCCGGAGCGGTGCCCATCGCACCGAGCCAGGTCATCGATGCGAACTTGCCCGCGCGCATCCTGGGCGCCAGGGTGGACGCATCGCGGGTCGCTGCGGTGCTCACCGCATCCGGCGTCAACGTCACGAAGCGCGGGGACCGCCTGCACCTGGTTCCGCCCAGCTGGCGCACCGATCTGGTCGACCCCTATGACTATGTCGAGGAGATCGGACGCAAGCTCGGCCTCGACGTCATCGAGCCCCAGCTCCCGCGGGCGCTGCCCGGCTCGGGACTGAACCGCGAGCAGCGAGCCCGGAGGGCCGTCGTTGAGGCGGTCGCCCAAGCTGGCTTCGTCGAGGTCATCACGCTGCCCTTCGTCGGGGCCGACGAGATCGAGCGGCTCGGGGTGCCGCAGGACTGTGAGCTGCGCCGCCTGGTGAGATTGGCCAATCCGCTTGCCGACACCCAGCCCTTCTTGCGCACAAGCCTGCTGCCGGGACTGTTCGCTGCCGCATCCCGCAACTCCTCCCGTAGCCAAGACGACCTTGCACTGTTTGAGCAGGGTTCGGTGTTCTGGGCCAGGCAGGCCGGGGCGGCCCCGATGCCGCCGGTCTCGCACCGCCCCGGCGCCGAGCAGATCGCGGCGCTCGACGAGTCGCTGCCGGATCAGCCGCGGATGCTCGCGGCACTGGTCAGCGGCCAGTGGTTGGCCGCCAGCTGGCGTGGTCCGGCAGTTGCGGCCGACTGGACTCATGCCGTCCTGGTGGCCCAGACGGCTGCCGAGACGCTGGGGGCCGAGCTGGTGCGCTCGGCGGCTGCCATCGCGCCATGGCATCCAGGTCGCTGCGCGCGGTTGTCGGTTCGCGACGCGCAGGGGGAGCTCGTACACATCGGCGCCGCGGGGGAACTCCATCCCACGGTCATCGAAGCCTTCGGACTGGCGCCTCGCACCTGCGCCGTCGAGCTCGACCTCGATCTGCTCATCGACTCGGCACCGCGTTCCGGCGAGGTCGTCGCCCTCTCGCCCTTCCCGCTGACCAAGGAGGACGTGGCGCTCATCGTCGATGCCGATGTGGCGGCAGGCGAAGTCGAGCAGACCCTGGTGGCAGGCGGCGGGACACTGCTCGAATCGGTGAGTCTCTTCGATGTGTACACCGGACCGCAGGTCGGCCAGGGCAAGAAATCGCTGGCCTACAACCTGCGGATGCGCCACCCAGAACGGACACTGACCGGTGCGGAAGCCACGCAGGTGCGCGATGCCGCGGTCAGCGCCGTCGAGGAGCGCTTCGGGGCGGTGCTGCGCCAGGCCTAGGTCACCGTGCCGAGCTGGTAGCGGAGCGGGCTAGTGGTGGCGAAGCCGGCTGCGACCACAATCGGGCGGCAGAGCCGGGGCACCCTGCATAGTGGTGTGGCGGGCCCTGCGTGCCCGATTGGGCTTGTCGGAGCCCTACTCGACAGAAGTGGCAGGAACCACTGATGCTTGCGCTCTGGTCGACCCGCGCTCGACGAGCGTCGTCGTGAGCACGGTGCCGACGCACGGGCCCCCGTCGATCATGTCGACGAGCTGGACGACCATACGGCGCCCGATCTCCTCGAAGGGCTGGCGGATCGTCGTGAGTGGCGGGTCCGTGATCGTTGCGAAGGGTGAGTCGTCGAAACCGATGAGCTGGATGTCGTCAGGAACGAGCCACCCGCGCTCGCGGATGACCTTGAGGGCCCCGGCGGCCATGGCATCCGAGCTGGCAAAGATGCCGTCGACCGCAGGCCTCCCGTTCGGGCGGCTGTACCGGGGATCGTCGAGAAGGCGCTGCGCGGCGTCCTCTCCGCTCGCCGATGAGTAGTCGCCGTGGACGATGAGGCCTCGGTCGTAGTCCTGCCCGACGACATCGAGGAATCCGGCGATCCGGTCGCCCGTGCCGGACGGCCCTTTGGGCCCGGCGATCATCGCGATGCGCTGGGCGCCGGCGCTTACGAGGCACTGGGCGGCCATTCGAGCGCTTTCGAAGTCGTCCACGTGCACATAGCCGACGCCGGCACTCCTGCGCGGCGGCTGCTCGGCGACGACTGTGGGCACCTGTGCTGCGACGAGCGAGCGGATCAGGCGTGCGGCACCCGCGTGCCAGGAGACCAGCAGGACGCCGTCCGCGTGACCCGCCTGCAGGTAAGCGAGGTTGCGAGCTTCTTCCTGGGGATTGTCGGTGGTCATGAGGATGAACGACAGCCTTCGACGGCCGAGCTCGTCGGCCACGGAGCGCAACAGTGTCGCGAAGTTCGGGTCTTCGAACAGGAGCCGCTGCGGCTCCCCGAGGAGAAATGCGACCGAGTTCGCCCGGCCCATGGCGAGGCCACGCGCGTGGACGTTGGCCACGTAGCCGGTCTCGCGCACCGCCGCCTGGACACGGCCGGCGGCCTCCGGGCTGACCCAGTGCCCGCCATTGAGGACGCGGGAGACCGTCGCTCGAGAGACTCCGGCCGCCGTTGCCACATCGCGGATGGTCGGCCGGTGCCTCTCGGGCTGGGTGCTCATGGTTTCAGACTACGGCGACGCTCTCGACTGGCGGGCGCACTCGGTCGGAGCGCATGAGCAGGGCCCCTCCGCTCACGAGAACGGCGATCGCGATGGCCAGGATCAGATATGCGTGCCGGAAGCCCAACGACGTGTACAGGGCACCCATTCCCAGGGAGAAGATCGAGACGCCGATCTGCTTGGCTGTGCCGAAGCCGTACATGTAGACGGTCGCTGAGACTTTCTTGTCGAAGACCGAGGTGATGTACTTCATGACCGAGATCAGCATGAAGGGCATCTCGAGCGATGCGAGCAGGCGCCAGAACACGAGCATGTACACGTTGGGGATGAAGGCACAGCCCAGGACGCGGACGAAGAGGATCGTGCCGTAGATGACCAGGCCGCGTTTGGCGCCGATCTTGTTGATGAACCACGGCATGACGATCATGAACAGCGCCTCGAGTAGAATCTGCACGGAGACCACACGCGAGAACAAGGCCTCGCCCTGGGCGAGGGTCCCCATGCCCTGGTCCACGAAGTGCCCGGAGAAGTAGTTGGCGAACTGTTGGTCGAAGACGTCGTACATGGTCGCCGAGCCGATGATCAGTATCGCGAAGCCCCAGAAGCTGCGGTTTCGCCAGGTGTTCGCCGCGAAGTCCTCCTTCGTCACTTCCACGCTCTCTTGGGCGCTGTGCACCTCAGCGACTCCCTCGGCGCGCTCGACGGCGTCGCGCGGGACGTGGACGAGGCTGATGAGCGCGATCAGCATGCCGCCGCAGAACGTCATTGCCCAGAAGATCGAAGACTGGCCGGAAGTGAACATGAAGCCGCCGACGAAGGAGGCAGTGGCACCGGCCAGGGAGCCGAACAGGCGTGCGTGCCCGTACTCGAATCGGTAGGCGCGCGACGAACGCTCGTTGTAGGCCTCTACGATTCCGACGCCGCCGTTGAGGCACAGGCTCAGATAGACGCCGGCGACGACGGCTCCGAGCACGGCATTGCTGCGCAGGATGGGCAGAAACACCCAGTTGAACAGCGGCCCCGCGAAGAGAATGCATACGGTGACGAAGTAGAAGAGCTGCTTGCGCAACCCGAGTCTGTCCTGCAGCGGGCCGAAGACTGGTTGCAGGACGAGCGCCGCGAGGGCAGCGACGGTGTTGAGCAGACCGATGTTCGTGGCGTTGATGTGGGCCACGTCCTGCAGCCACATGGGCAGGAACGTCGCGGACAGCTGCCAGGTGGCGAAGTAGAAGAAGTACAGCAGCCCGAAGTTCCAGAAAACCGGTCGCTTCAGAGTGTTCATCAGATCTCGGCCCCCTTGCCGGTGATGATCTCAGTGCTCGTAGGTGTCCAGCGTGTGTCGGGCGCGGGTCGCCCGAACTGGGGGGAACCCTGTTCGTCCCAGGTCACGCGCCCGATGCGGGCATGACGGTTGGGGTCGAAGAGCGGGTCGCCCACGATTTCGGTGTAGTTGCGGGCGTGATAGACGATGAGGTCATCGGCCCCGTTCTCGGACGTTGTGAACGAGTTGTGGCCAGGGCCGTACTGGTGGGCGTCCGGGGCGCTCTTGAAGATGGGCTGTGCAGACTTGGTCCACGAGTTCGGATCCTCGAGGTCGGCACGCAGATCTGCCCGCAGCAGGCCGACCGCGTACTCGGGGCCAGTGCCGCTGGCGGAGTAGGTGAGGAAGATTCGGTTGTCGTGGATGAGGACGGCGGGACCCTCGTTGACGGCGAAGCGCACCCTCTCCCAGTCGAGCTCTGGATGGCTCAGCAAGGACGGCCGGTCGGCCAGGGTCCAGGGGTTCGACATCCGGGCGATGTAGATGTTCGAGTGCCCCTCGATCGCCAGGTCCTGTTGGGCCCAGACGAGGTACTGGACTCCATCGCGCGTGAAGGTCGTCGCGTCCAGGCTGAACGTGTCGCCGGTGTCTACAAGGCCCCGTTCGATCCATGTGCCTGTCAGCGGGTCATCGTCCTCGCACTGCAGGCAGTAGATGCGGTGGTTGAACGTGTCGTCGCTGATCTTTGTGTCCGGAGCGGCGGCGAAGTAGACAGTCCACGTGCCTGCGACGCGGTGCAGCTCGGGGGCCCAGATGAGGTGGCTGAGCGGACCCGAGGAGTGAGCGCGCCAGATGGTCTTCTCCGGCGCCGCTTGAAGAGCGTCGAGACGCGCTGCTCGTCTCAGTGTGATCCGGTCATATCTGGGATATGACCCTGTGAAGTAGTACTGCACGCCGTCCGCCCGATCGTCCCTGAGGACGAACGGATCGGCGCGTTGCAGCACGAGTGGATTGATGTAGTCGGTCACGATGACCTGAGCCCCCTTGCTCCGCGTGTGAACCCTTGTACCGGAACGAATCGTCGGCAACGATGCCTCCGAGTCAACCTGAATGCGGTTACAGGAAACGTTAGGCGTAATGCGGGGATCTGCGCAACCGTATTTCAACTGAAACTGTGACCGGTCTCAGTTCGGACACAGCAGCGTCCGCCCAGCGGAGCGCTACGGACAGGGCACGCAGGTTTGCCGGTGACCCTCTGCACGGCCAGGTGACTGAGTCGTGTCGATCAAGTGGGTCGAGTGGACGGAGGAAGTCTCCTCGCCTGCGCTCAACCCACTCGCGTCTCCTCGCAGTACTCCGCTATGCGCCCCAGTGCCTCGCGCAACATCTTCTCCTCGGGTAGCGCGACGAGCCGGAAGTGGTCGGGATCCGGCCAGTTGAATCCGCGTCCATGACTGATGAGGATCTTCTTGCGTTTGAGCAGACCCAGCGCCCAGTCCTCGTCGTCAGTGATCGGGAAGCGCTGCGGGTCGAGGCGGGGGAACAGATAGAGCGCGCCGCTGGCCGGTACGCAGCTGACCCCCTCGATCTCGTTGAGCATGCTCGCGGCCAGCTCGATCTGTTCGTGGAAGCGGCCGCCGGGTGCCACCAGATCGTCGATCGACTGATAGCCGCCCAGACAGGTCTGGATGGCGTGCTGGGCCGGCACATTCGCGCACATCCGCATATTGGCGAGCAGCTGGATGCCCTCGCGCAGATCGTCTGCCTTGCCGAGCGGCCCGGTGACCACCATCCAGCCCGCTCGGAAGCCGCAGGCCCGATAGGCCTTGGACAGGCCCGAGAAGGTCAGGCACAGCACGTCCTCGCCGGCCTCCTCAGCAGCATAGGTGTGCTGACCGCGGTAGATGATCTTCTCGTAGATCTCGTCGGCCAGCACGATGAGCCCATGAGCGCGAGCAAGCTCGACGACCTGCCGCACCACCTGCGCCTCGTAGACCGCCCCAGTGGGGTTGTTCGGGTTGATGAGCACGATGGCGCGGGTGCGCTCGGTGATCCGCGATTCGATGTCGTGCGGGTCGGGATTCCAGCCATTGCTCTCGTCGCACAGATAGTGCACGGCTCGGCCGCCGCACAGCGTCGTCTGCGCCGTCCACAGGGGATAATCGGGCGCCGGGATGAGCACCTCGTCGTCGGTGTCGAGCATGGCCTGCAGGACGATCGAGATGAGCTCGCTGACCCCGTTGCCCAGCAGCACCTGGTCCACGTCGACGTCCAGGCCCTTTGTCTGGTAATAGTTCGCCACCGCCGTTCGGGCCGAATAGACCCCGCGCGAGTCCGAGTAGCCCTCTGACTCGCGCAGGTGAGCGATCATGCTGCGCACCACTGATTCCGGCGTCTCGAAACCGAAGGGCGCGAGATTGCCGATGTTCAGTTTGAGGATCTGCTGGCCTGCCGACTCCATCCGCTGGGCCTCGACCATGTTCTTGCCGCGCACGTCGTAGTGCACGCCCTGCAAGCGCGACGCCTGGCTGTAGTGATTCATCGTCCGCCTCTCGTTGCCGCTGCGGGCCAGACTAGCCGTTGGCCCGCATGCCGTCCCGGCTGCGGCGTGGGCTGGCATGCCGTCCCGGCTGCGGTGATGGCTGGCATGTCGTCCTGGCTGCGGTGATGGCTGGCATGCCGTCCTGGCTGCGGTGATGGCTGGCATGCCGTCCCGACTGCGGCATGCCGATTGCGGCGGAGAAATGGGTCCTGGCCACGGAGTGTTATAGTTTACGTAGACTAATTCACGCGGACCATAACGTGGAACGGAGAAAGGCGGACGATTGAGAGACCCTGCCGATCGCCTCACGCCGCTGGGCGTCATCCTGCTGGCGCTTCTCGACGAGAACGACATGCACCCCTACGAGATGAAGCGCGTCATGCTGGAACGGCACAAGGACCGGCTCGTGCCCATCACGAACGGCACCGTTTACCACACCGTGGCCCGCTTGGAGGCGGCTGGGCTGGTGACCGAGGTGGGCGTGGACCGCGAGGGCAAGCGCCCTGAGCGGACGACCTATACGCTTACCCGTCAAGGCCACGACGCGGCGATGGACTGGGTCGGCCGCGAGCTGGCGAGGACGGATCGTCTCGTCGAGTTCCGGGTGGCCTTGTCCGAGGCACACAACTTGCCGCGCAGTCAGGTCATCGATTGCCTGGAGACCCGTCGCGCGGCCATCACCGGAGAACGACGACTCCGAAGCGACGGCCTTGCCCGGGCCCGGGCCCAGGGAGTAGCCGAGCAGTTCCTCATCGAGATCGATCGCGAACAGCGTCATCTCGACACGGAATTGTCGTGGCTCGACGACATCATCGAACAACTTGACCAGGACTCGTTCATCTGGGACGCCTGGAAGCGCCCCGACTCACACGACTATCTCGAACAACGAAAGGCTGTCCAGATATGAGCGACACCACCGCCGCCGCGGGCACCACGGCGCACTCGGCCTCCCGCAGCCCGTGGCCCGCGCTGTGGGCCATGATCATCGGCTTCTTCATGATCCTGGTCGACACGACGATCGTCTCGGTCGCCAATCCCGCCATCAAGGCTGCTCTCGATCCCTCCACGAGCAATCTCGACAATGTGGTGTGGGTCACCAGTGCCTATCTGCTGGCCTACGCCGTTCCGCTGCTCATCACAGGTCGCCTCGGCGATCGCTTCGGTCCGAAGAATGTCTACCTCACCGGCCTGGCGATCTTCACGCTTGCCTCCTTCTGCTGCGGACTGTCGGGCAGCCTTGGCATGCTCGTCGCCATGCGCGCTGTTCAGGGAGTCGGCGCTGCGCTCATGGCGCCCCAGACGATGGCGATTATTACCCGGACCTTCCCGCCCGACCGGCGAGGTGGCGCCATGGGGCTGTGGGGCGCCACCTCCGGTGTCGCGATGCTGGTCGGACCGCTGGCCGGCGGCCTGCTCATCGACGGTGCCGGCTGGGAGTGGATCTTCTTCGTCAACGTCCCGGTCGGAATCGCCGGCTTCGTGTTGGCGGCGATCTTCGTTCCCCAGCTCGAGCAGCACACCCATCGCTTCGATGTCCTCGGCGTCATACTCAGCGCCATCGCCCTGTTCCTCATCGTCTTCGGACTCCAGGAGGGCGAAACCTACAAGTGGGGCACCATCTGGGGGCCCATCTCGGTATGGGGTCTCATCATCGCCGGCGTCGTGGTTCTGGCTCTGTTCGTCTGGCAGCAGGCCCGGACGACCAGCGAGGCGCTCGTGCCGCTCGGGCTGTTTCGCGACCGCAACTTCGCCTTCTCGAATATCGGCGTCACGACCGTCGGATTCGCCGTGACGAGCATGTCGTTGCCCTATATGTTCTTCCTCCAGCTCGCTCGGGGACTCGATCCCACCCAGGCGGCTCTGCTCCAGGTGCCGATGGCCGTTGCCGCGGGAGTTCTCTCTCCGCTCGCCGGCAAGCTGCTCGACCGGGTGGACCCGCGTGTGCTGCTCATTCCGGGACTGTTCCTCAGCTCGGCGGCAATCTTCTGGTACGCCGCTCTCATGAACAGCGATGTGCCGGTATGGGCCTTCCTGGCACCCTCGCTGCTCACCGGAATAGGAAACGCCGGAATGTGGGGACCGCTGGCCACGACCGCCACCCGAAGCCTCGCACCCCGTCAGGCCGGCGCCGGGGCCGGGATCTACAACACGACGCGCACCATCGGATCGGTGCTCGGATCGGCCGCCATTGCCACCTTCATGCAGTCACGTCTGGAAGCGAACCTGCCTGGCTCGGGGACTTCGAGCAGCGGTTTCGGGTCGGGGAGACTGCCGGCCGCGATCGCGCCCGGCTTCTCCACCGCGATGGCCCAGGCCATGCTCCTCCCGGCAGCGGTGCTCATGGCTGGCATCATCGCGGTGCTCTTCCTGCGCCGCCACGATCCGGACTCCGCCGCCGGATGGGACGAGTCGGTCCCGGCTGCCGGCGAGAAGGTAACGACGCTCACCCGGACAGCCGATCCGGTCGGCTAGGGGAACGCCGTTCCTCTCGACCGAGAGGACGCCGGTTGTCTCGGCCGAGAGGCGCAGGAGGGTCGGCGGGGCGATGGCGCGCAGGGTCAGGTTTCGCATAATTATGCGAAGAGGGGCATACTTATGCCTATGTCGTTCACTGCCGCAGTAGCCGGATGCACCGGCTACGCCGGGGGAGAGGCGCTGCGCCTGCTCCTCGACCATCCCGAGATCGAGATCGGCGCCCTCACTGCCGGCTCCAGCGCCGGATCGCGACTCGGGGATTCGCATCCCAACCTGTGGCCGCTCGCCGACCGGACGGTCGCCGAGACCACGCCACAGAACCTTGCCGGCCACGACGTCATCTTTCTCGCCCTGCCACACGGGGCATCGGGTGAGCTTGCCGAGCAGCTGCCCCCCGATGCCCTGGTCATCGACTGCGGTGCCGATCACCGGCTCACCGACGCCTCGCGCTGGGAGCGCTTCTACCACAGTCCGTACGCCGGAGCGTGGCCCTACGGCCTGCCCGAGCTGCCCGGCCAGCGCGAGAAACTGACCGGTGCCCACCGGATCGCCGCGCCGGGCTGCTGGGTGGCCACAGTCACCTTGGCCCTGGCGCCCGCGCTGGTCCATGGCCTGGTGGACGGGCATGACGTCACGGCCGTGGGCGGCTCGGGGACCAGCGGTGCCGGCCGTGCTGCCACGCAGCATCTCCTCGGTAGCGAGACGGCCGGTGGGATGAGCGCCTATGGTGTGGGAGGAGTTCACCGGCACATTCCCGAGATGCTCCAGAACTTCGAGGCACTGGGTGCGCGGCAGCCGAGCATCAGTTTCACCCCGATGCTCGCGCCGATGCCGCGCGGAATCCTGGCAGTCGTCACCGCCCCAGTCGATGCCTCGGTGAGCGCCGGGCAGATTCGTGAGGCCTATCTCGACAGCTACCGGGGCGAACCCTTCGTCCACGTGCTGCCCGAGGGCGTATGGCCTGCCAGCAAATCGGTGCTCGGGTCCAATGCGGTGAGCGTCAACGCCACGCTCGACCCGCAGGCGGGCCGGCTCGTCGCCGTGTGCACCCTGGACAATCTCACGAAAGGCACGGCCGGCAGCGCCATCCAATCCATGAATCTTGCATTGGGGCTGCCGGAGACCACCGGCCTGCCGCTGATCGGAGTTGCACCGTGAGTGTCACCACTGCCAAGGGATTCCGCGCCGCGGGAGTGTCCGCCGGGCTCAAGGCCAGCGGCAATCCCGACCTGGCACTCGTCGTCAATGACGGCCCCCAGTTCGTCGCATCCGGCGTGTTCACCTCGAACCGGGTGTGTGCCGCGCCGGTCGTGTGGTCGCGCCGAGCGCTCGAAGACCACACACTCGCAGCCGTGGTGCTCAACTCGGGTGGCGCGAATGCGTGCACAGGTGAGCCCGGGCTGGCCGATACCGCCACCACCGCCGCGCGCGTCGCACAACGCCTGGGCGTCACTCCCGCCGAGGTGGCGGTGGGCTCCACCGGCCTCATCGGCGTCCGCCTGCCGATGGACAAGCTGTTGGGCGGTGTCGATCGCGCGGTCACCGAGCTCAGTGAGGACGGCGGAGCTCATGCCGCGAGGGCCATCATGACCACCGACACGCGCCCCAAGACCGCCAGCTTCACCGGCGGTGGATGGTCGATCGGTGGGATGGCCAAAGGCGCGGGGATGCTTGCGCCAGCGCTGGCAACCATGCTCGTCGTCATCACCACCGACGCCGTGTTGAGCGCCGAACAGGCAGACACTGCCCTGCGTGCGGCCACCGCGGTGAGCTTTGACCGGCTCGACTCGGACGGCTGTATGTCCACCAACGACACCGTCCTGCTGCTGAGCTCGGGGGCCTCGGGTGTGCAGGTGGACACCAAGGAGTTCACCGCCGGCCTGGCCGAGGTCTGCCTCAACCTTGGCCACCAGCTGCTCGGCGACGCGGAGGGCAGCGCCCACGACATCACGATCGCCGTCCAGGGTGCCGCGAGCGAGGCGGACGCCCTGGAGGTGGGACGGGCCATTGCCCGCAGCAATCTGTTCAAGTGCGCGGTCTTCGGAAAGGACCCCAATTGGGGCCGCGTGCTGTCGGCGGTGGGAACCACCGGGGCCGCGTTCGAACCCGAGTCGCTCGACGTGAGTTTCAACGGGGTGATGGTCTTCCGCCACGGGGGAATCGGCGAGGACCGCTCGCTGGTTGACCTCTCCGGGCGCGAGTGCACCGTCGTCGTCGATCTGCACGCCGGTACCGAGCAGGCCGTGATGTGGACCAACGATCTCACCTACGGCTATGTCAAAGAGAATGCGGAGTACTCCTCGTGAGCCGGGTGCGAAGCATCGATCACGAGGCAGCGATCACCAAGGCCGCCACTCTCATCGAGGCCCTGCCCTGGTTGGAGCAGTACGCCGGGCAGATCGTCGTCATCAAATACGGCGGCAATGCGATGGTCAACGATGAGCTCAAGCATGCCTTTGCCCAGGACATGGTCTTCCTGCGCCGCTGCGGAGTGAAACCCGTTGTCGTGCATGGTGGAGGCCCGCAGATCACGAGGATGCTCAAGCGTCTCGACATTCGCAGCGAGTTCCGCGGAGGTCTGCGCGTCACCTCCAAGGAGGCAATGGACGTCGTCCGGATGGTGCTCGTCGGCCAGGTCGGACGCGAGCTGGTCAACCTCATCAACGATCACGGCCCCTTCGCTGTCGGCATCTCCGGCGAGGACGCCAGGCTGTTCACGGCACGTCCCAAGACGATGCTCGTCGACGGCAAGCCCCTCACGCTCGGACAGGTGGGTGAGGTGACGGAGGTCCGGCCGGAGTCGGTCCGCGATCTCATCGATGCAGGGCGTATTCCCGTCGTCGCCACCGTTGCGCCCGGCGAGCACGAGGAGGTCTTCAATGTCAACGCCGACACGGCTGCTGCTGCCCTGGCTGTCGCGCTGCACGCCGAACGCCTCGTCATGCTCACCGACGTGGCCGGCCTGTATGCCGACTGGCCCACCAGCGAGGAAGTGATCACGCAGATCAGCCCCGCCGAGCTCGAGGAGATGCTTCCCCAGCTCGAATCGGGCATGCGCCCCAAGATGGAGGCCTGCCTGCGCGCGGTGCGCGAGGGGGTCAGCCGCGCCACCGTCATCGATGGGCGCGTGAAGCACTCCCTGTTGCTCGAGATCTTCACCAATGACGGCATCGGCACCATGGTGCGCGGTGACGGGAAGGACCACCAGTGAATCAGGACACCATCCACTCCACCCGGGCAGCTGGACCCGCCGCCGGGGCATCGGAACCCACCGGCGCCCAGCAGGACGCCAGCCAGGAGCAGTGGGGCGAGCGCTATGCGCACACACTCATGAACACCTTCGGGCCGCCGCGCCGGGTGCTCGTGAGGGGACAGGGTGCGGACGTGTGGGATGCCGACGGCAATCACTACACCGATCTGCTCGCCGGACTTGCCGTCCATGCCCTCGGCCACGCCAACCCGGTGGTCACCCAGGCCATCACCGAGCAACTCGGCACACTGGGCCACATCTCGAATCTGTTCGCCTCACCCACCCAGATCGCGCTCGGGGAGAAGCTGCTGGATCTGGCCACCCGGCTGGCCCCTGCGCACACCCCCGCTCGGGTGTTCTTCGCGAACTCCGGCACCGAAGCCAACGAGGCGGCCTTCAAGCTCAGCCGACTCACTGGGCGTGGCAAGATCGTCGCGATGCAGGGTTCCTTCCACGGCCGCACGATGGGCGCCCTGGCGATCACCTCCAATGAGCACTATCGGGCGCCCTTCGAGCCATTGCCCGGCGAGATCGTCTGGGTTCCCTATGGCGATGCCGGCGCCTTGGCCAATGCAGTCGACGAGACCGTCGCGGCGGTAGTCATGGAGCCGATCCAAGGTGAGAACGGGGTCGTGGAGCCGCCTGATTCCTATCTGCCGGCTGCCCGCGAGATCACTGGCCGCTATGGCGCGCTGTTGTGGATCGACGAGGTGCAGACCGGCCTGGGCCGCTGCGGCGAATGGTTCGCTCACCAGCGCCTCGGGATCGTTCCCGATGTCATCACGGTTGCCAAGGGCCTGGGCAACGGATATCCGATCGGCGCCTGCATAGCGCTCAACGAGGCAGCGGAACTGTTCGGCCCGGGGCAGCACGGCACCACCTTCGGCGGAAATCCGGTGGCCTGCGCCGCGGGGCTGGCAGTGCTGGGTTACATGGCCGACCACGATCTGCTCAGCCATGTCCGGCAGCTGGGCGAGCACCTGGCCCGATCGGTCATGGCGCTGGGCGATCCCCGGATCTCCGGTGTGCGCGGTCAGGGCCTTCTGCGCGGCATCGTGCTACGCGATCCCGTGGGGGTGGCGGTGGCCGATCTGGCGCTGGAGGCCGGATGGATCATCAATGCGCCCCGACCTGGAGTGCTGCGCATCGCGCCGCCGCTCATCATCACCGCCGAACAGCTCGACGCCTTCGTGGCGGTGCTCCCGAGCCTGCTCGACCGGGCCCGGGCGCAGTCCTGAGCTGCGGGCGCAGGGCGGCAAGGAGCCTGTCATGACATCGCGGAGCGCCCCCGATCGCCCCAGCTCCTCACGGATGGTGCGTCAGTCCCGCATCCTTGAGCTCATCCAGGGCCGCGAGATCGGCTCGCAAGCCGAGTTGGCGGACCTGCTCGCCCTGGAGGGAATCAGCGTCAGCCAGGGCACGTTGAGCAAGGACCTGCTCGACATCGGCGCGGTCCGGGTCCGGGCCGCCTCGGGCATGCTCGTCTACGCCCCGCCGGGCAGCGAGGGCAGTGCCGACCGCTCTGCAAACGAACAGCGGCTGGCCAGGATCTGCGCCGAGGTCCTCATCGGTGCAGATGCCTCGGCCAATCTGGCGGTGCTGCGAACCCCGCCCGGGGCAGCCCAGTACTTTGCGTCAGCCATCGACCGAGTGGCCATGGATGCCGTCGTCGGTACGATCGCGGGCGACGACACAGTGATGGTCATCACCCGCCCCAGCGATGGTGGGCAGGAGATGGCACGGTACTTCCTCGACATGGCGCGCACGGGACGCGCCCCTGTGCGTGGGGAGACTTTCGATGGTGAGCGGAAAGGTTGACAATGAGCCAGGACCACATGCAGGGCTTCTTGTGGGGCGGACGGTTCGCCGGAGGGCCCGCTGACGCGATGTTCGCGCTCAGTGTCTCCACCCAGTTCGACTGGAGACTGGCGCCCGACGACATCGCCGGCTCACTCGCGCACGCCGCGGCGCTGCATCGAGCCGGACTGCTCACCGAGGACGAGCTCGCCACCATGACCCAGGCATTGCGCCAGATGGGCGACGAGATCGTCGACGGCAGTCTGCAGCCGGCCCCCGGTGACGAGGACGTGCACGGCGCCCTGGAGCGCATCCTCACCGAGCGGGTCGGCACCGAGCTCGGTGGCCGACTGCGGGCCGGCCGCAGCCGCAATGACCAGATCGCCACGCTCATCCGTCGCTGGCTGCGCCGTGAGATCCGCGCGCTCACTGTCGACCTGCTCGGGGTCGTCGTGGCCCTGCAGAACAGGGCCCGTCGTTATCCGAGTGCCATCATGCCCGGACGCACCCATATGCAGAGTGCCCAGCCGGTTCTGCTGGCTCACCAGCTGCTGGCCCATGCCTGGCCACTGACCCGCGATATCGAGCGTTTCCGCGATCTGGACGCCCGACTGGCGATCAGTCCCTATGGCTCGGCAGCGCTGGCGGGCAGCTCGCTGGGCCAAGATCCCGAGCAGGTCGCCCACGATCTGGGCTTCCAGGCCAGTGTCGCCAACTCGATCGACGGCACCTCGGCCCGCGATCTCATCAGCGAGGCTGCCTATGTGCTGGCCCAGATCGGTGTGGACCTGTCGCGGCTGAGCGAGGACGTCATCGTCTGGACAACGCCGGAGTTCGGCTTTGCGAAACTTGACGATGCATGGAGCACCGGCTCGAGCATCATGCCACAGAAGAAGAATCCCGACGTCGCCGAGCTTGCGCGCGGCAAGGCCGGACGCCTCATCGGTAATCTTGCCGGGCTGCTCGCCACCTTCAAGGGGCTGCCCACCGCCTACGACCGGGATCTGCAGGAGGACAAGGAGCCGCTGTTCGACGGGGTCGACCAGCTCCATGTGCTGCTGCCGGCGGTGGCCGGCCTGGTCGCGACGCTCACCTTCGACGAGGAACGGCTCGCCCAGGCCGCTCCGCTTGGCTTCTCCCTGGCGACCGATATGGCTGACTGGCTGGTGCGGCAGGGGGTGCCGTTCGCCAGCGCCCACGACATCACCGGACGTGCCGTGCGCTACTGCGAGGCGCACGGGCTCGGCCTTGACGAGCTGGATGACGACCAGCTCAACCAGATCGACCCGGCGCTGCGTCCGCAGGTGCGCGAGGTGCTCACCGTGGAAGGCTCGGTGGCTTCCCGCAATGCCCGGGGCGGGACAGCACCGGTGCAGGTGGCCGCCCAGCTCAGCGAACTCGATGCCCTGGTGTCCGCCGCCCGCAGCTGGGCACTGGACTGAGCGGGCGCCGGCCCGGGGGGTCTCGATAGCATGGCCGGGTGAATGCACTGCTTGAGGACCTGACCTGGCGTGGCCTGCTGGCCAATTCGACCGATCCGAGGGCGCTCGAAGCGCAGCTCGACGAGGGCCCGGTCACCTTCTATGTGGGCTTCGATCCCACCGGGCCCAGCCTGCACATCGGTCATCTCGTCCAACTGCTCACGGCGCGTCGTCTCCAGGCTGCGGGTCACCGGCCACTCATTCTCGTCGGAGGAGCCACGGGGCTGATCGGCGATCCCAAGGCCAGCGGTGAGCGGGTGATGAACTCGAAGGAGGTCGTTGCCGGGTGGGTGTCGAGGCTGCGCGAGCAGAGCTCGCAGTTCGTGAGCTTCGAGGGGGAGAACGCCGCACGGATGGTCAACAATCTGGACTGGGCCAGTTCGATCTCGGCCATCGACTTCCTGCGTGACATCGGCAAGTACTTCCCGGTCAACCGGATGCTCGATCGCGAGATCGTCAAGAGCCGACTGGAGTCGGGGATCTCCTTCACCGAGTTCAGCTACGTCCTGCTGCAGTCCATGGACTACCTCGAGCTCTTCCGGCGCTATGGCTGCCGGTTGCAGACCGGAGGTTCGGACCAGTGGGGCAATATCACCGCCGGGGTCGAGCTCGTTCGCCGGGCGAGCGGTGAGCACGTCCACGCCCTGGCCACCCCGCTGCTGCTCAAATCCGATGGCACGAAGTTCGGCAAGACCGAGGGGGGCGGTGTCTGGCTCGACCCGGCCATGACCTCGGCCTACGCCCTGCACCAGTTCTTCCTCAACGCCGAGGACTCCAAGGTGATCGAATATCTCAAGGCGATGAGCTTCCGCTCCCGTGAGGAGATCATGGACCTGGAACAGCAGACGCTGAGCAGTCCGCACCGCCGGGCAGCCCAGCATGCGCTGGCCGACGACGTCACCGATCTCGTGCACGGCGAGATCGCTCGTCGGCATGCCGAGGAGGCGGCCCGGGCGGTGTTCGGCTCTGCCGAGCTGGCCCGACTCGACGAGCCGACACTGGCCGCTGTCATGGCCGAGATCAAGGCAGTCGAGATCGACCCCACCGACGGGCACGGGCCTGCTGTTGTCTCGGCCCTGGTGGCCAGCGGGGTCGTGGCAAGCAAGTCCGCTGCGCGCAGGGCCATCGAAGAGGGCGGCGCCTATCTCAACAATGTGAAGGTGACCGACATCGACCAGACGATTGAACCCGAAGACCTGCTGGCCGGCCGGTACGCGGTCCTTCGGCGCGGCAAGCACACCATTGGGGCAGTGCGCGTCAACCGGTGACGCCCTCGCGGGCGAGGGCGACTGTCGCAGGGCCCGACTTGCAAGGTCGTGGCGCACCGTGTACTGTTCTTTCTCGCCCCCTGAGGGGCAGGCAGGTCACAACGGTGGTCGCAAGGGCACCGGGAGGGCTGGTCTGACACTTGGGAAGCGCTGCCTCCGGTCATCCGGAGGTGCTCATTGGGAAGTGCTCATTGGGAAGTACTGCATCGGCTCTCGGGCCGGTGAAGTGATCTCGAAGAGCAGGTGGCAGCACCGACTTGACGCGAGTCAACGAGGTCTCTACTATTGATGAGCTGCCGCAAGGCAGGTTGACAACTGAATTATCGATTATCGGTGGCGAGCAGCTGGTTTCTGGTAATCGATTGGGATATCGGGAATGGTCTTCTGGTTTTGTTGTGGGGGGTTGTTTCTGGTATTGTTTGGTTGGTTGTTTTGGTGGGCTGGCTGGGCTTTTGGGTTTGGTTGGTTTGCTGGTTTGTGTTAGTGTGTGGTTGTTGTTCCGGGCTTGTTGT